>CAJTRO010000030.1 GCA_910579015.1 uncultured Dorea sp. | reverse complement strand
TAATTACTGTTGATTTTATTTTTTTATTATGTATACTATTTATCAGGGAAAGCAAGCAGCTATCCAGTAACTGAATACTATGAAAAAAGGAGATTATGAAAGATGGCAGAGATTAATTTGAGCAAGTATGGCATCAGCGGCACCACTGAGATCGTACACAACCCTTCTTATGAGATGTTGTTTGAGGAAGAGACAAAACCGGAACTGGAAGGTTTTGAAAAGGGACAGGTAAGCGAGCTTGGCGCAGTGAATGTCATGACTGGTATCTACACCGGACGTTCGCCGAAAGACAAATTCATCGTAATGGACGAGAATTCCAAGGACACCGTGTGGTGGACCTCCGATGAATACAAGAACGATAACCACCCGGCTTCAGAAGAGACATGGAAGGCTGTAAAGGATATTGCGCTGAATGAGCTCTCCAATAAGAAGCTGTTTGTTGTAGACGCTTTCTGCGGTGCCAACGAAGACACACGTATGTCTATCCGTTTCATTATGGAAGTGGCATGGCAGGCACACTTCATCAGGAATATGTTCATTATGCCGACCGAGGAAGAGCTTGAGAAGTTCGAGCCTGATTTCGTTGTTTATAATGCATCCAAGGCAAAGGTTGAGAACTACAAAGATCTGGGACTGAATTCTGAGACGGCTGTCGTATTCAATATTACAAGCCGCGAGCAGGTTATCATCAATACATGGTACGGCGGTGAGATGAAGAAGGGTATGTTCTCTATGATGAACTACTATCTGCCGCTTAAGGGTATCGCTTCCATGCACTGTTCAGCGAACACAGACATGAACGGCGAGAATACCGCTATCTTCTTTGGTCTTTCCGGAACAGGTAAGACAACCCTGTCCACAGATCCGAAGAGACTGCTTATCGGTGACGACGAGCACGGCTGGGATGACGAGGGTATCTTCAACTTCGAGGGAGGATGCTATGCGAAGGTTATCAACCTTGACAAAGAGTCTGAGCCGGATATCTACAATGCGATCAAGAGAGACGCGCTTCTTGAGAACGTTACTCTGGATGCAGAAGGCAAGATTGATTTTAACGACAAGAGCGTGACGGAGAATACTCGTGTATCTTATCCGATCAATCATATCGAGAAGATCGTGCGTCCGGTATCCGCGGCTCCGGCGGCGAAGGATGTTATCTTCCTGTCAGCTGATGCGTTCGGCGTACTGCCGCCGGTATCTATCCTTACACCGGAGCAGACACAGTACTACTTCCTGTCAGGATTTACGGCTAAGCTTGCCGGTACAGAGCGTGGTATTACAGAGCCTACACCTACCTTCTCCGCATGTTTCGGGCAGGCATTCCTTGAACTGCATCCTACAAAGTATGCAGAAGAGCTTGTTAAGAGAATGGAGAAGAGCGGCGCTAAGGCATACCTGGTTAACACAGGCTGGAATGGAACCGGAAAGCGTATCTCTATCCGTGATACCCGTGGTATCATTGATGCAATCCTGAACGGGGACATCCTTAACGCAGAGACTAAGAAGATCCCATACTTCAACTTTGATGTTCCGACAGAGCTTCCGGGCGTAGATACCAACATCCTGGATCCACGCAACACTTATGCAGATGCGTCTGAGTGGGAGACAAAGGCTAAGGATCTTGCGCAGAGATTCGTTAAGAACTTTGCGAAGTATGAAGGAAACGAGGCTGGTAAGGCATTAGTTCCGGCTGGTCCGCAGTTATAATTGTGAATGATCCTTCTATAAAGTAGAATAATAAGCAGGGAGGCTGTTGCAAGATGTAAAGATTCTGCAACAGCTTCTTTTTCGTTGCTGCCTCCAAAACATTGTTGTTATCCTTACAGATGTTGGATATAATAGAAGACAGATGGTAACTTACGTTCTCAACATGATGAGAAGGCGGTGGATGAGTATGCGGACAGTCAGTATAGGAAATGATGGATTTGATACGCTTCGGGAGAAGAATTGCTTCTACGTGGATAAGACGGACTTTATCAGGGAGTGGTGGGAATCTGAGGACAGGGTGACGATGATCGCCCGTCCCCGCCGATTTGGCAAGACGCTGAATATGAATATGTTAGAATGCTTCTTCTCTGTACAGTATGCGGGACGCGGTGATCTGTTCGAGGGATTGTCCGTCTGGAAAGATGAAGCCTACAGGATGATGCAGGGAACATATCCTGTGATTTTTCTAACCTTCGCAGATGTCAAGTCCAACACATATGAAGCGGCAGTTACCCGCATGAAGCAGAATCTGACAGATCTGTATAATCGGAATGAATTTCTGCTTGAGGGAAATTTGCTGAATGAGAAGGAAAAACTACAGTATGATATGGTCAGGCCGGATATGAAGAATGAGGATGCAGAGATCGCAGTGCGGGCGATGATGGGCTATCTGAACCGCTATTACGGGAAAAAAGTGGTAATACTGTTAGATGAATATGATACTCCCTTACAGGAGGCATATATCGGCGGTTACTGGAAGGAAATGTCATCATTTATCAGAGGTATGTTTCATGCAATTTTTAAGACGAATCCTTATCTGGAACGGGCAATAATGACAGGAATCACGAGGGTGAGCAAGGAATCTATTTTCTCAGATCTCAATAATCTGCAAGTAGTAACTACGACTTCTGAACCTTACGCGGCCGCGTTTGGATTTACGGAGGACGAGGTGTTTGCGGCATTGGACGAGGCCGGCATGTCCGACAGAAAGGAGCAGGTAAAAGCATGGTATGATGGTTTTACCTTTGGAAAGCGCCGTGATATCTATAATCCCTGGTCGATTACAAAGTTTCTGGATTCAAAGAGATTTGAAGCATACTGGGCGAATACCAGCTCTAATACTCTGGTAAGTAAACTGATTCAGGAGAGTGCGCCGGATGTAAAGACGGCCATGGAAGATTTGCTTGAATGCAGAAGCATCGACACTACGATTGATGAGGAGATCATATTTGAGCAGTTGGAGGATAACAGTGAGGCAATCTGGAGCCTGCTTTTAGCGTCAGGGTATTTAAGGGTAGAAGCTGTGTCTGAGGCCAGTGAAGAGGAGGATGTTTGTTATCGGCTGGCGTTGACGAATCTTGAAGTCAGAAAAGAGTTTCGCAGGATGGTTAAGGGGTGGTTTAAGAAGGCTTCGGCGCGCTATAATGATTTTATCAAAGCCTTGCTTGCGAATAATGCAGGATATATGAACCAGTATATGAACAGGATGTCACAGACGGTATTCAGTTTTTTTGACACCGGAAAGCATCCATCGGAGCAGACAGAACCCGAACGTTTTTATCATGGCTTTGTTTTAGGTCTGATTGCGGATTCGAAGATTGATTATATCATTACTTCAAATCGGGAGAGCGGTTTTGGGAGATATGATGTTGTAATGGAACCAAACGACAGAAAAAAGGATGCATTTGTGTTCGAGTTCAAGGTGAAAGATCCTGAGGCAGAAGATACATTAGAAGACACGCTTAAGAGCGCGTTAAGTCAGATAGAGGATAAAAACTATGATGCAGTATTAACGGCAAGGGGGATTCCGAAAGAAAGAATCCGCCATTATGGATTTGCTTTCGAGGGAAAGCGGGTTCTTATTGGTTCGAGTGACGTGCCGCACCACAGATAATATATAAAGAGTATTCGAGAAAATGGAAAAGAGGGATATCATATGACAAAAGTGGATATAATATCGGGATTTTTAGGAGCCGGAAAGACGACGTTCATCAAGCGTTTGATCGATCAGGTTTTTACCGGCGAGAAGCTTGTACTGATTGAAAATGAATTTGGAGAGATTGGTATTGACGGCGGATTCCTGAAGGATGCCGGGATAGAGATCACGGAGATGAATTCAGGGTGCATCTGCTGTACGCTGGTCGGTGATTTCAGCAAAGCGCTTCAAAAGGTACTGGAGGAATACAGGCCGGACCGTGTTCTGATTGAACCGTCAGGCGTGGGTAAATTATCAGATATCGTGAAGGCGATTGAGAGTGTGAAGAAGGATGCCGAGGTTGAGATCAGCGGAAGGATTACGGTGGTTGACGGTAAGAAGGCAAAATTATACCTTAAGAATTTCGGAGAATTTTTCGAGGATCAGGTAAAGCACGCGTCTACGATCGTGATCAGCAGAACACAGATGATGACGGACGAGAAGATTGAGGAGTGCGTCCATATGCTCCGCGAGGAGAATCCAGAAGCGTCGATCATCTCCACGCCGTGGGAGGAGCTTGACAGGGAGGCAGTCTGCCGGGCGCTGGGACACGGGGCGGAGATAGAAGAATTTCTGGAAGATCATGGCGGTCATCATCACGGAAGTGAGGAATGTGGATGCGGTCGTCACCACCATGCTCACGAAGAGACCTGCTGTGGCCATCATGACTGCCAAGAGAATAGTAGTGGTCATCATCATGATCACGAAGTAACCTGCTGTGGCCATGCTCACGATCACGGCCATGACCACGAAGAGACCTGCTGTAGTCATCATCATCACGATCATGGCCATGAAGAAACCTGTTGTGGCCATGCTCACGATCACGGCCATCACCACCACGGCCATCATCACCATCATGCGGATGAGATATTCACAAGCTGGGGCCGGGAGACGGCTCATAAGTATACGGATGAGGAACTGGATTTCCTGCTGAAAGCATTATCCGAGACGGAAGGATACGGTACGATCCTGCGTTCAAAAGGAATCATTCCTATGACAGACGGCACGTGGAAGCAGTTCGACCTTGTTCCGGAGGAATATGAGGTCCGGGAGGGGCGGGCAGACTACACCGGCCGGGTATGCGTGATAGGTACAGATCTGAAGGAAGAAGAACTGCTGAAACTGTTCCACATCTAATGACGTCTTAATGGCTGATAATTGAAAGAAATGAAGGTGATTGCATGAAAACACCTGTATTCATATGTACAGGTTTTCTTGACAGCGGAAAGACAACCCTTGTAAAGGAAACACTGATGGAGCAGGACTGGATAGCGCCGGGCCTGACTCTGCTGATCCTGTGTGAAGAAGGCGAGGAGGAATACCCCAAAGAATATCTGGATTCCCGGGAAATGCTTCTGCTAAAGGTTGATGAATTCGACCAGCTGAACCAGGCATTTTTCAAGAACTGTGAGAAGAACTATCATCCTGCGCAGGTAGTGATCGAATATAATGGGATGTGGAAGCTTGAGGAGCTGTTAGCTGTCAGATATCCCCGAAGCTGGGAATTACAGGGAGTCTATTCTACAGTAAACGGAATGACTCTGGATATGTATCTTAAGAATATGAGGAACATGCTGATCGAGCAGTTGACGGAATCGGAGCTCATCGTAGTAAACCGCTGTCCAGAAGGAGTAGACCGCTCAGGCTTTCGCAGGGCGCTCAAGGTGCAGAATCCCATGGCGCAGCTCATTTTTGAGGGAACGGACGGAAAGATCATACAGCCGTCAGAAGAAGACCTTCCCTATGACGTCAGGGGAGATAAGATACAGATAGAATCTGAGGATTTCGGTATCTGGTATGTGGATGCCTATGACCACCCGGAACTCTATCTTCATAAAGAAGTAGAATTCGTTGCACAGGCGTTCCGCCCTAAAGGGATGAAGGAGAACATGTTCGTGCCGGTACGCAAGATCATGACCTGCTGTGCCGACGATCTGAAATTCTATGGTTATCCCTGCAAGTCAGAACAGAACGTCGAATTCAAGAAAGGCGCATGGTTCAAGGTCCGCGCAAGATTCGAATATGAGAAGGCGGTGGCTTTTGGAAATGAACAGCCGGTACTCTTCCTGATCGACATGGAACCGGCCGAGAAGCCCAGGGAGGATATCGTCTATCTGATGTGACAGGGACGGTGATCAGACGCCGGCGGCAAAGAAGAATTCTGAGATTATTGTAGTTTGTTTTTGAGGGGAAGAAGGGTGTTTATGAGATTTTGGGGAAATGTCAGGAGAAGCTTGGGGAAAATTCTGCTATTAGCGCTTAGCTTATTGATCTGCGTAACGGCGGCGCTGGAAGGAGCCGGGACAGTTTCATGCAAGGCCGAAGAAGCAGAAAGCCCCAAATGGGAAGGGGACAGGATATACTGTGTCGCTTTTGGCGACAGCATTGCAAAAGGATACGGTGGAAAAGGCCAGGAAGATCTGAGATGCTATACACAGCTGATTGCAGATGCGGTGACCGTAGAGGCAAGGATTCCGGCGCAGTGTGATAAATTTGCAAAGAACGGGAGAGATTCTTTACGGCTGAATACGGAGATTTTGAGTACAGAGGAGGCGCTCGCGGCGCTTGACAGAGCCGACATCATTACATTGACCATTGGCGCCAACGACTTGATGCAGGAATTCAAGAAGGCGGCGCAGGAAGTCCTTGGGACAGACCGGAAGTTCTTAAGTGTCTTTGACGCGTTCGACGCACTCCAGGAGGGAGTGGAGGGGAATCCTCTGCTGATCGTAAAGATACTGGATGTGCTGAATAACTGGGATTATACGGCATTCGAGGAGCAGTGGCTTCTTGCAATGGAGACCATCACAGAGCACAGAAAAGATACGGCGCAGATGGTCGTGACAAATATCTACAATCCGGTCAGCCGGTTTGAACTGCCGGGGGCAATGAATGATATCGTGGAAGATATCATCCAGAACATGAATCAGATCATGTACGATCATTCAGAAGCATATGATTATCATGTTGTCGACCTGTTCGATTCTGAGATCTGCGAGCATACGCAGGAGGATGGGCTTCACCCGGATCAGGAAGGACAGGAGCTGATCGCAAGGCTTGCGGCAGAGAAGATTGATACCGGCATATTTAAAGGAGAACCGGAAAAGATCATCAGAGATGAGCCCCGTCCAAGGATGGCAGTACGGCGCAGATACAGTCTGTGGACGGTCTTAGGACCGCTGCCGTGGATCGCGTTGATCATCCTTGTATGTATGACGGCCGTGGTTCTGATCTGGTATCTTAAGAGGAAAAGAGGCGGGGAATCACAGCCTTTGTACCAAAAAAGGAACAAAAATAAGGATAAGAATGACTAGACTTTTAACAATGTGTGGACTATAATAAAAGCACACGTCAAATTAACATAATTTGCATAATTATAAGGAGGAACAACGACAATGGCAAGAAAAATGAAGACCATGGATGGTAATCAGGCGGCGGCTCATGCATCATACGCATATACAGAAGTTGCAGCCATTTACCCGATCACACCATCATCTGTTATGCCGGAGCATGTAGATGAATGGGCAACTGAAGGCAGAAAGAATATCTTTGGACAGACTGTCCAGGTAACAGAGATGCAGTCAGAGGCAGGAGCGGCAGGAGCTGTACACGGTTCCCTGGCGGCAGGTGCTCTGACGACGACATTTACGGCATCCCAGGGCTTACTGCTGATGATTCCTAACTTATATAAAGTAGCAGGCGAGCAGCTTCCGGGTGTATTCCATGTATCCGCGCGTGCGCTTGCCAGCCATGCACTGTCAATCTTTGGAGATCATTCTGATGTATATGCCTGTAGACAGACAGGCGCTGCGATGCTCTGTGAGTCAAGCGTGCAGGAAGTTATGGACCTGACGCCGGTTGCACACTGTGCGGCGCTTAAGGGCAAGCTTCCGTTCATCAATTTCTTCGACGGATTCCGTACTTCCCACGAGATCCAGAAGATTGAGACATGGGATTATGAAGACTTAAAAGAATTAGTAGATATGGATGCCATTGATGCATTCAGAAACCATGCGTTGAACCCGAACCACCCATGCCAGAGAGGATCCGCTCAGAACCCGGATATCTTCTTCCAGGCAAGAGAGGCATGTAACTCATACTACGACGCTATGCCGGCGATCGTACAGGAGTATATGGACAAGGTTAACGCTAAGATCGGTACAGACTACAAGCTGTTTAACTACTATGGAGCAGCAGACGCCGAGAAGGTGATCGTTGCTATGGGTTCTGTCTGCGATACGATCGAGGAGACCATTGATTACCTGATGGCGGCAGGCGAGAAGGTCGGCGTCGTTAAGGTTCGTCTTTACAGACCATTCTGCGCGCAGGCATTGATTGATGCAATTCCTGATACAGTAAAATATATCAACGTTCTTGACAGGACGAAAGAGCCTGGAGCACAGGGAGAGCCGTTATATCTGGACGTTGTTTCAGCGCTTAAGGGTACTAAGTTCGATGCAGTTCCGATTAACTGCGGACGTTACGGACTTGGTTCTAAGGATACGACGCCTGCACAGATCGTTGCAGTATTTGGCAATGCTGACAAGGCAAGATTTACGATCGGTATCGAGGATGATGTGACCAATCTTTCCCTTACAACAGGACCGGCTCTTGTTACAACTCCGGAAGGAACCATCAACTGTAAGTTCTGGGGACTGGGAGCAGACGGTACGGTTGGAGCGAACAAGAACTCCATCAAGATCATCGGTGACAACACAGATATGTATGCACAGGCATACTTTGACTATGATTCCAAGAAGTCCGGCGGTGTAACGATGTCTCACTTACGTTTCGGTAAGAAGGCGATCAAGTCCACATACCTGATCCGTCAGGCGAACTTTGTTGCGTGCCACAATCCTTCTTATGTGGACAAGTACAACATGGTTCAGGAGCTGGTGGACGGCGGAACCTTCCTTCTGAACTGTCCATGGGATATGGAAGGTCTTGAGAAGCATCTTCCTGGACAGGTGAAGGCATATATCGCAGACCACAACATCAAGTTCTATACCATCGACGGTATCAAGATCGGTAAGGAGATCGGACTTGGCGGACGTATCAACACCGTATTGCAGTCAGCATTCTTCAAGCTTGCGGCGATCATTCCGGAGGCAGAGGCAATAGAGCTGATGAAGGCTGCCGCTAAGGCTACCTATGGAAGAAAGGGCGACAAGATCGTACAGATGAATTATGACGCCATCGATGCCGGCGCGAAGCAGGTAGTAGAGGTTGCTGTTCCGGAGTCCTGGAAGTCCTGCGAGGATGAGGGATTATTCTCACCAGAGGTTAAGGGCGGAAGAGACGACGTTGTTGCTTTCGTTAAGAATGTACAGACCAAGGTGAATGCCCAGGAAGGTAATTCACTTCCGGTATCTGCATTCAATGATTATGTAGACGGTTCCACGCCATCCGGTTCTTCCGCATATGAGAAGCGTGGTATCGCAGTAGATATCCCGGTATGGGTACCGGAGAATTGTATCCAGTGTAACCGTTGTGCGTATGTATGTCCGCACGCTGTTATCCGTCCGATCGCTCTGACAGAAGACGAGCTGTCTAAGGCTCCGGAAGGAACCAAGGCGATTGATATGATCGGTATGCCGGGTATGAAGTTCACCATGTCCGTATCAGCTCTTGACTGTACAGGATGCGGTTCCTGTGCGAATGTATGTCCGGGCAAGAAGGGCGAGAAGGCTCTCGTTATGAAGAACATGGAAGAGAACATCGGTTCTCAGCAGTTGTTTGACTTTGGAAGAGAGATTCCGGTTAAGCCAGAGGTTGTTGCGAAGTTCAAACCAGAGACAGTTAAGGGAAGCCAGTTCAAGCAGCCGCTGCTTGAGTTCTCAGGCGCTTGTGCAGGATGCGGAGAGACACCATATGCGAAGCTGATCACACAGCTGTTCGGCGACAGGATGTATATTGCCAATGCAACAGGATGTTCTTCTATCTGGGGTAACTCCTCACCGTCCACACCTTACACCGTTACTCCGGAAGGAAAGGGACCGGCTTGGTCAAACTCCCTGTTTGAGGATAACGCTGAGTTCGGATACGGTATGCTGCTGGCTCAGAAGGCGATCAGAAAGAGATTAAAAGCTCAGGTTGAAGAGATCGCAGGCTTCGACAAAGCTTCCGAGGAAGTGAAGGCGGCTTGTAAGGAATATCTTGATACCTTTAACTGCGGTATTACCAATGGAGACGCTGCGGATAAGCTGGTTGCATTATTAGAAGGATGCGATTGCGATACATGCAAGGACGTTGTTAAGAATAAAGATTTCCTCGCTAAGAAGTCCCAGTGGGTATTCGGAGGCGACGGATGGGCTTACGATATCGGATTCGGCGGCGTTGACCACGTACTGGCAAGCGGCGAAGACATCAACGTAATGGTATTCGATACAGAGGTTTACTCCAACACAGGCGGACAGTCTTCTAAGGCGACCAAGACCGGCGCTACCGCACAGTTTGCGGCAGGCGGTAAGGAGACCAAGAAGAAAGACCTTGCCGGCATTGCAATGAGCTATGGCTATGTATATGTGGCTCAGATTGCTATGGGCGCTGACTTCAACCAGACAGTTAAGGCGATCGCTGAGGCTGAGGCTTATCCGGGACCGTCACTGATCATTGCTTACGCTCCATGTATCAACCATGGTATCAAGAAGGGCATGAGCAAGGCTCAGACAGAGGAAGAGTTAGCGGTTAAGTGCGGATACTGGAATAACTTCCGGTTCAATCCGGCCGCTGAGGGTGCGAAGTTCACGCTTGACAGCAAGGAGCCAGCAGGAGATTATCAGGAGTTCCTTGACGGCGAGGTTCGTTACAATGCACTTAAGAGAGCGAATCCAGAGAAGGCAGCGAAGCTCTTCGCTAAGAACGAAGAAGAGGCTATGGAGAGATATGCATACCTCAAGAAGCTGGTTACTCTGTACGGAGAAGAGTAGGAGATTATAAGATAAGTAATATATGGGAGGTTCTGCGTAGTGTATGCGCGGAACCTTCTGCATTTTTAAGGGCTGTCACCTATCTATTTTATTGAGGCTGTGATATACTTGATTTAATGGCGGGATTGGGGAAATGAAATGAGCTTTTCAAGCAGGATTCAGTCATTTTGTGAGGCGATAATGTAACGGAAAGTGAGATATGTGATGAAAGGTACAGAGAATATATCAAGCCGAATAAATGAGATTAAAGATTTTGCGAGAAAGAATAATGATGAAATCAGTTTATTTGTCGTACAGGATATCATTAAGAATAAGAAGTCAGGAATTGACGAAGACCAGTTGAATAGTGTACTTTATCAACTGCGTGAAGAGGGAATCAGGATTCTTCCGCTAGATATGGATGAAGGATATAAGACAGAGCTGGATGAACCAGATAAATTCATCCCTTCTGATGTGAATATCATTCAGGTTCCGACGAATGTATCTAATATTATGGAACGGTTAAAGAATGAGGAATTTGACTTGATGCCTGCATTTCAAAGGAATGGAGGATTATGGAGCAGAGAAAAGCAGAGCCGGCTGATTGAATCATTAATGTTGAAGATACCTCTGCCCGCATTTTATTTCGATGCGTCCAGAGAAGATGAGTGGGTTGTGATAGACGGTTTGCAACGGCTTACGGCTTTTCAAAACTATTTGGTAGGAGAAGAGTTAGAAGACGGTTCGTGTGAAAAATATGAATTTGAGGGAATGCAGTATCTGAGAGATTTTAATGGAAAGACATTTGACGAGCTGCCCCGGCAGTATGTCAGAAGAATCAAAGAATCGTCAATCGTTGCATATACAGTTACAAAAGGCACGCCGGAAGAGGTGGTTTTTAATATTTTCCAGAGGATCAATACCGGTGGGGTTCAGTTGAATGACCAGGAAATACGGCAGGCGCTTTATTCGGGTAGAGGAACAGACTTGATCAAGGAGATGGCTGGGATGGAAGTATTCAAGGAGGCCACACAGTTTGCGATAAAACCGGATCGAATGCTGGACCGGGAGTATGCATTGCGCTTTTTGTCATTTACTGAGCTGGATTATGAAAAGGAATATAAAGGAAATATTGATAATTTTCTTATAAAAGGATTGAAAAAAGCAAATACTTATGATAAGAAAGACTGTACCCGTGTTACCACACGATTTGAACGTGTAATGGAAGCCTGTAAAGCAATTTTTGGGAAATATGCTTTCAGAAAGTTTAATAAAGATTTCCGGCGCGGTCCGATAAATAAAGCAATTTTTGAAATATGGGCAATCTGTTTCAGTGAATTAAGTGATGATCAATTAAAAAGAATAGAAGAAAATAAGGATGAATTCCTGTATCAGTTCAGACTGTTATTGGAAGATTGGGATTTTGCTGTGGCATTGAAAGCAGGTGACAGACATTCATTTGTGAGACGAATTGAGATGAGTCGAGATCTAATAGAGGAGTTTTTATGATTAATAAGTTGATTCTTAAGAATTTTAAGTGTTTTGAAGAACTTGAAGTGAATTTTTCCACGGTGAATGTCCTGACCGGATTGAACGGTATGGGCAAGTCAACAGTCATACAGAGTATTTTATTATTAGGCCAATCACAGAAAAATATTATTTCGAATGAGCCGTTATTCTTAAAGGGGAAGTATGCAGATCTTGGCGTAGGGCAGGATATTCTTTATGAAAAAGCAGAGGAAGATGAGATTGGGATTGATATCTGGGTTGATGATAATGAGGAGAAGTTTAAGTTTGAATATCGGCCGGAAGAAGACATATTGCCACTGAAGAATGCGGAGCTTCATGGTGATCGGGAGAGTTTTGAACAGTGGATAGATCGAATATTCTACTTATCCGCATATCGAATTGAACCGCAGTTTTTGTATCGGATAGAGAATGAAAAAGAGTTGTCTGAACGATATTTTGGGAAAGACGGAGAATTCGCAATTCAGTATCTGCAATTTCATGGCAGTGAAGATATAGGAAATAAAGCGGTTATGATCGGAGATGCGGGCAAAATAACAATTGCAGATCAGGTAAAAGCCTGGCTGGATATGATATCGCCAGGAGTAGCGCCGGTTATCAGCGTTAATATGTCCTCCAGGACGGCGGAATTGAAATACGAATATATAGAAGGCAGAGAGAAGACAAATTCATACAAAAGTGTGAATGTCGGATTCGGTATTACGTATGTGCTCCCGGTAGTTGTTGCATTGGTATCCGCGCAGAAGGGAGATATGATACTGCTTGAAAATCCTGAGGCACATATACATCCAAGAGGACAGAGGATGTTAGGTGAATTGATAGCGGCCGCAGGAGCCGGGGGTGTGCAGGTTATTCTTGAAACGCATAGTGATCATGTACTGAATGGAATACGGGTTGCTGTAAAAAAAGGAAAGTTAGATCCAAAGGAGACAGGTTTATTCTTTTTCTATAAGGATAAGGAAGAATCGTATAAGCATAAAGTATTGTGTCCGGTGCTTGATAGAAATGGCCGGCTGGATGAATGGCCGGAGGGTTTTTTTGATGAATGGGACAATGCACTTCTGGAGTTATTATAGGGTAGGTAATGTGAATGGTTGCAGTAATCAATGATATATCATTTCAGTATTCATTTGCCGCGAAAGAGTTTGCAGTGGAAAATATGCATAAGTTTCTGGATATCTGTAAACGGATCGAGAAGGAAGAGATAACGAATATTCGTGAAATAAGGACAGGTTTGATAGATTCGCAGACAGAGATCGGACCTGATTATAAACTGATCCAATTGATACAGGAATTCAAAGGCAGGGAAGAAAGAACACTGTTGCTTGGCATTCTGACAAATAAAGGAACATATAGAGAAGATGAGGGAATATTATGTGAGATAGATGGGAAAGTGTCTGCAATATGCTCACAGCGGGCGGATGATCTGGGAGAAGATATAAAGCGCCAATTAGACAGAGAATTTGACTGAAAATAAAGATGTAGAAGGCAAAGATTACATAAGGATTTCCAGGAATTATAAAGAGACATTCAGCTAAAATGTGGAGAAGGCCGAATGGAGCGCTTGGCAGTGAGGTAGATTATGAAGAGACTATTAGTCACAGGAGCGTCCGGCTTCCTTGGAAGCAGGATCATCGAATATTACAGAGACAGATATGAGATCTGTACCCCGCCGCATACAGAGATGGATATTACCGACCAGGAGCAGGTCTTTAGGATTTTTCATGATTTCAGGCCGCACATGGTCATACACAGCGCCGCCATATCCGATGTGGGGATGTGCGAGAGAGAGCCGGAGCGTTCAAGGAAGATCAATGTGGACGGAAGCAGGAATATTGCCGAAGCTTCCGCGAAGGTCCGTGCGAAGTGTCTGGTTTGCAGTTCCGACCAGGTATACTTCGGAAGCCAGAGAGGCGGTCCTCATAAGGAAGATGAGGACGCTGCCCCGCTCAATGTCTATGGAAGAGAGAAACTTCTGGCAGAAGAGGAGTGCTTAAGACAGAATCCGGAATGTGTGATTCTCCGGCTGTCGTGGATGTATGATACCAGAACGCTTAAGGAAGGGGAGCACGGCGATTTCTTCCGGACGCTGGTGTCGCGGCTTCAGGCATCAGATATGATAAGCTGTCCGGTGAATGATGTGCGGGGAATCACAGATGTGAATGAGGTGGTCCGTAATTTTGAGAGATGTACGAAGCTTGAGGGAGGCGTCTATAACTTTGGCTCATTCAATGACAGGAATACATATGAGACGGTATCGGCCATGTTCGAAGAGCTTGGATGGGATACGGCGCGGCTTAGAAAGGATGAGGAAGCTTTTGGAGCGTCGCCTCGAGATATCAGCATGGATCAGGAGAAGCTTGAGAAGAGCGGAATCACATTTCCCTCAACCGTGGAGTCTTTGGTAAGGAGTATGAGGGAATTCTGCCATGATACCATATTATGGGAATGAGAAGACGGCTTTGTGAAGGCAGACGGGGTTGTTGCAAAATGCTGTTTATACACAATATATGGGTAATATTATCACAAATAGTATCCCAGATATGGCGTATAACGGTTATTTTGCAACACCCCTTTTTTTGGCAAAATATGGTGTGGATCTTACCTTCATCGGCGTTCAAATATATATAAATTGAATGATCGGTTTGAAAAGTGGAAATCAAAATGGTAATATAATGGAAATATAACGGATGTTCAGAGGAGGGATTTCCATGACAGTATCAGAGATGAGAAAGAGGAAGAAAGACTTAGGCTATACGAATGAGAAGATCTCAGAGTTATCCGGCGTACCACTGGGCACGGTACAGAAGATATTTGCAGGTGTGACAGATTCCCCCAGATACGATACGCTGCAGGCCCTTGAGAAGGTATTTGTGAAGGAATGGAGTATGCTCGTGGAATCTGTTACAGCGTATCAGGTAAAGCGTCAGGGAGAGTATACTCTGGATGATTACTATGCCCTGCCGGATGAGCGCAGAGTAGAATTGATCGACGGCGTGATCTATGATCTGTCCGCGCCGACTTCAATACATCAGTTGATCGGATCAGAGATTCAGGAATGTTTTAGATCTTATATCAGAGAGAAGGGCGGTACGTGTATTCCATTTGCGGCGCCTATTGACGTACAGCTTGATTGTGATGATAAGACGATACTGCAACCGGACGTACTGGTAGTCTGTGACCGCAGTAAGATTATACGAAGATGTATCTATGGAGCGCCTGATCTGATTGTCGAGATCCTGTCCCCCTCCACCCGGAAGAAGGATCTCACAGTGAAGCTTAGGAAATACATCGGAGCCGGGGTATCCGAATACTGGATCGTAGATCCGGACAAGAAGAAGGTAGTCGTATATGATTTCGCACATGAGGAGCTTCCGGCGGTCTATGGATTCGATTCAAAGATCCCGGCGGGGATCTTTAAGGGAGAATGTGAGGTTGATTTTGCAGAGATTTATGAATATATAAGTTTTTTATATTAGTGGCTGATATTTTCCCTTATTAAATAGTGCGCCGTAAATTCGAGGCCAAAAAGTTAGAATTAGAGCCGTTTTTGTGCACGGATCGAAAAAAGGTGTATCATATACCTTAAGGAGGGAAGAGAACCAATGATATGCCGGACACATAGATGATAAAAGGTAAGGAGAGGTAGAGACTATGGTGAGAATCGCAGCATTGGATGACGAAGAGAAATATATAGATCAGATAAAGGAGATCACAAAAGCAACGTACAAGGAGGGGACTTATGAGTTCCATGGATATACGAATGTAGAGCGTTTCCTGTTCGATATGGAGGATGGGGAATATGATATTATCTTGCTGGATATGGAGCTTCCCGGGACGTCCGGTCTGAAGGTGGGAGGGAAGGTAAGACTCCTGCATCCGGAAGCGTTCATCATCTTTATCACAAACCATGTGGAACATGCAGTAGAAGCATATGAGATAAATACCTTCCGGTATATCCCTAAGATCATGATGAAGGACAAGCTGTCGGAAGCCTATAAGCTTCTGTGGTACGATATAGAGGTTAAGGAGCGGAAATATTTCGTCATACAGAATCAGTCGAAGCAGGAGAGGATACCGGAGGATAACATATATTACATGGTTAAGGACAAGAAATATGTTCGTATCGTGCACCGGTACGGAGAGAGCAGAGTGCGGATGACGATGGACGAGGCGTTTGACAGGATTACGCCCAGTGATTTTATACGGCTTAACCGCGGGGAGATTGCCAGCCTCAGACATATCATGTCGCTGGAGTCATATAAGGTGAAGATGCGGGATGGGACATTTCTTCCCGTAAGCCGCCCTCAGCTTGCGAAGGTGAAGGACAGGATTATGGATTACTGGAGCGGTACGTATAAGAACAGGTAGCGGAGGAAGGGACGGATGCAAAAGAGGGCGGGAAGGATTGTGTTGGCTGTAACCGCGGCGGCGATGCTGTTTGTGAAGGCATACTGCCAAAACTATGAATTTAAGGACAATCCTGCAATTACAGGACAAGATATGCTATACTCGGATATAGAAGAATTGCGAATGTACAGGAGCAGAGTATGGTTAATCAGGTAATATACGGTATCATTAGTTTTTCCAAAATTATTTTTGGATTCCTTATTATAACACACATATTTCCGGAGAAGCGGTGGGATAAAAGATGGGTTGAAAAACTTGGGTGGGGAATATTCATTTTTCTATCAATCGATCAGGCGTGGGATTCGTGCCGCGGATTTATTCCATGGCTGCAGATTATTATACATGGAGTGCTGAATGCAGGAATATTGAAGATTTTTTATCGGTGCGGATTTTGGGAGATGTTACTTTGGAATTGGCTCTATGATATTGCTTATTCATTATTAAAAATACCGTTCATGATTATAAGAGGCGTCTATTTGCATCAGGGAGCGGCATACGTGAATGTGATTGGTGGACGAACGCGGGAAGAGATTATCCTGTGCCTTTTGCAAGTATGTGTGATAGGGATTATATACTTTAAGCATCTGGATAAGGTGGAATTTCTGTTAAAGCAGATAGTAAGATTTAAGAAAAGAAAAGTCCTTTTTTTGATAACAGAGATGATTGGCTTAGGATTAATTTGCATGATACTAGATTTGGGGGAGTTTAGAAGCTATGAAACTGTAGATATTACAGTGAGTATTTTGATGGCCTTTAGTATTCTGATGATATTTATGCTGTATATGATCTATATAATATATATACACAGCAGAGAGGAACAGAGGAATCTGATCATTCAGCAGGAAATACTGACGAGAGAGACAGGTATAATCACAGAATACTGCAGGCAGGATGCAAAGAGGCTTCATGATCTGAAGTATACTTGGGTGTACTTGCAGAATTGTCTGGAAGAGAAAATGTATGAAGATGCGATGGAGAGTATCTGCGGTCATCTGGAGGAAGTGAACGTTCTACAGAGACAGAGATGGTCGGGGATACCGGAAATAGATGTGCTGCTGAATTATAAGTATCAGAAAATGCTGAAACACGGGATTGATTTTACGGAAGAGATAGAGCTTTATCATTTGCCTGTCTCCGGGGAGGATTTTATGGTGATATTGGGGAATCTTCTGGATAATGCCATTGAGGCGGTTGTAGAATGTGAGACGTCAGAAAGAAAGGTAGAGTTGTCTGTTAAAAATGTAAATCATATGTTTGTATTAAAGATAGGCAATACTTGTATGGAGCGGCCAGAAAGCACGGGAAAAAGATGGAAGACATCGAAGGATGATCCCATTCACCACGGATGG
This sequence comes from uncultured Dorea sp., assembly GCA_910579015.1. Lineage (GTDB taxonomy): Bacteria > Bacillota > Clostridia > Lachnospirales > Lachnospiraceae > Sporofaciens. The sequence continues at coordinate 27,463 of CAJTRO010000030.1, read as the reverse complement.
GGGATTGTGAATGTGAAACAGATCGTTGAGCGCGTCGGTGGAGAATTGAATTATAGATGCGAAAAGGATTGGTTTGAGATAAGTATACTGATATAGGAGAGTGGCGAAGATGAAAAATGATAATTTAGATATGATTTTATATGAGATTGTTCAGGCTGATAATTTGGAGCCGGATGAAGAAGAGGCGGAAGCGATATCATTTCATATGGGAGGGTATCTTACCTTGATTTGTTGTTAGGTTTATGAAGGGAGTCAGTCAATATCTGTGCCGGCAAACTCAACGGATGATATCTCGTGTTTAAGACTGCTCCAATACATATAACAACAGATATTGACTAACGCCTTAGAACAAAAAGGAGAATTATGGAAGCAAGAGTATGGAAACAGATTCTGGGAGAAGAGATTTACAACAAGGTCGACCATACTGCATGTGAGAAGCTGAAAGAGCGATTATATCAGGAATGTGATAGCTGTCTGCATCGAATCTATGAAGAAGCAGACAGCTATTATTCTGGAAGTCTGCCTGACATTAATTTTGAAAACTTCTACCGTTTCTTTCAGCAGATTGCAGTGAATTATGCAGAAGTATGGCCGGGCATATCGGCCTTCGGGAAAGAGGCGGAGTGCATGATAGCGGACAACGTTCTGCAAGGAATCATCAGAATCCCGGTCCGCTGTCTGATCGCGGATATCCGGGGATGTGCAGAACAAGGGAAGCTCTCGGGGAAAGATGAATGGGAAGAGTATGCAGACTATGAAGAGCGATTCTTAAGAAGTCCGGAGTATATAAAGCAGTTATGCGGCAGTTACCCGGAGCTTCTGCGTGTGCTTCTGTTGCGGATCCGGCAGATTGTAAGCCAGTTATATCTTATCCGGGATGTGGCAGAAGGAGTTGACGGCGGACGTGGGAAGGGTACGGCAATCCGGAAGAATGGAGGCGCCAGGGTAAGGATAGCGGATATAGAACTGGGACTGTCGGACGTACATACGGCGGGGCGGACAGCGGGCAGGGTGCAGTTTACAGGAGGAGAGAAGTTCATCTATAAGCCAAGAAGCCTGCGAAAGGATAAGATATATCAGGATATCAATCGCTGGTTCTGTACGCACCTGAAGATAAACGTCCGGGACAGGGATATCATTGAGGCAGGTAACGGCGGCTTTGATGAGTATGTTGAATGCCGTCCATGTCAGGATGAAGCAGAGGTCAGGCGGTTTTTCTACCGTCTGGGCATACAGCTTCTCATCTGTTATCTGACAGACACGTCGGATATCCATGGAGAGAACCTGATTGCCGACGGGGAATATCCTTGGCTGGTCGATCTGGAGACGATGCCGGGAGCTGTACAGCCGGGCAGAAGACGGGATTCGGAGATAGAAAGGATACGGGAATATCTGGAATGCTCTGTACTGCATACGGGAATATTGCCGGGAGCCACATGGGGAGACAAAAGCGCAGGAGGTGGTGTGAATGTCCTGCATTCTTCCGAGACCTGTGTTACGCCTTTTAAGCTTCCTGTGATATCTAACCCAAGGTCGTCAGGAATCGGGATAGAATATGAGAGGAAGAAGATAACCTTGCGAAACAGTATTCCGTATTATCAGGGGAATCCGGTTACTGTACAGAAGTATGTGCAGGAGTTATGCTGTGGATTCCGGGATGCATACAGGCTTGCGCTGGATAGGAAAGACGAATTGGCCGGGGTATTTGAGCCGTTGTTCCAGGAGAGGAGTAGATATCTGCTCCGACATACACAGCAGTATGATATGTATATGTCGGTTTCTCTGTCACCGGAATTTATGAAGAATACGAAGGATCGTATCTATTTGTTACATGTTTTGAGAAAGACAGAGAAGAAGAATTCTGGTCAGGCGGTATTCTTTGACTATGAACTTAGATCGCTGATGAATCTGGAGATCCCAGTCTATCATTTTGTAGGGAAGGAACGACACCTGACAGATGGGGACGGCAGGATTTATCCCGAATATTTTGAATTAAGCGCATATGAAGGCTTTAAGAGCAGATTGACAGGGTTATCTGTCTGTGATCAGAGGAAGCAGGAGATGATGATCCGTCTGTCAATGGGGTGTAATCTTCCGCAGATGGAAGAGAGTAGATATGTATGTGCAAAGAATCTGGCGCAAGAAGAGCGGAATATACTGGCTGGGATTATGGAACGTATTGCGGGACTGCGGGTGGGACCGAAGGATTGTCAGGGAACGCATCCCCATAATCTGCCAGAGAAGAGGCCGATCTTTCCCAGACTGAATCTTTCTGGTCCGGTATTGAGGGTAGAGGCGGCAGGCATGAATCTGTATGACGGAATTCCAGGAATCGCGGTGTTATTGGCTTCTGTCCGTTCAACTTGTAAGACGGATGAATTCGATGAATTGTATGGATTGCTTATTGAGAAGATGTTTGAGCATACCAGAGGATGTCTGGAACATAAGAAGGAGAAGCCCATTGAAGGAACAGGGATGTTTGTGGGGGAAGGCTCCGTAGTGTATGGATACTTGCTCTTGTATCAGGCAGACGGCAGAGCGGAGTATCTGGATTATGCACGGAAACATGCAGAGACGGTTCAAAAGATCAGCGGCTTGGATGCCAGTTACGATCTGTTGTCCGGGAATGCAGGATGGATACTGGTCTTGTTGAGGTTGTATCAGATAACGGTAGAAGAGCGTTATCTGTCCGATGCAGTCAGGGCCGGGGAGGTACTGTGGGAGAAGAGAAGGGAGCTTGAGACTGGGTGCGGATGGATCTGCTCCCGGGAGAAGACACCGCTGGCAGGAATGGCCCATGGAAACAGCGGGGCGGTCCTGGCATATGCAGGGTTGCTGGAACATACAGGCAATCAGGAGTATATAGGGCGGATCAGAAGACTTATGGAATATGAGGATTCGCTCTATTCGGCCCGGGATGAGAACTGGCTGGATCTGCGCGTACAGAAGCGTGATGGCAGTCATTCCAACGCCTGGTGTCATGGTGGGAGCGGGATCCTGTTGTCACGCATAAGGCTTGCCGGATTGGAGGAATTCCGGGAGGATGAAAGAGTAAGAGTGGATATTGAGAGAGGGCTTAAGTGCCTGATGAAGTGGGAGGAAGACGATAGTCTCTGTCTCTGCCATGGTCTGGCTGGGAAGTATCTGATCATGAAAGAATGTGCGGGGGCGCTTAGGCGGGAAGATCTTGAAGAAGAAAGCCGGAGGATGAGAAAGAGCTTGCTGGAATCAGGCAGGGTTCCAGTACAGGAATATTATAGTGCTTCCTTAATGTCCGGAAGTGCCGGGGTGGGATTCGCTTTGAGCGGATTAGACGTTGGGCTTCTGGGATGATATGCGAAAATCAGAGGAGAGGGATTGATTGGAGATATGAAACTGTCCTAATGGAAAAGACCTGTCAAAAAAATAGAGGTCAAAAATTAACAGAATAAGCCGTTTTCAGTTATCATGATTTAAATGCGGTATAATACAGTATGTAAGCATCAGTATGGTCGTCCAAGTTTTGCTGTCAATAGTATATAATGGAATGGTTAGAGTTTCAAAACGGATAAGGGGGAGGAGGAAAGAATGAAATTACACTTGAAACTAATCAGTTCATAATTATATAAATAAAAATAAAGATTGAATAAGTACAAATGTTAGGAGGAAATTAGCAATGAAAAAAATTGTTAAAAAGGTAGTTGCAATGATGATGGCTGGAGGAATGCTCTTGTCAATGAGTGGATCAGATGTGTTTGCAAAAGGAAATTATACAGATGCCCTTTTTACATGTTTCGCAGTTCCGAGTACAACAAAATACATATCACCAAGAGAAAAATTGGATGCAACATCAGCGACAGTAAAATTGACGCAGGCGGTAACTCCTGTAACTGTCCGTGTTTATGGATCGAGCTTGGACACAGGAACAGCATACAATTGTACTTACGGTACGCCTAAGGTGGTTGGCGTTTCTGATAAGTATACCTATCTGCCTAATCTGGTAAAAGAAAGAAACTATAGGTATGCAAGACTTGGATTTTCGCACTCGGGTTCATCAAATGTGATACTCATTGGTTGGTGGAGTCCGGATAGCATTTAAGCATTCAAGGGGCGCCGTAATTACGAAAACACATCAGAGTATTGATTAACGTGACGCCCCTGGTAATATTAGGAGGGATTGACATGAGAAGAATAGTATGTGGGCTGTTGGTACTGATTTCAATTACAGGCTTGTGTGCATGTAATCAGTTGAAAGAGGACAAAGAAGAAATGACGGTAGATGTGGAACAAGAAATTAGTCAGATGGAAGAACAAGTGGTGGAGGAAACTTCGTCTGTCTCAGTAGCGTCAAATGTGAATGAAAATGGAGAGCTTATAGATTATATTGAGGTAAGTGTTGAAGATTCATATGTAGAAACTGAGAAAATCACAAAAGCATCTTTGGATTTACTGACAAATGTTGTTGGGGCTTTTATAGATGACGAAGGGAATTTGTTAGATGGTTATTCATTTGTCGGTATAAAATTGAATATTGATACGGAAAAGAACCTGAACGTAAATACAGCATCTTTTGTTCTCCGGGCTGTCAATAATGGTGAATATCACGATGCAGGATGTTTTTATCATGATGGGCAACGGATAAGCGATGATGTACATCAGGGTGGACAGGCAGAATTGCAGCAGGGAACAACGGAGATTACAGTAGGCTTTTTTGCAGATAAAGAAGTGATGGAGAGCGAGAAGTTTCTGCTGGTGCCGAAAATTATTGATACAGAAGATTCTCAAAACAATTATATTGAAGTGGCGATCAAAAAGGGGAATAAAACATCATGAAAAAACTACTAAAAGTAGAATGTAAGAGAGCATTTGCGAACAAGACATTCTATTTATGTTTTGGAATAGGGGTAATATTATGTGTTTGGTCATTATATATACAGCTTGTAGAAGTAAGAACATTTAATAAACTGCTTCAGGAATATGGTATGGAAAAAGCGGGATTATATTATCCGCGTTCTTTATATAATTCTTTTATTGGTCTTGATTATGCGTACTTGCCGTCAATAATATTATATACGATTTTTCCTCTTCTGGTGACGCTGCCACATGCAGTCAGCTATTATAGCGATAAGAAAAGCGGATATATAAAAAATATATTAATAAAAGCGAAAAGAACAGATTATTATATGGCCAAATATATATCTGTCTTTTGGAGCAGTTTTACATCTGTACTGCTTATATTGTTTTTTAGCTTGTGGATTTCTGCGTTGTTTTTTCCGGCGCTTCCTCCGGAAGTGACAACGGCAACATATTGTCCATTTGACAGTTCTGCAATGCTGGTAGAATTGTATTATTCACATCCTCTGATCTACACAATTATATATATTTTTATTGATGCAGTTTTTTTGGGCATAATATCTACTATTGCGCTGGGAATTAGTTGTTATACAGATAATATATTGTTTGTGTTTTCCGGTGGAATGATTTTATATCTGGTTACAGACTATATTATGGAGCTTACAGGCAGGTATGAGTTCAGTCCTCTTAGATTCTTGAAGCCGACACAATTGACCTGTAATTCGAAGCCGTTGATAATTTTATCAGAGCTGGTATTGATCATAATCGTGGTTGCTGTACTATTTTTGCGGAAAGAAAGGGAAAAGGATGTATTTTAAATATGATCTGAGAATTGGATTCAGGAAAAATATAATGTGTCTTTTCATCGTTGCAGCAATTGTATTCACGGCAGGAATTGCATTTAAATTTCAGATATCGAATGAGAAAAGCGCAGGATTGAAATTGCCCCGGGATTTAAACAGCATGGATTATTTTTTACATACGTTTGAAGGTATGCGGTCTTTAGATGAAGTTTCTGATAATAAGTTCCGGCTGCCAATCACATGGTTTCTGATCAATATGATTTTGTTTTATTTTACAGGAAAATATCCTTATTCAGAAATATACAACAATCACGGAGCGAATGTTCTGTTAAAAGGTGGTTCACGAAGTAAGTGGTTTATATCAAAATGGATTTGGAGTGTATTGTGTGTAATATTGTACTACTTAGCGGCGTATACATCTTTGATGATATTCTGTCTTGTGGGCAAAATTCCGATTAGTTTCGATATCAGGCCGTTAGAATATCAGAATTTATTATCACCCGTTTCTGAATGCACACAAATAGATACTTTAAAAGTAATTTATTTACCGATCATTTCTTCTATCACGGCTGTATCTGTTCAGTTTGTGATCTCATTGATTACGTCACCTTTTATAGGATATATGTTTATGGCAGTTTTGTATATTTCATCAGCATATTATTTTACTCCTCTTTTAATAGGTAATTTTTCTATGCTTGCAAGGAGCAGTATTTTCCGCGTGGATGGAATCAATATTATGCAGGTGACAATTAGATCAATAGTGGTAATATTTTTATCGTTGATAGCAGGCATATGGATTTTTCGCAGACAGGATATAATGAAAGGAAGTAGAAAATGTATATTCGATTAAGGCATGTGACGAAAAAAATAAAGCAGGAAAAGTTACTGGATGATATATCTTTTGAGTTTCAAGGCGGAAAGGTGTACGGTTTACAGGGGAAAAACGGATGTGGAAAGACAATGCTTATGCGTGCGATCTGCGGTTTGATTACACTGACCGAAGGTGAGATTGATATTAATGGAGAGCGTTTGCATAAGGATATTTCCTTTCCGAGGGATGTGGGAGCGCTGTTGGAAAATCCATCCTTTTTAAATGGATATACCGGATTAGAAAATTTGAAGTTTTTAGCAGATATCCAGGGGAAAGTAAAAGAAAAAGAATTAAAAGAATGTTTGACAAAAGTTGGATTAGATGCGGAAGACAAGCGTGTTTATAGAAAATACTCCTTGGGAATGAAACAGAAATTAGGTATTGCGGCAGCTGTTATGGGAAGTCCAAAGCTTGTTATTTTGGATGAACCGATCAATGCGATTGATGAGACGGGAGTAGAAAAGGTAAGAAAAGTTCTTAGCGAACTGAAGCAGAAGGGCTCAATTATCATTACAGCATGTCATGATAAGGAAGAATTGATGATGCTGTCAGACGAAATAATAAGAATATCAAAGGGCAGGATTACAGTATGAGATTATTTTCAAAAAGAAGAATAATTGTTTTATTGGTTATTATTCTGGAAATTTTATCTATAGCAAGAATAGCATATGTTAACCTTGAGCAGCATGTAACGAAGGCGCACATGTACAAGTCAGGAGAGAAATTTGAATATAATGATTTTCAAATAGAAGTAACAGAAACAGATTTTTACAGTTCGGATAATATAGAAGAGGTGTATGGAGAATTACCTGAAGATGCATTAGTGGAAAAAGAAATTATAATAAAACTGAAAGTTAAGAATATTGCAAATGAAGAACAAATATTGGATATATCATCTTTTGTCTTACAGGTAGGTCTTGAGAGCGGGGGATCAGTCGATCCATACTTATTTCCGTACTTAAATCCAGGATTAAATGGAAGCTTTACGCTTAAAAAGGGTGAATCACAAACGGTATTACTCGCTTTTCCAATAGATAGTGCAACAGAAAAAGATAAGGAAGACATAAAACTGATTTTATCGTTGTATCCGGAAAAAAATGCAATAGAATTATAAAGAGGCGTTGCTCCTTAATATTACAGGGGCGCGCCTTTTTTGTATGCAAGAAGCCCGCTGCAAAACGTAAGATTTTTCATGCATTCTTTGTTTGTGTCTGATAAGTGGTATAAACAAACGAAAAATATGAAAAATCTTATTTTTTTATGTGCAATATTGACAAGTGGGAAATAAATGATATAATACAATATATAACAACCTAATACAAATAAGTGCCACGAGGGAGGTGAGCGGAGCATGGAGATTCGTGTGCTGGGTTTTGGAGATAATGTGGTAGACAAGTATGAGCATGAAGGAATCATGTATCCGGGCGGCAACTGTCTGAATTTTGCTGTATATGCCAGGATGATCGGAGTATCGAGAGCAGCATACATGGGCTATTTCGGCAATGACGACGAGGGAGAACATGTGATCGAGACTCTGAAAGAGATAGGAGTTGAAACAGTAAAATGCAGGCAGCTTGAGGGAGAGAACGGATGCACCAAAGTAGATGTTGAAGATGGAGAACGCATTTTCAAATACACCAATTACGGAGGTATCCGTGGAAAGACCAAGTATATACTGGACAGATTCGATCTGGAGTATATGAGAGGGTTTGATCTTGTGCACAGCGGGAATTATTCCTTTATGGAAGAGGAGCTGTGGAAGATCAGGAAGGAGAACATACCGGTTTCCTTTGATTTCTCGGATATTTTTGAAGAGGATTACATAAAAGAGGTATGTAAGAATATCACATATGCATTTATATCCTGCCCGGAGGATCCGCAAGAGCTGATAAAAGAGAAGCTTGAGAAGCTTAGGAACTGGGGTGTGTCAAAAGCCGTGGCGACACGGGGCACGAAACCGGCGGCAGGCTTTGACGGAACAGACTTTTATGAGCAGGAACCTGTTATTCTTGCGCAGGTTGAGGATACGATGGGAGCAGGAGATTCCTTTATTACAGCATTTCTTATAGAGGAATTAAAGCAGAAAAAGACAGGACAGACGGACATGCAAAAAAGTCTGAGAGATGGAACTGCTTTTGCCGCATCTGTCTGTATGAAAAAGGGAGCCTTTGGATATGGGAAAAGATACAGGAGGTAATATGAAAGCAAAGATATTAAAAGTAATGGCAGAACGCGGGATAGACGGATATTTTATTACAAAGTATGAGAACGTCAGGTATCTGACCGGGTACACGGCACGTGACGCAAGCCTGTTTTTGACGGCGGACAAGATGCTTCTTATAACAGAGCCGCAGAGCAGGGAGCAGGTAGAAAAGGAATGCCCGGAAGTACAGATCGTTGACAGGCGTGAATATGGAAGACTCTCGGAGGTTGTACAAGCCCTGGTGAAGCAGGAAAGGATCACGAAGATGGCGATTGAAAAGAAGGTGGTCTCCTTGAATCTCTTCAACAGCCTGAAAGAGGATATCACAATTCCGATAGAAGGGCTCGACGATGTGTTAGAAGAGATGCGCTCCATTAAGACGCCGGAAGAGATCCATAATCTGCGCTGTGCGTGTAACCTTGCGTGCAAGGCGTTTGACCTGCTTCTGAATGATATCCGGGTGGGCGTGACAGAGAAGGAGCTGGAGTCGAAGCTTTCTTACTACATGGTGGCACTGGGAGGAGATACGAAGCCGAATTTCAACCTTCTGATCTCAGGGGCAAGGACCTCTCTCTTACACGGGATGCCGTCTGCGAAATCAATCGAGTACGGCGATCTGATCCTGATGGATTTCGGGATCGAGTACAGAGGATATACCTCAGATATGACACGTGTGGTTGTGGCAGGAAAGGCGAAGCAGGAATATAAGGAATTGTATGCGACGGTGAACCAGATGCTTGACAACTGTATCGACGTTCTGAGAGACGGAGTGAAGGCAAAGGATGTATGCGCGGCTTCCTATGGAACGATCAAGGGAACGAAGTATGAACCCCACTATTATCCGTCAATCGGACACGGAGTAGGGCTGTTTGTACACGAGATACCGTTCTTAAGGCCGACGTCCGAGGATATCCTTCATGAAAATAATGTGATAGCAGTTGAACCTGCGATCTTTATACCAGGATGGGGCGGGATCCATCTGGAGGATAATATCCTAATCACCAAAGACGGATGTGAGAATTTCACGACAACAGAGAAGAGATTAATTGAATTATAGGAGGAAGAGAAAGTGATAATTGAATTTGAGAGAATTGTAGAGATTGTAAGCGAGATTAAGAAATTGAAGGAAGAAGAGGGAGGGATTAAGCAGGTATACTTTATTGCCTGCGGAGGTTCCCTGGGGGCGTTTTACAGTGCAGATCATTTCCTCAAGACAGAGGCAGAAGACATCAAGTCTTACATGATCAACAGTAATGAGTTCTTACATAATACGCCGAAGGCATTTGGAAAGAATTCTGTTGTCGTTGTCTGCTCACACGGCGGAGATACGCCGGAGACCGTGAAATCTGCGAAGAAGGCATACGAGGCCGACGCGGCAGTCATCGGCCTGACATATACGCCGGGCTCGCCTCTTACAGAATACTGCCACTATGTAGTCGGCTACCGGTTCCGCACCGATATCGGGGAGTCCTGGGAGTATGACAAGCCGCTGGTGCCGGTGACGATCGCGGCAGAGATCCTTCACCAGACTGAGGGATACGATCACTATGAGCAGTATGTGGACGGGCTTAAGAAGATTGACGGTATTGTAAGAAAGGCCCAGGAGCAGACCGCGGAAAGGGCAGAAGTTTTCGCAGAGAAGTACAAAGACGAGAAGATGATCTATACGATGGGAAGCGGAGCGGCATACGGCTCGGCATATATACAGAGTATCTGTATTTTCATGGAAATGCAGTGGATCAATTCCGCATGTATCCACTCCGGTGAATACTTCCACGGACCATTCGAGATCACAGACAGGAATACGGTGTTCCTGATTCAGATTTCAGAAGGAAGCACAAGGGCGCTGGATGAAAGAGCGCTGGTATTCTTGAAGAAGTATGCAGACAGATTCGAGATTGTAGACGCAAAGGAGCTGGGGATCAGTACCATCGATGCATCTGTCGTAGACTATTTCAACCAGACCTTATTTACAGCGGTTTATGATATCTACAATTTCAGACTGGCGGAAGTGAGGCAGCATCCATTATCTGTACGCAGATATATGTGGAAGGTGGAGTATTAAAAGGAGAAAATATATGAAAATATCAGAAGAAAAGTTAGTATCGTTTTTGGAAAAAGAAGGTTTAGATGCGTTTTATGTTCATAATCCGGTAAACGTAAGATATATCTGCAAATATTCAGGCGGAGATGCATATCTGCTGATATTAAAGAACAAATTATATCTGCTCACAGATCCCAGATGTCTGGAGCACGCAGAGGCGGAGTGTCCGGAATATGACTGTGTGGACTGGCGTCCTTACGGCAGTATCGTCAAGGGGCTGGCGGAAGTTTTGAAGCGTGAGAGCATAAAGAAGCTGGGCGTGGAAGGCGAGTACGTATCCTGCGATATGTTTGAGGACATAGAGAAGGAATATGCGAAGGAAGCGTCATGTGAGATTGTCTCCTATACGAATGTAATTGAAGATTTCCAGGCTGTGAAGGAAGAAGAGGAACTTCCATACATACGGAATGCCTGCGAGATATCCGAGAGAGCATTGGAGAGGCTCTACAAAGATATCCGGCCGGGCGTTACGGAAAAGGAGCTGGAAGCAAAGCTTGCCATGTACATGGCCATGGAAGCCGCAGATGTGAAGTCCTGTCCTTACATCGTACTCTCAGGCGCAAGGAGCGCCGGCGCGCAGACCAATCCTACTATGAAGGCGGTGGAATACGGAGATCCGGTCCTTATTGATTTCGGATGTAAATTCGACGGTTACAAGGCGGGGATCACAAGGACGGTCATCGTCGGGATCGCAACGAAGAAGCAGAAAGAGATCTATCAGCTTGTACTTGATATCCAGGAGAAGTGTATCAAAGCAGTGAAGGCGGGAGTGAAGGCAAAGGAGTTATATAGGCTTGCCGAGGATATGGTCCGGGGAACCGGATACGAGCCGTATTTCTGTCAGACACTGGGACACGGCATAGGGCTGTTTGCACATCAGAAGCCGTATATCAATGCAAAGTCGGAGGATGTTTTAGAGGAGAATATGGTTATCACAATAGAACCGGGAATCTGTATTCCTGGCTTTGGAGGCATCCGTATCGGCGACGAATTGTTAGTTAAGAAGGACGGATGTGTGAATCTGGTACAGACAGGGAAACAGTTACTGGAAGTTTTTTAAGATGAGAAAAGGAGATGCATTATGAAAAAGAAGTGTTTGGCATTATTGATGGCAGGTTTGATGGCAGTATCTATGGCCGGCTGTTCGACACCCGGAAGCAATGTGGAGAAAGACAGCGGGACAGAAGGCGGGGGAGAGGAAGGCGCACAGAAGGTTTTCCGTTATTCTATAACCTCAGACGTGTCGACGCTGGATCCGCAGAAGAATAATGAGAGTACGTCAGCAACCATTGGTTATCATACCGGTGAAGGCTTAACCAGAAGCATGGACGGAGTGGTACATCCCGGACTTGCCGAAGAGTGGGAGGTTTCCGACGACGGACTTACCTATACGTTCCATCTAAGGGACGCGAAGTACAGCGACGGAGAGAAGATCAAGGCGCAGGATTTTGAGTATGCCATGAAGCGTATCGTCGATCCTGAGACGGCCAGCTCGTTCGCTTTTATCGCGAAACCGCTTGAGAATGCAGACGAGATCACTGCCGGTAAGATGGATCTGGACGAACTGGGAGTAGAGGCTGTGGATGACGAGACTCTGGTATGTAAGCTGGGCTTCCCGGCTCCGTATTTCCTCCAGGTAATATCCATGTCGCAGTTCTATCCGACGAGAAAAGATATGGTTGAGAAATATGGAGACGAATTCGCGGCAGACGGAGAGAAGAACGTGTACAGCGGCCCGTTCTGTCTGAAGGAGTGGAAGCAGAACGACAGGATCATCCTTGAGAAGAACCCGATGTACTGGGATAAGGATAAGGTGAATCTGGACAGAGTGGAGATCCTCATTGTCGCAGACGAGAACACAGCCCTTGCAATGTATGAAGCCGGAGAGCTTGACTATGTAAATGTGCCGACAGACGCCGTTGGAAATTATCCGGATGCAGAATTCTATAAGATGGGCGCCGAGGACTTTATCAAGCTGAACACCGGCGACGGCCCTCTTGCCAATAAGAATTTCCGTCTCGCTCTGAACTATGGGCTGGACAGATCAGAATTTATCAAGCTGTCTACGAATGACGTCTGGGAGCCGGCCACAAGATTTGTGCTTCCGGACGTAGGAGGCGCGGAAGGAACATTTGGAGAGGATTACCCATACGAGGCGTTCCCGCTTGAGGGAGACCAGAAGAAAGCCGAGGAGTATCTGAATACGGCGCTTAAGGAGCTTGGTATTGCATCCGCATCAGATATCACACTGGAGCTTCTTACCTCCGATATGGAGAGGACCAAGAAGGAAGCAGAGGTTTTGCAGGCGCTGTTACAGGAGGCTCTGGGTATTAAGATCACAATCCAGATGGTGCCGTTCACGGATCGTGTGGAAAGAGAGAATAAGGGCGAGTACCAGATGGTTGTTTCAGGCATACTGCCGGATTACCCGGATCCGATAAGCTTCTTAGAGAGCTGGGAGACCACATCTCCGTACAATCACTGCAACTACTCTTATGAGGAATATGACAATCTCCTTCAGAAGGCGTACCATACCGGAGACGCAAAGGAAAGAATGGATACGCTGGCAGAGGCGGAGAAGGTCTTCATGGAAGACGGCGGACTTGTGCCGTTACAGTTTAGAATGAATGCCAAGCTTGTGAGCGAGAAGGTAACAGGCGTTACCAATTATTTCAGCGGCTATAACATTAACTTTATCTACGCTGATATAAAGTAGAGAAAGGGGCGGGGGTATATGGCAAAGTATATTTTAAAGAGGGTGCTGATATCAGTCGTTACCTTATGGGTTCTGGTTACCGTGGTATTTATACTCGTGCGCTGTATGCCTGGAGAGCCTTTTCAGGGAGAAAAGATGACGCCGGAAATAAAGGCGAATCTGGAGGCTTATTATGGATTTGACAAGAGCCTCCCCGAGCAGTATATCATGTATATCCGAAATCTCCTTAAGGGGGATTTCGGGTATTCCATGAAATATCTCAATCAGTCGGTAAACAAGATCATTGCCCAGTCTTTTCCGTATTCCTTTGATCTGGGGATCAGAGCGATCGTATTTTCCGTCTCTTTCGGAATTATCTTCGGAATCATTGCCGCGCTGAACAGGGGAAAAAGACTGGATTATCTGTGCGTTATCATTGCCATTCTCGGTACATCCATACCGGATTTCATCATGGGGGCCGTCTTACAGTATCTGTTCGGAATCAGGTGGGGGCTCCTTCCGGTGGCACAATATCTGGGGTTCAAATATACAATTCTTCCGTCGGTGGGCGTCGGATTCTATACGCTGGCCATGGTATCCAGGCTGATGCGGGCCAGTATGCTGGAGGTGGTCGGGCAGGACTATATCAAGACTGCAAGATCAAAGGGACTTTCAAAGGCAGGGATCGTATGCAGGCATCAGATAAGAAACGCGATCACCCCTGTAGTTACCGTACTGGGGCCGGTAGTGGCGTCGGTTCTGTGTGGAACCTTCGTTATCGAATCGATTTTCGCGATTCCGGGCATGGGAAAATACTATGTGGAGAGCGTACAGAATCTGGATTATTCGCTGGTGCTCGGGATGACGGTCTTCTATGGATCCTTTTTGATATTGGCGAATCTGATCGTGGATATACTCTATGGCATTATCGATCCGCGGATTAGGTTACAGGAAAGCAGGTGATCATATGGCAGAGCTTATGCATGAAAAAAATGATGATTTTGAGATAGTAGGCAAAAACGTAACGCAGATGGAGAGTATTACAAGACCAAGCCTGTCATATTGGAAGGATGCGTGGCGGCGTCTGATGCTGAATAAGATTGCTTTTGCATCCATGATCCTGATTGGGATCTATATCCTGCTGGCTGTTTTTGTGCCTTTGTTCAGTAAGTACGGTTATGCGGACGTAGATTCGGATAAGATGAATCTGTTCGTTTCCTCACAGCACTGGTTCGGTACGGATTCTATCGGAAGAGACCTGTGGGTGAGAGTATGGAGAGGCGCCAGAGTATCTCTGGGGATCGGTTTTTTCTCGGCGGTCTTGAATGCGGTCATAGGCTCGCTGGTGGGGGGAGTCAGCGGGTTTTACGGCGGAAAGACAGATATGATCATCATGCGGGTGATCGATGTGCTGTACGGGATCCCCACATTGATAGTGACCATACTTGTTATGGTAGTTCTCGGTTCGGGGATAAACAGCCTGATCATTGCGCTTGTAGTCGTAGGATGGATCGGGACGGCCCGCTTCGTAAGAGGAGAGGTCATGCGGCTTAAGGACTCTGATTTTATCTCGGCCGCAAAGATTCTCGGGGTGAAGAATTTCCAGATCATCGTAAGGCATATCCTCCCGAATGTGCTGGGACTTATCATCACGAACCTGATGATGGCAGTCCCAGGCGCGATTTTCAGGGAAGCGTTTTTAAGCTATATAGGACTTGGCATTGCGCCGCCGGAATGCAGCTGGGGGATCCTGGCGAAGGAGGGGGCAAAAATGCTTCGCGTATATCCCTATCAACTGTTCATTCCGGCCTTTTTTATCTGTTCTACCATGCTGGCGATGAATCTGTTCGGAGACGGACTCCGCGATGCGTTAGATCCGAAGCTCCGTGGAACGGAATAAATGGAGGTTGCATATGAAAAGAGAAAAAATATTGGAAGTAAGGGATCTGGAATTTTCTTTTCGTACTTACGGAGGCGTGGTAAAATCCGTCCGCAATGTGAGTTTTGACATATATGCCGGCGAAACGGTGGGAATCGTAGGCGAGAGCGGATGTGGAAAGAGTGTTACGGCGCAGAGTATCCTCAAGCTGAATCCGGAGCCGCCGGGATTTTTCGGAGAGAATTCGTCCATAAAATTCAAGGGCGGAGAGATCGTGACGAAGAGCGAAAAGGAGATGCGCGCCATCAGGGGAAAGGATATCGGATTCATTTTTCAGGATCCCATGACCTCCCTAAATCCTACCATGAGGATCGGACAGCAGATTGGAGAGGTGCTTAAGGGGCGGACGGCCGGAAGGGAAGCTTTAAGCCGCGGCCAGATCAGGGAACGGGTTCTTGAAATCCTTAAGATGGTAGGGATCACGGATGTCGAGAAAAGGTACAGGCAGTTTCCCTATGAGCTGAGCGGCGGCATGAAGCAGAGGGTTATGATCGCGATCGCGCTGGTCGGCAATCCGAGCCTGATCATTGCGGACGAACCGACGACTTCTCTGGATGTTACGATCGAGGCGCAGATACTCGAGCTGTTGCAGAGCCTTCAGGAAAAGTTCCATACGGCGATTATTTTTATTACCCACGACCTGGGCGTGATCGCAAAGCTCTGTGACAGAGTGATGGTCATGTACGGAGGGAAGATCGTAGAAAAGGGAAGCGTGGAAGATATTTATTACCAGACAAAGCATCCTTACACGGTGGGACTTATGAACTCTATCGCACGGCTGGATCTGGATAAATCTGTGGACTTAAAGCCGATCGAAGGGACGCCGCCGGATCTGTTTTCACCGCCTGTGGGATGTCCTTTCGCCGTTCGCTGTGAACACGCGATGAATATCTGTTACAGGAAACTGCCGGAATATTTTGAAGTGTCAGACGGGCATCAGTGTATGTGCTGGCTGCAAGATGAGAGGGCGCCGGGCGTAAAACTGCACACCCAATTGATGGACAGGAGGGAGGGATAGAATGGAGCCTGAAAATAAAGATGATATTCTTGTAAAGGCAGAGCATCTGAGTAAGTTTTTTCAGATATCGAAGAAGGCTGTGTTAAAGGCTGTGGATGACGTTTCTTTTGATATAAAGCGGGGAGAGACTGTGGGGCTTGTGGGAGAGAGCGGATGTGGAAAGTCCACGGTGGGAAGATGTCTGATACAATTATATACGCCTGATCAGGGGAAGATCATCTATGACGGAAAAGAAATAAAGGGGCTTACGAGCGCCGAGAGGCTTTCCTTCTGTAAAAAAGTGCAGATGATATTTCAAAATCCATATTCCTCTCTGAATCCAAGAATGACTGTGAGCGAGATCATAAGCGAGGGGATCCGCATTCACGAGAAGCTCTCGGAGCAGGAGAAGAAGGAGTATGTAGAGGAACTGCTTTTAAAGGTTGGATTAAATAAAGAACATATGTCGCGTTTTCCCCACGAGTTCAGTGGAGGACAGAGGCAGAGGATCGGGATTGCAAGAGCCTTGTCTGTAAAGCCGGAGTTTATTATCTGTGACGAACCGATCTCCGCGCTGGATGTGTCCATACAGGCCCAGGTTATCAATATGCTGAAAAAGTTTCAGAAGGAAGAGGGGCTTACTTATCTGTTTATTGCCCACGACTTAAGCGTGGTAAAATATATCTCGGACAGGATTATTGTAATGTATCTCGGGAAGATCGTGGAGACGGGCGGCGCGCAGGAGATCTATAAGAATCCAATGCATCCGTATACGCAGTCTCTGTTGTCGGCAATCCCCGAGGCGGATCCGAAGGAAGCAAAGAGTAAGAAGAGGATTATTCTTGAAGGGGAGATCCCAAGCCCCATTAATCCCAAACCCTGCTGCCGGTTTGCGAAGCGCTGCCGGTTCGCGGCGAAAGAATGCTTTGAAACGGAGCCTGTGCTCAGGGAAGTAAGCCCCGGGCATAAGGCGGCATGTTTGATGCTGGATAAAACGATCCCGAATATGTAAGGAGTTGTGGCGTATAGGAAAATAATCTCAAATCCTGTTTGAATTAGCGATTATGTGTTATAATTAATCCATTCACATAAGAAATATAAGCTAAGGAGGCTGGGGATGAAGCTGGATACGGAAAGCAGTGTGCCGCTTTATAAGCAATTGAAGGATATTATAAAGAGGGATATATCGAACGGGATATATAAGCATGGGCAGAAGATACCGTCGGAGGTGGAATTTCAGGAAAGCTACAATATCAGCCGTATTACAATACGCAAGGCGCTGCAAGAGCTTACGGATGAGAAGATTCTTGAGCGGCGCCGCGGAAAAGGCACGTATGTGGCGGATGTCAAACTGGAACGGTCCATTTCAACGCTCATGAGCTTTACAGAAGTTTGTGAGGCACAGAACCTGAAACCGGGCGGCCGGATCATCAAATGTATTTTGGAGGAGCCGACGGAGACGGACAGACAGGAGATGGGGTTAAAAGAAGGCGAGAAGATGGTGACCATTGAGCGTGTCCGCTATGCCGATTCGGTCCCTGTCTCTGTAGAGATGAGCCAGTTTACGGAGAAGTACAGTTTTTTGCTGGGAGAGAATCTGAACGACTGTTCTTTGTTTGAGCTTCTCGAGAAGAAATACGGAATTAAGTTCCAGAATTATGTGGCGGTGCTGGAGCTGGTATTTGCTGATAAGGAGATGTCCTGTTACCTGGATGTTCCGGTGAAGTGTCCGCTTTTGCTGGTCACTTCTTCGAATTACGATCAGGACGGAGCGTTTGCATTTCGCTGCCAGCAGTATATTGTAGGGACGAGATTCAAATTTATGGTTTAGGCAGCTATTGACAAGCCTGTCGAAAAGTGATATAAATGCACTATATGAATAAACGGACTTGATAGAGGCGCGGGTTTCATCAGTATGCCGGGACGATAGTCAGGGGGACTGTTCCGTCAGAAAGGGAAGACCGCCGAAGGAGTGTAAGGAAGAAGATACCAGGCCATCCCCGGCCGCACTCCTGGGACGCAGACAGAATATACTGCGGACTGTCACATCAGTGGAGCGCTATCAGAGGTATAAGATTGTGCAGAGCAATAAGATGTCAGCTTTATATGTGGATTTCCTGCCAGAAGACAGGCGAAGAAGGATCAGCAGGTACATATTAAGAAGATGTTATGCCATGAGCGCGCCCGGTAAAAGCGTTGTTCATGGCATTTTTATGTCCGGATGTGTTATTTTGGGGATGAAAATGTGTCAAAATATGAGAGGAAGGAAGCTTTACAATGAGAGGAAAGAAAAAAGTATTTTTAAGTACGCTGATGCTTCTTTGCATCCTGATCTGCGGTACTGTGACGGTATTTGCGTCAGATGAAGCGGCAGAATATGTGCCGGATATGTATGCGACGTTCTGGTCGCTGATACCGCCGATCGTGGCCATAGCGCTGGCGCTGATCACGAAGGAGGTATACAGTTCATTATTTGTCGGAATTCTGATAGGAGGTATCTTCTATTCCGGATTCACCTTTGAAACCACGGTCACACATGTATTCCAGGATGGTATCGTAGGAGTGCTGTCTGACAGCTATAATGTAGGCATTCTTGTGTTTTTGGTAGTCCTTGGAATCATGGTCTGTCTGATGAACAAGGCGGGAGGCTCCGCGGCGTTCGGACGCTGGGCCGGCGAGCACATCAAGAGCCGTGTGGGCGCGCAGCTTGCGACGATCCTGCTGGGTGTGCTGATCTTTATTGATGATTATTTTAACTGTCTGACGGTAGGAAGCGTGATGCGTCCGGTGACGGATAAGCACAATATATCCCGTGCGAAGCTGTCTTATCTGATCGACGCTACGGCTGCTCCGGTATGTATTATCGCTCCGATCTCCTCCTGGGCGGCGGCGGTGACCGGATTCGTGGAGGGTGAGGACGGATTCTCGATCTTTATCCGTGCAATCCCGTATAACTATTATGCGATCCTGACGATCGTGATGATGGTGACGATCGTTATCCTGAATATTGACTATGGTCCGATGAAGCTTCATGAGAAGAATGCGTTGATCGGAGATCTCTATACGACGCCTGACCGGCCGTATGCCAATGCGGAGGAATCTGTGGATGAGGGCAGGGGAACGGTAATCGACCTGGTAGTTCCGATCGTGGTGCTGATTGTCTGCTGTGTGATCGGTATGATCTATACCGGCGGATTCTTTGGAGGAGCTGGCTTTATAGAGGCGTTTTCCAACAGCGACGCATCCGTAGGACTGATGCTTGGAAGCTTCTTTGCGCTGGTGATCACGATTGCATTCTATGCGGTAAGGAAGGTGCTTAAGTTCAGCGAGTCCATGGCATGTGTACCGGACGGCTTCAAGGCCATGGTTCCGGCCATACTGATCCTGACCTTTGCCTGGACGCTGAAGGCCATGACGGACAGCCTTGGCGCCGCGGAGTATGTTGCAGGCATCATGGATTCTGCGGCAGGCGGACTTGTGAACCTGCTTCCGGCGATCATCTTCCTGGTAGGATGTTTCCTTGCATTTGCAACCGGAACGTCATGGGGAACCTTCGGAATCCTGATTCCGATCGTGGTGGCTGTATTTGCCGGAACCAACGAGACGATGATGATCATCTCCATCTCTGCATGTATGGCAGGCGCGGTCTGCGGAGACCATTGTTCGCCGATTTCTGATACCACGATCATGGCGTCGGCGGGCGCTCAGAGTAATCACGTGAACCATGTGACGACACAGCTTCCATATGCGGTCACGGTTGCGGCGGTAACATTCGTTACCTATGCGCTTGCGGGCTTCATCAAGAATGCGTTCATCTGTCTGCCTGTCGGGATTGTCCTGATGGTTGGGACGCTGATCGTGATAAAGAAGATGACGGCTGAGAAAACGTTGTTCTAACCTGAGGCTGGATTGAGAATATTGTATGAAAACAGGATCCCTGTGCGGGTATTGTCTGATATGGACGGATGTCTTGGCAGACAATCCCTGCACAGGGATTTTGTAATAATAGTTAATTTCTTCTCCGGTCCGGAAATTTCTCTTGTAGAGTGGAGGAAAATTGGATAGAATGTGTAGTAGAGTAAAAGAATAATGTTTTGTAAAACAGCCCAGGAGCGAAAGGAGAATAGATAAAACAGATGAGTATCAGAGACTTGAAGACTTACGAGATTATAAAGGAGGAGGAACTGACCGGGATCCAGGCGAAGGGGTATCTGCTGCGCCACAGGAAGAGCCGTGCAAGAGTTCTTCTGATCGAGAAGAAGGATGACAATAACAAGGTATTCAGCATCGGATTCCGCACGCCGCCCAGTGACAGCACCGGAGTTCCGCACATTCTGGAGCATTGCGTATTGTGCGGTTCTAAGAATTTCCCGGCGAAGGATCCCTTCGTGGAGCTGGTGAAGGGTTCTCTTAACACCTTCCTGAATGCCATGACTTACCCGGACAAGACGGTCTATCCGGTGGCAAGCTGTAACGACAAGGATTTCCAGAACCTGATGCATGTATACATGGACGCCGTGCTCTATCCGAACATATATGAGCATGAGGAGATCTTCTGGCAGGAGGGATGGAGCTATAAGCTTGATTCGGCTGATGACAAGCTTGCGTACAACGGCGTTGTCTATAACGAGATGAAGGGTGCGTTCTCATCACCGGAGGGAGTGCTTGACCGTGTAATCCTGAACACACTGTTCCCGGATACCTCTTATGCAAATGAATCCGGAGGCGATCCGGAGGAGATCCCTATGCTTACCTATGAACAGTTCCTTGATTTCCACAGGAAATACTATCATCCATCCAACAGCTATATCTATCTGTACGGGGATATGGATATGGAGGAGAAGCTTGAGTGGCTTGACAGGGAGTATCTGGACGCCTTTGACGCCAGAGAGACAGATTCCCGGATCCTGTACCAGGAGCCTTTTAAGGAGATGGAGGAGAAGACCATCCCGTATTCCATAGCAAGCGATGAGTCAGAGGAGGATAACACCTATCTTTCCTATAATAAGGTGATTGGAACCAGCCTTGACAAGGAGTTATATCTTGCGTTCCAGATCCTGGATTACGCGCTCCTGTCCGCACCGGGCGCACCGCTTAAGAAGGCGCTGACAGACGCAGGCATCGGGAAGGATATCATGGGCTCTTATGACAACGGGATCTATCAGCCGATCTTCTCCGTAATCTCAAAGAATGCCAATGAGGGGCAGAAGCAGGAGTTTGTGGAGCTGATTGAAGGCGTGCTCTCGGATATAGTGAAGAATGGAATCGACAGAAAGGCTCTGGAGGCAGGGCTTAATTATCACGAATTCCGTTACCGGGAGGCTGATTTCGGCAATTATCCCAAGGGACTGATGTACGGCTTGCAGATGATGGACAGCTGGCTCTATGACGAGGAACAGCCGTTTATCCATGTGGAGGCGCTTGAGACCTTTGAATTCTTAAAGAGCCAGGTTGGAAGCGGGTATTTTGAGGAGCTGATCCGCAGATATATCCTTGACAATCCACATGGCGCGGTAGTGATCGTTAAGCCTGAGAAGGGACGCACGGCCAGGATGGAGGCCGAATTGGAGGCAAAGCTTCAGGAATATAAGGCGGGACTTAGCGCGGACGAAGTAGAAGAACTGGTGAAGAAGACGGCGGCTCTTGAGGAATATCAGTCTGAGCCTGAGAAAGAGGAAGACTTAGAGCGGATACCGGTGCTTGAAAGAGCGGATATCTCAAGGGAGATTGAGCCGATCGTGAACGAAGAGCTGAAGCTTGCCGGGGTGCCGGTTATCTTCCACGAGATTGAGACTAATGGCATCGGATATGTGGATGTATTGTTTGATATCTCGGGAGTGGACGAAGAGCTGCTCCCGTATGCGGGGATCCTTCAGTCGGTGCTTGGGATCATTGACACGGAAAATTATGGTTACGGAGAATTATTTAACGAAATCAATATGCATACCGGCGGGATCGGAACATCTCTGGAGCTTTACAATGATGTGACCAATATCCGTGAGAAAGCCTTCCGGGCGACATTTGAGATCAAGGGAAAAGCCCTGTACAGCAAGCTTCCGGTGGTATTTTCCATGATGGGCGAGATCCTGACGGCATCTAAGCTTACAGATACGAAGAGGCTTAAGGAGATCCTTGCCATGGTGAAGTCGAGGCTTCTGATGCGCTTCCAGTCCTCGGGGCATACGACGGCGGCTCTTAGGGCCATGTCTTATGCGTCTCCGTCTGCGAAGCTTAAGGACATGACCAACGGGATTGCATTCTACAGAACGATTGCACATATAGAAGAACATTTTGAGGAGGAGAAGGAACAGCTGGCAGAGACACTCCAAAGTCTGGCAGAACAGCTTTTCTGCCCGGACAACATGATGATCAGCTATACGGCGTCGAAGGATGGTCTGGAGGGGATCGAGGCGCATATCGAAGGGCTTAAGAAGAGCCTGTATCACGGTACGTCCGGCGAAGGTGCCTGCATCATCCACTGTGAGAAGAAGAATGAAGGGTTCAAGACAGCGTCCAAGGTACAGTATGTGGCGAGGACGGGGAATTTTATCGACCGGGGCGCATCCTACACGGGGGCTTTGCAGATACTGAAGGTGATCTTAAGCTATGATTATCTGTGGCAGAATGTCCGTGTCAGGGGCGGGGCATACGGCTGCATGAGCAATTTCAACCGGATCGGCGAGGGATATTTCGTGTCCTACAGAGATCCGCATCTGAAGCGGACGGTAGAGGTCTATGAGGGTGTCGTGGATTATCTTAAGAATTTTACCGTCAGTGAGCGGGATATGACAAAGTATATCATCGGAACCATGAGCAATCTCGACCAGCCCATGACGCCGGCGGCCAAGGGCGAACGCTCCATGAATCTTTATATGAACAAGGTGACAGCCGGGATGCTCCGTGAAGAACGGGGGCAGATCCTGGATGCATCCAAGGAGGATATCCGCGCCCTCTCCCGCGTGGCTGAGGCGGTGTTGGAGGCAGGCCAGTTCTGCGTCATCGGAAGCGAAGAGAAGATAGAAGAGTGCAGAGACATGTTTGAGACAGTGGCAGGATTTTAGAAATATACAAAATAGGAGAACACATGAAGAAAGATTATAAATCGGGCTTTGTTACCCTGATCGGACGTCCCAACGTGGGGAAATCAACCCTTATGAACCACCTGATCGGCCAGAAGATCGCCATTACCTCCAACAAACCCCAGACGACGCGCAACCGCATCCAGACGGTTCTGACTACGGAGGAGGGACAGATCGTATTCGTCGATACGCCGGGGATCCATAAGGCCAAGAACAAGCTGGGCGAATATATGGTAAATGTGGCGGAGCGTACCCTGAACGAGGTGGACGTGGTTCTGTGGCTGGTGGAGCCGGGCACTTACATCGGCGCGGGAGAGCAGCATATCGCCGGCCGGCTTAAGAAGGTGAAAACCCCGGTGATACTCGTTATCAATAAGATTGACAGCGTAAAAAGGGAAGAGGTATTTCCGGCGATCGACGCCTATAAGGATATCTATGATTTCGCGGGGATTGTCCCGGTGTCGGCGAGAAACGGGGATAATACGGATGAACTGATCCGTGTGGTCATGAAATATCTTCCTTACGGCCCGCAGTTCTACGATGAAGATACGGTGACAGACCAGCCGGAGCGACAGATCGTGGCCGAGCTGATCCGCGAGAAGGCGCTCCACTGCCTGAAGGAGGAGATCCCTCATGGGATTGCGGTTGCGATTGAGCAGATGAAGGTTAAGGGCAGAGTTATGCATATCGAGGCGACGATCATCTGCGAGCGTGATTCCCACAAGGGGATAATTATTGGCAGACAAGGAAATATGTTGAAAAAGATAGGGAGCACCGCCCGCTATGAGATCGAGAAGATGCTGGAAATGCAGGCGAATCTCAAGCTTTGGGTTAAAGTGAAGAAGGACTGGCGGGACAGTGAATTCTTGATGAAAAATTTTGGATACAGAGAAGAAGAATAATTCCATGGATCTGTTGAGAACCTAACCGTATAACCTGCCGCGTATCTGCGGCGCATGGGATGTGCCGCGGATGCGCAGGTATATTAAGGATGAATACCGGCAGGATACGGGAGATGAGGTGACAGCATGGAAGAAGAATACTGGGAGCGTTTTCTCAAGACAGGAGAGATCAGGGATTATCTCTATTATAAAGGAATGGCTATCTGCAAAAAAGTGATAGACAGCTATGAAAGCGGTGGAAGCAGTGAATCAGATTGCAGTGACAGGCATGGTGCTTGCGGCGGCACCTGTCGGTGAATATGACAGACGTATCGTGATTCTTACGAAGGAGCGGGGGAAGATATCGGCATTTGCCAGAGGGGCCAGGAAGCCTAACAGTGCGCTGGTCGGCGTGACGAGCCCCTTTTCCTTCGGAGAATTTACCGTATATGAGGGGCGGACATCTTACACACTGATGTCGGCCTCTATTTCCAATTATTTTCAGGAGCTTCGGCTGGATGTGGAGGGCGCGTACTATGGATTCTATTTTCTGGAGATTGCAGATTATTATGCGCGGGAAGCAAACGATGAGACGGAGCTTCTTAAGCTTCTTTACCAGACGCTCAGGGCGCTTGTGAACCCCAGTATCCCCAACCGCCTGATCCGCTGTATATACGAGCTTCGGGCGGTTACGGTCAACGGAGAAGGCCCGCAGGTATTCGAATGTATCTGTTGCAGGGGGCAGGATAAGGAGATGGTGTTCAGCGTGAAGCGGGGCGGGCTGTTATGCGTTCGATGTAAGGGGCGGTGTCCGGACGCCCGGACACTGGATGCGTCTACACTGTATACTTTGCGGTATATCATATCTTCACCGATCGGGAAGCTGTATACCTTTGTCGTAAAAGACGAGGTATTGGAAGAGCTTAAGAGCATTGTGGCGGATTATCTTGCCGAATATCTGGGAAAATCCTTTAAATCTCTGGAAATCCTGGAAACAATTGTATGATAGCACTTGAAAATGGGAAGTGTTAACGGTATAATAAGTAAATGCTATTAGAGATCAAATAAGAGAAGGTGAGGAAGAGATATGGTAGAAAAGACTATGGACAAGATCGTTGCATTGGCGAAAACCAGAGGATTTGTGTATCCAGGGTCTGAGATTTACGGAGGGCTCGCCAATACCTGGGATTATGGTAATCTGGGTGTAGAGTTGAAGAACAATGTCAAGAAGGCATGGTGGCAGAAGTTTGTGCAGGAGTCTCCTTATAATGTGGGAGTGGACTGTGCGATCCTGATGAATCCACAGACATGGGTGGCAAGCGGACACCTTGGCGGATTCAGCGATCCTCTCATGGACTGTAAGGAGTGTCATGAGCGTTTCCGTGCGGATAAGATGATCGAGGATTATGCACATGAGAACGGGATCGATCTCGGCGACAGCATCGACGGATGGAGCCATGAGCAGATGGAAGCTTATATTAAGGAGAAGGAGATTCCATGTCCGACCTGCGGTAAGCATAATTTCACAGAGATCCGTGAGTTCAACCTGATGTTCAAGACCTTCCAGGGCGTTACGGAGGATGCCAAGAGCGTTGTTTATCTGCGTCCGGAGACTGCACAGGGTATCTTTGTCAACTTTAAGAACGTACAGCGTACTTCAAGAAAGAAGATTCCGTTCGGTATCTGCCAGATCGGTAAGTCCTTCCGTAATGAGATCACGCCGGGCAACTTTACATTCCGTACCAGAGAGTTTGAGCAGATGGAGCTGGAGTTCTTCTGCGAGCCGGATACGGATCTTGAGTGGTTTGCATACTGGAAGCAGTTCTGCCTTGACTGGCTGAACACGCTGGGACTTAAGAAGGAGGAGGTTCGTTACCGCGATCATTCTCCCGAGGAGTTAAGCCATTACAGCAAGGCCACCACTGACGTGGAATTCCTGTTTCCGTTCGGCTGGGGCGAGCTGTGGGGGATTGCTGACAGAACAGACTTTGACCTGACGCAGCATCAGAATACCTCTAAGCAGGATATGACATATTTTGACGACGAGAAGAAGACCAAGTATATCCCATACGTAATTGAGCCGTCACTGGGTGCAGACCGTATGGTGCTTGCATTCCTGTGCAGTGCATATGACGAGGAAGAGTTAGAAGGCGGCGACATGAGGACAGTCCTTCGTTTCCATCCGGCGCTTGCACCGGTGAAGATCGGCGTGCTGCCTCTTTCCAAGAAGCTGAATGAGGGCGCCGAGAAGGTATATGCACAGCTTTCTAAGAAATATAACTGCGAATATGACGAGCGCGGCAATATCGGCAAGCGTTACCGCCGTCAGGATGAGATCGGCACGCCGTTCTGCGTGACCTATGATTTCGATTCTGAGGAAGACGGTGCAGTAACGGTACGTGAACGTGACTCTATGGAGCAGGAGAGAGTGAAGATCGAGGATCTTGACGCATACTTTGCGAAGAAGTTTGAGTGGTAGAGGACGGGGAATATTTTAGTTAAGGATACTGGATTAGGGATAAATAAGGACAGCTGGGAGATTAATCTTTCCTGGCTGTCCTTTTTGGGTGCGCCTGCCTGCTTTCTTTTAATTTGCCACATACATCTGTTTGTATGGGTTTTTGCTGTCCGGCGTGATGACTGTAAAAGGTTTAGATAAAAGTTCATCTGCGGAATATCCGAAGTCTGAGCAATATTCGGACAGATACTCCCGGATTTCATCTAACTCCTCTGCGGCCGCACATCTTGCGGTAACCTGTTTGGGGAAATGAATATCCTCACAGCTGCCGCGCAGGAACATTTTACCTCCATGCATTCCGGTACAGGGGAAATTGCCTACAATGCGTTTATTATCTTTGTGAAGTCCAAGGACGATGATGATTCCTCCTGCCTGATATTCTCCAAGGAAGCTTCCAGCGTATCCGCCGATGATCATAACTGGAATTTTTTCTTTGTAAGCCTTCATATGGATTCCGGCGCGGTATCCTGCGTTGCCCTTCACATAGATTTTACCGCCGCGCATGGCATAGCCGGCAGCGTCACCGGCATTGCCATGAAT
>CAJTRO010000029.1 GCA_910579015.1 uncultured Dorea sp. | reverse complement strand
GCCTGTGACTCGACGAGTCACAGGCCTCCCTGTTCATGACTATCTATTAACCGACAGCCCCCTGTTTTTTCATCTCATACAGCCTGTCATTAAGCATTAATAGAGGTTTCCGAAGCTTCACGTTTATAGATTACTTTGCATCTTTTTTTATAAAATGCAATTCCATACTTGTGTATTGTCTGCATATCGTTCTTCTTAAGCTTCTTTGTATAGCCGGCTTCATCAATCTGCTTCATAGCTTCATTACACGCTTTATCATACGAACCATTTTCAGCATACTTTACCTCTATGATACAGCCTGTCTTCTCTGCCGGAACAGTAATCTGTATATCCACGTAACCTATCCCAGATTCGGAATTAGATTCAACGCTCCAATCTCCCTGCGCCTGGAACAGACCAAGAAGCATACCATGATAAAAGTTTTCTTTCATAGCGTTCCTGACGCAAGTATCACGGATACTAATGGATTCCTCCATAAATTCATTCAATATTGCCTGCACTTTTACAACTTTGCCATTCTTGACCGCATAACAGAAATTCTCCCAACGCTCTGTATCACTCGTGATCCTTATTTTAAACCATGAACGAATCTTTTTTTCAAAGATTCCCCGGACTTCACGATTAGGGATCACCAGTTTGTGAAGCCCATTCTCTGCCTGTCCATATTCTGTCAGATAACCTGTAGAAAACAGTACGCTCCACAGATAAATTTGACGTGTATCGAAATCATTGCTGTCCAAATCCGTATAAGTCAACTCCGGTATTAATTCTTTTTCTATATATTGGCCTGAAATCAATGCTTCAATCTGTCCTTTTGCAGTTTCAGTTGCATTTTCCAGGATGTCCTGTACGATTGCGTTACTACTGCTGTTTTCCCAGTGTGCCTCCATAGGAGCTGTTTTTGATTCAAGAAATTTATCACATTGATTTATTACATCCCACGGACAATATACATCCACACCGCCAAAATGATAGCCGTCATACCACTCTTTTATTTTACTATACGCCTCTTCCAGCTCATAATAATGAAGTATCTCTTTTACTTCTACATCTGTGAATCCAAAATATTCTGCATAACGCACGTCAGATATTGTTCTCACTTTAAAATTATTCAATCCGGTAAATATACTCTCTTTTGCAATCCTTAAACATCCCGTTATGACCGCAAATTCCAGATTCTCATTCGTCTTCAGGGCCTCGCTGAACATCGAGCGGATATGATTCACCATCTTAAGATAATATTGGTTCTGATATGCCTTATCCAACGGTACATCATACTCATCAATCAAAATAATAGCTTTTTTCCCATAATGCTTATGGAGCATTTCAGAAAGAAGATACAAACTCTCTTCCTGTACATCTTCATCCAAATACAATGCAAATAACTCTCTGAGAGATTCTTTATCCACATTGCTGAGCCGGCTGCTGTCAAGCAGATATTGATGACGTCGTGCCTCTTTTCTTATTGCGGAAGACATCCTCTTTAACGCCGCCTCATATGACAAACCGCTTACATCCTTCAGACTGATTGAAATAACCGGCGACTTTCCCATATACTGTTCACAGAGAGCAGTATCTTCCGCTATCTTAAGCCCCTCAAACAAAGAAGGCTTTGTTCCAATCTCAAAAAAAGTCTTCAGCATATCCATATTCAGACTCTTGCCAAAACGTCTGGGCCGTGTAAACAGGTTAACGCTTCCCCATGCTTCAAGTAAGTCCCTGATAAACAGCGTCTTATCTACATAATAAAATCCCTTTGTCCGTATATCCTCAAAAAACTCTATTCCAATCGGCAGTTTCTTTTTTGCTTCCAAGGATTATATCCACCTCTTTTCAATACCGCAATCATCCATACCCTGTCATAAACCTATCATATCTGATAAAATCAAGAATATCAAGCCAGTTTCACAGCATCAACACATCTTTTACAATAAAATCATATCCACTATCAAGAAATCCCCTCCATTTTCATATATAATCATATCATAGCTTCTGACAATACCAGCATTATACATTTTATTCACGGAGGGATTATGAGCCGCCATATTTTCAACCATGTACTTTCTTACATCGACGTACACATCCAGGAAAAGATCACCCTTGCAGAGCTTGCCAGCCTTGCCGGATACAGCCCTTTCTATTTCAGCAGGCTTTTTTCTGATACCATCGGAATACCTGTGACAAGCTATATACGGATCCGTAAGCTTCAACACGCAATGGTGTCTCTCCTCGAAGGCCGAAAGGTTCTGGACGTGTCTCTGATGTATGCGTTTGACTCACATGAAGGATTTACGCGATCCTTTACACAATTGTTTGGTTCTACGCCGAGCACGATCCAGAAACACCCCATCACTTATCAGGTGCCCGCTTATGTCATTCCCTCAACCACCGAAAGGAGATTGTATATGAAAAACACTGACACTCTGCATAACGAGATGCATCAGCTTATCTATGAAATTCTAAATGCATCCTTTAAGGAGGCAGACGAAGGATTCTGCACAGAAATCAGAATTACACTCTTCCCGGACGGAAGCGTGCAGATAGAAGATAACGGCCGGGGGATCCCGCTGACCGGCGCCGAACACCCCGACCATCATACGCTGCAAAAAATATTCGCCGGACATCCCGTTTCAAATATAGAGTACAGCCACATGGAGACCTTCTCTAACACCGGCCTTCAGATGGTCAACTCTCTGTGTGAGAAACTACAGGTCTGCGTCTACAGAGACGGATTATTCTTTCAACAAGACTATGTGCGGGGAATTCCACAGCATAAGATAACCAGCCGGCCAGCCGTTCATCCATCCGGAACCAGGATTACCCTTATGCCCGACAGAGCTATTTTCAAAGATCTAAGATTTTTAAGAGACCACATCCAATCCTGGATAAAGGAGCAGACTGCACACTCCCGGCATGTGGAAATCTTCCTGGAATAAACGCCCCATTCCTCAGCTTACTCCGTCAGCAATGCAGGAATTCACACATCACTGCATTGCTGACGTCGATCCCCCGCTCGGTAAGCCGTATAAAATCACCCGCCTCCTCAAGAAGCCCAAGCCCGCACATCTTTCGAAGCACTTTCCCATATACCTCATCCATTCCGCGCCCAAACGTTTTTTCAAACTTCGCTCTTGACACGCCCTCCATCTTCCGAAGCCCAAGAAACATATACTCCTCCATCTGCTCCTG
Organism: uncultured Dorea sp.; assembly: GCA_910579015.1. Classification (GTDB taxonomy): domain Bacteria; phylum Bacillota; class Clostridia; order Lachnospirales; family Lachnospiraceae; genus Sporofaciens. Next base: position 42,944 of record CAJTRO010000029.1, on the reverse strand, counting down.
AAGGCTTAATTTTGCCGGCTCTTCTCCGTAATCCCATCTCCTGTTATCAAGAAGCGAAGACGCCCCCGTACCTATCCCCAGATACTCTGTCCTGTTCCAGTAACCTAGATTATGCCTGCACTCATATCCAGGGAACGCGTAGTTGGATATCTCATACCGCCCATATCCATACTCGTCAAGAATCCGCTTTGTGCTCTGGTACATCCGCCTCTCTTCCTCTTCGCCCGGCAGTTCGCCGGCGCATGGCCCTTTGCCGTATTTTTCATAAAACGGCGTTCCTTCCTCGATGATCAGGCTGTACGCCGAGATATGCTCCGGTCCAAGCTCTGCAACCCGCCTCAGCGTCTCCTCCCATCCCGCCTCCGTCTGCCCCGGGATTGCCGACATCAGGTCCACATTGATATTCCGAAATCCCTTCTCCCTGGCCATCCGGTACGTATCAAGAAATTCCCCGTAGGTATGGATTCTCCCAAGCCTCTTTAATTCTTCATCCTTTGCAGACTGAAGGCCGATACTCATCCGGTTAATGCCCGCACTGCGAAATGCCGTCAGTTTTTCTTCCGTCACCGTACCGGGATTCACCTCAATTGTAATCTCCGCCCCCGGATCGATCCTGAATGTATCCCGGACTGCCTCAAACAACCGCTGGATCTGCACCGCTTCCAATATAGAAGGTGTGCCGCCGCCAACAAAAATGCTGATAACGTGATAAGCCTTCGCCAGCTCTCCGTATGAACGGATCTGCCGGCAAAGGCTTGTCATATACTCCTGACGCTCCTCCTTAGAAGAAGGAGCGGACAGAAAATCACAATATTGGCACTTTTTGATACAAAACGGGATATGGATATATAATTCTAATTCCTTCTTATTCGCTTCTGCCATCTGATGCTTATTCTCCATTTTCCTGCTGTATATCTTACTTATCATCCAGCTTCAGGACACTCATAAAAGCCTTCTGCGGGATCTCTACATTACCCACCTGACGCATACGCTTCTTTCCTTCCTTCTGCTTCTCAAGAAGCTTCCTCTTACGGCTGATATCTCCGCCATAGCACTTGGCAAGCACGTCTTTGCGCATGGCCTTGACCGTCTCCCTTGCGATGATCTTGCTCCCGATCGCCGCCTGGATCGGTATCTCAAAGAGCTGTCTTGGAATCTCCTCTTTCAGCTTCTCGCACATCTTGCGCCCGCGCTCGTAAGCCGTATCCGCATGGATAATGAAAGAAAGCGCATCCACTTCCTCCTTATTGATCAGAATATCCAGCTTCACCAGATCGGACTGCACGTACTCGTCCATCTCATAGTCAAACGACGCATATCCTCTGGAGCGCGACTTTAACGCATCAAAGAAATCATAGATGATCTCATTCAACGGCAAATGGTATCGGAGCACAGCCCTGGTTTCTTCAATATACTCCATCCCATCATAGACGCCCCTGCGTTCCTGACACAGATCCATGATCGCACCGATGAATTCTGATGTGACCATGATCTCAGCCTTTACCATGGGCTCTTCCATGTAGTCAATCTCAGACGGATCCGGAAGGTTGAACGGATTGGTCAGTTCGATCACATCACCGTTGGTCTTATGCACCTTGTAAATAACGCCCGGAGCCGTCGTTACCAGATCCAGATTGTACTCTCTCTCCAGACGCTCCTGGATGATCTCCAGATGGAGAAGCCCCAGGAATCCACAACGATAACCGAACCCTAACGCGATAGAGGTCTCCGGCTCAAACTGCAAGGATGCGTCATTTAACTGCAACTTCTCAAGGGCATCCCGAAGATCCGGATACTTGGCTCCGTCCGCCGGATACATACCGCAGTACACCATAGGATTTACCTTCTTATATCCCGGAAGCGGATGAAGACACGGATTCGATACATTCGTGATCGTATCGCCCACACGGGTATCCTTCACATTCTTAAGGCTTGCCGTAATGTATCCTACCATGCCCGCGCTAAGCTCATCGCACGGAATAAACTGGCCTGCGCCAAAATATCCCACCTCGACGACCTCCGCCTTCGCCCCGGTTGCCATCATCAGAATAGGCGTCCCTTTCCTGACCGTTCCCTCCTTGATCCGGCAGAACACGATCACACCCTTATAAGAATCGTACAGGGAATCAAAGATCAACGCCTTCAAAGGAGCCTCCGGATCGCCCGTTGGCGCCGGTATCTTCTCTACGATCTGCTCCAGGACCTCCTCTACGTTCAAGCCTGTTTTCGCTGAAATCTGCGGAGCATCCATCGCCTCGATCCCGATCACGTCCTCGATCTCCTCGATCGCCCGCTCCGGTTCCGCGCTTGGAAGATCTATCTTATTGATCACCGGCATCACGTCCAGATCATGATCCAGCGCAAGATAGACATTCGCCAGTGTCTGTGCCTCCACACCCTGAGCTGCGTCCACCACCAGGATCGCCCCGTCACATGCCGCAAGGCTTCTGGATACCTCATAATTAAAATCCACATGTCCGGGCGTATCAATGAGGTTAAAGATATACTCTTCCCCGTTCTTCGCCTGATAGACGATGCGCACCGCCTGAGCCTTGATGGTGATCCCTCTCTCCCGCTCAAGCTCCATATTATCTAAGACCTGCGACTGCATCTCCCTGCTGGTCAGAAGCCCCGTCATCTCGATGATACGGTCTGCCAGGGTGGACTTCCCGTGGTCTATATGTGCGATAATACAAAAATTACGAATCTTACTCTGCTCTATACCTGCCACTGCTATCGTTCCCCTTACTTCTTCATATATGATATTTATAGATTGAGATCTATTATGCCTTCTGCCCGCCAGTATACACTACAGCTTTTTGTGTATTCTGCCGCTTTGCTCAGTATACCATGCAGGATAGAAATTTACAACAACAGAAAATGCAACGCTAAGCGCTGAATTTGACAATAAATATCTCCACGCTCATCACATCATTCAGCCGTCCCGTCTTCACCAGTTCTTCCGTATTAGCGGCTTCCTCCATGATCCCCTTAAGCTCCGCGCTGGTAAACGTCCTGCACTGCTGCATATACTTGCCCGCCACAAAGGGATGAAGCTTCGCGGCTTTTGCAATCTGAGCCTTATCATTGCCCCTGTCAAGCAGATCCTTCACTTGCAGGAGAATCCTGAACTGCCGTGCCAGAAGATAGAGGATCCGCATAGGAGGCTCCTTTAACGCAAGCAGATCATAATAATAATTCAGAGCCTTCTTCTGATGCTTTGCCGCCACAGCCTCAATCATATCGAAGATCTTATTGGAAATCTGCGTCGTACAGACAGCATCTATGTCCTTCACCGTAATCTCTATATTCTCCGATGCCTCTTTGTCCCGGCCTTCCAAATGGTCCGCCCCGTCTGAGGCAGACAAAGAAGCTTCCGGCAGAGTATACGAAAACAGCTTCTCCAGTTCCTTCTCCAGATTCTCCATATCCGTCCCGGTCTTGGACACCAGATAACGGGCGGTAGATTCCTTGATCTGCCGCCCTTCTTTCCTGACATTGCCCGCGATCCAGTAGAGCAGCGTCTTCTCATCCTGCCGCCCCATCTCGACGATACGCCCCTTCTCCTTCACCGTCTTATAGAGCTTCCCGCGCTTGTCCACTTCATTCTCAACAAAGAGAAAACACGTCGTCTCCGGTATGGTCTTCATATAATCTGCAAGCTCCGGCGCCGCATTCTTGAAAAAATTCGAATTCTCAACAACGATAAGCCGGCGTTCGGCAAAGAAAGGAAGCGTCTCCGCCAGATCAATAAGCTCCGACGGATTGATTCCTTTCCCTTCATAATAAGCATAATTCATTGTATCGCCGTCCGGCAGCATGGCCTTCGTCATCCGATCCTTATACTGCTTCTTCAGGTATGCCTCCTCCCCGTACAGGAGATAGACATTCTTAAACTGCCCGGACCTGATATCTTCATTCAGACTTTTCATGGACTATCTTACCATATCTCTCGTGATCTCCTCCAGAGAATGCGCACCGCACATCGCCATGGCATCTTCTAATTCAGAGATCAGCTTCGCCGTGTAGACCTGTACGCCCTCTGATGCCGCGCCATATACGGCTGTCACAAACGGACGGCCGATCAGCACTGCGTCCGCGCCAAGCGCAAGCGCCTTGAATACGTCCACGCCTGAACGGATCCCGCCGTCCACGAAGATCTTCATATCCTTTCCGGCTTCATCCGCAATCTCCGCCAGCACCTCGGCGGTCGGCGGACACTGATCCAGCACGCGGCCGCCATGGTTAGATACCACGATCGCCGAAGCCCCCGCTTCTTTCGCCTTGCGCGCACCCTTCACAGTCATGATCCCCTTAAGGATGAACGGTACGCCCGCCTTCTCGATGATCTCCTTAAGCTCCGCCACAGACTTGCTTCCTGCCGGAGGAGTCAGATTCTTAAGAAACGGCAGACCTGCCGCATCCACATCCATCGCACAGGCAAACGCCCCGGCCTCCTTCACCAGCGCAAACTTCTCGGCAAGCGTGTTCACATCCCACGGCTTCACCGTCGGAATCCCCTTTCCGCCGGCCGCCTTTATTGCTTTCGCCGCTCCTTCCATGACCGCCGGATTCGTCCCGTCGCCTGTAAATGCGGCGATCCCCGCATCTGCACAGGCCGATACCAGAATATCGTTATATTCCAGATCATCATACTTGTCCCCGTAATGAAGCTTCATCGCTCCGATCGGCGCCGCAAAGATTGGCGCTTTAAAGGTCTGTCCAAACACCTCAAAGGCTAAGTCAACCGGTTTATTCTCACAGATCGTATCCATATTCACACATAATCTCTGCCATGCTTCATAGTTCTCTATCGCCACAGTCCCCGTACCCTTTGCGCCAGGTCCCGGTATCCTTGCACCGCACGCCTTGCCGTTACAGACCGGACATGCCTTGCAGATCTCTCCTACACACGTTCTGGCATTCGCCAGCACTTCTTCATATATCATCTCTCTCTTCCTCCGTCTTCACTTATTTCTTCAGGAACAGCAGGAAAATTTGTGCTGCTTCAGATAGATTCAGTATAATGTAGAATCTTCACTTTTACAAGACGAAAATATAAAAAGCAGCATATCTGACTATATCCCGGCCTCATCAAGCGGAAAATGACATGCGATCAGTCTTCCATCCAGCATTACCGGCGCCGGCTCTTCCTTCTTACAGATCTCTTTCGCATACGGACACCTGGTATGAAAACGGCATCCCGACGGCGGATTCATCGGACTTGGCGCCTCTCCTGAAAGTATCTCCTTGTCCTCCTTGCGCTTCAACGGATCCGGCTTGGGCGTCGATGATAATAAGAAATACGTATATGGATGCTTTGGATTCCTGTATATGTCTTCCGTATTTCCAATCTCACATATTTTTCCCAGGAACATCACGCATACTCTGTCGGAAATATACCTTACAACAGCAAGATCGTGGGAGATAAAGAGATATGTCAGATCAAATTCTCTCTGTAGATCATGCAGAAGGTTCAATGTCTGCGCCTGGATACTGACGTCCAGAGCAGAGACCGGTTCATCACATACGATAAGCTGGGGCTTCAATGCCAAAGCTCTGGCAATCCCGATCCTCTGCCTCTGTCCGCCGGAAAACTGATGCGGATATCTTTCCAGATCTTCCTTATGGATCCCTACTTTTTCTACCAGCTCCCTGATATAATCCTCCTGCTCTTTCTTCGTCTTAAATACCTTGTAGGCTTTGAGCGGTTCGCCGATGATCCTCTTAACAGAAAAACGCGGATCGATAGAAGAATAGGGATCCTGGAACACGATCTGCATTTCTTTACGCATCTGCTGCATTTCCCTGTTATTCATCGCAGTAATATTTTTCCCATCAAAGATCACTTCGCCCGATGTCGGCTCGATCAGACGTAAAAGCAGTCTGCCAAGCGTTGATTTGCCGCAGCCGGACTCTCCTACAAGAGCCAGCGTTTCCCCTTTATATATCTCAATATCTACACCGCCGACCGCTTTTACGGTTCCGTTCTTCACCTTAAATGTCTTTGTAAGGCTCTTCGCGCTTACAAGTACCTTCCTGTCTTCCATTCTATTCCACCGCCTTTCCTTTTTCTTCCATCCGAAAACAGCGGACTGTGTGCCCGTCTCCGATATCGTATAGCGGCGGCATTTCATTCTTACATCTTTCCGTTGCATACTTACAGCGGTCGTGCAGCCTGCATCCTTTCGGAAGCTGATCCAGCTTCGGCACAATTCCCGGAATACTCTTTAACCGCTCTTTGCTGTTCACTGTAGGAAGAGAACCCATAAGCCCTTCTGTGTACGGATGGCAGGGATTCTTGAAAATCTCATATACATCCGTATGCTCTACAACCTGCCCGGCATACATAACATAAACCGTATCACAGATCTCAGCAACCACGCCTAAATTATGTGTGATCATCATGATAGATGTATTCTTCTCATCACGAAGCTTACGCATAAGATGCAGAATCTGAGCTTCTACAGTAACATCCAGAGCCGTCGTCGGTTCGTCGGCGATCAACAGCTCTGGCTCGCAGACCATCGCCATCGCGATCATAACACGCTGTCTCAGACCTCCTGAGAGTTCATGCGGATATGCATTATAGCGCCTCTGGGGCTCTGGGATCCCCACGCTTTGAAACATCTCTGTCACCATCTTCTTGGCTTCTTCCTTTGAGACATTCCGGTGAAGAATGATCGCCTCCCTCACCTGCTTTCCCACCGTAAGTACCGGATTCAGGCTTGTCATCGGCTCCTGAAATATGATAGACATCCTGTCTCCTGTAATCTTACGCATCTCTTTTGGGGACAGCTCTGTCAATTCTGTGCCGTTCAGTCTGATACTTCCAGACGCAATCCTCACATTCTTGGGGAGCAGCCCCATGACCGACATGGCCGTCATACTTTTTCCACATCCGGATTCCCCGACAATCCCGACTGTAGAATGAAAAGGAACGCATATATCCACACCGTCCACCGGAACCAATTCTCCGTTCCTGACCTTTATAACTGTTCTAAGCTTACTTATTTTCAAGAGCTCGTTACTTGTTTCTGCCATAACCTTCTCCCTGTCTGTCTTCTATAAACTACATTACCTTCTACAATGGTATATTCTACCCCTGCCGCCACGTCCAATGCGGGCACGCCGTTAAACAGCACGATATCTCCGTCTTTTCCGACTTTGATAGAGCCCACGCGGTCGTCCACATGCAATGTCTTCGCCGGATTTATAGTTATCATCTTCAGCGCACTCTCATGTGACAATCCCCTGCGGACAGCTTCCCCTGCCTGAATATAGATCAGCTCAGGCATCGTGATCGGTGAATCTGTGATAATTGAAACATGAACGCCCTCATCTTCCAGCATTTTTACCTCGGCAATATTCGCATGTGTAAGCTCGCCATATCCGGTCGGAACCCCTACCGGCCCATAGTTGACCGCACCCCCGCCTTCCCTCAACTCCGGAAGAAAGAACTCTGCTCCCCACGCATGTTCAATGGTATATTCACAGTCGAATTCCTTTGCAAGTTCTATCGCGGTCATCATGTCAAACTGCTCACAATGTATTTTCAACGGAATCTGATGACTGAGCGCAAGCGAGATTGCCTCAAGCTTCGCATCATAGTCCGGCATTTTTGCACTGTCTCCCCCGGCCGCCTCTTTCTTGGCCATATATTCCCTGGCCTCATAAAAAGCGTCCCGCATTACTTTTATGACACCCATACGCGTCATCGGCATCCTGTTCTTCTTGCCATACACACCGATCGGATTCATCCCAAATGCAAGCTTTAACGCAGACGGATTCTTTATCACAAGCTCATGTATATCATCTTTTCCGGCTGTTTTCGCAATGAAGGCAAGTCCGCTGACTGGATTCCCACTCCCCGGCGTAATACACATTGTGGTCACGCCGCCTTTACACGCGTCCATAAAGCATTTGTCATGAACGTTGCATCCGTCAATGGCAGATACGCCGGCTGTTACTGGATCTGTCATCTCATTAAAATCACATTCATCATAATTCAGCATATTGAATCCGCCCAGATGAGAATGTGCGTCTACAAACCCCGGAAGTGCGGTCAGGCCGTCCGCATCGATCACTTCATCTGCGCGGACACTCAGCTTCGTTCCGATCTGTTTGATCTTCCCGTCTTCGATATAGATATCACCCTTGAAAGGAGCACTTCCTTCCATATCATAAATTATGGCATCTCTTATAAGCATACTCATTCTTCTGCCCTCCAGACTTTTCCTGCTGTAATACATACATTAATATGAGCGTCATACGTCTTAAGCGGATGGCCGTCCCAGATGGAAATATCAGCATATTTCCCGGCTTCTATTGATCCGATCTTATCTGCCGCCCCCAGGATCTCAGCAGTATTTATTGAAAGCATATCGACCGCCTGCTCCACTTTGAGTCCATTTCTCACCGCCTTTTCTGCACTCCATAAAAGCCCCTCATAACCTGAGCCGTTATTCGCAAAAGCCGTCAAAACCTTTTTAGACATCTCCAAAAGCCCCAAAATATCAGCATCATAATACGTCACAAAGCTTCCGTCAATCAGATCCCCCAGAAGCACCGATACCCCTGCTTTCTGTAGTTTATCCCGAAGAGTATCTGCCTGATACGCCCCCATTAAGATCAGTCTGAATCCAAATTCCTTCTGGATCTCCAGGATGGTTTCTATATCAAATCTTTCTCTTACATTACACAGTATCGGCAGTTCCTTATCAAGCACTCTCTTTAAGACTTCCCGCCCCGGATCATATCCGGCGTCATCCGCTTTTTTCAACGATGCCTTTTTCAGTTCATTTCTCAGCATGGACGCCATGCCCATTCTTGTCATGGGCATCATATCCCGCGATGCAAACGTCCTCTTTACACTCGGGATAAAATTCACTTTTAACGCCGCATCTTCCAAAACAGCCATTTCTGACGTGGTTCGCCCGCTTGTATGATAAACGCCGGTCTGTCCTGCTATAAGTGCAGAATCATTCGGCACCGCGCCAAATGCTGTAATACCATGCCTTTCATAACCCTGGATTCTTACCTCAGTCGGATCCAGCGAATACCGGACATGTATATCCGGATTGACCGGCCCGGATTTTTCATCAGAATCTGTATGCGCCAGATCCGCATAATTATAGACTCCCACGCTTGTCGCCGGAAGAATAAATCCAGGAAAAACTTCACAGCCCGATGCGTCAATACACTGTGCGCCGGCCGTAAGATTGTCCCCTATCTCCACGATTTTTTCCCCATCAATCAGAATGTCAACGTTTCTTTCCTCTCCTTTTGGAAAATGCACCGTTCCGTTTTTAACTAAAATCAAAGCTTTTCCTCCTCATACTTCCTGTATAAGTAAACAAGGGGCTTTCATCCCCTTGTTTCAGTCCTATTTAAGTTTCACCTGGTATAAATATAAATTATACGTTGCAGACCAGATATCCTGGATCCCGTCTAATTCGGCATTATATACGTTCGTCATTGTATCCTCATAGATCGGAACCATGTTCGCAAAATCATGTGTCATTTTCAGAGCCTCTTCGCACAGCTCTGCCCGTTTTTCTTCATCCCATTCATTTGCGGCGTCCGCCAGGAGCTGGTCAAATTCCGGTGTGTTATACAATATCTCCCCATAATAACCCGTTCCGGCATGGAATCCCATCTGCTCTTCCAGCGAAGCATAATCACATCCCCAGCTTGCGATCGTGATATCACAGCTTCCATCTGCAAACGCAGCCCAGAACGCATTTGCATCAAGCTGATTAATTTCTGTCTGTACGCCGATCGCTTTCAGATCCTCCTGAACAGACTGCGCAATATTCGCCAGATCCGTCGTGATCGTCAGTTTCAGCGGTTTCCCATCGTAATCAGATTTTGCCAGATACTCTTTGGCAAGTTCGATATCATACCCTCCAATATCCATGAAATCTGCAAAATCGCCCATCATACGTTCCGAGTACATATTCGTTGCCGGCTCTGCCCCTTTTGGCGCGTTGTCAAATTCAATCGCATTCTCACGGTTCACCGCATGGAAAATAGCTTTACGGAGATTCTGATCGTTCATAAGGTTTGGTCCCTCTAAGAAGACTGATTTCACACCCCATCCTGAAGAGCTGATCACATTAAATTTGGGATCGTCTTTGACAAGCTCAACCTGATCCTGAGGCATCGTTAAGACTATATCAAGCTCTCCGTTCTGAAGCGCCACAACTGCGGTCGAAGGATCCAGCGGAGTCCTGAATACAAGATTCTTAAAGTATGGTTCGCCGCGGAAATAATCCTCATTTGCTTCCATATAGATATATCCGTCTGCACCGATCTCCTTGAACTTATAGCTTCCGGAGCCGACCGGATTCTTTGCAAACCCTTCCGGATCCTTCTCATACGCAGTCGGCGATACTATATATAAGTATTCCGCCAGGAATTCGAGAAGCTTCGTATGAGAAGCGGCTTTATTGATCCTGACCGTATACTCGTCAATTACTTCTGCCTCGCCGATATAAGCCGCTACCCACGCAGACAATTCAAAGCTTCTTATCTTGTCTACACAATATTTAACGGCTTCTGCATCAAAGTGTGTTCCGTCTATAAAATCCACATCGTCACGTAAGTGGAAGATATAGCCTTTTCCATCATCTGTAAGTTCGAAGCTTTCTGCAAGCGCAGGTCCCAGGCTTCCGTCTTCCTGAAATTCGATGAGAACATCAAAAAGCTGGTGCCACTCAAGCTTGTAATTCAAAGCTGTGTTCAGCGGATCAAATGCCTCTACTACCTGCGTGTCCAAAATAACAAGCGTATCCTTCTCCTTTTTCCCGCCTGCATCCTTGGACGATTTGTCAGAACTGTCTTTGGAGCATCCTGCAAATACACTTACAGCCATTGCCAATACCAACAAAAACGTCAACATCCTCTTTTTGTTCATTTCTTTCCCTCCTGTTAGAAATATAAATTTTTAATATATGAAAACACCCCTTCGGCGTCCATAATATTCTGTTATCCCCGTCTTTTCGGATCTAATGCATCCGCCAGTCCATCCCCTAAAAGATTGAAGCAAAGAGCCGTAATAATGATCGCCAGACCAGGAAATACCACCAGATGAGGCGCAAGCCGCATATATGGCATCGCTTCTGACAGCATATATCCCCATTCCGGATTCGGAGGCTGAATTCCCATACCAATAAAACTTAAGCCTGCCGCTGATAAGATAAGTCCCGCAACATTCATTGTCGCATTTACAATGATCGGCCCCATCGCATTCGGCAATACGTGTGAGAAAATAATAGACAGATGGCTGGAACCGCAGCTTCTTGCCGCTTCGATGTAGTCCTGCCTTACTACTGTCAGAACAATAGAACGTATCATTCTCGTAAAGCTTGGTACACTTGCAATTACCATCGCGATCGTCATACTCTTTAATCCTGATCCAAGCGCCGATACCAAAGACAGCGCGAGCAGCATAAATGGAATACACATAAATGTGTCCATAATACGACAAATGACAGAATCTATTTTCCCTCCAAAATACGCCGCCGTTGCACCAAATATACAACCGCCGAACAGTGCCAGCGCGGTGCACACAATACCGAATATCATAGAATATCTCGCGCCGTGTATAACTCTTGCGAACAGATCTCTCCCCAGATTATCTGTTCCGAACCAGTGCGATGCGGACGGCTTCTGCATTCTCTCCATTACATTCTGCGCAATGGCATGTGATTCGAAATCAGCAATGACATCTGCAAATATTGCTGTCAAAACGATCAGTGTCAGAACAATCAGTGCCAATACGGACAACTTATTTTCACAAAATCGTTCCCAGATCAGCTGCCTCTGCGTCGGATTTGTATCTTTTACAAGTTTTTTATTTCTGAATATATTAAACATAATCATACCCTCTTATTCGTACATATCTTTTACACGAGGATCAATAAAAGCGTATATCAGATCAACAGCAAGCATTATCAGAATAAATACCGTTGATAAGAATATAATCCCTCCCATGACGATCGGAATATCTTTTGTCTTTATCGCATTTACGATCGCCGATCCAAAGCCCGGAAGCCCGAATACCATCTCTATGATCAATGCTCCCCCCAAAAGAGATGCGAAACTCATTCCCAGCTGCGTGACGACCGGCATCATCGCATTCTTTAAAGCGTGTAAAAACATTACGCGGGATGTGTTCGCGCCTTTTGACTTTGCCGTTCTGATATAATCCTGGTTAACGGCATCTATCATCGTAGATCTTGTCAGCCTTGAAAGGTACGCCGCCGACGGCAGCACAAGCGTGATGACCGGCATGATATAATGCTTCCATGTACCGATACCGCTTGACGGCAGCCATCCTAATACCAGCGAAAAAGCTAACATAAACATAAGCCCCAGCCAAAAGGACGGAACACTTGCAAAAAACAGCGCCAGTGTCGTCAATGTACTGTCCAGGAATGAGTTCGGCTTAAGCGCCGAGACAATTCCAAGCGGGATTCCCAACAGCGCGGAGATCCCGACAGCCAGCAGGGCGAGTTTCAGTGTCGTTGGAAATTTCGGAGCAAGTATATCATATACCGGCTGCCGGTTTACATAGGAATTCCCAAAATCTCCCTGCACCGCGTGGACCAGATAATCAAAATATCTCACGACTACCGGTCTGTTGTATCCCAGCGATTCATCCAGGTTCTTCACCTGCTCTTCTGTCGCGGTTACGCCAAGGATCACCCGCCCAGGCGTTCCGGGCGTCAGATCCAGGATGAAAAATATCGCAAAGACAATAACTAAAATCGTCGGAATGATCGACAATATTCTTCTTACTATGTATTTACCCATTATCTTCGTCTCCTGCCCCAAGTTCTATATCAATGAATGTCCTCATCTCCGCTATGGTCCGCTGGAAATATTCCCCGACGCCCCGGTCATGGCTTCCATAGGGAAGTACCCGAAGGAGCACCGGCCGTTCTCCCTGAAGTCTCTGCATTCTTGCCGCGAACTTCTTGGCGTGATAGGCCGGAACATTATTATCCATTGCACCTGCCTGAATATAGATCCCCGGATAAGCTGTGTTCTCCCTGACATTATGATATGGAGAGTATGATTTCATATATTCAAACATATCATCTTCCCGGGGATCTCCATATTCTGTAATATACATCGGACCGCGGTCGTCATATACAAAACCGAGCAGATCTGTCTGCGGTACAGAGGCTATTACACAGCCGAACAACTCCGGTCTCCTCGTAATAAGCGCCGTCATCAGCAGTCCCCCGTTTGACAGGCCGCACACGGCAATTTTTGCCGGCCTTGTCCAGCCGTCATTGATAACTCCTTCTACAATACTGCAAAAATCGTCAAAAACATTCTTCTTGTTCTCTTTCCAGCCGCTTCTGTGCCAGTCTTCTCCAAACTCCCCGCCTCCGCGGATAATACAATGCACGTAGATTCCGCCGGCTTCAATCCAATTGGCGATAGTCATTCCGCACGCGTCTGCTCTGACATAGTTTGCGGCATTATATCCGCCATAGCCATAGAAGAGCGTCCGGTTATTCCCGTTTTTCTGCACGTGCTTCTTACGGATAATATATGCCGGCAGACGGGTTCCATCGTAAGAAGTATAATAAGTAAGCTCTTCTATAACATCCTCGCAGGCCGTACCGCTTACGTAGACTGTACTTGCCGTATAATCTTCAAGATTCAATTCCATGACATTGGGCAGAACAGAAAAGCTCTCATAAGAAAACAGCGGTCTCTTAGAGCCAAGCTCTTGATCTGCAATATCAATCTTCCCATAGACACAGGGCAGTTCGATATCCCGTCTGTGTCCTTTCTTGTCATACACACACATACTCTGAGAACCGGCCTTTTCATAGATACAGATGATTTTCCCGTGATTCATGCCTGCCTGTGATAACTTTTCATCAGTTTCCTCAATACAGGTCTTCTTGTCATGAAAGTCCTTCCCTTTTTCGATTGCCACGATCTTCCCAAGCGGCGCTTCTTCATCCGTTATAAAGTAATGGCACTGTGCATCTGATCCTATGTATGTACGTGCGTTCCCATCATATGGGATCTTCGTCATATGGTTCTCGTCCTCATAGATCACCATGTCTCCCGCATGATAATCAACCGCAAATTCAACGACTGTGCCGCCTTCTTTCATCGGATAGACCAAGCCATAGGCCGCATGTCCCTGATGCGTATAGAGCACCGTATCTTCATTGGCGCTCAGACTGTATCTGCACAAAATATTCTCGATCGTCCCGTCTTTCCGGTGTTCTGCTCTGCAATAATAAACATATTCTCCACAGGAAGACCAGCTCACCGAGAAAGTATCCTTTAGTTCAGCCAGAACTTTCTTACTGCTCATATCATATACCAGGCCGCTCATTCTTTCTGCCTGATCCCTGAGAATGTGCAGGATACATAAGTGCTCGTGCGCCGGATTCGGCGAAATACCGTAGACATGGACTCCCTCCATAAAACCGGAATCTGTGATCACCTCTCTTACAGAAAAATCATCATTCAGCAGAACGCTCTTTGCTATCCCGTCATTGTATACGCCTAATGCCGCTATCCTGCCGGCTGTTCTTACGATCTCGCGGTATCTCAGATTCCGGCTTATTTCCCGTTGTTCATCCAGATACTCTTTAAGATTACTCTGATAACCCGTAAAATACTGGTCTGTAAACGCATTCTGGCTGTCAGTAAATGCAATCGTATCCGGTGCGGCAGCATCACGCATCCACTCATACTCATCCTCTACACTATGCTTTCCAAATCTTACTTCCTCTGGTTTACGCTTTGCAGCTGGGTAATTATACATATCCGTCCTCCCTTTCTATTTCTCCATGACTTTTCTTACAAATTCTGAGACACTGATATAATGGTGCTTTAAATTATCTGTGATAACCTCGACATCTCTGGTCTTCACACATTCAAGAAGCTCCCTGTGATTCCTCCCTATCTTCCCATAGCAGAGCAGACCAAGGGAATCCAGAGTGGAATATACCGCAAAATTGGTGACATCCAGCATATGCCACAGCTTCATCAAATATGAAAGACCTGGTTCCCGCACAAGTAATTCATGAAAAATCTGATCCTCTTCTATGATCTTCCCCAGGTTTCTCTCTTTGTCATATTCATCAATTCTTTCAACATGAATCTCCATCTCTTTGAGCGAAGCGTCTGAATAATTTCCTTTACACACATTCACTGCCAGAATCTCCAGATCTGCCCTCAACAGACTCATCTCGTATATTTCCTGGATCGTAAGCTTCTTAACTCTACAGCCCTTATTCGCCTCATATGATACAAGTCCTTCCTGCTCAATCTGTCTGAGCGCTTCTCTTACCGGCCCTCTGCTGATCCCTAATTCCTCTGCCAGTTCAAATTCATTGATTCTTTCTCCTGCTTTGATCTCTCCGCTCAAGATCCGGGACTTGATAAAGTTATTCACCTGTTCCCGCAAAGTTACAATCTGACATTTTGCCGCCATTTCTTTCATCTCTCCTTCTTGACACTATTTTACTTTAATTCGCCAAAACTGTCAACAGTTAACTGTTAGATAATTTTTCCAAAATAAAAAACCCCGAAACAAACTTGCTTCAGGGTATTTCATAATTCAATTATGCGCTCGGATTCTTCCGGAACAGATCCAGCGGATTCATCGTAACAAGCACGGCGCCGAGAACGATAATGATAGATCCTGCGACGATCGTAACCGTCAATTCCTGTCCAAGGAATAATACGCAGAATAATACTCCCCAGAATGCATAAGTTACATTCAGCGACATTCCGATGGCGCATCCAACCAATGCATTACTCTTATACCAGGTAAGGAATGAAACCGCGGCAGAAAGCCCCGCCACAAGGAGCCAGATAACCGGGATCCCCGCCTGTAAGGTTCCCGCAAGGAGCGACAATGCTTTGACAGCCGGAACGATGATCGCCAGATCCACGATACCGGAGATCAATTCACGCAGATTCACGGAGATCTCCGGTTCAAGCTCTTCACCGCTGGAGCTTGAGAACATCCCTTCAAGTCCCCAGCAGATCGCCGCGATCAGGGCGCAGATGATACCGAGAGTAAAGTTCTTCGTCCCTTCCGGTTCCACCCAGTTAATGATGATAGCGCCCGACACACAGATGATCATACCTGCCACAACTCTCTTCGTAGGCCTCTGCTTTAAGAATATCCATGAGAAGATAGCGCCGAAGAGACTGCATGTTGCAGAGATCGGGATCGCATAGGCTCCGGCAAGGGCCAATCCTACCAGATAGGCTCCGTTTGCTACGGGGCCGCCGAGCAGAGAACCAAGAACGATCATTTGTCCCGGCCGGGTTTTCAGGCATTGCCATACCTCCGCCATCCGCCCCCTCTTTATATTATATATAGAAAGCCAGATTCCCGCGAACAGGTCGTTTAACCCGGAACACACATAGGGCGCCGCAAGCAGTCCCGCCGCCGTTACCAGGGGCTCATAATAGCCTGCCACCATAACGAGTGTCGTATAGATCCCATATGTAAGGCCAGATATGATACCTGACCAAATACCAATGGAATGTGATTTGTCTACTGTCATTATATTTTCCTCCTAATGCTGTTTTTTACGACTGATAAAGCTTCTTATACAGCCGCTTGATGTGCTCCGCCGTCGGTACTCTGGGATTGGTCGCGGTACAACGGTCTTTCAGTGCGTTCTCTGCCATAACGTCGATCGATCGCAGATAGCTGTCAGCATCGATATTCAGTTCTGCAAAACGGACCGGGATGCCGATCCGGCTCATGAGACTGCGGATCTGGCGTACCATAAGGTGGACCGTCGCTTTATTCGTTCCGGCAGAGATCCCAAGAAGCCTTGCAATATCCAGATAACGCAAAAGCGCGTCTGTCTCACCCGGTATTTCAAGTCCGGCGTTATATTCGATAACGATGGGTAAAAGCACCGCATTACAGCGCCCATGCGGAAGATGGAACTGTGCCCCCAGCGCGTGCGCCATACTGTGGCAGATTCCAAGTGAAGCCGCATTAAACGCCATGCCCGCCATGCAGGACGCGTTATGCATATGGGCTCTTGCATCCATATCATCCCCGCTCGCCACACAACGTTCCAGATAATCCCAGACCGTCCGTATGGACTTCTCCGCCATAGCGTCGGTAAAATCATTGGCATCCGTGGAAACAAAGGCTTCAAGTCCATGCGTAAGCACATCCATTCCAGTATCCGCCGTGATGGACGGCGGTACAGTGGACGTAAGCTTCGGATCTAAGAATACCGCATCCGGTATCATCCGGGAATCGATCAGCGGATATTTAATTCCCGCTTCCCTGTCTGAAACCACCGCAAACGCAGTCACTTCACTTCCGGTCCCGCTTGTGGTCGGGACCGCGATGATGCAAGGTCTTGCGATATCATGCATCTTGGCATACAGATGTACGACCGCCTTAGCCGTATCAATGGCAGAACCGCCGCCAAAGGCGAACACTGTATCCGGTTTGAAAGCATTCAGCTGATTCAATCCCTTTTGTATCACCGCCATGTCAGGATCCGGAACTACGTCTGCAAAAATATAGTATTCCACACGCATCTTGGCTAGCTTTGTCACGATCAGATCGGTTTTTCCTGACTGTTTCATGAAAGGATCGCAGAAGATAAATGCACGCTTTATCTCAAATTCACTTATTTTTTCGCAGGAATCTTCGCCCATATATATTCTTGTGTTCATAGTAAATTCTTCCATATCAACTCCTCCTTTCTTTCGCTGTCTAAAATCATGCTTTTTTACAGATCGGAATAATGATTTCTGTCACAAATTCATCCAGGATCTCCGATGTCCAGTAATCCAATACATACCGTTCTATCGATCTTTCTTTGCAGACATAGCCCTGCTTCTCAATATATTCAAGGATCTTCTGATAGCTCTCCTTCATGTTGTCATAACCGCCCAAATGATAGAGGGACGCCACCATCTGTCCTTTCATGACAAGGATGTTCGTCCGTCTGTCACAAGTCCCGACGATCCGCTGCATGATCCGTGCAGTGCGGCAGACTCCTTCCATCTTGTCCTGCATGGAAGGATATTCTATGATGATCGGACCGGTAATGGAACAATTCATACTGGAAAGGTAATCCGTCCATGGTATATTGATCACGGCGTCTCTGTAGTTATAGGAAAACTCCTGATCCAGATACGCATATTCCTGAGTAGGCAGATATTTAATACATACCGGACACTCAGCCTGGGCGGATACCGTCTTTGCTTCCCGGATCAACTCATACCAGTCGTTCACAGACACATAGCTCTTATGGATCTCCTGCTCTGCCCGGCTCAGTTCTATTATTTTCTTACGGAAATTATCCTCCATACCATGATAAGATTCCCCATTCAGAAGTCCTACCATCTCCTCCAGTTTAAACCCCAGCTGCTTATAATATTTGATCACAGGAATTTTCAGCAGCGTGATACTGCTGTAATAACGGTATCCGTTCTCTTCGCTTACGTAATCCGGTGTTACAACACCCATCTTGTCATAGAAACGCAGTGTTTTTGTAGAGACATTACAGATCTTACTAGCCTCGCCAATAGAATATAATTTTTTCTTGTTTTCCCTCATCCTCACCACACGATTCCTTTTATCCTGATTTCCAGCGCCTTTTAAAAATCGGGCCTGTGTTTGGGCAGACCCGATAATGATGAATTACTCTGCTTTTGTCGGAAGAATAGATTCCACTTCCTGATGCGGACGCGGGATTACATGTACGGAAAGCAGCTCGCCGACTCTCTGTGCAGCCGCAGCTCCGGCATCTGTCGCAGCCTTAACGGCTCCTACGTCTCCGCGGACCATAACAGTAACCAGGCCGCCGCCTACGAATTCTCTTCCGATCAGATAAACGTTAGCCGCTTTTACCATAGCGTCTGCTGCCTCTACCGCGCCAATCAGTCCCTTTGTCTCGATCATTCCTAATGCATCATACTTTGTCATTTTTATTTCCTCCTGTTTTATAATTAATTTTGTTATTTAATTATCATTAATTTGGTTTTTGAGTTAATGCAGTATGCATTTGCCTCTTCTGTATCAATATGGCACTCCAGAGCGCCTTTGTCATCCGCACGGACTACTACATTGTCCATGATCCCGGCTCTTGGCCCGTCGACCGCCAGTTTTACCTTCTGCCCGTCATGAACCCCGTAAGCTTTTGCCTCCATAGGATTCATATGTATATGCCGCTGAGCCACGATAACGCCTTCTTTGATCTGTACAGAACCCTTCGGTCCCACCATGATGATACCGCCGCTCTCCGCAAGATCCCCGGACTGCCTAAGAGGCGCCTGTAAGCCTAACTTAAACATATCGCCGGCAAGGATCTCTACCTGATTCTGCTGTCTTGTGGGCCCCAGTACCCGGACCTTTTCGATCACGCCTCTCGGACCGCACAGCGTCACGCACTCTTTACAGGCGAACTGCCCCGGCTGGGACAGATTCTTGATCCGTTCAAGCACGTAGTCTTTTCCGAAGAGTACCTCGACCGCCTCTTCTGTCAGATGCACGTGACGGTTGGAGATCCCTACCGGGACCAATCCCTTTTTTGCATCCTCTGTATATGCGTCAGAGTTGGAAGATTTCACAGATTCAACTGCTTTTAAGAACAGCTCCAGAATCTCATTATAGCTGTTATTATCCATTTTACTCTCCCTTCATGGCATTCACCAGCCCATTGATCATATCCTTCAGCTGTTCAAGATTGATCCCTTCATCTGACGATGCCATCTTCCTGCTGTCGATGTCCTCTGAGACAGTCTGTGTACCTGCCACGCAAGCCGCATGAGCCGCTGCCATCGGGTTTCTGACGAAGCTTGCCGGTGACTGTGCGTCGCATCCGCAGCTGTTGCATCCTGTACTGTAAGAGATCGGCGTTGCCGGAATAGACGAACATGTCTGGCTCTTTGCCGAAGCATCAGCGCATACATGGAACGTCGGATCGTCACTGGCAAGAGTAACCGCATCCTTGATCCCATAGCATACCGTCTTCTTATTGATGAGATGCAGCGGCGTCACATTCTCCGATACGGAGCTTCCGCCCATGGTGCCGCAGCCAAGCGTGAACGCCGGTGCAAGCCCGGTACTTAATCCGGTTCCGCCCATACTTCCGCCGGTATTGACAAGAATACGCGACGCCGGCTTTACTGCAAATTCACGGACGATCTTCTCGTCCTGGGTATGCAGGTTCATCGTATGCCCGATCCCGTTCTGGAGCAGCTTCATAGAGAGCTCGCACGCCTCATGCCAGTCGCGTACAACATAGAATCCAAGCACACAGGTCAGCTTCTCGTATGACAGGAGATTCCCTTCTCCGACACCGCTTTGCTTCCCGATGAGCACGGTCGTATTGTCCGGTACGCTGATTCCTGCGCCGTCTGCAATAACCTTGGCAGATCTTCCCACATACTTCGCATTCATAGTATGGCCGTTTTTAAACAGTACAGAGCATACCTTTTTAACTTCATCAGGATTCATGAAATATGCTCCCTGCGCCTTCAGCTCCGCAACAACCGCGTCGTGATTGCACTCTTCTACTATGATAGACTGTTCCGACGCACAGATGGTACCGTTGTCAAATGTCTTGCTCGCGATAATATTCGATACAGCTTTTTTCACATCGGCAGTACGCTCGATATAGGAAGGAGAGTTGCCCGCCCCTACTCCGATCGCCGGTTTGCCGGCGCTGTAAGCAGCTTTTACCATGCCCGGACCGCCGGTCGCGATGATCAGCTTGATCGCGTCGTTGTGCATCAGTTCATTCGTCGCCTGCATCGTACACATAGACAGGCATCCGATCGTATCCGACGGCGCCCCTGCGTCTACCGCCGCCTGTGCCATCAGCCGCGCAGCCCTGGAGGTGCACTTAAGCGCTGACGGATGCGGGGAGAACACAATTGCATTTCTTGCCTTAACCGCTATCAGTGATTTGTAGATCACCGTCGACGTCGGGTTCGTAGAAGGGATGATACCCATGATCAAACCGACCGGATCGGCAACCTCAAACATCTTGTTCACAGGATCCTCTGAGATGATCCCCTGTGTCTTCATATCTTTGATATAATTATACACCAGAGTCGATGCTCCGTGATTCTTATATATTTTGTCCTGTACTTTTCCAAAGCCAGTCTCTTCTACAGCCATCTGCGCCAGTTCTGCCGCATGTTCCTCTGCGACTCTGACCATATTCTGCAGAATCTTGTCGATCTGATCCTCCGAGTATTTCGCAATACGCTCGGCGGCGGCGGAACCATATTTGCAGAGATCCCTCGCCTCCTGTATGGACCGCAGATCAAGATCCATGTTATCCATAATATTCCTCCTCACTATGATTCAGTGTAGAAATCTTTCAGCCAATCCAGCATTTCTCTCTTTGTCATGTTTGCCGCCGATTCGCTGTTAAGATTCGTTTCCGGATATTCGCCAAGGAGCATTTCTTTTATCTCGGCTGTTCTGGAGCGTTTCAGTACTGAAATTGTCTTATCGATCCCGTCTGTTTCCACGGTACTCTCAACATATGCCCTGTTTGCTCCTGCTTTCTTCGCCTCAGATTCCGGGTTCTGATCCGGTTTTTCTTCCCCGGCCGCTTCCGGCTCTTCCTTAGAGGTCTCTTCATCTGCCGTTTCCGGCTCTTCCTCAAAGGCTTCTTCTTCTAATTTATCTTCTGTGTTCTCAATCTCTTCCTGTTCCCAAACCGGATCTACAGAACCGATCATCGAACCGTCAAGGCTTTCATGGGGACGCGGGATAACATGTGTGGAAAGAATCGTTCCTCCCATTCTGGCAACCGCAGACGCCGCCGCATCCACGGAAGCCCTGCACGCCGCAACATCTCCTGTGACTGTAATGGTGACGATACCGCCTTTTACGAATGTTCTTTCCACCAGACGTACCTCGGCCGCCTTAAGCATAGCGTCCGCACTTTCAATGGCTGCGGTCAGCCCTCTGGTTTCAATAAAACCTAAAGCCTGCATATATCATCCTCCTAATTGATCAGTATGTTGCATAAAATGCCTTTCCAAGTCCTTTGGCGCCAAACGCACACTTGATTCCCTTCTTGATAAAGAACACGTCGCCAGCCTTCGCTTCATATACTTTTCCGTCGATCGTAACAGTAATACAACCGCTTATGATATAATAGATCTCCTGACATTCGGTTTCCCAGCCAAAGTTGACGTCGTCAATCGTAATAATGCCCGCCGCTATGGAAGATCTGTCGTCTGCGCCTATGATCTCCCTATAGTTGACCTTGCCTGCCTGTGCCGGATCGCCTGTGTCTAAGACCTCCGTCCTGACACTGCTGCCACGGATCAATTTGAATCCTGCCGGATCGTACTCTGCCTCATACGGCTTACTGTCCGCCCCACATGCCGCGAGCATGTCATTTAGAAGCCCGCTCTTTGAAAGGCTCGACAGGACTTTAAAGATCAGGTCCGCGCTTACTTCTCCCTCCGGCGCTTTTGCCGCTGCTGTCTTATGATCCTGACAGCAGGAAGCAGACGGAGTCTCCTTTGCTGTCGGACATGCGCCTTCCTTGACCGTCATGCCATTCGCGTTGATCGCGTCCATCGCTGCCGGCGTAAGCAATGTATTCCCGTCTGTATAGACGATACTCTGCCCGTTTGCCTTCATCTCATTCACGGCGGCTACATCAATCAGTCTTTTCATTCTTGTCTTTCACCTCCTGTTCTATTCTTCAAAACAGCAATCCTCGTCAATAATTCCGATGATCGCTGCATCGACCGGAATATTATCATTTTCTAACATTCTGCGGGCAGAAGATCCCGTGGCCACAAGTACCCGGTCCCCGATCCCCGCACTGATCACATCTGCCGCCACCAGTCTCTTACCGGCTTCTATTCCGCCTATGATCTCAACAAGCATCAGCTTATAGCCGTTTAGAAGCTCTGATTTCCTGGTTGCCCAGATATTATCGATCAATCTCGCTGTCACCATAATTCCTCACCTCTTACAAGCTCTCCTTGATCTTCTCAATCGCAGACTCTACCGAAGAAGTGTCTCCAAATATCGCCAGCAATATCATATTCTGCGGGCAGCTTCCTCTGATGTCCTCTACCGTGACACCGACCGCTTTCTCGGCGATATCCGCCGCCGCGATCATCTCGATCAGCCTGCCCTGTACAAGCCCAACCGCACCCACGTGCCCAAGCGTCTGTTTGCTGCCTGAGCCTTTCCGACGCTCTAATATATCAAGCGTTCCTTTTGTCGGGGATTTAATGATCCGAAACTCCATATCTTCTCCGCCGTCCTATCTCTCTTTGTCAGTACAACTATATGCAATTCCCAGAGGCGTCACAAACATGGGATCTATCGGTTTATAAGTTGGTATCTTGGTATTCTTCTCAATGATCTCTTCGATTCCCGCCAGGCAGCAGGTACCGCCGACTAAGGAAATACTGTCGACCTGATACCCTTCAATATGCCGGCTGATGATCGCGGATACCTTCTCGATCACAGGCTTTAGCACAGGCAGTATCTCTTTATGATTCGCCCCATCTCTCTTGAAAAGCTCTGCTTCCTCAAAGGTCTTCCGGTAAGCGCCGGATAACACCAGGGAAAAATGCGTTCCTCCGGTAGGCTCATCTGCCACGTATACTACCTTCCCGTCTTTGAAGATGGATATTCCCGTAGTTCCGCCGCCGATATCTACCACCGCGCCGTTCTGTATACGGAGAACTTTATTCGCCGCAGTAGACTCGTCTTCCAGCGATGTGATCATATAGCCTGCCGCTTCCACCACATTCTTGACTGCTCCTCCGTCCAGGGTATCTGTCCCCGGCGGGATCGCCGCCGCCGCATATACTAATTCTTCTACGCCGAGCTTTTCTTCCAGCTCTGCTTTCATCCGGCGGACGATATCAACCGCTCCGATGTAATCCACGACCATTCCGTCTCTTACCACGTCTGCATATTCATAGGCTCCTGCCACAGGCTTGCGGTTCTCATCCAGAACCACGGTTACTACACATGCAGTTCCAAGATCCACGCCCACATAGTAGACGGAACTCTTTGATGGGACCGGGTATTTTACCACCTGTTTAAATTCTTCTACAAGTTCGTCGCAGAACTTGAAATCTATTACGTCCTTCTGCATGTTTTCACCCCCGCCGCCATACATATCAGCTGTGACAATTTATTGATGATCTGATTGACTGCCTCTGTCACTGCCTCCTGGCGCTTTTCCTCTCTGTCTGCGCTCAGCGCTTCTGCAGCGCTGATCCTCATCGCTCTGATCTTAGCCCGCAGGGCATTCATCTGAACAATTATTTTTCCGTTCGGCGACTGTATATAGAAGTCTGTAATGTCAAAACAATTGCCCAGGTCCTTACCGAAATGATCCTTATCCATCCCAGTGCATCCCTCAAAGCTGATATTGAGATCTGCCTCTCCATCCGTCAGAAGAGTCTTGATCCTGCCGAACTCATGCCCGGCTTTTGACATCTGTCCGGCGATCTCAATATCCGTTTCGATGATCTGGCTCGTTATGACAAGGAATTCCGCTTCCAGAACCTCCACATCGCTTAGAAGCTTTGCAATTGCCAGAGAATCCTTCTTTGAATCTGATGCTTCACAAGCCTGGCAGGCTTCCGGTATCCGTTTGCGGTCCGTTTCCTGCACCTTAACGCTTCTGTCCGCACCGTCCTCCAATATGGTAATCCTCCGATCCGACAAAAACTGTCTTGCACCTGGCGTCAGACGGGTATTTTTCTCAATTATATAGTCTGTAAAAGGCTGTTCATTGAACCTGGCACGAAGATCATATTCTGTTATAAATTTCATTCTCTCCTCCATCCAATGCTCCGTACTACGTTCTGGTGATCGGCGCAACGGTGAATCCCAGCATATTCTTCAGTGTATCGGTGACCGCCGCAAGGGCGGTCTCCACACTCTGGACATCACCGCTTAAAAACACCGATTCCGTAAAACCATCCAGAAAGCCTATCTTCACATTCGCCGCTTTCACGGCTATATCTGCTGCAATGATCGCCGTCTCATAAGGCGAAAGCGTAAGAATCCCGATCGCTCCCGCCTCTTCGATCCCAAGCCTTTCATAGATATCGTGCATGGGCGATGCGATCACGTGTGCAATTGTCACCTGTTTCCCGGGTACCGATTCTTCAATGATCCGATTCCTTATATCGGAGCTGTCGTCAAGAAATCCCATTTTCCTTCCTCCATCAATGCCGGATTACTGCTACCGGTAAATCATACCCGCTGATCCATTTTTCGATCCTGTCCAGATCTTCTGCCGAAAGAGAGGGATCTCCTTCAATCTGATATTCCATATCAAGCTGTTTATATTTGTTGACGCCCATCTTGTGATAGGGCAGCAGGTCTATGCCCTTAAAATTATTGTAATCCTGATACGGTGTCAGCAGTTTTACGATTCCCTCAATATCTTCACGCCTGTCGTTTACTCCTTTTAACAGAGGCATCCTGATCTTGACATTCTTATTATTTCCCAGAAGCCACTTCACATTTTCAATGATCAGTTCGTTCCGGACGCCGGTCCACTCATAATGCCGTTCTGAATCGATATGCTTGATATCAAACAGGAACAGATCTACAAACGGCGCGAGCATCCTTAAATTCTCCGGCTTCACATAACCGCAGGTCTCGATTGCGGTCCCGATTCCCGACTTCTTGCACGCAGATAAAAGGCTTCCTGCCGCTTCCGGCTGGCTGGTCACCTCGCCTCCGCCAAGCGTCACCCCGCCTCCTGACATCATGTAGAAGTCCTTATCCTCCATTATGATATCCAGAAGCTCGGATATGCTCTTTTCCTCTCCGGCAATGTTGAGCGCCTTAACCAGGCAGGCCGACTCACACGCCCGGCAGCCGATGCACTTCTTGCTGCGGTCGATCAGATGTCTGCCTGTATCGGCTGACATCTGATGGACGCCGTTCGGACACACCGCAACGCATCTATTACAGTTTACACATACGTCAGCCTTAAACATCACTTTGAATTTCCGTTCAAGGCCCTCTGGATTCGCACACCACTTGCATCTGAGCGGGCATCCCTGAAAAAATATCAGAGTCCTGACGCCGGGGCCGTCGAATGTGTTATACTTCTGCACATTAAATATGACTGCCTTCCGTTCAATATCTTCATTTTGCACTTCGCTCATAAGTGAACTCCTTCATTCCGTGTGATCGTCTAAAGTTTTGTCAGCATAGTCCTGCTGATGATCTCGTCCTGAACATCCTTGCACAGCTCGGTAAAGAACGCGCTGTAACCTGCGACACGTACCACAAGGTCTCTGTGGCTGTCCGGATCCTTCTGTGCCTCCAGCATAGACTGGTTATCCACATAGTTGAACTGCATCTCGCCGTTGCCGTACATGCTTGCCGTGCGCAGCAGTGTGATCAATCCCTGTTCGCCTTCCATTGTGTCAAGAAGTCCAGGCATCAGCTTAAAGTTATGTACCAGGCCTATATTCATATTGTCGTTCGCCATCTTTGATACGGACTTGATGATCGCCGTCGGTCCCTTGTAATCCGCGCCTTGTGTCGGGCTGATACCGTCGGACAGAGGCAGCCACGCCTTTCTTCCGTTCGCAGACGCGCCTGTCATCATACCAAACGGTGTATTGTTGGAAATTGACAGCGTACCGTGGCTCAGATGTGAGAATAAGGTCTTATATTTTCTATGCTCATGCTCTGTGTACTGAATGATATCCGCACAGATGCTATCTGCATAATCGTCATCATTTCCATACTTCGGTGCGTCCAGACAGTCTCTTCTGATCTGCTCATATCCTTCAAAATCAGCAAGAAGAGCCTGATTCAGCTGTTCCAGAGTATACTTCTTATCCTCGAATACAAGCTTCTTAATTGCCGCCATGGAATCTGCGTAGGTGGCAAGTCCTGACCATACGACGCCCGGGCCGTAATTGTACATAGCTCCGCCGGATTCAACTCCATAGCCCTTTTCCATACATCCTTCATACATAATGGACATCAATGGCTTCGGCGCCAGTTCCTTGTGTACTCTCTGGGAGATCACCGTCATAACGTCCGTCCATTTTGTGATGTAGTCGATCTGATTCTTAACAGCCCGGTCGAACTGCTCAAAAGTCTGATACTGGGTAAGCGGTCCTTCATCCGGTGTTACCTGTTTGCCGTACCAGAGCGGAACTCCGTGGTTCAGCGTAAGTTCAATGGCGATCGGCCACTGTGTATAAGAAGTCGAAGTCCACTGATATAACCGTCCTGCCTTCTGTGGCTCAACACAGCCCATGAGACAGTAATCTCTTGCATCCTCTACAGACACGCCCTTTGCCAGCATCATCTTGATATGCGTATCGTCGAAATGGCAGGCCGGGAATCCCATACCTGCACGTACAACATCTACGATCTTACGCAGATATTTCTCAGGAGATTTATTGTGGATACGGCATGCAAGCGACGGCTGATAGATCTTCGTGTGTCTTACCGCGTCCATCAGCAGGTATGTCAGATCGTTGGTCGCATCTGCACCGGAACGTGTACATCCGCCGACGCACATATTTACAAACGGCTGATATCCGGCGAAGAACTTGGAACCGCCCTCAGACGTTACCCACATCATCTCGGACATCTTGATCAGCATACAGCTTGCAAGCTCAAATGCCTCATAATCGTTCATACGCCCGGCGTCGATATCTGCCCGATAGTACGGATACATATACTGGTCCACACGGCCGATAGACATACCCGTCTGGTTTTCCTCTACAGGAAGCAGGGATTCAATGGTCCATACTGCCTGAATCGCTTCCCAGAAGGTTTCCGGTTTATATTTTGGAACTCTTGCATTGATCTCTGCGATCTTCTCAAGCTCTGCCCTGCGCTGCGGGTTCGTCTCCTTTAACGCCATCTGGCGGGCATACTCTGAGAGACGCTGGGCGTAGATCATAACGCCTTCGGTCGTATCGATCACAGATTTGTAGAAATAGATCTTATCAATATCCTCAGGATTCGTGTAGCTTAAATGGTTCAGCGCTTCCCTGGCTTCATTCTGTATATCGATCATACCCTTCTTCATGGTGATCACGTCATAGCCCGGATTGGAATCGCCGCCGCCGTTTAATGCATGATAGGAACAATCGGATACAAAGGACTCGCCGGACAATTCCCAGCCGCCGCATTCACGGTACTGGCCTTCGCAGTATTCGTCTACAGATTTTCCTTCCCAGAATGGGAACAGAACTTCTCTCATATATTTCTTGTCTTCTGGTGAAATATAGAACGGATCCTGGTCACGTGTCTCAATGGTATCCAATTCATCCTGCATCCACCGCCATGCGATATCGGGAGCGAATGCACCGGCTCTCGGCGCTCCTGTCGGGTTGCCGACGATCAGCTCATTCTCCTGGATCACAAGCGGAGCCGTCTCACAGCAATAACGGAAACATTTTCCGCGAAGCAGGATCTTCGGCATTCCTGGATTCTCTTTGTAAATCTTGGTGATTGCTTTTGCACGATGTGTTGTGATGGACGGTTTCCAACTCATATACTGCCTCTTCAAAGCCAATATACGCTCTGTCGGTCCTTCTGGAATAGCCGTTCCGTGATCTGCCGTTCCTGCATATCCGTCCTTACATCCGGACGCGCAAGATGCCGGCGCCGGATCTTCTTTTGTGATCTGCTCGCTCATTCCCTGGAACATCTTCTGGATCGCCTGGCGCTCTGCCGGCGTCATATCCCTGGTTGCTTCTGCGAGTTTTGTAGAAAATTCACGAATATCCAATTTTCATATACCTCACTTTCTTTTTTTGTTTTTCATTTATTACGATGCAGAGGAAACCGCCTCACCGATCAGACGCCTGATCAGGCGCAGCCCCTCTTCACGTTCCATTTTGCGTTTCTCCTTAATTTCCGCCAATTGATCACCGCAATATCTCCTGATATATGCGCTGTCCCGGATACCTGCCCCGACCGTGCGGATATACACAAGATTCAGCGGCGATACATTCTCCGACGTGATACCCTGTCCTGTCACGCCGCTTCCAAGCGTCATCGCCGGGAACAGAGCCGTAGTCACACCCATACTGCCAAGCGACGCCGGGGTATTGACCAACACCCTCGCCACCGGCTTTTTGAGTGCAAACTGCCGGATCACATAATCGTCCGTTGAATGGATCACCAGCGTGTGCCCGCCGTTCTTGGCAAATAACAGCTCGATGCATTTCTCGCAGGCATTCTGCCAGTCATCCTCGATATAGTACGCAAGCACAGGACAAAGCTTCTCTTTGTTATATGGATTGTCGCTCAGCGCGTATTTCCCTTCGGCGATCAGCAATTCTACCTGCCCGTCTACGGAAAATCCGGCTCTTGACGCCAGACGTTTCGCAGAAATCCCGACGAATTCCGCATTGATGCTTCCGTCGCTGTTGTAAAGCAGCCTGCCTAATCTGACGGATTCTTCCTCCGTCATAAAATACGCTCCCTGCGCGGTCAGTTCCCGCCGGACTTCCGGTTCGATACACCGCTCCACTACGACGGACTGTTCCGCGGCAGATACCATTCCGTAATCAAAAGTCTTGCTTTCGATAATGTCGCTGACTGCCTGCTTCACATTGGCGGTTCTCTCGATAAATGCAGGTCCGTTTCCGCTTCCGCCGTAGATCAGCGGCTTGCCGGAACGGTTCGCCTCATCCAGAAATGCAGGAACTCCGGTATTCAGGATCAGATTCACCTCAGGATGCCTGATCAGGGTATTGGTCCCTTCCCTGTCCACCGCGTGCAGATAGGAGATCCCATATTCCGGCATACCGTGTTCGCAGGCGGCCTCTATCAATATGTCCAATGTTCTTCCGACCGTCTTAACTGCTCTTGGATGCGCGGAAAAGATAATGGCATTGCCCGCCTTTACCGCGATCACTGCGTTAAAGATGGTGGTAGATACCGGATTGGTAGACGGCACCAACGCCGCGATCACTCCTAAGGGCACTCCCACTTTCGCCGTGCAGTTATCTGCATCTTCCTCTATAAATCCGACGCATTTCATATTGCGGATCTTTCGTCTTACCGATTCACAGATAAAATAATTCTTTGCAGCCTTATCTTCTGCCTTCCCGTAACCGGTCTCCTCATGGGACAATAAGGCAAGTTCTCCCAGATGCATAACTACTGCGTCAAGCATTCCTTCCACAATGGTGTTAAGCTTTTCCTGAGAGAATTGGGCAAGCTGTTTTTTTGCCATAGCTGCATTTTCAGCTAATATCCTGGCTTCCTGGATGGAGAGCAGATCATTGTCGATAATATTCATGTCGTCTCCTTCCCTTAAGCGTTCTAATCGATCTGCGGAAGGAGTTTATCCAACCGGTAACGCTCTGTGATCTTGTACAGATCTGGATGCGGGCTTGCGATCACCACGGAACTGTACAGATTGCCTTCCATATCCTTCACCGCTTTCACGCCGGCATCTACCGCACTCTGGCAGGCGGCAATGTCTCCTGCGACCAGCACTGAGATATAGCCGGAAGCTGTGTTTTCATAGCCCACCAGCTCCACGTCAGCGGCCTTTACCATAGCGTCAGCGGCTTCCAGTACAAACACAAGACCAAACGTCTCTATCATGCCTAAAGCATTATATTTAGCCATAAGTCTTCCCTCTCCCTATGTATTAATAAATGTCTACATCGTGACAGGATACGATATCACCGATGATCCGAATCGGTCTAGGTATCACATGCACCGCCGTCACCTTGCCTACCTGTTCCGCGGCTCTTTTTCCTGCGTCAACGGACGCCCTGCATGCAGCAACATCTCCCTTGACCAAAATCGTCACCAGGGTAGAGCCCACATTTTCATACGAGACCAATTCGACATCAGCTGCTTTCAGCATCTTATCACACGCTTCTAAAGCAGGAACCATGCCTAATGTCTCAACCATTCCCAAAGCCTCTTCGCCGTAATATCTCATTGTCTCCTCCTTTCTTGATCCTCCTGAACGTAACTGTCTTTGATATCCGGCAGTTACATTATTTATTCCTTTTATAAGGTATCATTTCCCTATCGGTCAAAGTCAATATTGTACATTTCAACTTATTTTTATCTGCATTTTTGTGCAGTTTTTATATTGAAAATCCCCGTTAACCTTCTATTCGGCGCCTTGAAAAAACTTACAGCCCTTTTTTTCCTGTTTTTACAGATTTTTCCCCTTTCCCCTAACGGGAATTCTGCCCCGTACTTCTTCTGCCTTCTTACATCAGTACGCGGCTGTAAAAATCCATGATTTTCTCGTAGATCATACGCACCGGATTTTCGTGTTTCTCCAGATGCGAAATGATATCCTGGCAAGCCAGCAGCAAGGTCCCCTCCGACCATGTCTTAAGTTCACCGGAAAAATACAGCCGGATAGATGCGCCGCCCTGATTGTCATACGGATCGCGTCCCCAGGCGAGCATATTGGGGTACTGCTTTTTCACGTCCTCATAACAGTTCATGAAAGTAACCGTCATACTTTCCACCAAACGCATCTTGCGCGGGCTAAGCCGGGGCAGATGCGGACTCAACTTTTCCTCAAACCACGCCGGATCGGTTTCTTCCATCATCCAGGAATACTTTTCTGTGATCAGATTCCTTCGTGCCTTCTGTGCGTCTTCTATGTCTTGCAGATAGCTTTTCAGCGTATTTTCCGCAAAAATGCTGTGCTGGGCGCACCGCATAATATAAAACGTGTCATAATCATCCTGGCAGGAAGCGCGGCCGCCTATGTTCTGTACCTCAGAAAACATAGCGTATTCTTCTGAGATAATATGATCGATCAATTCGTCTTTGGAGTTGTATTCTCTGTTTTCTGCCATTTTCTTTCCTTCTCTTTCTATCATTTTCGCCGTAAAATCTTTTTTTAGTCATAATCTGCCATCACATGCAGGCTGCGAAGCCAGTCGTCCTGGATGCCGTTCATTATAGAACTCCCGTGGGGTTCAAGGAAATCGCCGTTACTTGTAGAATATCCCTTTTTCCTTAGTTCACAGACGATTTCATTGCATATACTTTCTATCAGGATTCTTTTCTGTACAGCATTCTTTGACGAATCTTCCATCCGGACAAAGGCTTTCAGATCGACGGCTGCATTCCGAAGCTCTGTCAGCGTATCCACTCCCCGAAACGCCCATTTATAGAACGGCATATACTTCTTATTCAGCAGGTAGATCACAGAAAGAGCAGATCTGACGAACTCTCCGCCTGCCAGATATGCGCTCTCCCATTCTCCTCTCCTACAACAGCGTACATAGTTGTATTGCCCTGCCTGCGCCATGGCTACCGTCTTTGCCGCCAGCTTTTTTCGGATCACATCCTCCGGATAATAGGCAAGCAGATATTCCCGTCTGCGTGTAAACTCTCCGTATGGATCCTCAAATACCGCGCCGTTTGTCGCAACGGAAAGGAAACCTTGCGGAATCTGGAACCATTCCTTTGCGTCAGCCGGAATGTGCAGGATTCCGGTATATTTCCTGTAGAATCCCTCGACCGTCATGATACCGCGTCTGATAAGCGTCTGCCTTGAACTGCTCCTTTGATATCCGCGGTATGTCTTAGGCAATGCGCCGTATGCCGCCTCTAACCTGCC
Source organism: uncultured Dorea sp. (assembly GCA_910579015.1). GTDB lineage: Bacteria > Bacillota > Clostridia > Lachnospirales > Lachnospiraceae > Sporofaciens. The sequence goes on along the minus strand of CAJTRO010000029.1, from coordinate 10,335 downwards.
TCCGGTCTCCTGATAGATCCGCTCCGGGATCCAGATACAGAAATCCGGGCCGAAATCATGGTCCTGTGATATATCATCATCATAGCCAAAACATTCCGATCCCTCACCGACCAGCCCCGCCGCGGCATAACCCCGAAGCTCCTCCAAACCGCCGGCAAATAATTGCTCCTTACAGAATTCATAAAAACTCTGGGATAATTCCATTCCCTTCAACCTTCTTCACCTTCCTTCTGACTCTCTGCAGATCCTCCATGATCTGATCGTAATCGCAGGTATGCCCAAAATCCCGCTCTATCAGCTTCGCCGCCCGGATATACCTCTCTTCGGCGTTCTCATAATACCCTTGCGCGTCGTCCAGATTCCCAAGGGCATACACCGCGTTCGCATAATGAATATCCCTGTCTCCACTGCTGTTCTCATATAACTGCAATGCGTGCATAAGATTCTGCCTGGCGTCGGAAAAGGCGTATTCCTTCGCCTGCGCCTGACCCAGATTCGTGTAAGAAGTCGCCAGCTCACCCATACACTCCGGCAGTTCTCTTATGATCTCTATTGCCCTAAGCGCCATATCCTGCGCCTCCTTCGTCCTGCCAAGCTCCCGCAGGGCGGCGCTCATATTGTTGTATAACGCGGCTCTCTGATATGCCTCGCCTCCAAGCCTTTCCAGTATCTCAAGCGCCTGCCGGTCGATGCCGTATGCCTTCTCATAAGACTTCCGGGCAATATGTACGTTGCCGAGGTTGATCAGCGCCGACGCATAGTTGCGCGTTCCCTCCAAGCCCATCTGTTCTAGCCCTTCCATCACCTTCTCATAAGTCCAGAGCGCTTCGTCTGTGCGCCTCATAGCACGATACAGCCCTCCCAGTTCATTGCAGACTGAAACCACGCCCTCCAGGTCTTCAAGATTACCGGCTCTTGAAAGAACCTCAAGCATATAAGGCTCTGCCTTGTCCATCTCTTTCTTCTCATACAAACTGTCCAGTACGCTGTAAAATTCCTGTATATCAACCTTTCCTTTCATCCGCACCCTCCGTTCTCATAGATTCCAGAATTTGTTTTGATTATACACTTTACACATAACGGGAAAGTCAATATCTAATAATGGAAAGATTTAGGGAATATGATGGTAAAATTAGATTGTGGTTCTTGTTTGATACCAGATAAGGATAAATTTTTGATCATCAAAAGAATATTGAAAAAGATTTCAGTATATGCTATAATGCCTGTAGGCAAAAAGATGTAAGAAGTCCACGTTGACAAAAGAAACGAATCCCTCGACCGTACTGCAATACAGTCGAGGGATTCTTCTTTTCTTTTATAGAGGCAATGAAGCAAATGGTTCTTCCTTATCTTCTCTCGCCATCATCCAGATTCTCGACAATACTTCTGCCGGAAAGTTTCTTTAGCGGCATGTACAGTGTTACGATGGACACACCCAGGAACACAGTAACAGCGATGAGAAGAGCCATCAGAAACAGCCTGACATCTTCCGGATTATCAGCAAGCGACTGCACTAGAATATTTATACTGTCATAAGGCGCATTTTTCTTAAGACGTATCAGAAAATTCCCCGTTACGATCACAATGGATAGCAGGATCACCGCTCCGCCCTCGAATATATTTTCAAGCAAATATCTCAACTTCAGCATGATCCTGTCCATGCCGATCGCACGGAGCACACCGATTCGTTTTCCTTCATTCTTCAGATATGCCTGATTGCCGTGATACATCACGAGCATGTACACAAGCCACACGGTCGTCAAAATAAACAGATATTGTGTTTCGTCAAATATTGAATCTTCCGCAAAGCTCCTCACTGCACTTTTGTGGTTTCTTAAGTTCGCTCCCTTCCCTAACGCTTCAAAATACGCTTCAATTTCTGCTCCTGTACCGGCTGTATCCGCCGTCTCATCCAGATTCATTTTGACAGCCGTATACCGCTCTTCCTCCAAACCGCACAGAAGATTCACAAACCTCTCACTCACCGCCGCCACCTGAGTATCTACTGACAGATCCGCTTCCGGATTCGTAATGACCGCGCCGACCTGGACTTCTCTCTCTCCCCACGGCGTACTGATCTTCACCATGTCTCCGGGAGCAATTGCATTCTCGTCCGCTTCGTATGTATAGACGTCCCTGCTTTCATCCATTTCTACTGTATTGACATACACAGGCTCTTTCCCGCCTCCCAGATCCCGGATCTGATACGGCGGAAGAATCAGCACACATTCCTCCCCAGAGATAAACCTTTCCCTGTCAAGGGTTCCCATATCTGACGCTCTCTCATAACAGGCGAGCCGTTCCTCATCCTGCGGACCTAAGCCCCTCAGTTCCAGCACAGAGAAATAATCTCCCTCCTCATCCACGGGGATCTGGCGTTGTTTCTGCTCGTATCGGCGGTGCGTGTTCACATACTCGCTGTCTTTAAATGCAGAAGCAGAGATCTTAATCTCCTGCACCCCTTCCATGTCCTGTGTCATTGTGTTGGAATTAATAAAGACGTCTTTTTCTACACTCTTTACTCCATCTATCCTTTCAAGCTCTACGATCTGTTCCTCCGTTAATCCCTCCGCCAAGCTGTCTGCCTCGTAACCATACGCATATTCTACCGCTCCCATCCAAAATTCATACTTATCCTTCGCCTCGATAAACAGCTGGAGACAGACAGCAGTAAGAACCATTACTATGGTAGAAACTGCAAACCGGCTGATGTGGACTTTATTGTAAAACATCCATTTGCGTTTCAGACAGGTGAAGAAGGTAATCTTTTCCGCCTTCGTTAATTTGGGCAAAGCACCGCCCTCCAAAAGTCCGCTGTCGTACTTAAAGGTGGTGCGTATCTGTGACCAGATCACCGTCAACGCGCCTGCAAGATTGCACATAAAATAAATCACGGTCACACACGTTATGTATTCTAGTATGAACTCTGCCGGGATTGTAAAATGAACCGGAATTTTCACAATAATATGTACCATATACAGCACGACACCTGTCATGATTGCGCTCATTACCACGCCGGCAAGAAACGCCGCTCCCCAAAGGAACGCTGTTTCCCAAAGTACCAGTTGTATCACTTCTGCCGCATCCGCGCCTATTCCCCGCAGTACTGTCAGGGAGTATCTGCGGGATTTCAGCGTCAGCATCATCAGGTAACAGATTAAAATCGCAGCGATCAGTACAATGAAAAATATATACTTCCCCTCCAAAAAGAACTCATCAAGTACGCTGATGTCCAACGGATATGCCTTTTCATTGTAGACGTAAGTTCCTTCTCCCAGCGTTTCCAAACGCGCCTGGATGTGGTTGAGCTCATCCGTGCTGTCACTCTTGAAGAAAAGATAGGTTTCTCCCTGTACCGTCCCGTCCGTTCCCAGGATCACACTGGGGAGTTCGTGTTTCTCTGTCGTCCATTCTCTTCCCCACGGCTTCACAATACCTGACAGGGTATAGGATTCCATCTCTCCATTTTCCGACAGGGCAAGCTCGATCTTATCTCCGATTTTTACCTTCTCCTTAAGACGGCCTGCCACCGTCTCAGTAACTGCGATTTCCGTACCGTCCGACGGTAAATGCCCCTCCGCCGTCTGTATCCGGCCAAGAGCCGCCGCTGTATGGTCCACAAAGCCCGCCTCGCCAATCCGTTTTCCGTCCTGCCAAAAGCTTCCTTTCATGACCATCTTTCCGATCCGCTTTGTGGATTCCATTTCTTTTAAAATCTGCCCGGTCCCTTCTCCTGCTCCGAACACCGCGCCCATCCACTCTCCGTAAGTGTCCCGGCGCAGATTCTCCCTGGAACGATAAAAGCTCTCCTGAAACAGGATTGTCATGATTCCGCACATATAAATAAGTACCAGCATAATGATACTGATACGCAGTTCACGCTTTCTCCCCTTAAAACTCAGCAGTACAAGCTTCCTCATGATACTCACGCTCCTCTTTCCACGACCATGCCGTCCTGAATCTCAATGATCCTGTCCGCAGTCTGTGCAATCTCCATATCGTGAGTTACGAGCAAGATTGTCTGTTCCCACTCCTCCTTCATCATTTTCAACAGCCCAAGAACCTCTCTGCCCGACTGCTGGTCCAAGCTGCCTGTCGGCTCGTCCGCAAACACAATATCCGGCTGCGCCGCAAGTGCGCGGGCGATCGCAACTCTCTGCTGTTCTCCGCCTGACAACTGACCTGGAAACTTAAGCCGGAGTTCATAAATACCGAGCTTCTCCATCAAATTCCGGATATAACCTCTTTTCGATCTCGTGTGATCTAAGTATAGAGGCATCCGGATATTTTCTTCCACGCAAAATTCCGGGAGCAGATTATAAGACTGAAATACGAAGCCCATTTTCTTGCGCCGCATGGCGGACAGCCTGTCGTCCTTCATGTTATGTATATCTTTCCCGCCGATTTCTACCGTCCCTTTTGTCGGTCTGTCAAAACCGCTCAGGAGATGTAGGAGAGTGGACTTTCCGGAGCCGCTCTTACCAATGATCGCATAGAAATATCCCTTCTCAATCTCCATGCTGATATCTTTTACCGCCTCAACTTTTACCTCACCCATGTCGTAGATTTTCTGTAGGTTTCTCGCTGACAAAATTACTCCCATAGCCACACTCCTTTCTTCCTGTAAAATACTCTCCCGTTATCTAAATAACATATCTTCCGTAACCTTTCTTACGGCCGTATCACAAATGCTGGTTTCATTATACAATACCCCTCTGTCAAAAACAATTACTTTCTCCGTCAACGCCAATGCCCCAAAACAGGAAACTTTTAACTCTACAGCCAGGCGCCGCCGGACAAATCTAATTATCCTTACCAGCCGGCAAAGTCTGCATGAGCGCAAAAAAATGTTCAGGCTTACCGGTACTAAAATATTCATACCACGCTTCCAATGTATCTGGCTCGAAAACACCTAAGCGCTCAATAATCTGTTTCGCCCACAGCAATGCTCCGGTGGAACCTGCTGTAATAAGACCGCCATCTGTCACAGACGGTTTGTCTGCATATAAACTCTGCCCCTGATAGCCGGGAGAAACCATTTCAAGAAATCCCGGTCCATTGCTGGTATGCCGACGCTGATCCAACAGCCCATGATCAGCAAGCGCTGCCGTTGCACCACAGATTGCACACACCGTTGCACCTACATCGAGAAGTTCCTCAGCCTTTTTAATAATAGCTCTATGCTTTGGGGTATTCCACGTGTCTGCGCCCGGCAAAAGCAACACGCTTGTTTCACTCACAACAATATCATCAATTACACAATCAGGCACGACTGTCAGCCCGCCCATTGTTTTGATGGGTTCTTTAGAATCGCTAACCGTTGTGAGCATAACACGCTGTGAGTCCTTTTTAAAAAACCTGCCAGAATTCAACTCCGAAATAACATGCCCCATTTCCCAGTCAGCTAACGTATCAAGAACATAAGCATAGATCGTATACATAAATTTCCTCCTTTTTCATCGTTTTATTGATTTGTCTGCTTTATTATCGTATCATATAATTGTTGACATCTATATGTCAGCAATCCAGATAAAAAGGAGGGCTTTTAGATGAAAGTTGACAGGCTTGTCAGTATTATAATGGTACTTCTTAACAAAGAACGTATAGGCGCTCAAGCGTTAGCCGATATGTTTGAAGTATCACCCCGCACAATCTACCGCGACATAGACGCTATCAATATAGCAGGTATCCCCATCCATGCAACACCAGGAGTCGGCGGCGGCTTTGAAATCATGCCAAACTATAAGATTGATAAAAAGGTCTTTTCATCTGCTGACCTTGCCGCAATCTTAATGGGGCTTTCCAGCCTTTCCAACATGATACACGGCGGCGAACTGGTAAACGCCCTTGCGAAAGTAAAAAGTTTCATCCCTGCTGACAAAGCAGAAGAGATTGAATTAAAAGCAAATCAAATATGTATAGATTTAAGTCCATGGATGGGAAACGAGAACATACAGCCGTACTTAGAGATCATTAAAACAGCTTTGCAGGAAAACAAACTGCTTTCGTTTGAATATATTGCCCACCACGGAAATAAAACAGTACGAACGGTTGAGCCATATCAGTTCGTATTGAAAAGCAGTCATTGGTATTTGTATGGATTTTGCCGCAAAAGAAATGATTTTCGCATGTTCAGGCTGTCCCGTGTGTCAAATCTGCAAATGCTAGAAGAAACTTTTACACCGCGAGAATATCAAAAACCGGCATTAGACTTTGCAGAAATCTTGGAACCCATGCAAGCAAAAATCAAAATCCGTATTCATAAATCTATCCTGGACAGAGTGCTTGATTTTTGCACCTATGAACACATTTCGCCAGACTGTGAAGAATATTATATCGTCAGTTTCCCTTTCATAGAGAATGAATACTACTATAATATCCTTCTTAGTTTCGGGGATAAATGTGAATGCTTAGAGCCGTTACACATCCGGACAGAAATGAAACGCAGAATACAAAAAATTTCTGCACTATATGAGAATTAGAACAAATAAATTAATAGGGTTTGTCAAGCTTTACACATCCATTGCTCCATTCGATTTCTGACCGGATAGAGCAATGGCTTGACATACAATCCTAATTTCACTTATTTTCTCCATATCAGTTCAAATTTATTTTCTCCATGTCCTCAATACATGTCAGCGCCTGAATATCTTCAAAATACCAATCGCTGCTTTCCTGAGCCATTAGGTCCGGCGAATACAATTACTTCAGGCTTTTTTAGCAATACGTTCACTATAACGCCCCTTTCTCATTCTTGTTCCGATCTCTACTCTCGTTCCATCACTACTCTCATGATATATCGTTTGTGTCTGTCTATCATAAACAACTATAGGAATATCTAATGCTTTTTTCTTTTCCAATTCAATTTTTACCGCTGCATTTGCACGTTTCACAACTGCATCATCAGAAATATATTCTTCACGTTTCATATCGTTCTCCTTCCTACTATATTATACATACTAATAAGTCCTCTTTTCATCTTTTTCTATATTGTTTTTTACCATAATATCTGTCTCTGTCTGTTTACTTATTTCATGAACCAGATAGCTTATTATAACCTTTTCTAAACTATTTGTCACTACTTCCGCACAGCAAAAAGGGAAAATCGGCATTAGCCTTCAATCTCCTGATAACAGCAATCCCGAATAAATTCCTCTCCTATGGTTCTCCAAATAAGATTTCATCTTTGAGACAATCAATATAAATATCTATAGCTTCTTCGATTTTTCCCCAGTTTTTATTAAGTTCAGTATATAATCCTGTCTCGCCAAGTCCAATCATATTGTAAAGCGCCAGACACAATTCAGTATTTAAGAATTTACTATTGCAGGCAGCAATCTTATCTTCTCTTAGAATCTGCGGATAGCTGACTTCCTTTATAACTCTTTTTGAGAAACAATACTCTAATAAATGCGGCGGAATATTATTTCTACGATTTTCACCTAATAATTCCCTTGCTATACGAATTTCCAGCCCATAAATATTTTGAATACCACTATTCCAATCTCTAAATTCGAATGAAAACTCTACCCCATGGGCAATTTCACAAATTTTCAACGCAAGCTCTTTATCTCCGTAAATATAAAGCCAATATGCCAAAGAACATAAACAGTCTGTGTCTGAAGTACTTTTATAAGAGCATTTTTGATTATGAAAACTATTAATTTCTTGTTGTAATTTATTCATTTTTCACCTAAATACTATAATTGCTAGTTTCATTTTTCAAACCCTGAAACAAATTGTCAAGTACTTCTTAATACTGTTCACAGAATGTTCATAAAGCGCCTCAGATTTGACTATTTTTTCATATTTGAGTAGAGAATACCGTCGTGCGGCAGACATTAGGCGTATGTATATACAGCGTGCTGACGCCTATATGTGTCGTTGTCCTTTTGGCTCAATTCTCTTTCTATCTGTGCCAATTTTGCTTTCAAATCCTCTATTTTACTTTCATCTGTTTCCCTGTTGATCTGCTGCTCCAGCTCTTGTTTCTGCTTTTTTAGTTTTTCAATCTCACGGTCAACCTTATCGGTATTACAGGTGCAGCTTTGCCCCTCTTTGTCAGAGCCGCTTCTCTCCGGCCCTTCTGCACTTTTGTCCCGACCAGAGGCATCGGAAGCATCTGGTGCATCCTCTGCCCGCTCTGGGTCATCGAAATAGATTTTAGGCTTGCCGTCCTCGTCTTTGCCCAGCCGGTAACACCCTGTTGGTTCCGGTTTTTCCTCCGGAACATATTCATCCATCACAGGTTTTTGATGGCGCGGTCGGGTTTCATCTTCGGGCCGCCGGACTTTTTTCGCTTCATCCACATCAGCAATCGGCACAGACGGCTTCGCCGCGCCTGAATTTATTCCAGAAATAGACTGCATAATATATTCCTCCAATCCACAAGATAGGTAACTGATATTGCTATTATCAGTTTACCCCGAAAAAAAGGAATTTCAAGGCTTTTGTATTGAAATGCTCTCTGGATGTATTGAAATGTTCAGCAACACGTTCAAAGAGAACCGCCGTTCAATTTTCTCTGTCAGCATCACACCGTGATATTTCTCTGTTACAGCTTTGATATTGGAAAGACCGGTGCCTGTTGGCGGCAGCGGATTATCTGAGCAGGTATTTTCAAATGCCAGCATATAGAAGTCGCCCTGCCGCTCTCCGCTGATACGGATTGACCTTACTCCCTCAATGGCTTGACACGCACTGATCGCATTATCCAAAGCATTAGCAAAAATCACACATAAATCAAAATCATCTATTCCGCAAGGGTTTGGAAGGAGCAATGAAACCTCAGCCGCGATCCCGTCTGCTTTTGCCATCTTTAACTTTTCTCCCAACAAAATATCCACCACTGAATTACCCGTCTGACAAGGAAATGACAACATGGTTGAGACCGTTTTAAGCTTTTGCAGATAGGCTTTGCACTCTTCCAGTTTGTTATTGTTAAGCAGGGCGCTCAATACAGAAAGATGATTTTTAATATCGTGGCGGAATGCTTTTGTCTGTTTATAGCGAGTTTGTGCCTCGGCAATATATATTTTCTGTGCCCGGACTGCTTGAGACAAAGATTGCATTTCTGCTTTGGTCTGTAAACTACGGCATAGATGACGATAGGCATACAAGGTACAGAGTAAAGCTCCAAGCCCCAGGGCTTGCAAAAACAGCAGCGCAGCATGTTCCAACAGAAGGGCAGGAGACAACGCATCATAGTAAATCTGTGTATATGAGGTCTGCATGATATACAATTCTGCGGTAAAGAAAAACAGAACCGGAAACAATAAGCATCCCATATTTGTCATGTGTCCAATTTCTTCTGGCGATATGGATTTTACTACACTTGTATAACAGGCAATACTTATGGCAAGGGAGACCGCTGTTGCCGCTGTGATCATTGCGTACAAAAGCAGGGGTGTCGTCACATGGGGAAATATCACCGCCTCCACCGAGTTGATAAGCCCAAAGGAAAACTGGGAGATGTAATTAGCAAGAATTGCCGCAACCCAGGACGCGGAGGGGCGATTGCAAAGAATAAAACGGTTTACCCCATACAAAATAAGCAGTTCTATCCCCATCACGATGATCCACGGGAAAGAAAACTTACTTGCGATCCAGTCCAAAATGCAGAAAATGAAAATATATATGACAAAATGATATGCCTTCTTTTTTTTCCCGGTGAGGCTGGCACAAAAGTAAACGTGCAGAATGCCTTGAGCTATCAGGCAAAAAATATTAAGCCCTATACTAAAATAATCCATATCAGCTATTCCTCTCTGTGAACTACCGAATTCGGGCTGAACCGTCCCTATTTGTATTTTATTATCTTATGCTATCTGCCGCAATCCTTCTGCTAAAATATTTTTCGCAGCATTGATATCTCTGTCATGCTTTGCTCCACATATTGGGCACACCCATTCCCTTACTGATAAATCCGTCATGTCCTTGTTCTGATACCCACAATTAGAGCATATCTGGCTGCTGGCATAAAATGTATCTATTTATATATATTTCCTCTCATTCCATTTTGCCTTGTACTCTAACTGCCTTGTCAGCTCATGCCATGACGCATCGGATATTGATTTTGCCAGCTTTTTCTCATATTTTTTTATTGTTTTGGGATTTTCATGCCTTTCCCCATCTGATGTAATGCATAAATCTTTTATGCCTAAATCTAAACCTATATTTTTACCTGTATGTGGCATCTCAGAATGATTTGTTTCTACTAGCAACGCTTAACAAGGCACACAGGCCATAGTATAAAGCGCAGAGAGAAAGATTTCAGATTTTCCACTCAAACGAAACACGGTCGCTGGTGGCCTGGACCTGGGACAAAATAATGTC
>CAJTRO010000028.1:9892-48084 GCA_910579015.1 uncultured Dorea sp. | reverse complement strand
TCTTTTTACAAATGCCTTATTACATAATGATTGGGCGGGCTTTGTTATTTTTGCCGCTGTTTCCCTGTTGCTGGGCATTGCTTTCATAACGATTGTTTCTCATTACTATAAAAGACTGAATACAGCGGTATTCTCACATTATGCAAAAAAAGATTATAAAATGGGAACATTAAAATCTTCATCTCCGTTTATGGCATTGTATAAAAAGGAGCTTCGCCGATTAAGTTCATGTACGATTTATGCCTTGAATTCATGTATTGGAATTGTCCTGCTTTTCGTTGTAGCACTTGGGGCAGCATTTTTTATGCCGCCTGCTTTACGACAGCAAATAGAAATGATGGGAATCATGAGCATCATTCAAAATATTATGCCGATTGCGCCTGCCGTTTTTGTGACTATGACTTCTACCACGGCAGCATCCTTGTCTTTAGAGGGAAAAAACCGATGGATTATGTGTTCCGCTCCAACGCAGGCAAGGACAGTGTACAATTCTAAAATTGCGGTAAATTTAACAGTGATACTTCCTGTTTTATATGTTAGTGCAATTTTTATCAGAATTGCGATTCCGTGTTCCTTGATGCAGACTGTACTGTTGTTTATTATCCCTACGGTATATGCTTTTTTCATTTCAGTTCTTGGTGTTTATCTGAATATCAAGTTTCCTAAGTATGATTGGACGAGTGAGTATTATGCGGTAAAAGGTGGGGCAATTTCAGTTTTAGCTACAGTTGGAGGTGGAATGGCAAGCAGCTTAACGCCATTGTATCTTTGTATAATCTTTCCGCATTACCAAATGATGATAATGTTTGGTATTACTTGTCTAATACTGCTGGCAACTTTGGCAATCTATCTTAAGGTTTGCCGAACACAATTATATGTATGACCGCCTGCGGCAGTCTTGACATCATCTGTGCCTTATGCTGTGAAGTGATTAAGGGGGAACAAAATTCCCACATTACATTAAAAATGTCAATCCCTGATTTTCAAAATTCAAAATCAGGGATTGACAGAATATCATTTGTAGACATTAAACGGGTTCTTACACTTCCGGCTGCAAAATTCATTTATTACTGTCCTTGTCCGTGAGAATGAAGGAAAAGCGCATCTGTACCATGACCAGCAGTGAGTGGAAAGCCCATACGATAACGGGCGAATCCTTTTCAAGCGCAATCCGGTAAGTCAGGAATATGACGCCGAAAGCGGAAATGGGCGGAAAAGAAAACCTTCTCAAAAAATCTATCCGTCAAAATGACGGTGTAGAAAGGCTGAACTGTTACTAAAACCATTTAATTTGTATCCAGAATGGTTGAAAATAATAGTAGAACAGGCTATAATTGTATGAAATGTATAGATTCATACAATTACAGCCTGTTATTTTAATTACAGAATATTATAGTATGATAGAAAGAATTTCGAAAAATATTATTAGTATGATATAGGAAGGATAAAAATATGAAATATGACTATCTGATCGTAGGCGCCGGCCTGTTTGGCGCTATCTTCGCATATGAGGCAGCGAAGGCGGGAAAGCACGTACTGGTGATCGACCGCAGAGACCATATCGGCGGAAACATCTACACAAAGGAAGTAGAAGGAATCCAGGTGCATGAGTACGGCGCACATATCTTCCACACATCTGACAAGGCAGTATGGGATTATGTACAGCAGTTCGCGCAGTTCAACCGTTATACCAACAGTCCTGTGGCAAGATATAAGGATGAACTGTACAATCTTCCCTTCAATATGAACACCTTCAGCAAGATGTGGGGCGTTCAGACACCGCAGGAAGCACGTGAGATCATCGACAGGCAGATTCAGGAGGCGGGCATCACGGAGCCTGAGAATCTGGAGGAACAGGCAATTTCACTGGTGGGAAGGGACATCTATGAGAAGCTGGTGAAGGGATATACCGAGAAGCAGTGGGGCAGACGGGCGTCAGAGCTTCCAAGCTTCATTATCCGCAGGCTCCCGGTGCGTTTCGTGTACGACAATAACTATTTTAATGACAAATATCAGGGAATCCCCATTGGCGGTTACACACAGATGATCGAGAAGATGCTTGAGGGAATCGAGGTCCGCCTTGAGACAGATTTCTTCAAAGAGCGGGAGGGGCTTAAGAGCCAGGCGGAAAAGATCATATTTACCGGAATGATAGACGCATACTATGACTATTGCTATGGTGAGCTGGAGTACAGGAGTTTAAGGTTCGAGACAGAGACGCTTGATGTGGAGAATTATCAGGGAAATGCGGTAGTTAACTATACGGAATATGAGATTCCATACACAAGGATCATAGAGCATAAGCATTTTGAATATGGATGCCAGGGAGGTTATGGTAATATGGATGCGGCAGTGAATCCCAGGACAGTCATTACCAGAGAATACCCGGCAGTCTGGGAGAGGGGCGCCGAGCCTTACTATCCGATGAATGATGAGAAGAATAATGCACTGTATGAGAAGTACAGGGCGCTGGCAGAGAAGGAAGAGAATGTGATCTTCGGCGGGCGTCTGGGAATGTACCGGTATTTTGATATGCATCAGGTGGCGGCGGAAGCGTTGAAGTGCGTGAAGAACGCTGGACTCCATAACATCAGCACAGATTAGAAATGAGGTAGAGAGAAATGAAAGATTTAGTACAAAAAGCGATTAAAGATATCACGATCAGATCAAGGAAATTTCCAGAGGAACCGTTCCGGATCATAACTGAGAATCAGGAGCTTGCGATACCGTATTTAGATTCTGCAATTGAGAAAGCGATCTCTGAAAAAGAGGATTTAGATGAGGATTACCAGCTTCATTTTTATGCATTATATCTATTGGGGCAGTTCCGGGAAAAGAAAAGTTTTCCCAGGATTATGGAATTGATATCGCTCCCGGATGAGGCAGTAGACTTTTTGATTGGTGATTCGGTGACTACCAATTTATGTGACATTCTCTATAATACATATAATGGAGATATAGAGCTGTTGAAAGAGTCCGTGAAGAATCCGGATATCAATGATTTTGTCAGAAGTTCAATGCTGAAAGCAATGGGACAGCTGTATCTGGACGGAAGCTTGGAAAAAACGGAATTTCAGGATTTTATCAGGCAGATTGTCTATAAGAAAGAAGAGATTGGCGAATATATTTATACGGAGCTGATCTATATCATATGTGAATGTTCATTTGTTGAGATGTTTCCGGAGATCCGGCGGATTCTGGCGGACGGCCGGGTTGAGCCATTTGTGATAGAGGGGTATGCTGAATGTGTGGATATGATGTTTAATGACAAGGAGGATATCTGTAAGACTCCGATCAATGCGGCGGATCTGCTGCGGGGCTGGGCAATGTTTGAACAGCCAAAGCAGAAGGAATTCAGCAAAAAAGATATGAAAGATTTACTCCGTGCAATAGATGCGGAATATGAAAGACCGAAAAAGAAGGTTAAAATTGGTCGAAATGACCCCTGTCCTTGCGGGAGCGGGAAGAAATATAAGCATTGCTGCCTGAACAAACCGAAAGCGCCGATAGATGAGGTGGAGACAGAACAGGAGAGGAAGAAATGGCTGAAGCACTATCCTGTTTCGGCCAGTAAACGGGAGACAGGGAGAATCTATCTGGAGGATTTCTTTGATTCAGAGAGTATAGAGATTGACAAGCTGATCTATCTTGCGCTGAATTATCGACCGATTCCGATTTGGCAGAGTGAAGCAGAAGATGCAGTAGATAACAGGAAACGCGTCTATCTGTCGGAGGCTTTTAAGAAGTTTAGAGAGAAAGTGAAGAGGGAAGGAATCAAAACAGTTCGGGAATACGATGAAAAGTATTCTATTCATTATCAATGCAGAGAATGGATAGAGGTTCTTCAGACGTTGTTAGAGGAGAGCGGGGACAGCGAACTTTTAGAGGATGTCTCACAGTGTTGTAAAAATATGTGAAAACCTTGACAGCTGGAAGAAAATTGTCTTCGATGTATTTTTCTCGGAATCAGATAGTCATGAACAGGGAGGCATGTGACTCGTTAGGTCACATGCCTCCCTGTAATTATCCCTGTAAAAAGAATCACTGAAACAGTGAATTTTTCTCGTATTTTGCCTCAAAAGTCGCCTGGATCGACAATTTCTTGAACTGCTTCATATCGACAGAGCTTACCATGACTGAAGTATGTGCCTGGCATCCCCGAAGCTTGGGCAGCTGGTCTAAGGCCAGTTGGGCGGCCGGATCTGTTGCGGCGCTGACGGAGAGGGCAATGAGGACCTCATCCGTATGAAGTCTTGGGTTCTTGCTTCCCTGATACAGTGTCTTAAGCTTCTGGATCGGCTCGATCGCCTCCGGGGAAATGACATGACGCTGGTGGTCAAGTCCTGCCAGCTCCTTCAATGCATTCAGAAGAAGGGCGGCAGAGGCGCCCAGAAGGTTCGAGGTCTTGCCTGTGATGATGCGTCCGTCATGGAGCTGCAATGCCGCCGCCGGTCCGCCGGTCTCTTCGGCGCGCTTCATGGCTTCGTCGACCACCGGGCGGTCGTGTACGGTAATCCCGGCCTGGTTCATGAGCATCTCAATCTTCACTACCTCGGAATCAGGGCAGGTGCCGACAAGCAGGCGCTGCAATGAATCATAATATCTGCGGATGATCTCCTGACAGGAAGCTTCCCGGCATACCTCGTTGTCGCAGATACAGTTGCCGGCCATATTTACCCCCATATCGGTGGGAGACTTGTAAGGGCTCTCGCCGTAGATCTGCTGGAACATGGCTTTCAGGACGGGGAATATCTCCACGTCCCGGTTGTAATTGACCGTGGTCTCTCCGTATGCGTCCAGATGAAAAGGATCGATCATGTTGACGTCGTTGAGGTCCGCGGTTGCGGCCTCATAGGCCAGGTTGACCGGATGCTTGAGCGGAATGTTCCAGATCGGAAAGGTCTCGAACTTGGCGTATCCCGCGGAGATCCCCCGCCGGTGCTCCTGATACAGCTGGGAGAGGCAGACGGCCATCTTGCCGCTTCCGGGACCGGGGGCGGTCACAACGGCCAGAGGGCGGGAGGTCTCGATATAGTCATTCTTGCCGTAGCCTTCATCGCTCACGATATAAGGCACATTGGACGGATAGCCGGGGATCACAAAATGTCTGTATACCCGGATGCCCAGCTTCTCCAGACGGCTCTTGAAAAGGCTGGCGCTTTCCTGGCCGCTGTATTTGGTGATCACGACGCTCCCAACGTAGAGCCCCTGCTCCTGATAGGCAGACATCAGCCGGAGCACGTCCGTATCATAGGTGATGCCAAGATCGCCTCTGATCTTATTCTTCTCAATATCCTCTGCGCTGATCGCAATAATGATCTCCGCCTGGTCGGCAAGCTGCGTAAGCATACGAAGCTTGCTGTCCGGCATGAACCCCGGGAGAACTCGGGAAGCATGATAATCGTCGAACAGTTTACCGCCGAATTCCAGATATAATTTTTGGCCGAATTGTTCAATACGTTCCCGGATGTGGGCAGATTGCGTTCTGAGATATTTTTCGTTGTCAAATCCTATTTTCATATGTCGTCTCCCCTGTAAAATATAATATAATAATTCCGCGCGGTTTCGTGCGGCAGGATTCCTGTAAACAGATTGCAGTCATCATTTCAAGTATACTACAAGATCAGTGGAGTTTACAATCTTTTCATAATGTTTTTGATGGTTTTTGTTGATTTCCGGTCGGGCTGTCCTTATAATGAAAGGGTAGTACAGGAGGAAGAAGATGGACAACCAGAATAATTATAACCAGAACAACAATCAGAATAACAGGAATCCGAATAATAATAGAAATCCGAACAACAGAAACAATAAGCAGGGATGGTCCTTTGTCATACTGGTGACGCTGGTGACGCTGATCATGGTCATGGCCTTGTTCCAGTTCCAGGGAATGGGAGATGATAACGAGATCAGCTATGACGAATTTCTTAAGATGGTAGATGACAAGAAGGTAGAAGAAGTCGTCATCCATAGTACCAGGATCATCATAACGGAGAAGAAGGAGAAGGGGCAGAAGATTGCCAGGGAATACTATACCGGCGTGGTCCGTGACGACACGCTGGCCGAGCGCCTTGACAAGGCCGGGGTGAAGTTCAGCCAGCAGATACCGGATACTACGTCGGCCGTCGTTGCACAGACGCTGCTCACTCTGCTCCCGGTAGGGATACTGGTAGGCGTCTTTATCTGGATGACCAGGAAGATGTCCAAGGGCGGCGGAATGATGGGGATCGGCAAGAGCAACGCCAAGATGTATGTCGAGAAGCAGACCGGCGTTACCTTCAAAGACGTCGCCGGGCAGGATGAGGCGAAGGAATCTCTGCAAGAAGTGGTGGATTTCCTCCATAATCCGGGGAAGTACACAAGCGTGGGGGCGAAGCTTCCCAAGGGCGCGCTTCTGGTAGGGCCTCCGGGAACAGGAAAGACACTGCTTGCCAAGGCGGTGGCGGGAGAGGCGAACGTACCGTTCTTCTCCCTGAGTGGATCCGCGTTTGTAGAGATGTATGTAGGTGTCGGGGCGTCAAGAGTGCGGGATCTGTTCAAGCAGGCACAGCAGATGGCTCCCTGTATCATTTTCATAGATGAGATCGACGCCATCGGAAAGAGCCGTGATAATCAGCTGAACAGCAATGACGAGCGCGAACAGACGCTGAACCAGCTTCTGGCAGAGATGGATGGTTTCGAGAGCAATAAGGGGCTTGTGCTCCTGGCGGCGACCAACAGGCCGGAGATTCTCGATCCAGCCCTTCTGCGTCCGGGACGGTTTGACCGGCGTATTATCGTTGAGAAGCCGGATCTTAAGGGGCGTGTAGATGTCCTGAAGGTACATTCCAAGGATGTACGCATGGATGAGACGGTAGATCTGGAGGCAATCGCGCTGGCGACAAGCGGCGCCGTAGGTTCCGATCTGGCCAATATGATCAATGAGGCGGCCATCAATGCCGTGAAGAACGGAAGAACGGCGGTATCGCAGGCAGATCTGTTTGAAGCGGTGGAGGTCGTGCTGGTAGGAAAAGAGAAGAAGGACCGCATCATGAGCCAGGAGGAGAGGAAGATCGTATCCTATCATGAGGTCGGACATGCGCTGGTGAGCGCCTTGCAGAAGGATGCGGAGCCGGTACAGAAGATCACGATCGTGCCAAGGACGATGGGCGCGCTTGGTTATGTCATGCAGACGCCGGAGGAAGAGAAGTTTCTGAATACCAGGAAAGAGCTGGATGCAATGCTGGTCGGCCTTCTTGCGGGACGTGCGGCGGAGGAGATCGTATTTGACACGGTTACGACGGGAGCGTCTAATGATATTGAGAAGGCGACCAAGGTGGCAAGGGCGATGGTTACTCAGTACGGTATGAGCGAGAGGTTCGGCCTGATCGGCCTGGAGTCCATACAGAACCGTTATCTGGACGGAAGAGCGGTTGCGAACTGCGGCCAGAAGACGGCTTCCGAGATTGACGAAGAGGTCATGAGACTTTTGAAGGCTTCCTATGAAGAAGCGAAGCAGCTTCTTGGAGGACACAGGAAGGCGTTGGATAAGATTGCGGAATTCCTGATTGAGAAGGAGACCATCACAGGAAAAGAATTTATGGAGATTTTCCATGAGGTGGAAGGAATCGATCCGGAAGAGAAGAAAGAGAAGACGGAAGAGCGGATCGCCATGAATCCGGTAGATCCGCAGGAGACAGCGAAAGAAGAGACAGCAGAAGAAGAGGCAGAAGAAGAGACAGCCAGAGAACAGACAGCAGAATCCATATGATTTTTTAGAAGCCCGGGGGGAAACCAGTCATTCCGGGTTTCTTTGTGTACAGGAGGAGCCCCTATGTTTGACATTCAGGAAGAATTGAAGAAACTGCCGGGAAAGCCCGGCGTATATATCATGCATGATGAGAAGGATGAGATCATCTATGTAGGAAAGGCCGTCAGTTTAAAGAACCGTGTACGGCAGTATTTCCAGAGCAGCCGCAATAAGGGCGTCAAGATCGAGCAGATGGTGACGCATATTGCCAGATTTGAATATATTGTCACCGATTCAGAGTTAGAAGCGCTGGTGTTGGAGTGCAACCTCATCAAAGAGCACAGACCTAAGTACAATACCATGCTGATGGATGACAAGGCATATCCGTTTATCAAGGTGACGGTGGACGAGCCTTTCCCGAGGGTTATGGTGGCGAGGCAGATGGTAAAGGACAAGTCCCGCTATTTCGGCCCCTATACCAGTGCGGGGGCGGTAAAGGATACCATAGAGCTGATCCGCAAATTATACCATATTCGAAGCTGTAACAGGAAGCTGCCGAAGGATATCGGGAAAGAGAGGCCCTGCCTGAACTATCATATCCGGCAGTGCAAGGCGCCGTGCCAGGGGTATATTTCCGAGGAGGAGTACCGCAGGTCCATCCAGGAGGTGGTCCATTTCCTCAATGGAAATTATGACATAATCCTGAAGGAGCTGGAACGGAAGATGCAGGAGGCGTCGGATGCCATGGAATTTGAGAAGGCCATTGAGTACCGTGAATTGCTTGCAAGCGTCCAGAAGGTCGCCCAGAAGCAGAAGATCACGGATACGGCGGGGGAGGACAGGGATATCCTTGCTGCGGCCGTGGACGAGGAGGATGCTGTGGTGCAGGTATTCTTTATCCGCGGCGGCAGGCTGATCGGCAGGGATCATTTTTACTTAAAGATCGTTAAGGAAGAGACAAAAAGCGAGATCCTCTCAAGCTTCATCAAGCAATTTTACGCAGGAACCCCTTACATCCCGTCCCAGCTGATGCTCAAAGAAGAAGTGGAGGATATGGAGCTTATTGAAGAATGGCTGTCGAAGCGCCGGGGGCATCGTGTTCGTCTGAAGATCCCCAAAAAAGGGACGAAGGAGAAGCTTGTGGAGCTGGCCGAAAAGAATGCGTCCCTGGTACTGAGCACGGACAAGGAGCGCCTAAAGCGTGAGGAAGGAAGGACCATCGGCGCAGTTAAGGAGCTGGAGAAAATGCTAGGCCTTAGAGGTGTGGTACGGATGGAGGCTTATGATATCTCCAATACCAGCGGATTTTCGTCGGTTGGTTCTATGGTGGTCTACGAGAGGGGAAAGCCCAAGCGCAATGATTACCGCAAGTTTAAGATCAAGGGGGTACAGGGGCCGGATGATTATGCAAGCATGGAAGAGGTGCTGACTCGCAGGTTCGAGCATGGAATGCGTGAGAAGGAAGAAGGAAAGGATATGGGAGGCTTTACCGCATTTCCGGATCTGATACTCATGGATGGCGGAAAGGGACAGGTCAATGTGGCACAAAGAGTGCTGGACCGGCTTAAGCTTGATATCCCGGTCTGCGGCATGGTCAAGGACGACAACCACCGTACCAGAGGTCTGTATTACCAGAATGAGGAGATCGCGATAGACAGGAACTCGGAGAGTTTCCGGCTTATCACAAGGATCCAGGACGAGGCCCACCGATTTGCTATCACGTTCCACAGACAGTTAAGAGGCAAGAAGCAGGTCCATTCCGTCCTGGAGGACATCCCGGGGGTCGGGCCTGCAAGGCGCAAGGATCTGATGCGCCATTTTGAGAATATCGACGCGGTTCGCAATGCCACGGTGGAACAGCTTAAGGAACTCCCGTCAATGAATGAGAAATCTGCACAGGATGTCTATAACTTTTTTCATTAATGTGATATAATCTTAACAAGTATGTGGAAGGAGAATAATATGGCAGGAAGAGTTGAATTAAAAAAGGTTGTGGAGAAGATGGATCTGAAGAATCTTACCCCGAATGTTGATATCAGGGATAAGACGATAGAGATCCCGGACATCAACCGTCCGGCGTTGCAGCTTACGGGGTATTTTGAACATTTTGATTCCGACCGGGTACAGCTGATCGGATATGTAGAGTATACATTTCTGGAGAAGCTCAGTGAGGAGACGAAGAAGGAGATCTATACGCAGCTGTTGTCTTACCAGATTCCGTGTATCGTGTTTTCCAGAGATCTGAGGCCGGAACCGATGCTCCTTGAGATGGCGGAGAAGGCGAACATCCCTGTGTTTAACACGGAGAAGAAGACGGCGCAGTTTACGGCGGAGATCATCCGGTGGCTGAACGTGGAGCTTGCCCCCTGCATCTCCATTCACGGCGTACTGGTCGATGTCTATGGTGTCGGCGTGCTGATCATGGGGGAGAGCGGGATCGGTAAGAGCGAGGCCGCCCTGGAGCTGATCAAGAGGGGGCATCGTCTGGTCAGTGACGATGTGGTGGAGATCCGCAAGGTCAGCGATGCAACCCTGGTGGGGACGGCGCCGGATATCACGAGGCATTTTATAGAGCTTAGGGGAATCGGCATCGTCGATGTCAAGACGCTCTACGGAGTACAGAGCGTTCGTGAGACACAGAATATCGACCTGGTCATCACACTGGAGGACTGGGATAAGGATAAGAAGTACGACCGGCTGGGGATGGAAGAGGAGTATACGGAATTTCTGGGAAATAAGATCGTATGCCACCAGCTCCCGATACGGCCGGGACGTAATCTGGCCATCATCGTGGAGACGGCGGCCATCAATTATCGTCAGAAGAAGATGGGCTATAATGCCGCGCAGGAATTGTACAAGAGGGTGCAGAAGAATCTGACAAAGAAGTAGGAAAGAGAGGACAGGAAGATGGAATATTGTTTTGGCGTTGATATCGGGGGAACCACGGTGAAGATCGGGCTTTTCAGGACGGACGGAGAGTTGATAGACAAGTGGGAGATCAAGACACGTACTGAGAATAAGGGTGAAGCAATCCTCCCGGATGTGGCGGATGCACTAAAGAAGAAGATGGAGGAGAAGGAGATCAAGGCGTCTCAGCTGTCAGGGATCGGCATCGGTATCCCGGCTCCCGTGGACGGAGACGGTGTTGTGCAGAATACCGCGAATCTGGGCTGGGGATACAAGGAAGTAAGACGTGAGATGGAAGAGCTGACCGGCATGAAGGTGGCGGCAGGGAATGATGCCAACGTGGCGGCTCTTGGAGAGATGTGGCTGGGTGCAGGCAAAGGGCACAAGGATCTGATCATGGTAACGCTCGGGACGGGTGTCGGAGGCGGTGTGATCGTGAACGGACAGCCGTTGACAGGCGCGCACGGCGCGGGCGGGGAGATCGGCCATCTCTGCGTGAACTACGAGGAGGAGGAACACTGCGGATGCGGCAAGCAGGGATGTCTTGAACAGTATGCGTCGGCAACAGGAATTGCAAGGCTTGCGAGGAAGCGTCTGGCGGCCGATGATACGGCGTCCGTGCTTCGGGACAAGGAGACGATAGATGCCAAGGCTGTGTTCGATGCCCTGAAGGAAGGAGACCGGTTGTCAGAGGAGATTGTGGAAGAGTTTGGGAGATATCTGGGATATGCCATGGCGAACCTTGCGGCGGTGACGGATCCTTCTGTGATCGTTATCGGGGGCGGAGTGTCCAAGGCCGGAAGCATCCTTCTTGGATATATAGAGAAGTACTTTGCAGAAAAAGTGTTCTTTGCGAACAAGGAGACGAAGTTTGTGCTCGCGAAGCTTGGCAATGACGCCGGAATCTGCGGAGCGGCCAGGCTGATCCTGTAGCGCCGGGCTTGAAGGATATAATGACAGACTTATATAACGGGGGCTGCCGGAAGATGTTATCTACATACAATGCATGTAAGTATTAACATTTTCCGACAGCCCCCTTATTGTGTGTTTCTAATCTGTGTTTCCGGTCTGTCAGGTTGTGGGATCCGGTGGAGCAGGCGGCTCTGGCGGATCCGGCGGATCCGGCGGAGTTATGATTCCCGGATCGGTCGGTGTATCTGGGCTGGGTGTATCGCCTCCGTTATTTCCATCGCCTCCGTTGCTGGTTCCCGGATCCGTGGTGTCGTCGACGCTGCCATCGGGATCATCCTCGTTCTCCTCAGGTTCCTCAGAGGTTGGTTCACTGTAGCCATGTCCCGGACAACGGTCTGCCATAGGGTTGTCCGTGGCAAACAGCTCGGTAATCCCAGGACAGCTTCCGGATACGGCAAGCTGGCCGGTGATAGAGCATACAGTCTTCTGTTCGACGGTCGGCGGCATGGTGAACTCTCTCGGCTCCAGATTCGCATGGATCCTGCTCATGATCGCCTTCCATATCTGTAGATGGAATACCGTATTGTTCATCTCTTTATTCTCGTCATAACCGCTCCAGACTGCGCAGGTATAATACGGTGTAAATGCACAGAACCAGATATCCTTATTGGCCGTCGTCGTACCGGTCTTGCCGGCAACCGGCATATTCGGAAGCTTGGCACGCGATCCCGTACCGCTGTTCACAACGTCCTGCATGGCGCTTATGAGAAGCCCTGCCGTGCTGTCTTTTATGACGGTACGTGTCTCTCCGGTCCCTTCAAGCAGTACGTTGCCGTCGTGATCCAGGATCTTGGAGTACAGGGTAGGCGAGTTGTAGACGCCGTTATTTGCAATGGCGGCGTATGCCGCGCAGATCTCATAATTAAACACGCCGTCTGTCAGACCGCCCAGTGCAAGCGTCTGGTTGTCAAGGTCGCTGAACACACCGTTCTCTGTTGTCTTGCTCTTGACCAGTGTGGTGATGCCGAATTTCTCGCAATATTCAAAGCCTAACTGCTGTGTGATCTCGTCGCTCAGCTTAACGGCGCATACGTTGTTGGACCAGATGATCGCCTTGCGGATGGTGGTATCGCCGCCGTAACGGCCGTTCGCATTCCTTAAGACCTTACCGTTTCTCAGGGTATAGGGCTCGTCCTTGATGACGGTCGCCAGGGACTTCCCGCAGGAATCCAGGGCAGGGCCGTAGGCCGCAAGAATCTTGAAGCAGGAGCCGGGCTGTCTCTTGGAGCCCTTATAGGCACGGTTCAGTCCGAGACTGGTTGCCTTCGCTCCGCGTCCGCCGACCATGGCCTTGATCTGTCCGGTGGCCTGGTCGATGACGGTTATGGATGCCTGTGGCTGCGGGGTGACGTTGATCCTCTCGTCGTAGGTGTCTCCCTCCTGTGCGATCGTAGTCTTCCATTCCTCTACCATGGCGCGGGCGGCCTCTTCGCTGGGGTAGAGAAGCCCCTGCTCATTGCCGTGCGCATTCTTTACATATTGCTTGATATGACCGGAGCTGTAGTTCTCGACGGTCCCGTCCGCTCTGGTGACGGTAATGGCGCAGTCCAGGCCGTATTCCTTAAGGCTTGGATAGTTGGCATCATTGTTCACCTCTTCATCACAGATCTGCTGTATGGCAAGATTCTGCGTCGAGTAGATGCTCAATCCGCCGCTGTATACAGCCGTGTATGCCTGCGTCTCCGTATAGCCCAGCTGGATCATCAGATCGTCCATTACCTGGGAGGAAAGCGCGTCGATAAAGTAGGTGTAAGGACTGTTGTCGGCGGCGGTGTTGTTGACCGTCTGTATCCTGGAATATACGTCGTCGGCCATGGCCTCATCGTAAGCGGCCTGGTCGATATAGCCCTGTGCCTTCATGTCGCCCAGTACCTTTTTACGCCGCTTGGCGTTATCCTCCGGATTCGTGATAGGATTGAGCTTTCCGGGGCTCTGGGTGATGCCGGCGATGACGGCGCATTCTGACAGGTTCAGTTCGCTTACGTCTTTGCCGAAGTATCTCTTGGCGGCGGCCTGCACGCCCAGACAGTTCTGGCCGAGATTGATGGTATTCAGATAACTCTCCATGATAGCGTCCTTATCCATCTGCTTCTCTATCTGGATTGCGAGAAACTGTTCCTGAAGCTTCCGCTCTACTCTGTCATATAAGGTCTTCTCATTTACGAAGTTAGGGAAGACATTGTTCTTGATAAGCTGCTGTGTGAGGGTGCTGGCACCCTGGGACAGGTCTCCGGAAGTGATGCCGACGATACCGGCACGGATAATTCCCTGGATATCGATCCCGTTGTGTTCATAGAAACGTTCATCCTCAATGGCAACAAACGCGTGCTGGAGATTCTCAGGGATCTCATTAATAGACTTATATACACGGTTAGAACCCGAAGATACAAATCGTTCGATCTCTGTCACACCGTCGTCGGCATAGACGAAGGTCGTAAATCCCTTGGGCTTTACCTGGTCGGGGGTGATCTCCTCTGTGTTGTCTATGATCTTCTTGGCAAATACCACGACGCCGCCCACTCCTGCAACCGCTATTACCACGATACAGAGAAGAAATGCTTTAAAAAGCCGTACCCCGATTCTCTTGCCCTGCATCGTGGACTTGGATGTAATCTTTTTTTGCTTTTGTGAAGCTTTTTTTCTGCCATAGTTCATATGTTAAGCCTCCTTTATATCAAGTTATTATAGCAAACAAACGAAGCGAAATAAAGAAAAAAATGAAAACTTCATATTTCAGTAGGAAAATCTTAAGAAATTCGTTATAGTAGTATATAGATACGGAAAGGAAGGTTTTTATGGAGACAGAATACAGAACAGTATATAAAGGCGGAGAAGGGGAGATCACAGAGAAGAAATCAAGGTTTATAGCAACCGTGTCTCCGGCCTCTTCAGAAGAAGAGGCACTGCTGTTTATCGAGAGTATGCGGAAGAAATACTGGGATGCCAGACACAATTGTTTCGCCTATGTGATCGGTAAACGGGGAGAACTTAAGCGGTTCAGTGACGACGGGGAACCTGGCGGGACGGCAGGGAAGCCGATCCTTGAGGTCATCACGGGAGAGGGGCTTTGCAATGCGGCGATCGTGGTCACGAGATATTTTGGCGGCACGCTGCTCGGAACGGGAGGACTGGTGCGCGCATATACGGCGGCGTCGAAGGAAGGGCTGGCATCGAGTGTGATCGTCACCAAGATTTTGGGCGTCAGGCTTCATATTATGACAGACTATAACGGACTGGGGAAGATCCAGTATATTCTGGGGCAGAGAGGTTTGAAGATTTTGGAATCCGTCTATACGGATAAGGTGGAGCTGACGGTACTTGTTCCGGTAAATGAGCTTTCGGTCATCAGCAATGAGATTACGGAAGGAACCAGCGGTCAGGCGGTGTTGGAAGAGGCCGGGCGGTGCTATTTTGCCGAAATAGATGGAAAACAGCAGGTCTTTGATGAGATTTTCTGAAAATGGTACTTACATTTTAAAATTTTGCGTGGTATAATGTAATTATAAAGGGATTATATGTCATTGGGAACAACTTTATAGACACAGCACCAGATATACTGGCGTACAATCTCAGGCGGCGTGGGGAAGATGCCGCAGTAGATTTGTACGCCTTTTACTTATGACACGGTATTTTCGATATAGCGGCATGAGCGCATGAGGCAGGTTTGCAGGTGCTGACAAAGTGAGATATGTCTTGCATACAATCCTTTATGGCAGTAACGTAATAATGCAGAACCGGTAAGGAGGTAGTTATGTTCAAGATAGGAGATTATGTGGCACATTATAAGGAGGGTGTCTGTGAGGTAACGAGTATCGGGAAACTGGATATCAGCTGCTCGGACAAGAAGAAGGAGTACTATACATTAAAGCCTCTCTATGATGCCGGAGGAACTTTATATACGCCTGTAGAGAACGAGAAGAGGCAGATTCGGGAAGTGATCACCAGCGAGGAAGCGCAGGCGCTGATCGAGGACATGCTGAATATTGAGACGATAGGAGTCACTGATGAGAAGAGGCGGGAGATATCCTATAAAGAAGCATTGCTCAGGAATCAATGCAGAGACTGGGTTGCGATCATCAAGACCTCTTATACACGCAAGATGAAGCGGATCGCGTCGGGCAAGAAGGTCATCAATGTGGATGACAAGTATCTGAACATTGCCGAGAAGTTTCTATATGGAGAGCTTGCTGTGGCTCTGGATATGCCAAAGGATGAGGTGAAGGGATACATCACAGATTATCTGAAGAAGAATTAGTCTGTATCAGCCCCATTTAATAAGGGAGCGTCTGCGGTGAATATGATACCGCAGACGCTCCCTCGTCAGATTAATTGGATTTCATAGTGATATGGATCCGGAAGCTCTGGTATTCTTCCGCTGCGTCTGGAAGCAGCAATCCGCTGTTCATCAGCACGCCGCCCGGGTATTCCCGTCCGTCCACTACATAGATGCCGTCCTCCCTAAGACCTTTCAGGCACATCCACCGGCCGGGACCGTTGGGGTGGATCTGCAAGGCAACGATACAAAGAAGGGCTTCGCTTCCGTCAGCGGCCGCGAATTCCCATCCGTGATAGGCTTCTACAGTATCCGGGTTGGTGAGCCGGTAATAATCTCCATACTGGATCAGGTCATAATATTTCTTGAATTCTTCTATCTGTGTCTTGACGATATCCTTCTCATCTGCGGACATTTTATTGACGTCCAGCTCATATCCGAATGTACCGGACATGGCTGCGGTCGCCCGTGTATTCAGAGGGGCAATGCGCCTGGTCTGCTCATTGGGGCAGTGGGAGACATGGGATCCCATGGTGCTTACCGGATAGCCAAAAGAGGTTCCGTACTGGATGCTGAGCCGTTCGATGGCATCGGTATCGTCACTGCACCAGATCTGAGGCGTATAGTAGAGCATACCGGCATCAAAACGTCCGCCGCCGCCGCTGCAACCTTCGATCAGAAGATCCGGATAACGCTGTATCAGCTTCTCAAGCATATCATAAAGTCCAAGAACATAACGGTGCATGATCTCTCCCTGGCGCGTTGCGGGCAGTGCGGCGCTGTAGAGATCGGTAAGGCTTCTGTTCAGGTCCCACTTAAGGTATTCGATCCTGGCAGAATCAAGCACCTGGCAGATATGGGTGAAAATATAGTCTCTGACGTCCTCTCTGGAGAAATCAAGCAATAACTGCTGACGTGATCTCGTAGGCTTCTTTCCGGGGATCTGTAAGGCCCATTCCGGATGGCTGCGGTAGAGATTGCTGTCTTCGTTGATTCCTTCCGGCTCGAACCAGATACCGAACTTGATGCCGAAGCTGTGGATCTGGTCGGAGAGTTCCTTCAGAGAGCATCCTAATTTCTCTTCATTTACGGTCCAGTCGCCAAGGCCGGATACATCCAGGTCGCGCTTTCCAAACCATCCGTCGTCCATGACGAAGAGTTCGACGCCGAGGGCGGCCGCATCCTTTGCCATCTGTATCAGCTTGTCTCCGTTAAAGTCGAAGTATACGCCCTCCCAGGCATTCAACAGGACAGGGCGTCTCGTCGTGGTCCATTTTCCCCGGCACAGATGGTCACGGTATGCCCGGTGGAAGATGCGGGAGAGACTGCCCAGACCATCCGCGGAATATGCCATGACAGCTTCCGGCGCGTAAAAGCATTCGCCGGGCTTTACACAATAGCAGAAGTTGTCAGGGTGGATCCCGAGCAGGAAACGTGTCTGGTCGTACTGGTCAAGCTCCGCGCTTCCGATGAAATCTCCGCTGTAGACGAAGGAGAAGCCATAGCAGTTCCCGGTATCTTCTGACGCATTCCGGTCAGACAGGATCAAAAAGGGGTTGTACTGATGGCTTGAGGTTCCGCGGGTACTGCCTGCGGACTGGATTCCATGCACAACGGGAGTGCGCTGGTAATTCCGCTCTTTCACGTGACGGCCGTAGAAGGTGTGCAGATCGTAGTCTCCGTGCAGATAATCCACGCATACACTCTGGATGTTTTCGATATAGATATCCGCATTGCTGTGGTTCTCTACGCAGACAGCCCGCGTGATGATGTCCAGGTCTTCCAGTACACCGTAGTACAGGTGGACGTAGAACATGCGGCGGGTATCTTCCAGGGTGATGATGAGGGTATCTGCGTTCCCGGATGTTTCATAGAGCGCAGGAAGTCCGGGGAGAGAATACTTGCCCTTACGTATCTCGTGCTTTAGATAACGCAGGTCGCATGAAAAGGTCCCGTCCGGATAGCGGACCTTCAAAGCTGTAGAGCGGTAATCTCCGCTTCCGTAGACCGGAAATTCCTGGGGAAGCGCGTCGAGAGAATAGGTGCGGTCTTCGCCTGCATCGTAAGGATTGCCGGAGAAGCCTCTGTCGGCGTATGCGATCCGGTAGGAATAGTCAAAAACAGAACTCCGTATGCCAAACCAGGTATGGAGTAATACTCCATACCTGTCTGCTTTCATCTGGTACATACTATGGTCTGTTCTCAGGGTAAATAGTCTGCTTGTGCTGTCAAATAAAATGGCCATAAGTTTGTTCCTCGTTTCAGTATTCAATAATTCGTTATTATTTTACCGCACCGTTTACGACACCGTTGATGATCTGCTTCTGGCATACCAGATAGAAGATCAGGATTGGCAGCAGTGCCAGCAGGTAAGAGGCGAATGCCAGGTTATAGTTCGTACCGAACTGTGTCTGGAATGTCAGCTGTGCCAGAGGCAGTGTGTTGACGCCTGTACCGGACATGATGACAAGCGGAGTCATTACGTCGTTCCAGGTTCCGAGAGCAGTCAGTACGGCAACCGTAGCGTGCATCGGCGTCATGATCGGGAAGATGATCTTCCAGTAGGTTGACCATGTGGTCGCGCCGTCTACGAAAGCGGCCTCTTCAAGTGCGATCGGGATGTTCTTTAAATAGCCGGAGTAGAGCATTACGTTCATCGGCATATAGAACACCAGATAGCATAATATAACTCCGAACCAGTTGTCAATACCCATTTGTGCAGTCTGCTTTACCAGAGGCATCATCAGGATCGCGAAAGGCACGAACATACCGCTTACGATGTAGAGGTAGGATACCTTGTAGAACCTGCTCTTTGCCATGCTTCTTCCGATGGCATATCCGGCAAGAGAATGAAGCAGGATGGCAAGAACTACGGTTACGACAGTGATCATCACACTGTATCCAAGAGAGTGCCAGAAGTCTGTGACACGCATAGCTTCCGCGAAGTTCTCAAGGCTCCAGCTCTTCGGAAGGCTTAATGCTCCGGCAATGTCGTTCGTCATCTCGGAAGGCTTCTTGAATGCAATTACAAACGCCATATAAAGCGGAAAGATAACAGTCAGGCAGCCAACGATCAAAAGGATGGTAAGCGGCCAATTGGTTGTAGCCGCAACTTTATTTTTCTGTTTCATTATAACTGTTCCTCCTTCTTTCCTGTAATAGTAAGCTGGGCAACAGAGATAGCAACGATCACGATGAAGAAGATAACCGCGTTAGCGCTCTGGAAACCAAACTGTCCGCCGCCCATACCATTGTTGTAGATCAGGTAGGAGATGGACTCGGTACTCTGTGCAGGACCACCCTTTGTCAACGCCATGATCTGGTCGAATACCATCAGGAAGTCTTTCATGCTTAATACCATGTTGATACTGAAGAACGGGATGATCAGCGGGAAAGTCAGAGACTTGAAGCTTAACCATCCGGTCGCGCCGTCAATTGCGCCTGCCTCATATACATCCTCCGGTACGGTCTGGAGACCGGAGATATAGATGAGTGTTGTCTGTGCGATAGACTGCCATGCGGTTACGATAACGATAGCGATCCATGCAGTCTTTGTGTCGGAGAGCATACTCCCGGCTCCGGTCAGTGCAGGAAGGATGTATGTAAATATGTATCCGAAGATATAACCTACAACCAGTCCGCCAAGGATTCTCGGAACGAAGTACATACCTCTTAACGCGCTCTTGGCTTTGATCTTGCCGTTTAAGCCCAGTGCGAGGAGCAGGGCAATTACATTTGTAAGTACGGTAGCCAGAATTGCAAATTTAAAGGTGAAGAGATAGGATTTGCCGACACGTGCATCTGTGAATAAGTCGGCATAGTTACGCATTCCTACCCAGTCGTAGCTTCCGAAGCCTTTGAAGTTCGTGAAGCTGTAGATAAGCCCCTTAATGAGCGGCAGAGTGTTAAAACAGAAGAACAATGCCAGGACAGGGACTGTAATTAATAAAAAGGTCTGGTTTCTGCTGAGTTTTTTATTCATTATTGATTCCCTCCCTTTTTCTCATAATCCTGTACTTTGCGGATGATGTCGCGGTTGTAGCGTACCCAGTCAGTATCGAACTTATTCAGGAATTTGTCTATGTCGCCATCCAGTAGGAAGGTCTGGATCTGAGCATCCACACTCATCTCAGCCGGATAGTAGTGATCCTGATAGTCAACCATCTTGCCTTCGTTGATGTAGTCGAGCATTCCGTCAAGAGCCGGAGAAAGCTTGAATTCCGTATCTTTACATGGTACGGCGTTCTGGTCGTCCAGGTAAGTCTGGATCGTTGAGTCCTCCAACAGGAAGCTTAATACTTCATATGCGGCCTCTTTGTTTGAACACTCGTTTGTGATACAGAACTGAAGGTCGACACCGGAATTCAGAATGTTGTCATCCGCATTATCGCATCCCGGCATAACGAAAGAGTCAATGTCCATGTCAGGATTTACAGACTGGATCTGCGGAACAGCATAGCTTCCGATACAGTACATTGCGGATTCGCCGTTTGCAAATGCGGTACATGCGTCGTTGTAGTTGTACGCAAACGGATCGTCCTGTGAATGGTCGAGAAGTTCAAGCATCTTCTCGGCAACTTCCGGGTATTCGTCGATAAACTTCGTCTCGCCTTTGTTCACCTGACGGCAGACGTCCGCAGGAGCCAGGTCGCAGGCAAGTGCATTCCACGGCGCCAGACAGGTCCATACATCCTTGTAGCCGAAGTATAACGGCTGCTGTCCGGAAGACTTGATCTCATCACACAGGTCCATGAATTCATCCCATGTGGTCGGGATCTCCCAGTCATTATCCTCAAACATCTCTCTGTTGTACAGCACACCTGCGGCATTTGCCACATAAGGAACAGCATATACGCCGTCCATCGGTACGAATTCCAGGTTCTTGTCGATGTCCAGATAAGCCTGCTTGATCAGTGAAAGTCCCTCGAAATCAGAGATGTCCATCAACATCTCGGCATCCAGGAAGTTTGAATAGTTGACGTCGCCGCCAATACCGATGATATCCGGGGCGTCTTCCTTGATAAGACGTGTCTTCAGTACGGTCATGGCGTCGTTGGGGGATTCGATGTGAAGCACGATGTCGTCGTGTGTCGCATTGAATTCCTCTTCCATCTTCTCGAAAGCCTTGACAGCCTCCGGCTTGTACTGAAGCATGGTGATATGGGTTTTCCCGTCCGAGTCCTCGGAACTGCATCCGCTGGCCGAGATGACGGTCCCAATCAGCATTCCTGCCACAAGCATTGTGGCAATTACTCTTCTTTTCATTCCACACTACTCCTTTTCCTTTCATGCGATTCGTTAAGTTGCATGAATTATTATGTATTTACTGGTAAAATGATAGCAGTCTGCTGTGAAAAGGTAAATATTCTGATGAGGCGGGATTTTACCTTAATACTAGATTGAAAAGAAATTGTTGAAGTGTAGACACATTATGGTATATAATAGAGACGGAAGACAGATTTTCGTGACTTTCTACAAAATATATGATGTAATTTTGCGCAAAATAACTAAAAACCGGAGGGCATCAGAAAGGTAGGGGAACACATTATGATGAATTATTTGTTTTCAGTATTTCAGGACGAGCGTTTTATGGATTTGACAATATACCAATATGGGTATGAGAAGTGTGAACCGTTACATTCGTTTGGTCCATATGTCAGAAATAATTATCTGTTTCATTATGTTATCTCGGGGAAAGGGTGCCTGCACGCTAATGATGAGAAGGGGGACGCGACCTTCTATGATATAGAAGCAGGTAACGGGTTCATCATCGAGCCGGGATATGTCAATACTTATTATGCCGATAACGACCAGCCGTGGGAATACGTGTGGCTTGAGTTTGGCGGACTCAGGGCGAAGGAGTGCGTGGAGCTTGCGGGATTGTCCCACAAGTCGCCGGTGTATTCTCTGGCAGATCCGTCATATGGGAAGATTTTGCAGGATCGTATGATGACCATCGTCAGAAGCCAGAATTCATCGAACCTGGAGCTGATCGGGTATCTGTATCTGTTCGTGGACTGTCTGATCAAGTATTCGGCGTCGAAGCGGCAGTTTCAGGGCGGGAAGCTCAGTGAATTCTACGCCCGGGAGGCCGTTGTATATATTGAGCACAATTATAATAAGGATATTACGGTGGAGGATATTGCCAAGAAGTGTAAGCTGGATCGGAGCTATTTTGGCAAGGTATTCAAGAATGTGGTGGGGCAGTCCCCGCAGGAATTTCTGATCCATTACCGCATGACCAAGGCCGCCGATGCGCTGATCATTGGGGACGAGTCGGTCGGGGACATCGGGGTGTCCGTGGGATATCCCAATCTCCTGCATTTTTCCAGGGCGTTTAAGAGCGTATATGGAGTATCGCCCAGAGAATACCGGCAGAAGAATAAGATCATAGAAAGTTTCAGACAGGAAACAGGACAGCAGTAGGCTGTCCTGTTTTAGATTATGCGCCGCCGAGGGATCAATTGATCACGAATTTTAACATCTGCATCAGCTTGTCTGTGAGCATGTCAGAATCCAGGGACGGATTCTGGCATTTTTGTTCCAGGAGATACTTTACATAGCTGACGGTGATATCGTTGATGATATTGAGGTTCGACTCCTGGATTCCCGGGGCCACTTCTGCCAACGGTGTCAGCAATCCCATACACCGGTCCCAGATATTCTTTCCATAATACATGTCCTCAATCTGAGGCGTATATTTTTCCCGTTCTTCCGGGAATAATCTATAATACTGCGTCATGATGTCTGTCAGGTTCTCGCTGTGCTTTCCGAAGAAAAAATTGTAGAAGACCTTGGGCTTCTGAAAGGTTGCCTGAGCAAAAAAATCCCATACAGACAGGAAATGCTCTCTCGGCCTTAGCTTCCAGGAGCTCAGCTCGGACAGATTCTTGCTGTATTCGTTAAAATACTTGATGGATGCAAGAAGGATCAGTTCTTCGATGTCCTTAAAATACAGATAGATGGTGGAGTTATGAAATCCGGCCTTGTCTGCGATCTTGCGGATAGAAAGATTCTCAAGTCCGTCCGCCTCGATCAGTTCCTGCGTTGCCTCGATAAAGCGGATAGTATTCTGCTTTTTTTGATTCTCTTTTTCGTTACTCATGTAAATTTACCAGTTCCTTAAAATTTATTGTTTGATTATAGCATATTATCCGTTCGATAGTCTATAAGAAATCTGCCGGTCAAAGCGGGTGCACGGCATGGAGAAAGAGAATCGGGGTTATTGCATAGAAATTATCTATATTCACAAAAACTTATTGACAATAAGCGCGCTTATTGATATATTTATTATATGAATTAACAAATAAGCGCGCTTGTTAATATGTAAAAATAGTAAAACTGCATGAATAAACAAGGAGGAAGACCATGAAGTTAGAGATTGGTAATTTCTATGTGAAAGATATCGTTTTCGGGGAGCAGTTATCCCTGAAGGACGGCGTCCTTACTATTAATAAGGAAGAAGCTCTGGCATTTATCCGGGAAGACGACAGGATCACAGAGGCGGAACTGTATATTGCGAAGCCTGGCGACAAGATCCGTATGTGTCCGGTCAAGGAGGCGGTAGAGCCGAGGATCCGCCCGGATGGAAGGAGTATCTTCCCGGGATATACAGGCGATCTTGCGAAGGCCGGCGAAGGTGTTACTTACGCACTCAAGAACTGTAGTGTATTGGTGGCAGGCAGACACTGGGGAGGTTTCCAGGACGGCGTGATCGATATGAGCGGAGAAGGGCAGAAGTATACATATTTCGGACAGCTCAACAACATCGTTCTGGTTGCAGACACGAATGAGGAATTCGAGAGAAATGAACAGCAGAAGAAGAACGACGCATTGAGAAGAGCGGGACATAAGCTTGCAGAGTTCATCGGAGCGTGTGTGAAGGACTTAACGCCGGAGGATACGGAGGTATATGAGCTGGGAGGTATGATCAGGCGCGATGCCGATACAGAGAAGCTTCCGTCAGTTGTCTATGTAATGCAGCCGCAGTCACAGATGGAAGAGATGGGATATAACGATCTTGTGTATGGATGGGATATGAACCATGTGGTGCCGACCGTGATGCATCCCAACGAGGTTCTGGACGGAGCCATGGTATCAGGAAGCTTCATGCCGGTTTCCTCCAAGTGGGCAACCTATGATTTCCAGAATTGTCCGAATATCAAGGCGCTTTACAGAGAGCACGGTAAGACGATCAATTTCCTCGGAGTGATCATGTCCAATCTGAACGTTGCACTGGAGCAGAAGGAGAGGTCGGCCCTCTTCGTTGCGCAGATCGCCAACAGCCTTGGCGCAGACGGCGCGGTCGTGGCAGAGGAAGGCTATGGCAATCCGGATGCAGATTTTGTAGGATGTATCGTTGCGCTTGAGGACGCGGGGGTTAAGACGGTAGGTATCACCAACGAGTGTACCGGACGTGACGGACAGTCCCAGCCGCTTGTGACTCTTGACGAGAAGTGTGACGCTATTGTATCCTGCGGGAATGTTTCCCAGCTGATCGAGCTTCCGCCGATGGAGACGGTATTGGGCGAGCTTCAGGCACTTGCAAGAGACGGACTTTCCGGCGGATGGGAAGACGACGAGATCTTAGGGCCTTCCGTGAGGGAAGACGGTTCTATTATCATGGAGAATAACTCAATGTTCTGCGGCGATCAGGTATGCGGCTGGTCTCCGAAGACGATGAAAGAATTCTAATAATTCCAGTGGAGGTAAGCGGATAATGAAGAAAGCAATCGTATATGTAAATCAGTTTTTTGGACAGGTCGGCGGAGAAGAGCAGGCTGGGATAAAGCCGCAGCTTCATGAAGGACAGATCGGACCTGCGATGCAGTTTCAGAAAGAGCTTGACGCAGATGTGACTCATACGATCATCTGCGGGGATAACTATATGGGATCGAATACGGAGGAAGCGGTCGAGGAGATCCTTGGTATGCTGGACGGAAAGGAATTCGATATCTTCCTTGCGGGGCCTGCGTTCCAGGCGGGACGTTACACCGTAGCCTGCGGAACCATCTGTAAGGCTGTGAAGGAGAAGTTCGGCGTTCCGGTCGTGACATCCATGAACAGCGAGACGCCGGGCGTTGATATGTTCAAGAAGAATATGTATATCAT
Organism: uncultured Dorea sp.; assembly: GCA_910579015.1. Lineage (GTDB taxonomy): Bacteria > Bacillota > Clostridia > Lachnospirales > Lachnospiraceae > Sporofaciens. The sequence continues at coordinate 23,095 of CAJTRO010000028.1, read as the reverse complement.
GAAGGGCGGCAACATTGCGTCCAAGATGAAGCAGGATGTGAAGGCTATGGCGAGAGTTGCCAATAAGCTGTTGAATGGACAGCCGGTTAAGAGCGCGGACGAGGAAGGCTATTTTGCAAGAGGAATCCGTCATCAGACATGGCTTGAAGACGGGAAACCGGCTTCCGAGCGTATGGTAGAGATGCTGCTTAAGAAGCTTAACGGCGAGCCGTTTGAGACGGAGCTGCCGATTCCAAAGAGAGATCTTGTACCGATCGCGCCGGCCGTTAAGGAGCTTAACGAGGCAAGGATCGCGCTGGTGACGACAGGCGGTATTGTGCCGGTGGAGAACCCGGACCGTATCCAGTCCGCGTCTGCCACCAGATGGGGAAGATATGATATCTCCGAGACGGATGCACTGGAAGGCGGAGTATATAAGACGATCCATGCAGGCTTCGATCCGGCGGCGGCCGATGCCGATCCCAATGTCATCACTCCGATCGACGCACTGAAGGTATTGGAGAAGGAGGGAGTATATGGAAGTCTCCACCCGTATTTCTACTCTACAGTAGGAACCGGTACGACAGAAGCCGAGGCCCAGAGGATGGCGAAAGAGATGGTGCCGTATCTTGAGAAGGACCATGTTGACGCCGTGATCATGGTTTCTACATGAGGTACCTGTACTCGTTGCGGTGCAACGATGGTAAAGGAGATCGAGAGAGCAGGATTCCCGATCGTACAGATGTGTAATCTGATTCCGGTGGCGAAGACCGTCGGTTCCAACCGAATCGTTCCGACCATCTCCATTCCTTATCCGTTGGGAGATCCGGGAACGTCCAAAGAAGATCAGTGGAAGCTCCGTTATCACAGGACGAAGGCGGCTCTTGAGGCTTTGGCGACGGATATTACAGAGCAGACAGTATTCCGCGTATAGAGCGGAGCAATCAAATATCTGAAGGGGGATTGTTCATGGAAAAAAAAGATTCAAAGAATACGGTGTTTTATATTTCTCTTGTGTTGATCGCGGTCATGGCAGTATGGTCTGTTGCGTTCAATGAGAGCTTTACGGCAGTGTCCAATGCTGCGTTCGCATTCCTGACTACGGATTTCGGGTGGCTGTATCTGGTATCGATGATCGTATTCCTGATATTCGTTGTCTATGCGGCATTTGGAAAATACGGACAGATTCGTCTTGGGGGAGACGATTCCAGACCGGAATATAAGAACCTTACCTGGTTCGGTCTCCTGTTTGGATGCGGCATGGGAGTCGGCCTCGTATTCTGGGGCGTTGCGGAGCCTCTGACACATTACCTGAATCCTGTGGGGATGGAAGGCGGCACACCGCAGGCGGCAGATTTTGCCATGCGTTCCTTCTTCATGCACTGGGGGATCCTGCCGTGGGCCAATTATGCGGTCATTGGTCTTGCACTTGCGTATTTTATGTTCCGCAAGGACAAGAAGGGACTGATCAGCGTGATCCTGGAGCCGTTGATCGGAGAGAAGCTAGCGGAAGGCTGGCTTGGGAAGCTGGTGGATATACTGGCAGTCTTTGCGACGGTAGCCGGAGTCGTAACATCTCTGGGACTTGGTACATTACAGATCAACGCAGGATTTAACTATATGTTCGGCCTCCCGACCACACTGGTGGTGCAGATTGTCATCATAGTTGTCGTATCCGTTCTTTATATCGGATCTGCGGTTTCCGGTATTGATAAAGGAATCAAGATCATTTCCGATACCAATCTCTATGTGGCGGTCGGACTCATGGTCGTATGCTTCCTGGTGGGGCCGAAAGTTGAGATACTGGACAGCTTTGTCAATGGTATCGGCCAGTATATTGGCGAGTTTGTCCCGGATTCTCTCGGGATCCAGGCATACGGAGATAATTCCTGGATCGGAAGCTGGAGGCTGTTCTACTGGGCATGGTTCATTGCATGGGCGCCGTTCGTGGGCGTGTTTGTCGCACGTGTGTCGAAAGGGCGCACGATCAGGGAGTTTGTCCTTGGCGTGGTACTGATACCGACGATCGCCTCCTGTATATGGGGTTCGGTGTTCGGAAGCCTTGGAATCAATCTCGGAGAGAAAGGGATCATGGCGCTTGAGGAGCTTAGCGAGGTGGTGGCGGCGCCGGAGGTCGGCCTGTTCGCGGTGCTTGGCAGGTATCCTCTTGGATCTGTCCTGTCATTGGTGGCGATCGTGTCTCTGTGCGCGTTCTTCGTCACTTCGGCGAATTCCGGCGTGTATGTATTGTCGATGCTTACAACGAAGGGAGATATCAATCCGCCAAACAGCAAGAAGATCTTATGGGGGATCATCCAGTCTGTCATGGCAGTGGGACTTCTGATGGCAGGCGGGCTGAAACCGTTGCAGACCATTTCGCTGGCGGCGGCGTTTCCGTTCATCTTCATCATGTTCGCGGCATGTGCGGCGTTCATCAAGGCGCTGAAAGGTGAGAAGGGGACTGGAGTGTCTTCATCGGTGAAAGAGCCGGCAAATGAGGAGGCTGTCTTAGAACAGGAACAGGCGTAGGTATCTGAGTGTGTGGATATACAGGACTGCTGTGATTTACGGCAGTCCTGTTTTTCTGACTGCCGGGTTTGTGTTACAGGTTTGCAGAAAAGGGGTGCAATGTTCTTGACATTTCTTATCAGATTGGGTATCATGGACTTTAATGAGTAAAAGCGCTAAAGTATTGATGAGGAAAGGGGATTTTCTAATGCCTATTACAGATATTCTGGAGAAAAACTGCCGGCTGTACGGCGACGACGTATGCCTGGTGGAGATCAACCCGGAGATGCCGGAGACAAGACGTGTGACTTGGAAGGAGTATGAGCTTATCGAGCCGGTCCGCGCCTCCTACTATAGACGTGAGATCACGTGGAGCGTATTTAATGAGAAGTCAAACCGGTTTGCCAACCTCTTGCTGGAGCGGGGGATCAAGAAGGGGGACAAGGTTGCGATCCTTCTGATGAATTGCCTGGAATGGCTGCCCATCTATTTCGGGATCCTTAAGACGGGAGCCCTTGCGGTGCCCCTTAATTTCCGATACTCTGCGGAGGAGATCCAGTATTGTGTGGAGCTTGCCGAGGTGGACGTGCTTGTGTTCGGGCCTGAGTTTATCGGGCGTGTGGAGGAGATCGCGGACCAGATCAGCAGACACCGCCTGATTTATTATGTGGGGGACGGATGTCCGGGCTTTGCGGAGGACTATACGATACATTCGGCCAATTGCTCCAGCCAGTCTCCGAAGATAGATATCAATGACGACGACTATGCCGCGATCTATTTTTCTTCGGGAACGACAGGATTTCCGAAAGCAATCTTACATACCCATGAGGCGTTGATGCATTCGGCCAGGGTGGAGCAGAACCACCACGGGCAGACGAAGGAGGATGTATTCCTGTGTATCCCGCCGCTCTATCATACGGGGGCTAAGATGCACTGGTTCGGAAGCTTTCTGACGGGAGGCAAAGCGGTCCTTCTTAAGGGAACGAATCCGGAATTCATTCTACGCGCCGTATCGGAGGAGAAGTGTACGATCGTGTGGCTGCTGGTTCCGTGGGCGCAGGATCTTCTGCTGGCTTTGGACAGTGGTAAGATCAGGCTTGAAATGTACCAGCTTGAGCAGTGGCGTCTGATGCATATCGGGGCGCAGCCAGTACCGCCGAGCCTGATCAAGCACTGGAAGGAGTACTTCCCGCACCATAAGTATGATACGAACTATGGGCTGAGCGAGTCGATCGGGCCGGGATGCGTGCATCTGGGCGTGGACAATATCCACAAGGTGGGTGCGATCGGAAAGGCGGGATTCGGCTGGCAGACGAAGATCATCGACGAGCAGGGCTGTCCGGTAAAGCCGGGAGAGACCGGAGAGCTTGCGGTCAGAGGCCCCGGCGTCATGGTGGAGTATTATAATGATAAGAAGGCGACGGATGAGGTCCTGCATGACGGATGGCTCTATACGGGAGACATGGCGATGGAGGATGAAGACGGATTCATCTTTCTGGTAGACCGGAAGAAGGATGTGATCATCAGCGGCGGTGAGAATATCTATCCGGTACAGATAGAAGATTTCATGCGTACCAATGATGCAATCCTGGATGTTGCCGTGATTGGCCTGCCGGATGAGCGTCTCGGGGAGATTGCGGCGGCGATCGTGGCGCTAAAGCCCGGCGTGATCTGTACGGAAGAGGATATCAATACCTTCTGTAAGAAGCTGCCAAGGTATAAGCGTCCAAGGAAGGTGATATTCGCTGATGTACCGCGTAATGCGACGGGCAAGATCGAGAAACCGAGGTTGAGGGAGATGTACGGAGCCGCGCATCTGGTGGAGGAGCAGAACCGGAGATAGACGATTAAATAAAGCCGGAAGGAGCAGGAGACGGATAAGGACCTGCTTCTTCCGGTTTTTTGGCTGGATGTATCAGTTGAGTTTTGGTAGAAATATTCAGAACATTTTGTTATAATATATGCAGATATGACGGATAGAAGAAGCTGTGAAAGGAGACCGTTCATGGATCTTGTACAATATAAGTGCCCATGCTGCGGCGCAGGGTTACAGTTCCTGCCCGATACGCAGAAGCTTTCCTGCCAAAGCTGCGGGAATCAATATGATCTGGAGACGATAAAGGAATATGAGCAGGAGGAGCAGGCGGATGCAGAGCAGGACTTAAGCTGGGAATACCAGAATAAGAAGGGGGCAGAACGTTCAGCTGACGGCAGATATATCTGCCCGTCCTGCGGGGCGCAGGTGGAGGCGGATGAGCATACGGTCAGTACGAAATGCCCGTACTGCGACAATGTTATCGTCATCAAAGCCGCGGCGTCAGGACATCTTGAACCGGATGTCATGATCCCGTTTCAGGTGCAGGGCCAAGAGGCCCGGCAGATGCTGGAAGGCTTCTGCAAGGGAAAGCGTCTGCTCCCGAAGAATTTTAAGGACAGGAGCTATCTTAAGAATCTGACGGGATATTATGTACCGTACTGGCTGTTTGACTGTAAGGCGGATGCGGATATGAGCTTTCGGGGAACACGTGTGAGGGCATGGAGCGACAGCAGGTACGACTATGTAGAGACGTCCCATTTCATGATGAACAGGGGAGGCACGATGGAATTCTATCATGTGCCGGTGGACGGCAGTATAGAGATGGATGACAGTACCACAGAATCTATAGAGCCTTTTGATTACAGAGGGCTGACCGGGTTTGATCCAGGGTATCTGGCGGGATATGAGACGGACCGCTATGATGTGGATGCGAAGGCTGCGGAAGGCAGGGCGAAGGAGCGTCTCTATAACAGCGCCGAACAGGTGTTGAGAAGTACGGTCAAGGGATATCAGACCGTGACGGTGAGTAAGAGGAGGCTTTCATCCCATAATGGGAAGGTACAGTATGCCCTGTTACCGGTCTGGCTCTTTGAGACGGTCTATCGCGATAAGAAATACCAGTTTGCGATCAACGGGCAGACGGGGAAGATGGTGGGAGAGCTTCCGGTAGATAAGGGGGCGTTCTGGAGATATCTGTTTGGATTCACGGCGGCCGGGACGGTGGTGTGTTCCATTCTGGGGATCCTGCTGTTTGGGGGTGTACTGTGATGGAATGGAAGTGTTTGAAAGAGGCTGTCGGGAGAAGATGCGCGTCTGCCGGCAGGGGGATGGCGCTGGCTGTGTTGTTTGCCGTGGCTGCGGTTGGCTTAGAGGATCATAGTTGTCCGGGACTTGCCCGTGTATATGCAGAAGAGACGGAGGGGGCAAAGGACGACGTTTCTGCGGCTGAGACTGCACCTGTGCCGGGGGACGACGTTTCTGCGGCTGAGACTGTACCTGTGCCGGAGGACGACGCGGAGGCAAAGCTTAAGATCACAGGATATGTTCAGGATGATGCCTCGCTTCTGTCGGATGACGAGGAGGAAGCCCTGGAAGAGATGTGCGCCGGGATTTGCAGAGAGTATCGTACAGAGGCTTATATCATCACGACGCCGGATTTCGGTGGAGGAGATATCAAGAACTGGCAGAGACAGATCTTTACAGAATGCGGACTTGGGAAAGACAGCGCCGGAAGCGGAGTGATGCTTGCAGTCAGTATGGCAGAGCGCGACTGGGGGCTGGTCGGTTTTGGGGCGGCCCAGGAAGCATTTTCTACATATGGAAGGGAACTGATCGCAGAACGGATACTGGATGACCTGTCTGACGGTGATTATTACGATGCATTTTCCCGGTATCTGTCTATGGCGGAAGATTATCTTAAGGCGAATGAGGCGGGAAAGCCCTATACAGAAGACCACCCCTACGGACAGGGAGGAAGGATTCCTGTGATCATCGGAGTGTCGTTTCTGCTGTCGTTTGTGGTATCGCTGAGTATCGTGCTGTCCTGGAAGAAGGGGATGAATACCAGAGTGCCAAGGGACGGGGCGATGGAATATATGAAAGCGGGAAGCTTCCGGCTGTACCGGCAGACGGACCGGTTTTTGTACCATACGGTGCGGCGGACGAAACGCCCGGAGAATAATCATGCGGGCGGCTCGGGAGGCAAGGGCCGGGTGCATTCCGACCGTTCTGGGAGCAGTGGGAAGTTTTAGGGATATCATGACAGGAATTTGATAAAGAGATGGAGGATGTGAATGATTACAGTTAAAGAATACATACAAGATGGTAGTTTGTTATCGCCGTATTTTGTATGTGGAGATTCTTTACATGTGTTAATGAAAATTCCGGATAATAGTATAGATTGTGTTGTGACCAGTCCGCCCTATTACATGAAGAGGCAGTATTTGAACGGCGGGATTGGAATGGAAGTGACATATCAGAAGTATATTGATAATTTACTTGCTATCATACAAGAGATATATCGGGTTTTAAAACCCACAGGTTCATTTTGGCTTAATATAGGAGACAGCTATAAGAATAAACAATTACTTAATATTCCATATCGTGTGGCAATTAGGATGCAGGATGAGCAAAGTTGGATTCTGCGCAATATTGTAATATGGGATAAGATAAAAGGTGCTATGTCACAGTCTAAAGATAGTTTGGGAAATGAATATGAACCTTTTTTTCATTTTGTAAAAAAGAAAAGCGGATACTATTATGATGCAGATGCAGTCCGTAAAAAGCCGGGCAAAGCTCGTGTTGAAAATGGATCGGTAATAAGTGCAACGGGTGTCAGCGGTGTCCGATATAAGCGGAAGATTGAACTAAGTACGGAGCTTACCGAAGAGCAGAGAGAGAATGCGTTTGCTGCTCTGGATAATGCGTTGGATAGAATAAGGAAGGGTGAAATATCTGATTTCCGAATGGTTATTAAGGGCGGAAATCAAAGGGTAACAAACGGAAATACTGTAAATTTGAGCGGTCGTGCAAAGGAGTTGGAGGAAAAGGGATTTTATTTTCTTTTTTATAATCCAAAGGGGAGTATGATATCGGATGTCTGGCAGATTATACCGGAAGATACGCAAGGTAGAAAAGTTCACTTTGCTCCATATCCTGAAGACTTAATAAAAACTCCAATTGTACTGACGTGTCCGCCGAAAGGAATTGTATTAGATCCATTTACCGGAACCGGTACTACAAACTATGTTGCGGCAACTTTGCAAAGAAAATCAATCGGTATCGACGTGTCATCAGAGTATTTAGAGATTGCCCGGGAAAGGTGCAGTCTGTTTGAACCGTTGGATAACAGAAAAATGGAGACGGTATATGAGTAAAATCAGCGAATTCTTTGGCTTGTATTGTGATGATAATGCGCAGGATTTTGAACTGGCAATGAAGGAACAGATATGTCCGTTCAGACTTCTGGAGCATAATCAGATATTTATAGATTGTCTTCATCTCCTGACTATGCATGAACCGGGCAATGAATTGTACCTGGTTTCGGAAGTCCAAATTCCCGGAGGACATGTTGATTATTTTTTAGTATCTGCCAAGGATAGAAAAGTAAAGGATTTTATTGGGATCGAATTACAGACTATGGACACCACAGGCACGGTATGGCCGGAACGTCAGGGATTTTTGAAAGAACGCGGGATAGAAGTAGATTTTGAAGATCTAAAACGTAAAAAAGCTTTTGGGATGAATTGGAAAATGACATTAAAGACGATTCTAATACAGATGCATCACAAAAGTGAGACATTTGAGCATTTAAATAAGCATTTGGTTTTAATTATCCAAAAGCCATTATATGAGCATATGAAGAGTGACTTTAATTTTGAAGGAATTGAAGGAGTCAGACTTGGAGATCCTGTTCATATTCATTCATATAATTTTGCTAAAGATGGGAATAAACTGGGGTTAACTTTAGATGTACGGGTAAGTACGGATTCTGCGGGGATTGCAAATTGTCTTGGTCTGAACGCAGAAAGTAAGGTCGAATTACAGGATTTGATAAAAATTCTGGAACCCAAGTTGACGGAGGCGAATCGTCTGCAAATAGGTTTTGGTATATAAGATCAATACAGAAAGGGATATGGGAGCAGGATTATGGGTTTGATAAAATCAGCGTGGAATGCGGCGAAGGGAACATTGGCAGACCAGTGGAAGGAGTATTTTTATTGTGACGCACTGGATGCGGACGTGTTGATGGCAAGAGGGGAGAAGCATGTATCCGGGCGGACAGCCAACAGAAAAGGGGAGGATAATGTCATCACGGACGGCTCGCACATCGCCGTGGCGAACGGTCAGTGTATGATCATTGTAGAGGACGGCAGAGTGATAGACGCATGTGCAGAGCCGGGCGCATATACTTACGATACCGGGACCAGTCCGTCTGTGTTTGGAGGCGATTTTGTCGAAGGACTTAAAGGAATTGCAAGAGAGGCGTGGAGGCGCTTCGAATTCGGCGGAGGCGCAGGAAGAGATCAGAGGATTTATTATGTAAATATCAAAGAGATATCCGGGAATAAATACGGCACGCCGAATCCGGTCCCTTTCCGTGTTGTGGACAGGAACATAGGGCTGGACGTAGATATCTCCGTCCGGTGTAACGGGGAATACTCCTATCGGATCGTGAATCCGATGGTATTCTATGCGAATGTCTGCGGAAATGTCGGTTATGTATACACGAGAGACCAGATAGATTCCATGTTGAAATCGGAGCTTCTGACGGCGCTCCAGCCTGCGTTTGCGAGGATTTCGGAGATGGGGATCCGTTACAGCGCTCTGCCGGGGCATACAATGGAACTGTCGGAGGCGCTGAATGAGGTTCTTTCGAGGAAATGGACAGAGCTTAGGGGGATCATGGTCTATTCCCTTGGCGTGAACAGTATTACAGCCTCGAAAGAAGATGAGGATATGATCAGGCAGCTTCAGAAGTCGGCGGTGATGCGCGATCCGAATATGGCCGCGGCTGCGCTGGCTGGCGCACAGGCGGATGCGATGCGTATAGCGGCCGGAAACAGAAATGGTGCGATGGCCGGATTCATGGGGATGGGCATGGCACAGCAGGCAGGCGGCGCCGATCTACAGAGCCTGTACGCCATGGGGCAGAGGCAGACGACCGATACGGGGCGGTATCAGGCAGGTGAGGCATCCCGGCCGTATACGCCCGGCCAATACCAGTCCAGTGAGGCGCCCCGGCCGTATGCATCAGGCCAGTATCAGCCAAGCGGGGTGTCCGAGCCGTATGCGTCCGGCCAGTATCAGGCTCCACAGCCGTCCCAGGCATTGGATTCGGAGACGGGCTGGAGCTGCGGTGTCTGTAAAACAACCGGTAATACCGGGAAATTCTGTGTAGAATGCGGTGCTCCAAAGCCGGTTTCAAAGGCCGGATGGACGTGCGCCTGCGGTACGCGAAACAGAGGGAAGTTCTGCTCGGAATGCGGAAGTCCGAGGCCGGGAGAATAATTATCATTCACGGTTTTTGGCTGGGAACGGAGCGTTTTCCTAAGATTAAGGTATTTCGGGAGGAAATGGATCTATGGGTAACAAAAATATCCGATATCTGGCGATCAGTGCGTTCATCGTAACGACCATCTGTATCGTTATCGTCTCTTCACAGTCCGTGCGGATGAATCAGAAGAGCGCAGATACGATCCAGGAAGTTGGCGAGATCTATATGGAAGGGATGGGCGAACAGGTCAGTCTGCATTTCGGGACCACAATAGAGATGCAGCTGGCCCAGGTAGAGGCGCTTGCCTGTTCGATACCGCTGAAGGATTACGACAGCATCGGGGCTCTTAAGAGATCCCTTTCATATAGTGCGAAGGACAGGGGATTTGAATATCTGGCATTCTGTACAAGCGACGGCAGGTTCGAAGATATTTGCGGCACCTGTGCGAAGGTGGTAAAGAGTGAAGACTTTCTGGATTCATTAATGAGCGGAGAGGAACAGGCGGCGGTGGGACGCAACGAGGCCGGAGGGGATGTCATCCTTATGGGTGTGCCCTTTTCCTATTCGTTACAGGACGGAAGGCGCACTGCCGGTCTGGTGGCCGGGCTTCCGGCAAGCTATTTCAGCGATACCCTTGCACTTGCGGCAGACAATGCGCTGGTCAATTATACTGTGATCCACAGAGACGGCAGTTTCTCCATACATGGACAGGGCGTGAAGGGCGATAACTATTTTCAGCGAGTGGGCGATCTGTATGAAGAGATTGACGGCAAGAGTGTGGAACAGTTTGTTGAGGAACTAAGTAATGCGATGGATTCACGGAGGAATTATTCAAGCCAGATCTGTGTGGCAGGAGAGCGTCAGAGTCTCTACTGTACCAGTCTGCCCTATTCAGAGTGGTATCTGATCCTGTCCATGCCGTATGGAATGCTGGATGAATCCATTGACAGGCTGGGAAGCCACTGGAGCAGGACCGCGCTGGGAGAGAGTGCGCTGATCCTCGCGCTGCTTCTGTTGGTATTCGGCGGATATTTCCGCCTGATGAGACGGCAGATGCATGAGCTGGAAGACGCAAGACAGGCGGCGGAGTATGCGAATAAGGCAAAGAGTGAATTTCTCTCCAACATGAGCCACGATATCCGTACACCTATGAACGGCATTGTCGGGATGACGGCGATCGCCAACGCCAATATAGATAACAGACAGCAGGTGCAGAACTGCCTGAGGAAGATCACGATGTCAAGCAGGCATCTTCTGGGACTGATCAACGATATCCTGGATATGTCCAAGATTGAGAGCGGGAAGATGACGCTCAATATGGAGCAGGTATTCCTCCCGGATATCATGCAGAGTATTGTGGGTATCATGCAGGCACAGATCAAGGAGAAGAAACAGCATTTCAACGTGTATATAAAGAATGTTACGGTTGAGACGATCTGCTGTGACGGTCTGCGCCTGAGCCAGATACTGCTGAATCTTTTGGGGAACGCCGTTAAATATACCCCGGAAGGGGGACGCATCCAGCTGGTGATAGACGAGGAAGAGTCACCCAAGAAAGATGCGTACATACGGCTTCATCTTCGCGTGAAGGATAACGGGATCGGGATACAGGAGAAGGTAAAGAGCAGGATCTTCGAATCATTTATGCGGGAGGATAACGCCCGGATCAAGAAATCCGAAGGCGCGGGCTTAGGTCTTGCGATCACCCGATACATCGTAGACGCCATGGACGGGACGATTGAAGTAAAAAGTGAAGAGGGCAAGGGCAGTGAGTTTCATGTGATCCTTGATATAGAGAGACTGCTTGATAAGACCGGCAAGATGCGCCTTCCGGACTGGAATGTACTGCTGGTGACGGAAGACGAGATGCTTGGAGAGAGTATTATTACTTCTCTCGGCCTGCTTGGAGCACAGGCGGACCGGGTAACAGACAGGAGAAGCGCGCTTGAACTGACGGCAAAGCGCCGCAGGGAGCAGGAAGAATATAGGGTTGTCCTGCTTGATCAGATGATGCCGCAGAGGAACGGGCTTGATAATTTCAGGAATCTGCGGGAACGGGACGGTTCCGGTATCCCGATCCTGCTGGTCGTGAACGGAGAGGATATGGCGGAGCTGGAGGACAATGTAAAGAAAGCAGGACTGTCAGGCTGTATCCCAAAGCCGGTGTTCTGCTCTACGCTGTATGAGCACCTCAGACGGCTTGACGATTATCCGCGGCTTAAGGAGGAGCCGGAAGAAGACGAGACCGTTGACTTCCACGGAAAACGCATTCTTCTGGCAGAGGATAACGACCTGAACTGGGAGATCGCCGACGAGTTGCTGTCGGAACTTGGATTTGAACTTAAGTGGGCAGAGAACGGCAGGATCTGTGTGGAGATGTTTGAACAGTCCGAGGCCGGTGAATATGATGTGGTGCTGATGGACCTTCGGATGCCGGAGATGTCAGGGTTTGAGGCGGCCAGCGCGATCCGTTCGCTGGACCGCGCGGACGCCGCGGATATACCCATTATCGCCATGAGCGCGGATGCATTCTCAGACGATATCAGGAAGTGTCTGGAGTGCGGGATGAACGCACATATCGCGAAGCCTGTAGATATACAGGAGATCTCGCGTATGCTGGCGAAGTATCTGAAAAAGGAATGATGGAGCTCAGATCTGGCGGTCATTCATATAGGCCAGGATAAAAGCCACGGCTGCCTGGGAAGTGCTGCATTCATTTCCCATGACAGAGATGGCTTTTTTCACTTTATTCTGGACCGTGTTCCTGTGAAGGAAGATGGCGTTGGAGGTCTGGCCGATGCTGCGTTCATTTTCCAGATACTGCATGAAGATCTCACACAGATCCGTGTGGTTCTTGCGGTCGTACCTTTTCAGGATCTCATAGCAAGGAGAGGAGAGCATCTCTGAGGGGACAACCTTCTTAAGTTCTTGCAGGATGTAGGGCACAAATACATCCTTGAACTGATAAAACTGCCTCAGGGGCTCATCCTTAAGCCTTCCCAGGCGGATCGCCTCATTACACTGCAATACAGCGGCAGGCAGATCCATCAGTGAGAAGAAGGTGTTGCTGATGCCGCATGTAAATGAGATCCCGTTGAGGCTTGAGAGGAAGAGGGATTCCTGGCCGGGGAGAAGGAAATCCCCCAGTTTCTCAGAGGCCGTATTGATGCGCAGCACATACAGCGCATTCTCGTAGACGAAGGGCTTCCACATGGGCGAGGCGCTCCTTAGATTCCAGCTTATGAAGGAGTAGGGCATGTCCGAGGTATTGTCATAGCTGATGCGGGCAAGCCGGAAATATCCCTCCATGTCAAGTCCGGGGATGAAGCTTGCCTGATCCTCATACTGCTTGACGGAGGCGTTTGGGTTCTCAAGGATCTCCGTAAAGAGAGATTCATAGATC
>CAJTRO010000028.1:0-9882 GCA_910579015.1 uncultured Dorea sp. | reverse complement strand
TCTCTGAGGAAGAACGGGTGCGGAAACGTTCCTGTTGAAAGTAAAGCTTCAGATTCCCGGAGATGATGTTCATCAGGTCCAGATAATTGGTCTTTGGATGCATACTGCACCGGAAGACAAGGGCGTATCCGACCGTGTGGTTACTTGCGGTAAAACGGTACATCATGCTGTAATAGCATTCATGGGTGGTAAGGCAGTAGTAGTTGATCATCGGGTTGGGCGCATTTTCCGACGCAGACACAAGCCCGTCCTGGCGGAGCCTGGTCATGGTGTCCGGGGTGACATAGCCGGCTTTGAGGATATCCTCCATGATAGGATCGCCTGTGCCGGAGGTCTTCACGTACCCCAGAAGCGAGAAATTGCGGTCCAGGATGACCATGGGATGTACGATGTATGTAGTTGTCAGGTCAAGAAGTTCTTTCAGCGGCCGGTTCTGTAAAAGGGCCAGGTGGAAATTCGTATCCCACACCTCGAAGTCATGAAAGATCGTCAGGACTTTGTTGAATACATTGGGAAATGTGTCGTCTGAGTAAAGGAGTACAAGAGAAAGTCCCGGGTGAAACTGCTCGGGATGGGTGTCCTTGTTCTGGCAGACGCACAGAAAAGTATCCGTGGTAAGAAACTGCTGTTCAAAAAGCCTGGAAGAGTAACTACAGAGGATATCTTCCGACATAAGGTAGAGATACTGCTTGCCGTCTTCCGGCGTATAGTCCCTGTCTAAGAGCTTCACGCCATCGTAAGCCTTAGAAAGGCTGGTATTCTGTGATTCATAGATACTGTTTGCCGAGAGCCGGTACAGTATTACATTCAGTGGTAATTGCATAGATCATTTCCTTCGTATCTGTTTGTTGTTGGCAGGTCGACGTCCGATAAACAATAGAATATCATAATAAGAGTGCATTATGCATAGATAACTGGGAAAAATATGTATTTTTTTACATACAAAAATACAGGATTAGATCTTATGATTAGATAGGCAGTATGAAAACGAAAGAGGGAGGAATGGAAAATGAATCTGTTTACACCGGCCGAAGTGGCCAAAAATTACATCGCAACAGGGAAGGCAAAGGTGAATACGCCGGTTGGCAAGATGTTTCTTCTTGCGGTCCTTGCCGGAGCGTTTATCGGGATGGGAGGCGTTGGTGCAACGACGGCGGCTGTGTCCATACCGCTTGCATCGGTTGGAAAGCTTGTGGGAGCATGTGTATTTCCGGGCGGTCTGACAATGGTACTGCTGGCAGGGAGTGAATTGTTCACAGGCAACACGTTACTTGTGATCCCGCTCCTTCAAAAGGAGATCAGCCCGGCGGGGATGCTGAAAAACTGGGGAGTTGTGTATGCGGGGAATCTTGCCGGCGGTTGTCTGGTCGCGGCGGGCATCGTGTATTCACATCAGGCAAGCTTATTTGGCAATCAGATGGCTGTCTCGGTACTCTCTACAGCGGCCGCCAAATGTACGATGTCATTCGGGGATGCACTGATAAAGGGGATCCTGTGCAATTTCCTGGTATGTATCGCAGTGTGGATCTCCTTTGCGGCAAAGGACGCGGCCGGGAAGGTGATCGGGCTCTTCTTCCCCATCATGATGTTCGTGCTCTGCGGTTTCGAGCATAGTATAGCGAATATGTACTATATCAGCGCGGGACTTTTTGCCAAGGGGATCCCGGAGTATGCCGAAGCGGCGGCAGAAGCCGGGGTGAATCTTGACGGGCTTACCTGGGGAGGTTTCTTTGGGGGAAATCTGCTTCCGGTGACGATCGGCAATATTATCGGCGGCGCGGTCTGTGTCGGATGCGTGTACTGGTTCGTCTATCTGCGCAAGGGACAGGCGAAATAGCGGGAAGCCAAAATAGCTTAAAAAAGAGCTTATAATGGAACAAAAGAGATTTTTAGAAGGGAGAAACAAAATGAGTAAGATTTATCTTGCAAACAGCAGGCTCAGCGATGCAAAGATCGGGCCGCTGCTTAAGAAGTTCTCGAACAAGGTCAATGTGTACCCGCCGGGAACCTGTCCGCTTACGGTTCAGCTGTCGCTCTTACAGGCGTCAAGGAACCAGACCTGCGGGAAATGTGTGCCCTGCCGTGACGGTTTGAGACAGCTGGAGAAGATGCTGATCCGGATTCTCCGCGGACGCGGGGATATGGACACGCTGATTGAGATGAAGGAACTGGCGGTGCTGATCCGCGACAGTGCGGACTGCGCTATTGGTTATCAGTCGGCTATCGAGGTGCTCGAAGGTCTGGAGACGTTCAAGGAGGATTATATCAGCCATATCCGGAGGCAGGAATGTACCGGTATTACAGGCCAGAAGATCCCGTGCGTGACCTTATGTCCGGCCCATGTGGATATACCGGGATATATCGCCCATGTTCAGGAGGGCAGTTATGACAAAGCCATCAATCTGATACGAAGAGACAATCCTCTTCCAACAGCGTGCGCCATGATCTGCGAGCATCCATGCGAGGAGCGTTGCAGAAGGAACCTGATCGACACCTCTCTCAATATCCGGGGCGTCAAGAAATATGCGGTAGACCAGATCGCCGCGGATCAGGTGGAGGTGCCGAAGGCCAATCCGGCCACAGGAAAGAAGGCTGCTGTCATAGGCGGAGGCCCAAGCGGGATGACGGCGGCGTACTACCTGTCTCTGATGGGGCACAAGGTAACGGTATATGAGGCGAAGGAACGGCTCGGCGGTATGCTGATGTACGGGATCCCCAATTACCGTTTCCCGAAAGACAGGCTTGACGAGGATATGAACGCCATCCTTGCGACAGGGAATATAGAGGTAAAATACGGTGTCAATGTGGGTGTGGATCTGCCGGTTGAGGAGGTACATAAGAACTATGACGCCATGTATGTGGCGATCGGCGCCCAGGCAGGCAAGAAGCTTAAGCTTGAAGGAATTGACGCAGCAAATGTGTTCTCAGCGGTGGAGATGTTAGATGAGATCGGCCATGACAGGAAGCCTGATTATACCGGCAAGACGGTCGCTGTCATCGGCGGCGGCAATGTGGCCATGGATGCGGCAAGAAGTGCGCTCCGCTGCGGCGCCAGGGATGTGCGGATTGTATACAGGAGACGCCAGGAGGATATGACTGCGCTGGATACGGAAATAGAATCTGCCGTGATGGAAGGAATCGAGCTGATGCTTTTGCAGGCGCCGAAAAGCATCGAGAAGGATGAAGAAGGGAACTGCTGTGCACTGTGGACGACGCCGCAGATGATCGGTCCCTACAAGGGAGGAAGGCCGGCGCCTGTGGACGCGGTATCTAAGGAGCCTTTGCGCATCCCCTGCGATGTTATACTGATCGCGGTAGGACAGGATATTGTCAGCGCACCTTTCGAGGAGTTTGGTATGCCTGCGGTGAGAAATGTCTTCCAGGCGGGACTTGATACGGCTATCGCCAATATGCCGGGGATCTTCGTTGGAGGCGACTGCGCGACCGGTCCGGCCACGGCGATCCGCGCGATCGCAGCGGGGAAGGTTGCGGCGCATAATATAGATGAATATCTGGGGTATCACCATAAGCTTGACTGCGGCGTTGAGGCGCCGGAGGCGAGGCCGAATAACCGCATCCCGACAGGACGCGTCAATATACAGGAGCGTCCGGCATACATAAGGAAGCATGATTTCGAACATGTGGAATGCCCGATGACCTATGAAGAGATCCAGCAGGAGTGCGGCAGATGCCTGCGGTGCGATGTGTTTGGATGCGGCAAGCTTGACGGGGCAGTGGACAGATAGGAGGAAGAAAATGCAGATAACGATAAATGGAAGAAATATAGAGGCCGCAGAGGGAAGTACCATTCTTTTGACAGCCCGCAGGGAAGGGATTGAGATCCCGACGCTGTGTTATCTTGAGGGCGTCAATGATATCGGTTCCTGCCGTCTGTGCGTGGTGGAGCTTGGCGGTTCACAAGAGCTGGTTCCTGCCTGCAATACCAGAGTGAAAGAAGGTATGGTGATCCTTACCCACAGCGAACGCGTGATCGCCGCGAGACGGATGGTGCTGAACCTGTTATTGTCCGAGCATTACGGGGACTGCTTCAGCTGCGAGAAGAACGGAGACTGCGAGCTGCAAAAATACTGTATCGAGTACGGAGTAGAGACGACAGAGTTTACAGGGGCGAGAAAGGAAAAGAATTTTAAGAAGAGAGACGCGCATCCCTTCTTAAGTTATGATCCGGACCGCTGTATCGAGTGTCAGAGATGTGTGAAGACCTGTTCCCATGTGACCGGGCGGAAGGCGATCGGTCTTGGCAAGACGGGAATGTTCTCGATCATTGACGCTCCGTTTGGAGAAGACTGGAAGGAGACGCTGTGCGAGTCCTGCGGAAACTGCACCCAGGCATGTCCGACGGGCGCTCTGACGGTAAAGCGCAGAAAGACCTACCGCGCGTGGGAGGTTCAGAAGGTCCGCACGACCTGTCCTCACTGCGCCACAGGCTGTCAGATGGATCTGGTGGTAAAGAACGGGAAGATCGTGGATGCCGTCGGCGCAGACGGGCCGTCAAACCATGGCCTTCTCTGTGTTAAGGGGCGCAGCGGATCCTTTGATTTCGTGGATTCGCCGGAGAGGATCCGCTATCCGCTGATCAAGAACAAGACGACTGGTGAATTTGAGAGGGCGTCCTGGGAGGAAGCCTTAAGCCTTACGGCCTCTAAGTTTACCGAGATTAAAAATCAATATGGAGGTGAGGCGCTGGCCGGTTTTGCCTGCTCACGTTCAGCCAATGAAGACATTTACATGCTTCAGAAAATGGTCCGGACGGTATTTCAGAGCAACAATACCGATAACTGCGCGCGCGTTTGACATGCTCCTACTGTTGCCGGGCTGGCAGCCACATTAGGTTCAGGAGCAATGACGAACACCATATACGATATTACACATGAATCAGACGCGATTCTGATGGTAGGGACGAATCCGGAATGTGCACATCCGGTCATCGGTATGCAGATCCGGCAGGCCGTGGCAAGAGGGGCGAAGCTGATCGTCGTGGATCCCCGCGATATCGACCTTGCAAAGCAGGCGGATATCCATCTGAAACTGCGTCCCGGCACCAACGTTGCATTTGCCAACGGTATGATGCATATTTTCATCGAAGAAGGACTGGCGGACCAGAAATTCATCGAGGAGAGGACGGAAAACTTTGAAGCTTTGAAGGAAGCTGTCAAGGATTATACGCCGGAACGGACAGGGGAGATCTGCGGGATCGATCCGGACAAGCTTTGTGAGGCGGCGAGGCTCTATGCTTCGGTTGATAAGGCGCCGATCATGTACTGTCTCGGCGTCACAGAGCACCACACAGGAACGGAGGGTGTAATGTCTCTGTCTAATATGGCGCTTATGGCCGGCAAGATCGGGCGTCCGGGATGCGGCGTGAACCCGATCCGCGGACAGAATAACGTCCAGGGAGCCTGCGATATGGGCGCTTCTCCCAATCAGTTCCCGGGTTACCAGAATATATCCGGGGAAGGGGTTGTGGAAAAGTTCGAGAAGGCATGGGGCGCTGCACTCAATCATAAGGAGGGCACGAAGGCGACGGACTGCTTCCCTAAGATGATCAACAAGGAGATCCGGGGGCTCTTTATCTTCGGGGAGGATCCGGTGAGGACAGATCCCAATACGAACCATGTGATCAAGGCACTCCGGTCGCTTGACTTCTTCGTTGTGGACGAGCTGTTTATGACGGAGACCGCGAAGCTTGCAGATGTGATTCTTCCGGGAATCTCTTATGCGGAGAAGGAGGGGACCTTTACCAATACAGAGCGCCGTGTACAGCGGATCCGGAGGGCAGTTACCATCGGGGGTGAAGCGAAGCCGGATACATGGATCTTTACGGAGATCATGAACCGTATGGGATATCCGCAGCCACATCTGACACCGGCCCAGATCATGGACGAGATTGCGTCGGTGACGCCTTCCTACGGCGGGATCAGCCATGAACGTCTTGACGCCGATCAGACGGGCGGTCAGGGATTGCAGTGGCCGTGTCCTGCGAAGGATCATCCGGGGACGCCGATCATGCACGTGGGCAGGTTCGCAAGAGGCGCGGGGTATTTCCGTCCGGCAAGGTATGTCCCGGCGGTGGAACTGCCGGATGAAGAGTATCCGCTTACCATGATGACCGGGCGTATCCTGTATCACTACAATGCCTGCGCCATGACGGATAAGACGCCGGGGATCAACGAGATTGCCGGAGAGTCCTTTATCGAGCTGAATACGCGGGATGCGAAGGAGCTTGGCATCGAGGACGGAGAGATGATCGCGGTATCCTCACGCCGTGGAGCGATCCGGACGACGGCGCATGTATCTGAGAAGACAAGGGCGGGAGAATGCTGGATGCCGTTCCACTATATCGAGGGCGGCGCGAACTGGCTGACCAACGATGCGTTAGACGGCATCTCCAGTACGCCGGAGTACAAGGTATGCGCGGTGAAGGTGGAGAAGATATCATAATGTATATAGATGAGTATGAGGGGCTTAAGGCGGTCAGATACAGGACGGTCCGGGAAATTCGGCGGGACGGGAGCGTTCGAGAGAGGAAGACGGCGGTCCCGGCCGAGCATTCGATGACGATCTATGTAAATGGAAGAGAGGTTATGGAGGTTGTATGTACCGGACAGTATCTTGCGGAGCTGATTCTTGGAAGGCTTCTTACGGCAGGGATCATTGAGGACGTCGATGAGGTGGAATCGGTCTGTGTCGGTGAGGCGGGGGAAGCAGGAATGGCTGTGCTAAGAAGCCGGGAGGCCCCGGCAGAAGAAGCGGAGGTATTCGAGAAGTTTCCTGCTAAGCCGGCCGTGTGGAAGGAGGAATGGGTATTTGCCCTTGCAGACAGATTCGCAGAGGGAATGCCGATCCATCAGGAGACCTTTGCCGTCCACAGCTGTTTCCTGTCGATGAAGGGAGAAATCCTGTTTGAGTGTGAGGACATCGGACGTCATAACGCATTTGACAAGGTGATCGGGTACGCCCTCCGTAATCAGATCGACCTTAAGCAGTGTATTGTGTATCTGAGTGGACGGGTTCCGGCAGATATGGCAGAGAAGGCCGTCAGGGCGGGGATCCCGGTCCTTGCGGCCAAGGCGGCGGCCACATATGAGGCGGTACAGTTTGCAAAAGAGCACGGGCTTACGCTGATCTGCCCGGCAAGGCGGGATCAGTTACTGACTTACGATCCTTTCGGGACACGGTAACCGCCTCGTATCAAAGGGCGAAAAAGAGAGTGCATAATCCAGGCGGTTGTGATATACTTGTCACAATGAGGAGTGTGTCAGGTATGTTACTTTTACAGCAGATGATGGTATTGTTCATTTATATTGCCATAGGATACGGAGCGTCTAAGAAGGGAATAATGGATGAGACTTTCAGCAAGAAGTTATCCTGGATCGTGGTAAATGCGGCGAATCCGGCGCTTACGATATCCGCAGTGGTGAACGGAGACGGGACGATCAAAGGGGACGAGTTGATCCTTACTGCGCTGGTCTCGATTGTGATATTGACAGGAATGGTGTTGCTTTCATTAGTGATGCCATTCTTGTTTCGTGTCAAAAGGAAACAACGGGGAGTCTATATGCTGATGTCTGCATTTAACAACATCGGATTCATGGGATTCCCGGTCATTGCAGCCGTGTACGGGCAGGAGGCCCTTCTGTATGCGGCGATTTTCTCCATGCTGTTTAATGTGCTGATATATACCTATGGGATTTGGACGGTGCAGGAGAAGGGAAGCGGGAAGGTAGAGTGGGGCAAGATATTTAACATCGGTGTAACAGGAAGTATCTGTGCCATCGTGATATATCTGCTGGATATACCTACTCCGGATTTTTTTAACACGACTATGGGCGGCTTAAGCGGTCTGACGGCGCCTCTCAGCATGATGGTGATCGGTATTTCCCTGACGAGTATCCGGTTTAAGGAATTGTTTACTGACATAAGACTGCTTCTTTATTCCCTGACGAAGCTTCTGGTTATCCCGATCCTTGCGATGCAGGTGATCGTCCGGGTGATCGATAATGAGATGCTGTGCGGAGTCTGTATGATCATGGTTGCGACTCCGGCGGCAAGCATGACGGCCATGCTTGCACAGCAGTACGGGGACGAGGAGAGCGCAGAGCAGGCGGCGAAAGGAGTGGCGCTGACGACGCTGTTGTCGGTGGTGACAATCCCGATCGTGTCGGAAGTAATTTTCAGATAAAGATAAAAGAGAGGTAGAAGAATGTTAGCAGTGGTGAAAGAACATGCAGGAGCGGGATTCGCTGTGAAGGATGTGCCCTACCCGGTACTGCGGGAGGATGATGTGATCGTCCGCGTCAGATCTGTCGGGATCTGCGGGACGGACGGGCCGATCCTGGCGGGTACAAGAGAGGTGCCGCGGCCGTTGATACCGGGGCACGAGTTTGCCGGAGATGTTGTGGAAGCGGGAGCGCGGGTTAAGAATCTGAAGCCGGGCGACCGTGTGACGCCGTGTATCGTTATCGGATGCGGAGACTGCGACATGTGCATCGAGGGAAAGGAAGTGCTCTGTGATAATCTGGTGGAGACAGGGATCCATGTGGACGGGGCGTTTGCGGAGTATGTGCGGGTTCCGGCGAAGGTGTGCCGTAAGATGAAGGATTCAACGACCTATGACCAGGGGGCGTCGGTGGATCCGATCGCGTCTGCGTACCGCACCGTCAAAGCGTCGTCCATTACGTCTAAGGATGTGTGCGTGGTGTATGGTCCGGGCCCGATCGGGCTGTATGCGGTACAGCTGATACGGCTCCGCGGTGCGAAGAAGATCATCTGTATCGGTACGGATGTGGATCAGGAACGTCTGAAGCTTGCCGGGGAATTGGGAGCGGACGTAACGATCAACGCGTCCGTGGAGGATCCGGTAGAACGGGTGCGCGAGATTACAGGCGGCAGGATGGCAGACTATGTGCAGGACTGTGTGGGCGTGCCGGGGATTCCTGCGGCGGCCATGAGTATGCTGAAGAAGGGCGGGACCTATGCGGTCACCGGTCTCTATCACAGTCTGCCAAAGGTGGATCTCGGGAAGGTGGTAAGGAGCGAGATCAAGATCTACGGGACGATCTGCTATACAAGGCAGGAGTTTGAAGAGTGTCTGGACTTTGTTGAGGACGGGCGCGTGAAGGTGGAGCCGTTGATCACCCATCATTATCCGTTAAAGGAGATGGAAGAGGCGTTCGCCGTGATGCAGTCGAAGCAGTGTATGAAGATTATTATGCATCCTTAAAAAAATAAATAAGTATAAATAAATATATATCTGCGGTACAGTCCGGTTGCAAAGGCTGTACCGTTTTTTTGTCCTTTTGTACCTTGTTGTTTTCCATAAAACTGCATTGCAGTGGTTCTTTGCCGGGAAAAAGGCAGAAATTTCTGCTGGGTGTGGAGATTTTTGGACACCCGCTTTGGTAAACTAAGAGAGAACCAGGAAAGATACGAGAACAGGAGGTGCAGAGTATGAAAGGTTATTTTGTGGCGGATGGTTATATGGGATATGTGAATGGGAGCTATCTTCTGTTTGCAGATGAGAGTGATTATCGGGAATTTTTGGAGGAAGAGTAATGAGAGAGGTCATAGGTTCGGTATTTGATTATAGATGCGATGGAGAAAGGGCTGTATCAGGCCGGGTTGTCGGGTTCCTGTTCCGTCAGGAACCAAAGAAAGAGGAGAAGACGGAGTTCGAATTGTCCGGTCTGATCGCAGAGGAACTGGAGGTAATGAGCCGGAACGAGCGAAGAGTGCTGATGGAGAGAGCAGGGCTTAATCCGGACAAGTATGATTTTTAAGGCTGGTATAGATGTAAAGTAATATGATACAATTCTTTAGGAAAGTATCAGATTCAGGGCAGACGAAAAGAGCAGCTTTATA
>CAJTRO010000027.1 GCA_910579015.1 uncultured Dorea sp. | reverse complement strand
AGCAACTACCGCATAAAGGGTATGACGGATTCCACGGTTACGTTTACTGTGAAGGATTACAAAAACCATGGGCAGTGGAAGGAACTCACACTTTCCGGGGAGGAATTCATCAGGAGGTTTCTGATGCATGTTCCTCCCAAGCGTTTTGTGCGGATCCGGCATTACGGTCTGCTTTCTTCCCGGAATAAAAACAGGAAGATTACACTATGCCGCAACCTGCTTGGCTGTAAGAGATACATTTCCAGACTTAAGGATCTTGATGCGCCCGCTATTATCAAGCTGCTCTACAACAAGGATGTCTGCAAATGCTCATCCTGCGGAGGGAACATCATTCCTCTGCCATCTGGCAGGTATTGCATAAGACTTGAGCCACACTTATTATGTTGAATACCAGTAGCTGAATATTTAAAAAAAAGCTTCCTATGGGGGCTTATTCGTGGTGCGCTGGAAATGATTTTAAAAAATTCCTCTCCATATGCACAGGTATCCAACATACTGTTTTGCAAAGAGCGTCAAAATTGAAAGCCCATATACAGCGGCTACCCAGACGCGCCTTTGTTCAACCAGAAAAAATCGAAACTGATGCAAACGAAAGGGCAGTTATCGAAAGATCAAAGCTGCTTTTTCGTTTGCACCACCTTCGATTCTTTCCTTAACGATTTATGGTTCTCATTATACAAGATATATCACGTAAAAGCATCCTCTATTTTTTTAAATTACTTGTTTCATTCCATCAATGACAGAATAAAATTTTTATCTTCATCTGATACTGTAACATACTTTCTCTTTGCGGATAGCCTTTAATATCTCTCCAAAAGTCATTTTAAACAACCTCTCTTTCTGTTTGGATCATAAAACCAAAGCTGTCAAAATGCCACCATCTTAGCGTATCAGCGTGTCATTCCCTGATTTTACGCTTGGATTTCGTTTTGAAGCTGGGGACAGATATCAAATTATCATAAATGGCTTTACTCTCTGCAACCGTCAAATCCATCTCGCTCATTTCCAATTCCGCTTCTATACTCTGTTTTGTATGAAGTTTTGAAAGTAACACGATACTTTCCACATGCACCGTATGCGGAAACTGATCCACCGCCCTCACTCTCTCAACCTCATACCCTTCCCCCCGCAGATACTTCACATCCCGCGCCAGCGTCGCCGAATCACAGCTCACATACACAATCCGCTCCGCCTCCATCTCAACAATCGTCCGAAGCAGCCTTTCCTCGCACCCTTTTCTCGGCGGATCCACAACCACCACGTCCGCATATGCCTTCTCTCCCCCATGTTCTTCGGCATACCGCCTGTAGTACTCCGGCAATACCTCCTCCGCCTTCCCTTCAAAAAATTCTGCATTAACAATCCCATTAATTTCCGCATTATTCCGGGCATCTTCGACCGCCTGAGGCACAATCTCCACGCCATACACCTGCTTCGCCTTTTTTGCCAGGAACAGGGAAATGGTCCCGATCCCGCAGTACAGATCCCACACGGTTTCCTCCCCTTTAAGTTCCGCGTAATCAAGTGCAAGCCGGTATAATTTCTCCGTCTGCACAGGATTCACCTGGTAAAATGATAACGGCGATATCTGATACTTCACTTCACCTATATAATCCGTAATAAACGGCTCACCCCATAATACCTCATAGCGGTCTCCCATAATGACATTCGTCCGCCTGGTATTCGGACTGACCGTAATACTCGTCATTCCTTCCACTTCCTTCAACACTTCCACCAGAGCGCTCACATGGGGAATCTGCCTGCCGTTGATCACCATACACACCATGATCTCTTTCGTCACGAACCCATAGCGGATCAGCACATGGCGGATCAATCCTTTGCCGGACTTTTCATCATACGAATGGATACCATTGTCCTTCATGAAGCCCAGCACAATATCCAGGATTTTCTTATTCACCGACACGCCCAGCGCACAATCTGTATTCGCAATAATATCATGAGTACGGCCGGCATAGAAGCCCGTGACCGGCCGCCCATTCTTATCCGTTCCAAATGGGAACTGCGCCTTGTTCCGATATGCAAACGGGTACTCCATCCCGATGATCGGCTCCATAACCTCCAAAAGACGCTCCTCCTTAATCCCGCCAATCCGGATCAGATTGCCCTTTACCTTGTCCTCCTTGAATTGAAGCTGTCTTTCATACTCCATCTCCTGGATCTGACATCCGCCGCACTTACGGGCAAACGGACATACCGGAGACTTTACCCGGTATTCTGACGGTTTGATAACGCTCATCAGCCTCGCATAACCATAATTCTTCTTGGCCTTCATGATCTTAACCTCTGCCACGTCACCGATTACGGCATCTTTGATAAATAATGTATACCCGTCAATCTTTCCAATCCCCTCGCCGTTCGTACCCATATCCACAATCTCAACTGTAACCAAATCATTCTTCTGCATAAAACCGTCTCCCTTAGCTTATTACCTTACCTCTCTTATAGTCCCTTCCTAAATCACATTTTTCCCTATCCATACACAAAGGACGCAGTAAATAAGACAATATTTACCACGCCCCTCCAAGACAGCCTTCTATATCTATTACCTTCTATATCTATTACCTTCTATTACCCGTTACATCACGCATTACCCAATGTCGTTTTTCTCAGGTTCGACTCGAACAGCCTGTTATACCCCAGCCATTCGTTCGTATTCTTGTCCTTAAATATCTCTGTCAGCGTCTGCATCTTCGCATCCGTACAATCCGCAAAATTCAACGCCAGCGCCTCCGCCAGCGCAGGCTTCTTCGGAGAGCCGTACTCCAGTTCCCCGTGATGCGCAACAATACAGTGTTTCAGCTCACTTGCAAGCCGCTGCGGGAAATCCGGTATACTCCTTACCGCATCGCTGATCATCTCCACGCCTATCACTATATGTCCCAGCAGCTGCCCGTCATCCGTGTAATCATTCATCGGAAATGCAGACAACTCCCGAACCTTTCCGATATCATGGCAGATTGCCCCGGTGATCAGTAAGTCCCGGTTCAGAATCGGGTATGCGCCCGCCATATATTCACAGAACTTCACAACGCTTAACGTATGCTCCAGAAGCCCTCCCGAGAAACCATGATGCACGCTTTTTGCCGCCGAATGCGCCTTAAACTTCTTGATAAACGCCTCATCCTTGACGAAATAGTACTCAAGCAGCTGTTTCAGATACGGATTTGCGATCTTCCCTATATATCTTAAAAGCTCCTCATACATCCTGTCCATATTCTTGTCGGTGGTCGGCATGTAGTCTGCCGGTGTATATTCCCCCTCCTTGGCAATACGGATCTGCTTGATATTCATCTGAAGATTATTATTATAATTGATAACC
Source organism: uncultured Dorea sp. (assembly GCA_910579015.1). Lineage (GTDB taxonomy): Bacteria > Bacillota > Clostridia > Lachnospirales > Lachnospiraceae > Sporofaciens. Next base: position 45,475 of record CAJTRO010000027.1, on the reverse strand, counting down.
TCTCCATATACCTCTATAAAATCCATCTCATCATAATCCGCGATTCCGCCGGAATGAGGATCCCACACCTTCCCGTCCAGTGTTCCCGTCTTATCCTGAAGAATCAGATTATCATATGGTTTCCCGTTTCTTGTCTCTGCGGAACGCTTCCCCTTACACAAATATACGTTCCTGATCGTCTCCCCTTCATGCAGTGTATTAATATACCTCATATCATAGCCTCTTTCTAATTCTGTCAATATTATTCTGTCCCTGAACTGTACATCCCTGCGGCAGACAACACCTGCCCTGCCTCCTTAAGTTACAGCAGTCCGCATATGTACGCAAATAACTGTCCTTCTTCCTCAGTAACGGCAGTCCGCATATGTACGCAAATAACCGTCCTACTCCTTACTCCCTATCGTGACATTAAACTCTATATCCACATACCCGTCGGCCCCCTGGCGCTGTCCCGTGATCTTTACTTCACTTCCCACAGAACTGGCCGTCAGCGCCTGATGGTAAGCCGTGTACGTCTGTACGTTAATATCACCGACACTCATGATCACATCACCGCTCTGGATCCCTGCCGCCATCGCCGGAGAATCCGCATCCACATTCTTCACATACAGCCCTTTCGGAATCCCCTGCTCTTCTATCTCCTCCGTGACATCCACGCCATAGATCCCTATATACGGAACGCCCTTTCCGTTGGACAGCTGTTCTATCACCGTCTTGATATCCGTGATCCCGTAACCGGTAACCAGCTCCGTGCTTCCTTCCTCCGCCGTGCCCTGGTCGATCAACGCAATGACTTCTCCTTGCAGATTCACGATAAATCCGCTCCCGTTCTTAGAGCCCGCAATATCCGTGTTGATAAGCCGATACTGGCCGTCCGCAAGGTCAAGCGTATTCTTGCCGGAGGCAATAGAACCGAATCCCATGGCGCCCGCATATCCAAAAGGCTTGCCGATCACAATGGCCACATCCCCCTTGGAGACCGCGTTCGAACTGCCAAGGACCGCCGTCTCTATCTGTGCCCACGTAGCATCCTTGATCTCTGACCGGTTCACCGCAAAAATCCCCAGCCCAAGATTCCCGTCACTCTTCTTAAGAACCGCCGGGCAGCTGCTCCCGTCATTGAATATCACCAGCAGCTTCTGGGCGCCCTTGACAACGGAAGACTTCCCAAGGATCAAAAGCTCACGCCCATTGTCCGCAACGATCACGCCGGAGACACTTGTCTTATAATCGCTCGTCTCCGCCATCCAGTCCAGCGTCTCCTCCACGCCCACAACCTCTACCACCGACCGGTTCGCCTTTACCGCAATGGACGTCAGAGACCTCTGCATCTGGCGGTAACTGTCAGCATCCAGCGTCTGCTGTACGACCTCCTCCGGCTCCGTCTCCTCCGGGATATCCTCAGCCGGTTCCTCCTCGGCCGGGATCGTAACCTTCTCCGGGTTCTCCTTGAAGATACTGTCCATAGCCGGTTTGAGAGCGCTGAAACTTACGCAGGCAGACACTCCGAACACCAGGCCGAAACCGGCCATGCGGAAAAGCCCCTTACGCACTGCGCCCTTCTCCTTCTTTATGGTCTCTTGTATAAAGGAATACTCCGGATATCCTTCCTCTGTCTCTTCCCGGGGCTTCTGCTCCATCCTGGAATCCTTATGCTCTTCCATAGACGCACCCTTCTCCTTCTCAATACAAATCAATCCTTATGACGCAACAAATGGTTGAACAGTAATTATAGTATACTCCATGAAAAGAGAATGTTCAATATTTATCCTTTCCTTTATGGCGTAAATAGGTTAGAATAGGTCTAGGTGATGAAAATGAATAAAAAAACATTAAGCAAATTGGAATACAACAAAATTATCGAACTGCTTACAGACCAGGCCTCCTCCTTTGGCGGGAAGGAACGGTGCAAAAAGCTTGTGCCCATGACCTCGCTTTTGCAGATCAACACAGCACAGAAGGAGACGGCCGCCGCATTTGCCCGGATCGTCAAGAAAGGCCGTCTCTCCTTTAGCGGATGTAATCCGGTGAACGACTCCCTCAAGCGTCTGGAGGTCGGCGCCGCTCTTGGAAGCGGGGAGCTCTTACGCATCTGCAAGCTTCTGGAAGCAGCCGGACGCGCCAAAGCTTACGGACGGCACGACAACAACGACGAGGCAGAAGACTGCCTGGATCCATTCTTCCATCAGCTGGAGCCTCTGACCACACTGAGCACGGAGATCCGGCGCTGTATCCTGGAAGAAGACGAGATCAGCGACGACGCCAGCGGGACGCTGAAGTCCATCCGGCGCTCCATCAGCCAGATGAACGACAAGGTACACTCTACCCTGTCCGGCATGGTGAACGGCTCCCTGCGCACTTATCTACAGGATCCGATCATTACCATGCGCGGAGACCGGTACTGCATCCCGGTAAAGGCCGAGTACAGAAGCCAGGTATCCGGACTGATCCACGACCAGTCCTCCACCGGCTCCACTCTGTTTATTGAGCCTATGGCCGTGGTAAAACTGAATAATGACTTAAAGGAGCTCTACGGCAAGGAACAGGAAGAGATCCAGGTGATCCTTGCGCGCCTGAGCCAGGACACCGCCGGATACATCGAAGAGATCCGCACCGACTACACGGTGCTTGGCGAGCTTGATTTTATCTTCGCGAGGGGAAGCCTTGCACTGGACATGAATGCCTCCATGCCTCTGTTCAACACAGACGGACGCATCCATATCCGTGAAGGACGCCATCCTCTTCTGGACAAGAAGAAGGTTGTCCCTATCACCGTCACACTGGGAGACGCATTCGATCTTCTGATCATAACCGGACCGAATACCGGAGGTAAGACCGTTTCCCTTAAGACCGTGGGACTTTTTACGCTCATGGGGCAGGCAGGACTGCATATTCCGGCGCTGGACCGCTCCGAACTTGCCGTATTCGAGCAGGTGTATGCAGACATCGGCGACGAGCAGAGTATTGAACAGAGCCTCAGTACCTTCTCCTCCCATATGACGAACATTGTCTCCTTCTTAAAATACGTAGACCAGCGTTCCCTGGTTCTTTTTGACGAGCTTGGCGCCGGGACAGATCCGACGGAAGGCGCCGCCCTTGCGACGGCCATCTTAAGCCATCTGCACCAGCGGGGCATCCGCACTATGGCAACGACACACTACAGCGAACTGAAGGTCTATGCCCTGTCAACTCCCGGGGTGGAGAATGCCTGCTGTGAATTTAATCTTGAGACACTCAGGCCGACATACCGGCTTCTGATCGGCATACCGGGCAAGAGCAACGCTTTTGCCATCGCAGGCAAGCTCGGACTGCCCGGGCACATTATCGAAGAGGCACGGACACACCTGACCGAACAGGACGAGTCTTTCGAAGATCTGCTCACAGACCTTGAGACCAGCAAACGGACGCTTGAGAAGGAGCAGGATGAGATTGCCGCCTATAAGCGGGAGCTTGAACGGCTTAAGAGCGAAGCCAGCAAGAAGCAGGCAAAGCTTGAGGAACAGAGAGACCGCATCCTCCGCGAGGCCAACGAGAAAGCCTACGCTATCCTTGCTGACGCCAAGGAGACGGCGGACGAGACCATACGCAATTTCCACAAATTCGGTAAAGAGAACATTTCCGCGGCAGAGATGGAAAAGGAACGGGAACGCCTGCGCAAGAAGATGGAAGCCGCCAGCTCCGGCAGGAAGCTTGAAGCCCAGAAGCCCAGAAAGGAGCATAAGCCTTCCGATTTCAAACGCGGAGAGTCCGTCCGTGTTCTGAGCATGAACCTGAACGGAACTGTGGTTTCCCTCCCGGATGCCAGAGGCAATGTCACGGTACAGATGGGCATTTTGCGCTCTCAGGTCAACATCTCTGACCTTGAGATCCTTGAGGAGGCGCCGGCCTATACTGCGAAGCAGATGCACAAGACCTCCAAGGGCAAGATGAAGATGGGCAAGTCCCTGTCTGTAAGCCCCGAGATCAATCTCCTCGGCAAGACCGTCGATGAAGCCGTCGCCGAACTGGACAAATACCTTGACGATGCCGCCCTGGCCCATCTTTCCTCCGTCCGTGTCGTTCACGGCAAGGGAACCGGCGCATTAAGAAACGGGATACACACCTATCTGCGCCGTCAGAAGCACGTCAAGTCCTTCCGCCTTGGCGCCTTTGGCGAAGGTGACGCCGGCGTAACCATTGTAGAATTAAAATAGGAGTTTTTTATGGTAAATAAACAGAAAATACTGATCGTAGACGATGATGAGAACATCGCCGAACTGATATCATTATACCTCACCAAAGAATGTTTCGATACCATGATGGTACACGATGGAGAGAAGGCCCTGATCGCGCACGAGACCTATCAGCCGAACCTCATCCTTCTGGATCTGATGCTTCCGGGCATAGACGGTTACCAGGTGTGCCGGGAGATCCGCGCCAGGTCCGGCGTGCCGATCATCATGCTGTCAGCCAAGGGCGAGGTATTCGATAAGGTTCTCGGCCTGGAACTGGGCGCGGACGACTACATCATGAAGCCCTTCGATTCCAAGGAGCTGGTGGCGCGGGTGAAGGCTGTCCTGCGCCGTTACCAGACGGCGCCCAAGGCAGAAGAGCCGAAGGCAGATAAGGGGAAATGCGTGGAATACCCCGGCATCACCATCAACCTCACCAATTATACCGTACTGGTGGACGGTCAGAGGGTAGAGATGCCTCCAAAGGAACTGGAACTGCTGTATTTCCTTGCTTCCTCCCCGAACCAGGTGTTCACCAGAGAACAGCTGTTAGACCAGATCTGGGGTTATGAATACATCGGCGATACGCGTACCGTCGACGTCCACATCAAGCGTCTGCGGGAGAAGATCAAGGACCACAGCCCGTGGGGGCTTGCCACCGTCTGGGGAATCGGCTATAAGTTCGAGGTAAAGTGACATGTATTCACGGAGCCAGCCCCACAGATATTCCCCGAACCCGGCAAAGCATAAGGGCGTCCTTATGCGCAGTACCTTATACCTTAAGTTTATCATCGTATATATTTTATTCGGATTTCTCTGCATATTTTCCGTCGCCACGCTGACCTTCAGCATGACGGAAGCGCCTTTGGAGGAGGATCAGGCGGCCGCTCTGTACCGGGAAGCCAATCTCGTTGCCAGCAGTTATCTCCCCTCCTACTTTTCAGAAGATCTGGATATCGGGGACGTATATTTACAACTGTCCGGAATGGAGATCCGCCTGGACGCTTCCATCTGGTTTGTCGACAGGGACGGAAAGATGATCTCCTCGGCCGTATCAAAGAATTATCCTTCCGTCCCTTATTATATTGAGGATTTCGATCCTCTGGAGATCAGCGGACGGCAGTACCAGACCGGCGACTACCACGGCTATTTTGCCGAAGATGTGATCACAGTCATGGCTCCGGTGGTATACGGCTATGCACCCAAGGGATATCTTCTGATCCACAAGCATCTGGATGACTTAAAGGACACACAGCATATCCTGCTGCGCGCCGCTTCTGTCACCGTGCTCCTGATCTATGTACTTTCCTTTGTGATACTGCTCGCCTTCCAGTATTTTGTATACCGCCCTCTGCATAAGATCACAGAGGCCGCCACCCAGTATGCTTCCGGCAATCTCGATTACGAGATTCCGGTAGATACAGAGGACGAAATGGGTTATCTGTCCGCTTCTCTGAACTACATGTCCTCACATCTGAGGGATATGGAGGATTACCAGAAGAAGTTCGTGGCGAATGTATCCCATGATTTCCGTTCTCCGCTGACCTCCATCAAAGGCTATGTCGAGGCCATGGCTGACGGGACCATCCCGCCCGAGCTGTACGAGAAATATCTGAAGATCATCCTGTTCGAGACGGAACGTCTGACCGATCTTACCCAGGATCTTCTGACCTTGAACGAATTTGACACGAAGAATCTGCTGTTGAACAAAGAGATATTCGACATCCACGAGATGATCAAGCATGTCGCCGCTTCATTCGAAGGCACCTGCACGCAGAAGAAGATCACCATCGACGTCCTGTTCGCCGCAAAGCATCTGAGAGTAAACGCCGACAAGCATAAGATCCAGCAGGTGCTCTATAATCTGCTGGACAACGCCATCAAGTTCAGCGATCCAGATTCGGTCATCACAATAGAGACGACCGAGCGGGGCGATAAGGTGTATACTTCTGTGAAGGATGAAGGAATCGGCATTCCCCGCAATTCTCTCAACCGGGTATGGGAGCGCTTCTACAAGTCCGACCTCTCCCGGGGCAAGGATAAGAAAGGGACCGGCCTGGGACTTGCCATCGTCAAGGAGGCGATCCAGGCACACGGTGAGAATATAAATGTCGTCAGCACCGAAGGCGTCGGGACCGAATTCATCTTTTCCCTGCCAAAGGGCTGATTCAAAGAGTTTCGCCAGATATAATACGGCCGTCACACAAATCAAAAACAAAACCGGGGCTGCCGCGAAATAACCGTTATACGCCGTATATAGCGTATAAAATGCATTTCACAACAGCCCCAGCTCTCTCATCTATCTCTCCCTGAAATACTCCTCAACCCTCTGACTTATAACACTTCTCCTTTCTTCCGTCCCCATAAACTTAAACAACATCTCCTCACAGATCCAGCGCCTTAAAATGCATGAACCGGAGCTTCGAGTATCCTTCCTTCTTGAAGATGGAATCCAGCGTCCGGCACGCCTTCTGAAACCACAGACATGCCTCCTCACAGCCTTTCGCCTCCCTGACCTCTTCATACATCCTCATAAGCTGTACCAAAAGCCAGTCAAGCCTCTCTCCCCGGACCATCGTATGCCTCTCATCAAGCGCCAGATAACCGAAAAACTGAAGCTGGCTGTTTAATCTGTCCAGATCAAGCCTGGGAAGCCCCATGATCAGCAGATGCCGTATAAACACCCTGCGCGGGATCTCTCCGAACAACCGCATCTGCCTTGAAAACTCAGATTCATACCGCAGGCTCGTAATATGCTTATTGACGATATCCTGGCTCACCCCGCCTGATGTCTCCACGTAACGGAGCGCATCCGTAAAATAGAGATGACGCAGGAACACATCCGACTTTCTCTCCGGAATCCGTAGATATTCAAGTCTCTGCTTCGAGATATTCCTAAGATACGTCTCCACGATCTCTTGCAGATACTCTATCCGCCGGTGATACTCCCCGTCGCTCTGGCACACCGCAGGATCATAGGCGTTAAGCCCTCTGTCGCAATACTGCTGTATCAGATATTCCATCTCCGTCTCAGACAGCTCCATCGCCTTGCCAAACAACACGCACTGGCTCCTGTTTCCAGGCATATATTTCCCAGTCCGCCAGTACCGGATCTTCAGATATTCCGATTCCTTCTCAGGCGCGTTTCCATACATGCGCTCATACAAATACTTGTCCGTCTCCGTCTTGTTTTTCAGATGATACCTGCTCCTCACGCGGTCATATCTGCTCTTCAGCCACGAAAGCTCCGGCCTTGCCACCTTTCCAAGCGAAATACATTCCTCTGCAAGCTCCGTCACATCCCCCATCGTATACTGCTTCATCTCATCCCCTCCACGAGAAAAACCCCCCTGACATACTTCCTTATATATATTCGCACCCGGTATAGAAAAAGGGGACATAATTCTCCAAAAACTTTCAACTAATCCAGTCCGAACTTCATCCACCCCAGGCTATGAGACAGAAAACGGAATCCTAAATCTCTGGTTCCACCGATATGCAATGATATCGCCCCTGTGAAATCTGATACATGCCTCCTTAAGATCAAGACTGTCCGCATCCGTCTCCAGCGTATATTCCACTACCTGATTCTTAACGTCTATCGAATCCAGGACCATACTTACGCCCGATCTGCTGCCGGCCGGCTCACCCTCCCCCGTGTCCATCCCGACATAACAGTATGCTCCATAAAATCCCGCCACCGAATACACAGGATCCTCTGACGTATAGCCGATCTTAAGCCTCCATCTTTTCTTGCCGGAACACATCGGATCGACCGCACGTCCCATGCCGGCAGGCGCATCCATCTCTATTTCCGTTTCCGGCTGCGGCGCACACTCCTCGATATAGACACTTCCTCCGGGAACCGGATACTGCCCCTCCTCCCAGCTGCCCTCTTCCAGGTCAAGAGGTATGGCGAATTCCTGATCCAGATGGGATTCCTGATATATCACAGGGATATTCAGCGTATGATCGCCGGGCGGCGCCTCCCCGAAATTCCACTCATAATAGGTTCTCGCATTGCGCGGGCTGTAACTCATACACTCGCCGGTGAGCACCGTACCGTCTTCACAGACGACGGTCACATGATCCCCCGCCCATGAACCATAGGGATCCCGGATCAGGGCCGGCAGCATCCTGTGCCCGTCCTCATCATCCAGAGGATAGATCGCAATGATCAACGAGCCGTCCTCCATCCTCGGCACCGCCAGCACACCGCCTCTGTCCCCGATCTGATAAGGATGCTCCCCGATGGCCTCCTGTTCAACCATTTTCATGTCAAACGTAAGGCTGATCCTTTCTCCCCTCCTTATGACCAGCCCCTTTAAGCCCTGCTCCAAAGCAGGAAACGACACATCTTCAAAACAGATTGTCAAAAGCCGGGTAAATTCATCCAGATCACGGGTAATTGTCTCACTGTTCTTCCATGTATGCTCCCCGTATCCCAGCTCAAAACTGCCCGTCTCTGCCATCAGATCTATCTTGCCGTTGTCCCGCGGCACCCTGTTCTTCTGGCAGATCATCGCTGTCACAGTTACCTTGTTATTAATATAGACAGCCTCCTCAAGCGTCACCGTATATTCTTCACCCTCATAGAACACCTTCTGCGCAAGAGAATAGACCGGCTCTTTGGGGTTCGTATTGATCCCGTAACCCGGACTGACCGTGTAATTTTCAATACCAGACGACTGGCTGACATCCTTCTCAAGCTCCTTCGGCGACGCCTTTACCGGCTGGCTGTCCGGTATCTCCACATATGTCTCCTCTGCATCGTTCTCACCATCGTATGGCACCTTTCGCTCCGGCCTCCCTCTTCCCTGGTCGTTCTTCATGATCATCCCGCTTATTCCGCCGTCGTCGTCATCCAAAAGTTCGTCCGGTCCCACCGGGGTTCCTCCGCTCCAGACAGACGAGATCACATCAAAATAACGCAGAACCCCATAGACGCAGACCGAGAATGACAGCAAAAGCACAATAAGCAGAATAAGGCTCTGTCCCAGCTTCAAAATACTCCTCTGATGGCGCTTCTTCGCCGTCTCGTAAGGAATCTTAAGGGATTCGGCTATCTCACGCACCGTCATCCCGTCATAATACTTCATCCTGATGATCTGCAATTCATTCGGCTTTAACATGGCCATGGCCCGCTCCATATCCACCCTGAGCTCCGCACCGGATAGTCTCCGGTCTTCCTGCATGAACTCCTCCTTCAACGGTTCCGCGCGCCTGATACGCTCCTTCCGGTAACGTGAAATGGCAAGCCTGCGGGCAATCGCGGTCAGATAGACCGGCAGAGAAGCCCTGCCAGGATCAAACTTCTTTCTCTGAAAATAAAACTTTGAAAACGTATCATTGATACATTCTTTGATATCCTCCGGGTTCTCTATGTAAAAAGAAACCACATGCCAGACGAGTCCGGTATATTTCTCCATCAGCAGGATAAGCCCCTTCTGCGAGTCCTTTCTCAGGATATCCAGTATCTTTTCATCTGCTGCCTGTACATCCATGTTTTCTCTCCTCTGTTGCTGCATAAAATACTCCCAAATTGTGAATAAACATATATTCAGTTAAAGATACCATATATCTTTTTTCACTTCAACATGGTAAATTTTAACCAAATATACAGCTGACACATTATTATCTGACGATCACGGTGGGGTATCCCGCCTGCTTAAGCGCTCTCTCCATCTCAACCGCATCCTCCATGTCGTCGAACTCGCCTGCCTGAACACGCAGATATTGTCCCGAATCATCAATAAATGCCGGATATCCCTGTTCCAGCAGCTCATTCAGAAGCCTCTCGGCGTACCTGCGGTTGCGGTATGCCCCAACCTGCACATGGTATCTCTCATCCTTGATGATGCCCGCCGAATCCAGTGTGTCCAGTACGCCTGACGCGATCGCCTGTGCAATATCCTGGAAATTCTCGTCAAACAATCGGTTATCAACATCTGAATTAATGAATCCCGCCTCCACCAGCAATGCCGGCATCTTCGTTCTTCTAAGTACAACCAGGTTCGGCCGTGCCTTAACCCCCAGGTTCACGAACCCCACTGCCTCAAGCTGGTCATTGATATCCTGCGCCATCTGGTACTTGAGCCCCGACAGGTCGTATACCAGCGTCTCCACTCCCGACACCTCATTGTCCGTCGGATAGGAATTTCTGTGAATAGATATGAAGAAATCAACCCCCGCCTGGTTCGCCGTCATGGCCTTCTCGTAGGGCGTCTGATAGACGTCCGTCGTCCTGGTGTACTGCACCTCGATTCCATTGTTCTGAAGGATCTCTCCTACCGCCAGCGTCAGACGCAGGGCGTCGTCCGCCTCCTGCCGTCCGTTATATACTGCTCCCGGATCCCGGTCTCCGCCGTGTCCGGCATCCAGCATGATTGAATATGGCATAAACTGCCCCCTGATACTTTTTGACTATTATATGCAGACAGACAGGATTCTGTGAATCCTGTCTGCCCTTATCCCTTATTTTATTGATCATCCAGCTCGCTCAATTTCTTTTCTCCCCGGAGGATATTCATGATGATCCCATATCCCTGCTCAGAAGAAAACCCGGTAAATATACCGCCGACCATCCACTCCTCGGCCTCAACATCCGTTCTGTCAAGATACCGCTCAAAAGCTTCCTGCGCATCCTCAAGGACCTTCTCCGGATCAGAAGACCGTATTTCTCCGATACAGCTTTCAAACAGACGGTGGATAACAGATACGCCCAGCCCTTTTAACAGATTATACTGTTTCGGCTCTTCAAAACACTCCGGCCAGCGCCCCTGCACCGTCCTCCATAACCGTTCCACTGCACGCTTCGTCAAGTCAGCCGTCTTCCCTGCCTCCTCTTCCGAGATCACCCTTGCTCCTTCCACCACCATATCCGCAATCCATGAAGTAAGCCTTTTCAGTGATCTCGCAAAGGTGCCGACAGATACCGGCTTCTGAAAGCCCAGCTCGTCCCCCATCTGAATACGCTCATACCACAAAGAAGCTTTGTCATGGGCCAGACGCTTCACAACCTGGGTCGCAAGATTTTCATAGGTATCACTGTTCAATCCAATTTCATGCTTCGTCAGATCGGCCTGCATCTTCTTCTCACAGAGCTCTTTCGCAAGATTGATACTCACACGCTTGCCTTTGCTGTTAATATTAATAAAAGTGTCCATCTCCAAAGCGCTGTCCGTCTCATCCGCCGTAAGAAGAATGACCGGAAATTCATAGTCATTGGCAAGTTCTTTATACTTATCATTATATTTCGGATTCTTTCCATCCCGCAGATACTCGATCGCCTTGATCCTGTGCTGTCCGTCGACGATACGCAGTCTGCCTTCAATGGTAAGCTCATTCCCCTGATAAGAGATATCCTCCCGCGTTGCCGCCGCAATGATCGACATCGGCAGGATCTGTCCCGAACCGGCCGCCGCAAGATAACGCGCTATCTTCTTATAATGCGATTCGACAGGCGGTCTCTGATAACCGGTCTCCCTGACCGAATCATAGTTCGATATTATATAATTAGAAAGCAAATCTTCCGTCGAAAGCTTAAAGATATACATCGTACAGCATCCCTGTTCGACGCTGATCGCATTATGAATCGTCATTTTTCTTCCTCCCAGACAAATAATTTCTTATATACTTCCTCAGCCTTCTGCCCTGACAGCTTATCCGCCCCGTCAAAGCATTCCAGAATCTGCTCTCCCGCCATATCCAGCGGGAAAATATTCTCTTTACTCAGGCATTTCTTTAATTCTTCCATATCCTTCCGCTTAATATACCCGTTCACCATAAAATGGATCAGGCACACCGTCCAGAGGAATACGCTCTTTCGCGCGCTGTCTTTGTCAAAATTCCCCTGCCCGCATCCCTGCTCAAACCTTTCGAAAACACTTCCCTTCAACGCTTCTGAAATCTTTTCCTGGATAGATATAAGCTTCTTCTCTTCCATAAAATATTCCAGTTTCCCGTCTGAGCCAAAGATCAACGCATGTAGAATACTCTCTGAAAAATCATTATCCGGAAAGTCCGCCGTGAAATAATTCAGGCGCTTTAAACGCAGCAAACGCTTCACAATATCTTCGATCCAGTCTCTATATCCAAAGTCCTCGTCCTGCTTCAAGGTAACATAGATGCAGAAAAACGCCTCCCAGTAGATGTTTCCCTTCACAAGCTTATCAAGCCATTCAACGCACCTTTTTATATCCGGACTTACCTTCGCCATATCTATTCTGTCCGAAATCTTGCTCTGTATATCGGCAAAATCTATATTCTTGCATTGCTGGATCATCTCGCTCAGCCGCTCAGCCGCCTTTTCCTCATCTCTCGTATTATTAAACCTGATCTCCACGATCAGCCAGTATGCCGCCCGCAGATCCATCTCGCATCCATACTGCCCGTAAAACTTATTCTGATATTCCTTCTGGATAACGGACACGCATACACTCTTGAACTCTTCTATGCGGTCCGGTTTACTGCGCGAAAAATTATTCTGCAAACCTTCCAGTTCCCTGTCTATCAGATCCAGCTGGGCCAGGATATTATCCATGCTCTGCGTTAAAATCTTCTGCGAAATAAAATATTCATAATTCTTATAGAACATCGAATGTTCCAGTTCTCCCCAAAAAGAATGGACCATGGACTTGATCTGCAATTCAAAATGAACCGGCGCCGCCTGCCCGCAAGCATAGTATCTTCCCTCGATCCGGTAAATATCATGCCCGTTCTTCTGCTTTTCAGGCTGGTTTTGCAGCAACAGGGCCATGTCAACGCCTGCCCTTATCTGGTACATTGAAAATCCATCCTCGTTCAGGGACACCCTCTTATTCTGCAACAGTTCGTAGGCGCTGTTCTCTTCCTGATTCAGCAGACACTGTATCCGGACACCTATAAGATCCGGAAGCTCATCAATGACCGCCGTTCCGTCCTCATAGCTCTTATAGTATCCCTTCCGCAGAATCTTCTCCCGGAGGCTCCTGGCGCTTTTGACTCTTCCGTGGATCGTCCAGCCCTTCCTGTCTACAAGCTCCTCCAGTGTCCGAATAATGTCTCCAAGAATCCTTTTATAATTCCCGTCATTCTTTTCAAGATAATCCGTTGCTTCTCTCGTCAGTTTCCCAATCTTCTCTGCACGGGTTACTTCCGCTTTCTCTTTCGGTATCTTCGCCATAATTTCTTCGTATGATGCTTAACAGCTGTAAAACATCACTCTTTCCTTTCTTTTCATATCGTGGTCCAACAACTCAAACAACCAATGACTTATCTCAGATTATAACAAACTCCGATGAAACTGTCACCAGATTTCATCGGAGTTCTTCTATTATATCACCCTATTCCTGATATACAATGATGCCCTTCTTCTGAACCTTCTTATCCAGCGCCTTCCCATACGCCTCCACAACCTCTGCAAATGAGAAATAGTCAGATATATAGTCCTTCAGATTAATCTTCCCTTCCCGGATCCACCGGATCACATCTTCATGAGCCGCGGCCTCCTCATCCTTCCTCGGGAACTGCTGGAAGTTGATGATCCAGTTATAATCCGCCTTACTGAAATCAATATGCATCTCTTCTTTTCTCGGTACGCCGTAACAGCAGATCTCGCCTCTGTCGCAGATAAGCCCCATGGCGTCATTCACAACCTCTTCCGAACCCACGGCGTCGATCACATACGGCACGCCTTCCGGGAACATCGTCCGGATCTCCTTCGTGATATCACATTCACTGCTGTTCAGCGCGATATCCGCACCGCCGTCCAGTGCATTCTGCTTCTTGACGTCATTTCTCGCAACTGCGATCACAGGAGCCGCCCCCACAAGCTTACACATCTTGATAAATGTAAGTCCTACCGGTCCACAGCCGAATATCACGACAGGCTTGTCCTTCTTGATCCCGAAATACCTGACACTGCTCAACACCTCTCCGAACGTGATCAGCATCACCGCGTCTACCGGATCAAGGTCATCCGGAAGAACCCGCTGGGCCTTCGCAAGATCCGGCACCCCGCCCTCTTCATATGCCGCCGCGTCATTCACAACACAATACTCGCTAAGAGAACCCCAGGCCGAGCCATACGCCCCGATATTCTCCGGATCCGCATCTGTAAATCCGAGCAGTACCTTATCTCCGACCTTAAGCCCTTTTACTTCTGCGCCCACTTCGACCACCTCTCCCACATTCTCATGGCCGAGCATAAGCGGATACATATCTTCCGTAATCCCCTTGAACGCCTTCTTTATCAGGTGAATGTCCGTACCGCATACGCCGTTGGCGATCGTCTTCGTCAATGCCTGCTTCGGACCATACTTCGGCTTTGGAACCTCCCGGACAGATAATGAGCCGTCTTTGTCTACAATTACTGTTTTCATTCGCATTTACCTCCACACATCTTAATCAGCCGCTTATTATATAGTAATGTTATTACATAATAACTTTATTTATATAGTAACATCTGCCTCTATAATTGTCCAGTATATTATTGCATTAATTATTAATATATGTTATTATAGCATTATATCACTATGTTATAACATATTAATTTAATAGGAGGTTACATTATGACAGCATCAAGAACTATGTCTTTCGGTTCTCCCGGAAGATACATTCAGGGGCCCGGAGAGATCCAGCGTCTTGCCGAACACACAGCCAAGTACGGAGCGAACGTATTTGCCATCATAGATCCATTCTTCTTCGACACTCTTACCCCGTCCCTGACTAAGCAGTACGAGGAGAAAGGCGCAAGCTTCACAAGTATTCCATTTGAGAACGAAGTGACGGAGCAGAGAATCGCCGCTATTGCCAAGAAGGCCGCCAAAGCCAATGCAGAGATGATCATGGGGATCGGAGGCGGAAAGACTCTCGATACCGCCAAAGGCGCAGCCAACGCCCTGAAGCTCCCGGTTGTGATCGTACCGACCAGCGCTTCCACAGACGCGCCGACCAGCGCGCTCTCCGTTATCTATAAGGAGAACCATGAGCACTCCCATTCCATCAATTACATCAAGAGCCCTGATATCGTGATCATAGACAGCGAGATCATAGCCAACGCTCCTGTCCGTTTCCTCGTATCAGGTATGGGCGACGCGATGGCCACCTTGTTCGAAGCCAAAGCAAATGCTGACTCCAACAGCCCGAACTATATCTGCCAGGAGGCCGGAAGCTTCCGCAGGACCAAAACCGCCATGGCGATCGCGCAGCTGTGTTATGACACCATCATCGAATACGGTGTTGCGGCAAAGATTGCAAACGAACAGCACGTGGTAACGGAGGCGCTAGAATCCGTTATCGAGGCCAATACGCTGATGAGCGGCCTTGGTTTCGAGAATACTGCCTGCGCATGTGCACACGCAGTAGGAGACGGTATCACCGCCACGCCAAACGGCACGAAGACACTCCACGGAGAGAAAGTGGCGTTCGGTACTCTATGTGAATTAGTTGCAGAAAATGCACCTTCCGAAGTGGTTGAAGAATACATATCCTTCTGTATGGAGGTTGGACTTCCGACCACCCTGGCCGACCTTCAGGTTGACGTAACCGAAGAGAATCTCCAGCTGATCGCCGACAACGCCTCCCTGACCGAACTGGTAAGAGAGCCGTATGAGATCACCAATGAGATGCTTAAGAATATCGTCAAGACCGCTGACGCGATCGGGCAATACTATAAGAGACTTTAAAGAACTTTAAGATTTAAAGCGTCTAGAGTATACTTTAACACGGGGGCGCCGTACTAAGTGATTAGTACGGCGCCCCCTCCCTCATTCATTCCCTATGCACAGGCAGTACAAAACGGTCCTTTCTTATTCTTTCCTGTCTGTTACAAGCTGTAGAAGCACAGCGATGATAATGATGATACCCTTGATGATATCCTGCGGATATGCTGGTACAGCCATCAGGTTCATGATATTACTGATCAGCGCCAGTATGAACGCACCGATGATCGCCCTGAATACATCTCCCTTTCCTCCGGCAAGGCTCGCACCGCCGATTACACAGGCTGCGATCGCATCCAGTTCCTGTCCTTCACTGATGACGCCGCTTCCGGTAGAGGCTCTCGCCGCGATAAATACTCCGCCAAGAGCCGCAAGCATTCCGGAGATGGCATAGACCGATACCAGATACTTCTTCACGCGGATTCCCGCAAGCTCTACCGCCTCGATATTACTTCCAAGAGCGATCACAATACGGCCATACGCCGTATTTCTCTGAATGATACAGAATATTACAATAATTGCAAATGTGATGATCAGGATCGGATAGCCGTACTCCTTCTTTACGATCAAAGACAATGTATCTCCTTCCATCTTAATCGGGCTTCCGTTCGTAATCACAAGCGCCGCGCCTCTTGCAATGGTCATCATCGCCAGAGATGCAACGAATCCCTGGAATTTCGCGTATGCCACCAGAGTTCCCGTCACCGTTCCCGCAGCCAGTCCCATCACCATCGCGATTACAATCGCCAGCTGGAACGGAACGTTCTTGAACACGATGAGATAAGCCGCCAGTGACGAGCCAAGCGCCATCACAGAACCTACCGACAGGTCGATCCCTCCCGTCAGGATCACGAACAGCATCCCAAGCACGACGCAGATCGGGCCTGCCTGCTGCAACGCGATATTCCTGATGTTCATCAACGATAAAAACCGGTCTGAAAGGATTGCACATATCACAAACAACGCGACAAATATAATGTACGCATTATACTGGATCAGTATTTCTTTTATATTCATTTTCTTTTTGCTCATAACTAAACCCCCATTGCAAATTTTATCAATGCATTTTCTGTCAGTTCTTCCTTGCGCACCTCGCCGGAGATCTTCCCGTTTCTCATAACCAGAACGCGGTCGCACATACCTATGATTTCAGGCATTTCCGAAGAAATGATGATAACTGCCACTCCGTTTTCAGCCAGATTGTTGATCACCTTATAGATCTCTGTCTTAGCGCCTACGTCGACGCCGCGGGTAGGCTCGTCAAACACGATACATTTACAGTCCGCCGCAATCCATTTTGCCAGCGCGATCTTCTGCTGGTTACCGCCGGATAAGCTGTTCGCGTTATCCTCCGTGCTGTTATATTTGGTCTGGATACTTGCAAGTGTCTCCTTCACGAATTCCTTCTCAGACTTATGATTGATGAAGCCTAATTTCGTTATTTTATTCAAACAGGCAAGCGTGGTATTCATTCGAATACTCTGCTGTAACAAAAGCCCCTGTTTCTTTCTATCCTCAGGAAGTAATCCGAACTTCTCCGCGATCGCCTGCTTCGGATTCTTCCAGTCAACTTCTTTTCCAAAATAAATTACTTTTCCGGATTCCTTCTTATCAGCTCCGAACAAAGCCCGCATCGTCTCCGTTCTGCCGGCTCCTACCAGTCCGTTGAATCCCAGGACCTCTCCTGCTTTTACCGAGAAGCTGACATCCTGCACCATGCCTGCGCACAGATTCTGAACCTCCAGGATCGTCTCACCGATCTTGGCATGTCTCTCTGGAAACATCTCTGTCATCTCTCGTCCGATCATCATATTCACCAGTCTGTCCTTATCGAACTCCTTTGTCTTCACGGTGCCCACATAGGTGCCGTCCTTAAGGACCGAGATATGCTGGCTCAGCTCAAAGATTTCTTCCAGACGATGTGATATGTAGATGATACTTACTCCCTCTTCTTTTAACTTCTTTATTACCGAGAACAGCTTCTCGATCTCGGAAAATGTCAGCACGGCTGTCGGCTCGTCAAACACGAGGATCTTCGCATTTCTCGTCAGACACTTACAGATCTCAACGACCTGCTGATACGCAACACTCAGGCTTCCGCATTTTGTATTCGGATCAATGTCTCCAAAGCCCAGCCTCTCCAACTGCTCTCTCGCATTATTTCTTAATTCTTTCCAGTTGATAAATTTCTTTCCGGCGGACAATTTATCAATATATATATTCTCTGCCACCGTCAGGTCGGGGGCAAGCATAAATTCCTGATAGATGATTGCCACTCCCTGATCCTTCGATTCCTTCGGATCCGAGATCTTTACTTCCTTCCCGTCTATAAATATCTGCCCGCTGTCCCTGACATAGGCGCCGGACAATATCTTCATTAGTGTGGACTTTCCGGCCCCGTTCTCTCCGATCAGTGCATGAATCTCTCCCGGTTCGACTTTCAAAGAAACATCCGTCAGCGCTTTGACACCGCCAAAATGCTTGGTTATATTCCTCATCTCTAATCTGTATTCTGAATTCTGCACTTCTTCACCTCCCTGATAAAGTTCTTAACTGCTATATTGTCAATCTATAGCAAACGAGATCCTGACACGGATCCCGTCTGCTTTTCTTATGATATTTATTAAAAACCAACGTCGTAATACTTGTCTACCAGATCCTTGGTAACGCCTGCTGCCTCTGTCAGAGTGATCTGCTCATAGTCATCCCATGAAGCGCCGTCAACAGCGATCTCTTCTGCGATCCTGACACCATCCTGTGCCACGAGTACAGGGCTGTTCAGACCACTTACGATGTACGGATTATCAGCCTTATCATTCTCTTTGATCAGGTCGAATGCCGCACATGCACCGTCTGCCGCCGCAACGATCGCAACACCCTTGATGCCTGCGTTCTCAAGCGCTGTCTGTCCGCCAAAAAGCATCTGGTCGTTCTCGCCTAAGATCGTGGTAACATCCGGATTCGCCGTAACAAAGTCTTCGCACGCTGTCAGACCGTCTTCCTCTGTCCAGTTGCCCCAGCCCTGTCCAACGATCTTGAACTTAGCGTCTGCATACTCTGCCTTACCGCCTGATGTAAGCTGATCTTCGATGTCCTCTGCCGCTTCCCATGCTTCATCTTCTGAACATCCTGTTCTGCCCTGAACGATACCTGCAAAAAGACCTGTTCTTCTTTCCAGTCCAGCCACATTACCCTTCTTACCGCTGAGCAGGATTGCAATGATCTCTTCGTCTTCTTTACCGTTATCCTTCATCCAGTCTGCATAAGCAACGCCTGAAAGTCTTCCGTTCTCCTTGTTATCAGAGTATACGGTCGTAACATAATTACCGCCGTTTACACCGGAGTCAAGATTGATGACCGGAATTCCTGCCTCTGCCGCCGCATCAATGCTTGGGATACATGCGTCCGGATCAATGCTGTCAAGGAAGATGACGTCCATGCCCTGTGTGATGAATGACTCGATATTCTCAGCCTCTTTTGCTGTGTCTTCATTTGCTGTGAGAACGGTGCAGTCCCAGCCCTTCTTTTCTGCCTCTGCCTCCACAGACTCAACGAGCTTAACGAAATAAGGACCATTCTGTGTCTTGATCGCAAATCCTACTTTGATAGACTTCCCCGAATCCTTGTCTCCTTCAGCTTCCTTGTTGTCACCGGAATTGCCGGAATCACCGGAATCACTGTTACCGCATCCAATTGCCATCGCCGTTACCATCGTAATGCATAAGATCATACTTACTAATTTCTTTTTCATACTTTGGTCTCCTTTTCATATATTATTTCTTTCATTATTATTGTAAAGCAGCCTCCAACACTTCATCTTTTCTGCCAGCTTCCATTCCCTCCTCCCTTAGATATTTCTGTTATCCTATGTGACTTCATGGCCGCTTTAAAAGCTTTGTCTAAAATCTTATTGCCACTTTAAAATCGCCGTCTTTGCCTGTTGCGTATTCGAATGCCTTTTCCCACTCTTCTACCGGGAAATACTTACTCACTACGCCTTCCGTCTTCAGATTGCCGTTCGCGATATTCTCAATTACAAACGGATAGCAGTACGGACTTAAGTGGGAGCCAAGGACATCCAATTCCTTGTTATCCCCGATCAGCGTCCAGTCAACCGTCGCCGGCTCGGCAAATACGCTGAACTCCACGAATCTTCCAAGCTTCCTGATCACTTTAAGCCCCTGGACTACACTGGACGGATGGCCTGTTGCTTCTATATAGATGTCGCAGCCATACCCCTCTGTCAGCTCCTGGATTGCCTTCACCACATCCATCTTTCCGGGGTTCATCACGATATCCGCTCCGAATTCCCTGGCCTTCGCAAGCCGTTCATCCTTCATATCCAGTACAACCAGCTTCGCCGGATTCATCATCCTCGCATATGTGATCATCCCAAGTCCAAGCGTCCCCGCCCCGGAGATCACCACTACATCTTCCACCGTGATCTGCGCACGGTCCACGGCATGTTTGGAACATCCATACGGCTCAATGAGCAATGCCTGCTCTAAGGGCATCTCTTCCGGAACACGGTGCAGAACAGCCGTCTTCGGATATCGTACATACTCTGCCATCCCGCCGTTGTTCTCCTTCTGGAAGCCAAATGTCGCGTGAGGCTGGCACATCCAGTATCTTCCCGTTCTGCAAAACTTACATTGCCCGCATGGCACGATCTGGTCTGCTATGATACGGTCTCCGATCTCGTATTCCGTGACGTTCTCTCCCTTCTCCACAATCCTTCCAAGGAACTCATGCCCCGGGATGAACGGCGGCCACACCCATTTCTCATGCGTCTCGTCTCCCCATGTAGAATTGCCGTGATAACACTTCAAGTCTCCGGCGCATACACCACAGCCTTCCGTCTTGATGATGATATCGTCAGCTCCGCATTCCGGCGTCGGATATTCGGGCTCGTATCTGTAATCCCCTTTGTCATAGGCCACAAGCGCCTTCATCGTTTTTGGAATCCCCATTATATATACTCCTTTCATAAATCTATTTTTTTAATATTTTTTAATATATTTTTTAATTTAGGATCTGGTATTTTCTTTCATTTGCTTTGATACTATGTTATAACATTATTGTTTTGTTGTCAACACAGCCAGATTCCTTGTTTTTGTGCATTTTACTGTTAAATTCGTAACATTTTTGTCTATTTTTTGTGCTGTTCGTACATTTTTTCTCTTTCTGATTTGTGTAAATTTCATCTAATATTTACACATTTTGCTCACTTTTGATGTTTTATCAAATACACTCATTCTTATTAATTTTCATTTTCGTAAAATATTCACATATATTTTTTCTGAACAGCCTTCTATTGAAATGTTCTGTATTGTGCAGGGGGGGGATGTACTGCGGAACAACAAAAAAGACACCAAAAATCCATCCTGAATCTTTGATGTCTTAATAAAACATTCTGATATACATATCCATCTGCCCTATATCCTGATGTGTCAGTTTATGCGTTTTCAAATCTATCAATACAAAACATTTCAATAATCCTCAGTTAACAAAAAATCCACAAAATGCACAATCTTCACTCCGTTGATATTGCCCCCTGCAAGCTCATCGAGGGTTACAACATACTTAGGATAGTGGTCTTTGATTTCAAGCAGGTTGGCAACCTCACGGTCGGATTCCTCCGGCAGATTACGACACACCTGCACATAGATACGCTCGTCGCGCCGTACCGCCACAAAGTCAATTTCTTTCGTTTCGTTCTTGCCGATATAGACCTCATAACCTTTTCTTCGAAGCTCAAAATACACGATATTTTCAAGCATGGCGGCAACAGACTTCGGATTGAAGCCCATCATGCAGTATTTCAGAGAAGCGTCAGCCAGATAGAATTTCTCCTGCGTTTTCAGTACGGATCTGCCTTGCAGATCGTATCGCCAGCAACGGTAGATTGCAAAGGCTTTTTCCAGCCATTCCAGATAGTTATATACAGATTCCACCGAGAGAGAACGTCCCTCGCTTTTCAAAAACTTCACGATAGCGTTTGCGGAAAAGGTCTTGCCGACATTTTCAACCACATACTTCACAACACGGTTGAACAAATCAAAATTCGTAATATTGTGCCGTCTTGTTATATCACTGGTGATAACGGAATTGTAAATACCCTCAACGATCTGATAGGCCGCACCCTCGTCAAAACTGCTCAGTGCAACGATAGGAAAACCGCCCATGCGGATATATTCGGTAAGCAGTTCTCTCGGCGTGCGTCCGCTTGCCTTTTTGAACTCTATATACTCGGCAAAGGACAGCGTAAACACGGGGATAGAGATATATCGTCCCGTCAGGTAGGTGGATATTTCACTTGACATCAGTTTGGAATTGGAGCCGGTCACATATATATCTGTATTGGCGTTTTCAAGCAAACTGTTGACAGCCTTTTCCCAGCCTGTGATTTCCTGTACTTCATCAAGCAGAAGATAATAACACTCACCGTCAGTCATTTTCTCTTTAATGTCGTTATACATATCCTTGTCGGTCATGCCGTCGTCAAAATCTTCCGAGGTGTAACACATATGGATGATGTGGCCGGTGGAAACGCCGCTTTTTATCAAATCATCCTGCAACATATCTAAAATTGTGGATTTACCACAACGGCGAATACCCGCAAGGATTTTTACCAGAGGTACATCACGGTAGGTTTTCAGTAAATCTAAATAGTGTGGTCTTATAATCATAATATTGTCTCCTTTACTATTAGTATATCCAAAAAGTTCTGTATAGCAAATAGTTTTTACTGATATTTCGCAAAAACTTTCTGATTTCTTCTTTTTTTTGCTCTTAATCTAGCTTTAATCATATAAAAAAAGGCTGTCGATTCACAGCTAGTCATAAAAGGGAGGCATGTAACCCGACAAGTCACATGCCTCCCTGTAATTATCCCTCTTTTATTAACCTGCAATTATACGCAGGTAAAACAGCCATCCACAACAATATCCGCACCTGACGTGAAGGATGCTGACTCTGACAGAAGATAGATTATTGCGCCGCAGAGCTCTTCCGGCTTCCCGTATCTGCCATATGGCGTAAGATCCATCCATCTGTCCTGCCAGTCCTGATTCACATGACAGGTCAGCTCTGTATACATATATCCCGGACTGATACAGTTCACGCGGATTCCATCTTTACAATACTCAACAGCAAGAGATTTGGTCATATGGATCACAGCGGCCTTAGATGCATTGTAAGAAGCCTGCTCCTGCGGCCAGTTCACGATATGCCCGGACATAGACGCCGTGTTGCAGATTGCACCTTTCTTCCCCTTGCCTTTTAAGTATCTTGCAAACTCTGAAGCCATGTAGTATTCCCCGTTCAGGTTGACGTCAATTACCTTCGCCCACTCAGATGGTTCTACATCATACGCAGATTTGTGGAGAACGATCCCTGCATTGTTAAACAGATGGTCAAGACCTCCCATATCAGCGTCCGCCTTCTCAATCGCCGCTTTCACCTGTGCGGGATCCGTCACATCAACGCCGTAAGCTATGACTTTCTTTCCTGTGGCCTCTGCAATCTGGGCGGCCGTCTCTTTTGCCTTCTCCTCCTGCATATCGAAAATAACAATATCCGCTCCTACTTCCGCCATACGTGTCGCTGCCACCTTACCAATTCCCTGTGCTCCTCCGGTGACGATGACGGTCTTTCCTTCCAGAGAAAACATTTTTTCCAGTGCGTTCATATCTTCCTCTCCTTTGCCATAAATGTGTATCGATATTATGTAACTATGTTATAACATAAAACACTTTTTGTCAATATCCTATACTTATGCATTTGTATAATCAGAGTACGGGCCGCTGAACACATGTCTGAGATATGCCACAGAATTTCTGGCATCCAGATCCAGCTTCGATTCATCATGGCAGAGGCTTCTCCATATCTTAATGTCACTGCCAACTTCTCCGCCCATCAGCACGAAGGGTTCCATCACGACGTTCTTGTCATATCCGATACGACGCAGGGCCTGTCCAATCTCGCTCCATGGAAGATACCCTTTCCCCGGACAGCGCCGGTTATTCTCACCCACATGGAAATGCCCCAGCTTATCACCCGCCGTCAAGATCGCATCAACCATACTGTCCTCCTCAATATTCATATGGAAGGTATCCAGCATTACCTTCGCGGCCGGAACATCCACTTCCTCCACAAACTGTACCGCCTCTCTGGATGTATTCAGAAGATATCCCTCGAACCGGTTCAATACTTCCAGACAGTAGTCTACACCGCATTCCCCGGCAATCTTTGCGACCGTCCGCACATTCCTGACGCTCCTCTCCCAGTCTCCCGCCTTGTCTATGGGCCTGGAATAATCAACCGGCCAGTATGAATAGATACCGCCTCCGATCGTATGGATGTCAAGATACTCCAGCTTCTTTAAGATATCCGTGTAAAAGCCGATGGCATACTTCGTGACAGCCTCATCGGCAGAGGCCAGATTCTCTGAAGCAGACGGACCGTACCCTGCGGTCAGTATCACTCCCTGGGCTTTCGCCTCTGACTTTAAATCATCCATCTCGGCGGTGGAGATATCCTTTAATGCCGCACATGAGATTTCCAGTATATCAAATCCAAGATTGCGGACCTTCTCGATATACTTTTTGTAGTCGGTCGCCCATTGCTTCTCCCAGTAGGCAAAATAGATTCCATATTTCATTGAGTGCCCTCCTTGTAAGATATTATTTTCGGATTACATTATGTTGTTATGTTATAACATAATGCTGGATTTGTCAATAATATCCCGGCAATCCTGCCGAATCATTGTACTCCTTGACTTAATCATGTATAATGATAATACAGACAAATAAATCCAAAGGAGGTGCAGACAACAGACATGGCAAGAACCGTTGGAATAGGACATCAAAGTTTTGAACAGATCATTACAAACAATAACTTCTATGTAGATAAGACGTCGTTCATAAAGGAATGGTGGGAAAATGACGACGCAGTAACTTTGATCACCCGCCCGAGACGATTCGGCAAAACATTAAACATGAGTATGACAGAGCAGTTCTTTTCCCTGGAATACGCCAAAAGAGACGATTTGTTCCGGAATTTAAGCATTTGGAAAGAAGAAAAATACCAAAAGCTCCAAGGAACATATCCTGTCATATCACTAAGCTTTGCAAAATTAAAGGAAACCTCCTTCGTCAATACCCGCAGAAAAATATGCCGGATTATCAAGAACTTATATAATCATTACGATTTCCTGCTGTCAAGTGATAAACTAAACGAGGACGAGAAGAAAACCTACACAGACATATCGGTTGATATGGATGACGATCTTGCAACAGATTCTCTTAATATTTTATCCGATTACCTTGCGCGATATTATGGAAAAAAGGTAATCATCCTTCTGGATGAATATGATACGCCTATGCAGGAGGCTTTCATCAACGGATATTGGAACGAGCTTGCTCTGTTTATCAGGAATCTGTTCAATGCAGCCTTTAAAAGCAATCCCTATATGGAACGTGCTCTCATGACCGGAATTACCAGAATCAGCAAAGAATCCATTTTTTCCGATCTCAATAACTTAGAAGTCGTCACCACAACTTCCGAAAAATACAAAGATTCATTTGGATTTGCGCAAGAAGAAGTATTTGATGCATTGAACGAATATGGATTAACTTCTCAAAAGGATAAGGTGAGAGCCTGGTACAATGGATTTACCTTCGGAAGCAGAACAGACATCTATAACCCCTGGTCTATTACCAATTACCTTGACAAAAAGAAACTGGCTCCCTATTGGACAAACACAAGCAGCAACAGCTTGATCAGTAAAATGATCCGCGAAGGAAACGCCGATATAAAGATTAATATGGAAGACCTGTTGAACGGAAAAACTCTTTGCACACAGCTCGATGAACAGGTAGTATTCAGTCAGTTAGATACTAAGAGAAGCGCCATCTGGAGCCTGATGCTGGCAAGCGGATACCTGAGACTCATAAACTATACATTCGACGATGAGCGGGGACGGGAAATATATGAGCTTGCAGTAACCAACAAAGAAGTCTTACTGATGCTCAAAAATATGATCGAAGACTGGTTTGCAGAATTTACTCCCGCATACAATAAATTCATCCAGGCCCTGTTAGCAGGAGATAAAAGAGCGATGAACCAGTATATGAACAAGGTTGCTTTGACGACCTTCAGCTGTTTCGATACAGGGACACATCCGTCAGAGGAGACGGAACCCGAACGTTTCTACCATGGTTTTGTCCTTGGGCTGATCGTCGATCTTACAGGCAGATACTCCGTTCTTTCTAACCGCGAGAGCGGGCTTGGAAGATATGATGTAATACTGGAACCGCAAAATGATAAAGACGATGCAATCATTCTGGAATTTAAGGTACACGATAAAGCCGAAGAAGATACCCTGAAAGATACTGTCGATGAGGCGCTTAAACAAATTGAACGGATGAAGTACGCGTCATCTTTAGAATTAAAAGGAATCCCGCCGGAACGCATCAGAAAATACGGTTTTGCTTTTGAAGGAAAGCACGTTCTGATCGGATAAGCAAATTCATTTTGCCAAAGAGGCTGTTGCAATTGCAACAGCCCCTTCATAGACAGACAGTCCCTACCACTCCGCAACATTCCCATCCTGCGTTCTCCACACCGGATTCCTCCACGCTTTCCAGTTCTCTGCCATCTTCCGCACCTTCTCTTCATTGACTTCAATCCCAAGCCCGGGAAGCTTCGGGCGCAGTACATACCCGTCCTGGTATTCGAACACACTCTTATCCACAAGATAATCCAGCAGATCGGAACCTTCATTATAATGGATCCCTAGGCTCTGCTCCTGGATAAATGCATTCTGGGTGCAGAAGTCAAGCTGTAGACAGCTTGCAAGCGCGACCGGCCCCAACGGGCAGTGCGGAGCCACCGCAATATCGTAGGCTTCCGCCATCGCCGCGATCCGGCGCACCTCCGAGATCCCTCCTGCATGGCTTAAGTCCGGCTGGATGATGTCCACTCCTCCTCCGGTAATCATGGATTTGAAGCCCCAGCGCGTGAAATTCCGCTCACCCGTTGCGATAGGAATGCTTGTACAGCTCTTCAATTCCCTGAACGCCTCTTCATTCTCACACAATACAGGCTCCTCCACGAACATCGGATGAAACTGCTCCAGCTCCTTCATCAGCACCTTTGCCATCCCCTTATGTACACGGCCATGGAAATCCAGCGCTATATCCATCTTATACCCCAGTTTATCCCGGATACTTCCCACACGCTCCAGCACGTCTTCCACTACCTTGTAATTATCAATCCACGCAATCTCCGGCGTCGCATTCATCTTCACCGCCGAATATCCCTGCTCGTATTTTTCCATGGCCGCCCAGGCTGTGTCCGCCGGGCGGTCGCCTCCAATCCAGCAGTACACCCTCATCTTATCCTTCACCGGGCCTCCAAAGAAATCATAGACCGGCATCTGGTGTGCCTTCCCCTTGATATCCCACAATGCCTGGTCAATTCCTGACATCGCGCTGCTGAGGATCGGACCTCCCCGGTAGAATGCCCCGCGGTAAAGCGTCTGGAAAATGTCCTCGATATTCTCCGCCGACTTTCCGATGATATAATCGGCCATCTCATGGACCGCCGTCTCAACAGTATCCGCTTTCCCCTCTATTACCGGTTCGCCCCATCCGGTAATTCCGCTCTCTGTCGTGATCTTCAGGAAACACCATCTTGGCTGTACCTTAAATGTCTCTATTTTTCGTATTTTCATAACGATACGCCCCCTTTCTCTTATTGATTTGTGCGCTCCTGCATCACACGCAGGAATCCGCTCAATGCAAAGCTTCTTCCCGGTTTTGCTTCAATCCCCTCCACCGGGACCGATAAGCCCGCACACTCTGCCAGACATCCAAATATCTCATGATATACCCTGTCCCCGGCTATCACCACCACGTCCAGATCCTTTGCGGTCTCCCGGTCTTTTAGCGCAGTGATGATCCCCGTATTCACAACCCCTTCCAGATAAGAGTTCCTGACGATCCGGCTCTCCCCGGTAAAAAGATCCAGCGTTCTTGTGATATAAAGCGCCCGGTTTATGCCCTTCTCTACAGTCATGCAGTATCCCTTTGCAACAGCCTCCCTGCATAATTGCTGCGGACGCAGGTCTACCGACGCTTTCAATATGGTATCCTCCGCCATGGCCTTATACATCTCACCGCCCATGCAGGAAGTGATCCCGGTAATCTTCCGGTCTTCTGCATACAAGATGTGCGTATGCGAGCCCGGCATGATCACCGCGGCCTTCTTCTGGCAAAACACCTCCTCCCACTCCTCCATGATGCCGAACAACTCAATCTCTTCTCCACGCACATTATGAAAGAGCTCTACATTATCAAGCTTTCCCTCCACGCCCGGACGATCCACGATCCCCGTCAGAAAACCCACTTCTCTTCCGAAACACTCCGTCTTGTGCATATGGATTTCGTCTGCATATCTCTTGATATCAATGGGGACAGGAAGAAAATCTACCTCACAGATTCCATTCTTCGACGTCGCCATTCCCGACATGTAGATTCCGTCAATCTCGCAGTCCGCAAGTCCCTGCTCTTGCAGCATTTCCTCGTAAGCCTCCCAGAGACAAGACTCCAGCTTCCGGGAATCCGGGGCAACATTGTCAACCGTACCCACTCCCAGCATCCTCACAGACACAACTTTCTTATCCTCTGCCAGATAAAGTCTGGAATTCGTCGTTCCCGAATCAATATATACATATTTCACCTGTCCACCCCTTCTTTCTTTCGAACAACCTTTTATATATTATGCTTCCGCAAAGAACCTCCTCGGATTCTCCACCAGAAGACGGTCGATCTCCGTCTGCGCGAATCCCTTCTCCCGCAGTAACGGGAGTACATACCGGTGTATATAGCGGTGGTTATATTGTGCGTCATCCGGATCGGTCCCTCTCACATTGCGCCACTCAAAGTCTCCGATATCCACAAAGCTTACATAATCATGAGATATCATCAGCTGGTCCATATACCCCCTGTCACAAAGCTCCACAAGTGTATTCACCCTGTCCTCAAGCGGATTCTTGGCATTATCTCCAAACCGGTCCAGTCCGATACAGCACCCGTGGCGCAGAAGCTCCTCAAGATATCCGATATCATTCGTATCACCGCAATGTCCGATCAGGATCTTCCTGGGATTCAGTCCGAATTTTTCGAAAATCTCCATCTGTGCGATCCCGCTCCTGTTCCCATAATAAGAATGTGTTCCGATCGGAAGTCCGCTTCTTCTTGCCGCGTCCGCATGTACCTCAAGAAGCCTTTGGTTGATCTCGGTCACTCCCGCGGTATCCGTCGCGCACTTGATCAGTCCCGGATGTATATCTGTCCCCTGGATCCCCTCTTCGATATCTATCATCAGATATCGGAGGATGCTGCCTGCACTTCTTCCATACAGCCACTGATTCTCTGTATGGAAGAACCCGGTCGACGCAATGATCTGCATCCCTGTCCGGTCTGCCACATCCTTCATGGCGTTGATATCTCTTCCCAGGCAGACCGGTGTCTGCTCTACAAGCGTACAGACTCCGATCTCCTTCGTCCTTCTGACATCCTCCACCGCATATTCTATGAATTCGTCATAGCAGAACCAGTCCGGAAACGACTGGCGCATAGACCAGTTTGCCTGTAGAACATGCTCATGCATCAGGGTTACGCCCAATTGTTCCACCTCAAGCAGACCGTTCACCGTATGAATTTGTTTCCCCATATCTTTTCCTTTCTTTCTATACCACTCTACCGCCTGTTCCGTTCTGCGGCCGGCTCTTTCCTTCTTTACTGCCTGCCCCATTCTGTGGATCGGCTCTTTCCTTCTATACCGCCTGCTCCGTTCTGCGGATCAGCTCCTCCTGCGCCTTCTTTCCCATCTCTACGAAGAATGCGCTGTACCCGGTCACACGCACGCAGAGCGTCCTGTACTTCTCCGGCTCCTCCTGGGCCTTCTTAAGCGTCTCAGCGTCCACCACATTGACCTGAAGCTGCATACCGCCGTTCTCCATGTACGTCTCAAACAGCGCGCACATAGCGTCAAGCCCTTCCTCCCCCGCAACAGCCGAAGGATGGATCCTTACATTCAGAGGCCCTCCCGTAATATACTCAAACGGAATCTTCGCAACGGAATTCAGCATGGCCGTCAAGCCTGAGAGATCCGTCCCTTCGGCCGGAGACTGGTTCTCGCTCAGCGGTTCTCTCGCCCTTCTTCCATCCGGAGTGGCGCCCACATCATATCCCATCGTAGTGAAATCCCGGTCCGTAGAGTAAGTCGGCCACATCTGGTACAGATACCCGCTTCCGTTATATGCATCAACCGCCCGGATGAAGATATCCGTCACGATCTTCGCATAGCGGTCCACTTCATCTATGTCGTTTCCGAATTTAGCAATCTTCCTCTTATACTTTTCTGCCAGGAATTCCTGCCCCTTATAATCGTTCCGAAGAATCTCGGCAAGCTCAGTAAGCGTCATCTCCTTCTTCCTAAAAACAATCTCGTCAATAGCGTACAGGGAATTGATGACCGTCGCAACACCGCATCCCTGTGTCACGATCTTGTGATACTTGGTCCCGCCTTCCGTCCACGTCACCTTGTTTTCAATCGTCCCTTTAAGGAAACAGTCTTCAATCCGCATCTTATTCATGGTGCATTTCTGCTCCACCTGGAGATCCATCTCGAATCCTTTCCTGAATTCCCCCATCAGATACGTAACCTGCTTCTCATATTCCTCAAGGAACTCTTCCATGGTATGGATTTCTTCCAGAGGCTTCGTGTCCGTCCCGTAATAAGCCCCCGTCATAAGACCTGTCATCCTGTCGTCGATGTCAAACTGGCACTCCCGCTCTCTTTCGTTCCCGGTCTGGCATCCCGTCTCTTTCCCTGCGTCTTTTTCGCAATCCTCTGACGCCTCGTCATAATTCCCCAACGGATAATCTCCCTGGTAAAGCGCAAGCTCAAGCGGTCTTGCCAGATTGATCCACACCTGACGCAGCCCGCCTTCATAAGCCGGAATATTGGGATCGTTACATCCGAAGAACCCATAATCGTAGACCTCCGGCTCTTCCACCTTGAAATACTTAAGCGCCGGGATCATAGTCTCATCATTATAGAGGACCAGCGTTGTGTTGTCCCGCATGGCTCTCACACTGCATTTCCAGAAGTCCTTCGGGATCCCTTCATGATAGCGCACCACCAGAAACGGATTGCGAAGCCCAAGCTCCTGCGCCGCTTCCACCATCAGATAAGACAGCTCATTGACACCCGTACTGCCGTCCGCATTCTTTCCGCCAAGGATCAGATAATTCGGATCGTCGTAAGCCACCTCCAGCGTATAAGCCGTCGTCTCTATCTCCTGGGACATATGGTCCGTCTGCACCATGATCTCGTTATTCTTAAAGAAGAATTCTTCGAGAAGCCTTAACGCCTCATCCCTGGTCAGCCTTCCTTCCTCCACATCCCTGTGGTAGTATGGATAGAGATACTGATCCATCCTGCTGAAATTAAGTACGCCGCACCCGCATACCTTCTGAAGGACCAGCGTCAGAAGCCACAGAAGCTGTAACGCCTGTGCGAAGGTTTCCGCCGGCCCTGCGGCAATCTGATGCAGGGTTTCCCCAAGCTCCCTTCGTCCCATGCGCACGGCTTCTTCCTCATACCGCCCGATAAAACGCTCCAAAGCCTCATAACAAAGGATCGTACCCTCAAGAAATGTCTTCTGGTCCTCATTACACGTCTCATCCAGTCCGCGCTTTGCCTTCTCGCACATCCACGCCAGCCCTTTTCCGATAATGGTTTCCCAGTCCATCGCCAGATGCCCGAAGGAAGGGAACCAGTACGGCCTGCATTTCAGCCATCCTTCCGAATAATAGAACAGGATCTTCTTGTGCCTCTCTTCTGTGGGCATATCCCACCATTTTTTATAGACCGCCGTGATCCGCTCTTCCTCCGCCTTATCAGGTATCCGCATGTTCACTGCCCCGGCAATCCTTTCATCCTCACGGATCACGACCGAGATCCCCGACAGTACATATTCCAGAGTATGTCCGTACCCGACGGCGCCCTCCTCCTTACCAAACAGCGTCTCCGCCTCAAGGATCCTTTCGATCCGCTCCATGAACGTCTCCCGGTAATCCCGTTTAAACCATTCGTCTATCTGTTCTTGCAGGTATCTTTCTACCACCTCAGCCATCTCCTTTTCACCGTTTTAATATTTCTCTCAGCTTTTCCATCCGCTCATCGTCCGGCGGGGAGAATTCTTCCATCCGCATCCCCAGTCCGTCTGCCTTGCCAATCCCCATATTGTGATAAGGAAGAAGCCTGACCTCCTCCACACAGTCATAACCTTTCAGAAAATCCCTCAGCATCTCGGCATTCTCGGTCGAATCATTCACGCCTGCGATCACCGGAACGCGGACCTGCGTCCGGATCCCCTCCGAAAACAGCCTCTTTGCATTCTCAAGTATCCGCGCATTCGACTTTCCTGTAAATTGCTCATGCGTCTTCTCGTCCATGCTCTTCAGATCCAGAAGCACCAGGTCTACATAGGGGCGTACCTGTTCGAACGCCTCATAGGGCACCGCAAACGCCGTATCCAGAGCCGTCCCTATCCCCGTCTCCTTCGCCCGTGCCATCAGGTCTCTGACAAACTCCGGCCAAAGCAGAGGCTCTCCCCCTGATACGGTCATGCCTCCCCCTGATCTGTCAAAATACTTCCGGTCTCTTACCACAATATCCATTACCTCATCTACTGTTCTCTCTTCCCCAAGACAGACCAGCGCATCATAGACACACTCTTTGGCACACCTGCCGCAGCCGGCACACCGGTCTGCATTCTGGCGTACTTTTCCCCTGACTTCTATCTTCTCCTGACACACAACGGCACATGCCCCGCATTCCCTGCACTTTTCAGGAAAATACCTGATCTGCGTCCTCCTCTCATAGGACTCCGGGTTATGGCACCAGCGGCACCTGAGATTACATCCCTTCATAAATACCGTCGTGCGGATCCCCGGCCCGTCATGCACGCTGAACCTCTGAATGTTGAATATCTTACCTCGTAACTCCTGCATTCTTCACATATTCCCTTGCCAATTCTGTAATCTTCCCAAACTCCCTGTTCTCGATATACTCTCTTTTCGTCAGCTGTCCGCCGACGCCTGCGCCGACGGCTCCCGCATCCAGAAATTCCCTGATATTCTGCGCCGAGACGCCTCCCACGGCCAGCATCTCTATATGGCCAAGAGGCGCTTTGACTGCTTTCACATAAGCGCTTCCAAGACAGCTGACCGGGAAAAGCTTCACAAAGTCCGCCCCCGCGCGATGAGCCCTTACGGCTTCTGTCGGGCTCATTGCCCCCGGGACAGACACCATCCCAAGCTCCTTCGTGTACCGGATCACCTCTTCGTTAACATCCGGCGATATGATATACTCAGCCCCCGCTTCTTTTGCCAGGTCCGCCTGCTCTCTGTCAAGGACCGTTCCGGCTCCCGCGATCACCGCCCCGGATAATTCATTCCGGATCAGGCGGATCGCCTCTGTGGTCTTAGAAAACAGCTCCCGGTTCCTCTGGTCAAAGGTCACCTCGACCAGTTCGATCCCGCCTCCATAAAGCGCCTTCGCAAGCTCAAGACATTCCTCCGGTTCGAACCCGCGCACAATTGCAATGATCTTTTTCCTGCGTATTCTCTGTATTACGTCTCTTTCTTCCATAAGCTTCCCTCTCTACTCGGCCTCTGCGACGCCCGTACATTTCCTGAATTCCTCGTAAAGCCTTCTGTTAAGCCCAAGAACAGTGTCCGGCTTCAGCTTCACGATCTTCCTGTCATAAGTAAGGATCCCATTCACCTCTTCCTCGATATCCGACAGCTGCGTATATACCGTTCCCCCAAGTCCCTTTCTGACAGCCGGGATGATCTCCCTCTCCCACAGTCTTTTATAGCCGTTCGTCAGCGCCTCCATGGAATCGTATTTCCGGTAACCATAGACCTCACTGCAATAGCTGTGTCCCTCTATCCGCCAGGAATAACCGCCGTATTCCGTGAGAGCCGTTACCCTGTCCCTCCAAGGTCTGCACCTGAACTTTCTCCAATAATTATGGATACTGTACATATCCCCTCCGCCCTGGTCGAACCAGCCGCTGGCTTCATCCACCAGCCTGCCCGGATCCAGCCTCTTTACAAGGGCGCTGGCCTTCGCCGCGTCGAACTGTCCCCAGCCTTCATTGAAGGGCACCCATGCCGCAATACAGGGATGATTATAGAGACATGCCGTCATAGCCTTCAACTCGCGGTAATATTCTCTTCTCCCCTCCTCGTCCTGTCTGGAAAATGCGCGGTACTTATTATCTTTAATCAGCCTCCCGCTCTTCATCCAGAAATTCGGGAGCACACATACAAACTTCATATGGTACGGCGTCCCTCCGTTTACCATATCCTGCCACACCAGCATCCCCAGACGGTCGCAGTGGTAATACCAGCGTTCCGGCTCTATCTTGCTGTGCTTCCTGATCATATTGAAGCCCAGCTTTTTCATCATCTTAATGTCATAGATCAGAGCCTCGTCACAAGGCGCCGTATAAAGTCCCTCCGGCCAGTATCCCTGGTCCAGCACGCCGTTATGAAAATACGGCCGGTTGTTCAGCATGAAGCGCAGGATGCCGTTTCGGTCTCTTCCAACCGAACATTTTCTCATGGCAAAATAAGACCTTACTTCGTCCTCTCCCATCTCAATCTTCAGATCGTAGAGTCTGGGATGCTTTGGCGACCACGCCTCAAAGTCTGGAACCTCAATCCGGAGGACGGTATCCTGTCTGCCCGTTGTCTCCGCGATCACAGACGCGCCGTCCAAAACCCGGATCCTCACTTCCATATCGTCCCGGACACTGCCAAACACTCGGACATTGACCGTCCCCTCGTCAAAGCAGGGGGTGATCTTCAATCTGGAAATATACCGGCCGGGGACGATTTCCATCCAGACCGTCTGCCAGATACCGCTCTGCGCCTGATAGAACATTCCCCCTCTGTCTAACTTCTGCTTCCCGCGGGCATGAAAGGACGTATCCGTACAATCCCTCACCACCGCCTGGAGGATATTCTCCCCTTCCGTGACCAGCTCCGTTATATCCAGTGTAAATGGAAGATATCCTCCCTCATGGACGCCGGCCAGCTTCTGGTTGATATAAATCCGGCAGCTCTGGTCCACCGCCCCGAAATGCAATAACGCCCGTCTACCCTCCAGTCTCTCCATGACAAAGGATCTCCTGTAATGCAGGACGTCCTCTGGATAGACCGTCTTCTCAACGCCCGACAAGACGGCTTCCGGCGAAAACGGGACCAGGATCGTCCCGTCATATGTCTCTGGCAGCATTTCCTCCCTGCGGATCGCATACTCCCACTCTCCATTCAGATTCTCATAAGAATCCCTTACCATCGACGGACGCGGATATTCCGTAAGCACGTGCTCCCGGTCAAACTCTTCTGCCCATCTCGTATACAGTTGATGATACATTTCTCCTCCTTTTTATAAGGGGCTCGATCACTCGATATTCCTGTGGTTCTTCTCCATGTCTTCATAGGTCAGCCCCATCTCATCTTTTAACAGAATTGTGATAATGTCAAGCAGAAGATAGAGATGCTGTTCATACTGATTCCCCATCGGCTGCTCTGTAGGAACCACGTCATGCTGTTTCGGCGCGTCCGGATCGTCTGCGGTCTCGGCCATATACACGGCCGCATGGACGAACAGAATATGGTCCGCATAGTTCTTCGCCAGATTCCCTTCCGGCAGGCAGGTGATCATTGCAATCTTTGCTCCGGTCTTCGCCGCCTGCTTAACGATCCTGCGGTGGATCCCCACGTCCCCTCTTCCGTCCGTGATGATAAACAGGTCTCCTTCATGCATTCCCACCGTCGTATCATCCATCAGCCAGAAGGCCGGCTTGCCAAGATGCGCCAGACGCATGGCAAAGGAACGCATAGAGATCCCTTCCCTGCCTGTCCCGTGAAGAAATACCCGCTTCGCGGCAATGACCGCATCCATAAATTCCTTAAGCTGTCCCATGTCAAGCATCCGAAATACCTTCTCATGCTCCTCTACGATCGCCCTGCTGTACTTCTCATATGTCTCGATATACCCCATATATCTCCTGTCCTTTCTCTCTTAATTACGGCCTGCCTGTATCACAGGCCGCCTGTATTATAACTGTGACAGCTTCTCTTCATCCTTCGTGATAATGATCTTGACCGCCTCCCTGCTCCTTACAAGGTCAAAGCCCTTCTGCCAGTCTTCCAGACGTATATGGTGCGAGATCATGCCTTTCAAGTCCACCTTCCCCAGAACCAGAAGACGCATCACATTCTTCCATGACTGATAGTCATATCCGAAATGCCCCTTAATGCTGACGCCCCTGTCCAGGATATTGTCAAGGCTGTATTCATAGGGACGCTTGTCATAACCAATCTTCACGATCTCTCCTCCGGTACGCACGACGTCGATCGCCTGCCTGAGGACTACGTTGACGCCGGCCGCATCCACTGCCGCGGCCGCCTTCTCCCCGTTGGTAATACGGTCCACCTCTTCTGTAACATTCTGGATATCCGACTTGATAACATGTGTGGCTCCGTATTTACAGGCTGTCTTGAATCGTTCCCCGTCAGCCTCAAGCCCTACCGCTATGATATTGGCGCACCCCATCACCTTCGCGATCTGGATAGAGAACAGTCCTAACGGCCCCACGCCAAAGACCACGATATCTTCTCCGGGCATGATCCGGCTCTCCTGCACGATCGCCTTATACGCGTTAC
This sequence comes from uncultured Dorea sp., assembly GCA_910579015.1. Taxonomy (GTDB): domain Bacteria; phylum Bacillota; class Clostridia; order Lachnospirales; family Lachnospiraceae; genus Sporofaciens. The sequence continues at coordinate 8,740 of CAJTRO010000027.1, read as the reverse complement.
AGATCGGATCGAGGATTGCCGCCTCGTCAAAGGACACTCCCTCGGGGATACGAAACAGCGTATTGGGATTCTTCGACAGCAGGCTTCCCGTTATCTTCACATAATCGGTAAATCCGCCGTCCATCCCATAGCCTAAGCCCTTCCGGTCAGGACAGCTCAGATACTGTCCTGTCGTACAGGCAAAACATTTTCCGCAGACATACCCCGTATTGTCCGATACAACCCTGTCGCCGACTTTCCAGTCCTTCACATTGGCGCCGATCTTGCTTACAACCCCCGAGAACTCATGTCCTAACACCACCGGACAATTCAGATGGTCCGGGTGGTCCCCGTTATCATACGCAATATCCGATCCGCAGATTCCTGCCGCCTTCACCTCGATCAGAAGGTCGTCCTCTCCGATCTTGGGAACCGGCACGTCTCTTAATTCGGTCTCCTTCGGTCCTTTTCCATATTTTACTAATGCAAGCATATGCTTCACCCGTCCTTTCTTCTTACGCCGCCTGTTCTGCCTTCTCTTCTGACTTGTCCTTCTTCTTAAAATGAAATACCTCTGACTGTACGCCTATGGAAATGAGTACCAGCACGCCCATAACAATATTCTGCCACCAGGAATTCAAGCTTCCCGCGTAGTTGAAGATCGTGTTGATGATAGAGATGATCAGTATCCCGAAAAACGTACCGCTGAACTTACCTTCTCCGCCTGAGAGCTTCACACCGCCAAGAGCGCACATGGCGATTGCCGTCGTCTCCCATGTATCCCCCGCCGTGGGCTGTGCCGTATACAGTCTTGCCGCAAGAAGGACGCCTGCCAGCGCCGCAAACAGCCCGCATAACGTGTAAGCCGCGATCTTCATCCGGTCAACCCGAAGTCCCATCATCTTCGCCGCCTCTTCATTTCCTCCAACGGCATAGATCCCCATGCCAAGCCTCGTATTCCTGCTGATATACATACAGATCAGGGTACATACCGCCAGCAGGACGATCAATACGTTCACTCCCAGTATCTTTCCTCCGCCGATCGCCGTAAGCGTAGGATTGTTCACCGGGATCGGCCGTTTATTCGTGATCAGAAGTACGACTCCCCGAAGTCCGAGCATCATTGCAAGCGTCGCCACCCAGGAGGATATCCGCATCTTCGCCACCATCAGGCCATTGACGAATCCGCAGAATACTCCCGCCAGAAGTCCCAGTGCAATTCCAAGCACAGGATTCTCGGCGCCGAACATCCCCATCAGTACGCCGCCAAGGGCAAGCGTCGAACCTACGGACAAGTCGATCTCCCCAACTAATATTACGAATGTCATTCCAAGGGCCAGAAATCCGCCGTCACTGGCCGCCTTCCTGACCATATTTTCAATGGAACTGGCCGACAAGAAGCTCCTGTCCGCAAACGCGATGCTTGCAAATACGAATAACAGCAGGAACGCAGCAATTGAGCTCTTTGAGCCAAACCAGTTATATGCCTTTTTCACCTTGTTCATATCCCCGCCTCCTTACGTTGTCTTCTCACGCTGGATATACACAGCAAAGATGATGATCAGCGCCTTCATGACCTGTGCATACTCATACGTAATGTTATTCATATTCACCGAGATCGTGATCAGCTGCATGATCAGCGCTCCTATGACCGAGCCAAACACCTTCGCACGACCGCCGGACATGCTCGTACCGCCGACCGCAACTGCCGCGATCGCGTCCAGTTCTGCCAGAAGCCCCAGTGAATTCCCGTCTGCCGCCCCGATCTTGGCCGTGTCAAAGATTCCCGCAAGAGCCGCCAGCACCGCGCTCGCCATATACACGAACATCAGCGTCCTTGCCGTATTGATACCCGCCAGCGCCGCTGACTTTGGATTATCTCCCACCGCCTGGATGTAACGCCCCAGCACCGTTTTTTCCAGGATAAAATATGTAAGCCCCACCGCAAGGATGATTGGGATGATCTGTACCGGAACCTTCCCGAAGAGCTTCATCGTGCCAAGCGACTTATAGGCCGCCGCATTCTCTCCTGAGAGATAGAAGATCTTCGCATCATTGATCACCTGCGCCACACCGCGCACTCCGATCAGAAGCGCCAGCGTCACTACCATGGGCTGAACTCTTAATTTCCCTACCATAAAGCCCGCCAGCATTCCCGAAATCGAGCAGATCACAATGGCTCCTGCCACGGCCGGAAGAAGTCCGAAAGGCAGAAGCTTGGCACTTACGATCCCGGCAAGGGCCATAACCGCTCCGACCGAGATATCTATCCCGCCTGTAGAGATGATCATGGTCATACCCATACCCGTAAGAATGATAGTACATGACTGTGTGATCACATTCCACAACGTACCCGGACTTAAAAAATTAGGTGTAATGATCAGGTTGATGAGGATCATGATCCCCAGAAGAATCGCCGCACTGTATTTCTTCAACGCGGCGACGGTATCCGCCTTTGTCCTGCCTTGATTACTCATCTGCAAGCCCTCCCTTCTTCTCCAGTTCTCCTGCTCCGCTGGCGATCGTAACCATCACAGCGTCCTGATTGATGTTATCTCCGATCAGTTCTCCAAGCTTCACGCCTTCCCTCATGACCACTACCCGGTCGCAGTTCCTCTCAAGCTCCGCGATCTCGGAAGATATCATGAGCACGCTGATCCCATTGGACGCCAGCTCCTGGATCAGAGCCTCGATCTCCGCCTTGGCTCCCACGTCGATCCCTCTTGTAGGCTCGTCCATGATCACCAGCTTCGGATCCATACAAAGCCATCTCGCCAGCAGAACCTTCTGCTGATTCCCTCCGCTCAAGTTACGGATCGGCTGATTCGGAGACGGCGTTTTAATCTTCAGACGCTCTATGTATTTATTCACGATCTCAAGCTGTTTCTTCTGGGATACCACGCCGCCCCTGCTGATCCGCGGGAGCAGTGCGATCGTCATATTCTCCTTTACGGACAGATGCGGGATGATGCCCTCCACCTTCCGGTCCTCCGTGCAGAAGCCCATTCCTCTTCGTATCGCATCCTTGGGCGTCTTGAACCTGACCGTCTCGTTCGCCCATATGATCTCTCCCTTATCCGGCATCTCTGCTCCGAACAACACCTTGGAAAGCTCTGTCCTTCCCGATCCTAAAAGCCCCGCCAGTCCCAGGACTTCTCCCTTCTTGATGTCTATGCCGATTCCGTTGAGCCGCACCCCCTGATGGATATCCTTCATCTCAGCCAGCGTCTCCGCCTTCTCGAATCTGTATCCGCTCTTCGTCCTCTCAAGCTGTTTTGCCTCGCGCCCGATCATATAGGAAATAAGCTTCAGCTGGTCGATCTCTTCAATCCCGACTTCTCCGGTCTGTATCCCGTCCTTCAAGATCGTCACTCTCTCACAGATCTCAAACACCTCGTCCAGCCTGTGGCTGATGAAGATCACCGCAATCCCCTTCTCCTTAAGCTTCCGGATCACGCCAAACAGCACCTTCACTTCCTTGGTATCAAGCGAGGACGTCGGTTCATCCATGATCACCAGTTTGGCGTTCACGGAAATAGATCTTCCGATGGCCACCATCTGCTGGATTGCCGTGCCGTAAGTCAACAAGGGCTGCGTCACGTCCACATGGATCCCAAGCTCGCCCAGCACCTCTTCACAATCCCTCTTCATCCTTGCCCGGTCTATTTTGCCGAACCGGTTCCTGGGCTCGCGCCCAAGATACATATTCTCATATACCGACTGGAAGGGCACCAGATTCAATTCCTGGTATATTGTACTGATCCCCTCCTGCTGGGCCTCTATTGCGGTCTTTGGATTGATATCCTTCCCGTCAAACAGTATCGTGCCCTCATCCTTCTGGTAGATTCCGGTCAACGTCTTAATAAGCGTCGATTTCCCCGCGCCGTTTTCCCCCATCAGCGCATGGATCTCTCCTTTGGCCACAGAGAAGTTCACCCCTTTTAACGCCCGAACACCCGGAAAATTCTTTACAATCCCTCTCATCTCTAACAATAATTCTCTCGCCATATATCCTCCTAATCTTATCTACGGACCTGTAAAACTCCTCCGAGAATTAACAAGAGGCTGCCGGGAAATGAATATTTTCCCCGACAACCCCTTCCTCACTTAGAATCCCAAAGACACATCCGCATTGTCAATGTCATACAGCGTATCTTCATTCGTCATTTCTGCCGGTACATCTTCTCCGCCTTGCAGCTTCTCGATCGTCTCAAATACGATCGGTCCAAACAGAGGAGAGCATGAACATGAGCAAAGCTGTTCGCCTGCAAGGATCGCTTCCATCGCCGCTGCCGGTCCGTCGATACCTGCAACAAGGATATCCTCGCCCGGCTTGTATCCTGCCGCCTTGATCGCCGTGATCGCTCCAAGAGCCATATCGTCATTATGTGCGAATACCATATCTATATCGTCTCCCTGTGCCTGGAGGATATTCTCCATTACAGCCTGTCCCTCTGACATGGTGTAGTTTGCAACCTGGTCCGCAACAACCTTGATATCCGTTCCCTCGATCGCATCCATGAAGCCCTTCTGACGGTCATTTGTAGAAGTCGCTCCCTGTGTTCCCTGAAGGATCACACAATTTCCTTTGCCGTCCAAAACCTCGATAAACTTATTCGCAACCTGCTCTGCCTCCCATACGAAGTCAGACATGATCGCCGTTGTGTACACGTCCCCTGCCTCACCGTTCACGCCGCGGTCTACCAGGATTACCGGAATCCCCTTATCCATCGCTGACTTAAGCGCGGCTTGCAGTCCGTCCTCTTCCTGCGGCGCCACCACCAGATAGTCAACTCCCTGTGCCACCATGTCCTCGATATCAGAAGCCTGCTTTGCGATATCGGCAGAAGCGTCCGTATACACCAGCTCTACCCCGTACTCTTTTGCTGTCTCCTGCATACTCTCTGTCTCTGCGATCCTCCAGCTGTTTCCGTTGTCACACTGTGAGAAGCCGACCTTTAAGCCCTCCGTGCCGCCGCCGTCTGTTTTGCTGTCCGATCCGCTGTCCGCTTCCTTCTTCGTATCATCCCCAGCGGTATCATCCGATCCTCCTGAACTACATCCGAAAAGCGTTACGCTTAACGACAAAACCAGTAATGCAGCCATCCACTTTCTCTTCATACTTCGTTCCTCCTATTCTTTATAAATGATCTGATAGGGCTATTTTAGCGAATCTTTTCTGTAAATAGAATCAAATATTTTACAATTTTCTTTCAATATTTATCTTTTTGTTCCTTCCGGTACGACGACGGAGACCTGCCCGTCACGCTCTTGAACACCGTACTGAAATACGTCGGGTTCGAATAACCGCATTTCAATGCGATCTCGTAATTCTTAAGCTCCGTCTCCGTGAGATATCTCTTCGCCTGCTCGATCCTGATCTGTGTGAGATACTCTATGAACGTCTTTCCGGTCTCCTTTTTAAGTATGATTCCCATATAAGACACGCTGATATACGCCTGTTTCGCCACATCCTTCATGGACAGCTCTTCGTTCCCGTAATGCTCCTTCATGTAATCCGTGATCCGCTTCAGAATCCCCTTCGCCTTGCCTTCACCCATTTTGAGAAAATAATCATTGACCTTCAGGCAGATATCCTTAAGATACGCAAGCATCTCCTCCCTCTTTTCACACAACAGCATCCTGTGGTAATGCTCCATCGGTTCTCCGAGTATGTCATTGATATCGCCTCCGATCTCTCCCGGAAGCTTTGTAAGGCTGAAATACAGGTTGCTCAGGATCAGTACCAGATGCATATGGGAAATAATCTTCTCGCGGTTCAGCTCCTCCTCGAACCTTTCCACCTCCTGCTCCACCTGCTCCTTTGTTCCGCTCCGGATCTCATAGAACAGCTTGTCCGCGTCATAGTTCATATACTGGATCTTCGTATCCACGGACGCCGCTTCATGCAATACCTCCTCAAGGGAACGCGCATACTGCTTCCTCAGAAGCCCCCTCGCATACACATATGCGCTGTATACGCCCTCGATCCCCTTACACACATGGCTGAATACACATTCAATCCCATCGTCCCGGCATGTGCCGAGAAGACCTTTTAACCGCTCTCTTAACTCCCTGCATTCGCTCTCGGTCTCTCCCCTGACACACAGGATCCTCTCGCAGTTATTTTCACGCAGTATGTCCACCTTGTCCTCGTCGGAAATAAACTGCCTCACCCTCTGCTCAAACCGGCCGTCCAGTTCCACCATTTCCAGATAATCACACTCCGCGGACAGCATGTCGTAATCCCGCCTGTCTATGATTCCGACCACATAGTGAAGCCTTGAGATCTCCTGATACACCACCGCCGATTCTCTCTCCATCTCTTCTGGGGCGATCTTTTTTCTCAGCAGTTTTTCAAGAAATTTCTGCCGTATGGAAGACCTGCTGTTTTCCTCGAGCTCATACAGCCTGTCCCATTCTCTGCTCTTTTCTTCCTTCTCGCGAAGCTCCCTTTCAAGCTTCCCAAGCAGTTCTTCGAGCTGTTTTAGATTAACCGGCTTTAGAAGGTACTCCGACACTCCCGCTTTAAGCGCCCGGCGGGCGAATTCAAACTCGTCATATCCGCTTATGATCACCACCTTGATCTCCGGATAATTCTCCTTTAGCTTCTCCGTCATCGTGATCCCGTCCATAAAGGGCATCTTGATATCTGTAAATACGATATCCGGCTTCAATTCCTGGATGAGCGTTAACGCCGTCTTTCCGTTGTCTGCGTCTCCCGCGATCACGAACCCCCTCTTCTCCCAGTCAAAGCAGTTCTTAAGCCCCTCGCGCAGCAAATCCTCATCTTCAATGATCACTACTTTCCACAATTATCCTTTCCCTCCTATCCTCTTCGGGATCGTCACATATACGCTTGTTCCGCTCCCCGGTTCGCTCTCAAAACGCAATCCGTACTCCGTCCCGAAGTACATATGGATCCGTTTCTGGACATTAATGATACCATAAGCATCCGGATCATGATCTATCCCCTGATCCATCATAATCTGTAGTTTTTCCAGTTTCTCCTTCGACATTCCAAGACCTGTGTCTGACACGCAGAATACGATGTTGTCTCCCTGCCCTTCTGCCGTGATCCTGATCACACCTCCTTCCCCTTTCTCCTTGATTCCGTGATACAGTGCATTTTCCACCAGAGGCTGGAGCGTCATTTTGATAATATCGTACCCGAAGAACTCCTCCGGTACACAGATCTCGCTCTCCATGATCCGCTCATAGCGCACCTTCTGGATCATAATATATTTCTCCACATGTATCAGCTCCTCCCGGATACTGATAAAATGCCTCCCCTTACTGAGGCTGATGCGGAAAAATGTCGACAGTGCATCTATCATCTCCTCAACCTTGTCGTTTCTCCCCATCCTCACCATCCAGTTGATAGAATCCAGCGTATTGTAGAGAAAATGAGGATTGATCTGGGACTGCAAAGCTTTCAGCTCCGCATATCTTAATTTCTCCTGGCTCTCCTGCTCCTGCGCCATCAGTCTCTTGATCTTCTCGATCATATGGTTGAAGCTCTGCGCCAGTTCCCCCACCTCGTCCTGGCTTGCTATCTTAAGCTGTACGTTAAAATCTCCTTTCTCCACCTGCTTCATCGTCGTGCGCACCTTCTTGATCGGCTCGGAAACATTGTCGGCGCCCTTCCACGCGAATATCACCGCAATGATCCCGAACACGAGTATCGCGAAGATAATCGCCATCCTTAACCGCTCGAACGGCGCAAACACCTGGCGGTCCGATATGATCCCCACGGTCTTCCATCCGTTGTTGCTCAGATACATACTGGAATACAGGCACGCTTTCCCGCCAATCTCTATCTTGTCCGCGGTCCCCGTATGATCCGCCTGATTCTCATGAAAGGCATGGTTCACCGCGTCGATCTCCTCCTCGTCGTTGCTCTGGTCCGAATAGATAACCTTATCGTCTTCATCCAGTATATAAGACTTGCCTTCAAACACCAGTCCGTTATCCTCGATCTTATTGAGGCTTTCCGCCCGGACATCCACCACCACCACGCCTAAGATCCTGGAGGATATCCTGTCTTTCACCGGATATACCACGGAAATGGTCAGATAATCCAGATTCTGTATGATATCTGAACCCGGATGCGGTGCAAGCCAGAGCTCCTCCCTGGTCTCTATCACCTGCTTAAACCACTCCTCCTCCCGGAATTCCTGCTTTCTTAAGGTTCCCTTGGAAGAGCGGAAGATCGCCCCGTTCCTTCCAAGCACATAGATCCCGTCAATATCCACCGTATACTGATTCTTGAAGTTCAGATTATAGTTATAATTCATCCTCTGCTTATACATCTCCTGCTGGGAATCCGGCAGAGGATTGCGGAGCTGTACCTGTATCTCCCCGTCCCGCGAGACATTATCCGCGATCCTCGTCGCTTCCGACAGCACCTTATAGGTATCCTTGTTGATCTGCTGGATCGTCTTTTCCACAGAATCCGTCGCAACACGGTACAGTGCGCTGACTGCCATCTGGTAGAATATAACGAAGCTGATCAGCAGAATAATAAACAGTGAGAAAAAATACGCGAGCATCTTGGCCTTTATAGATTTAAAATTGATCATACACTTCTCCTAACCCGGATACACCAGAATCATAGACTTATTATTTATAAGTCATACTTTTGCAATATATCTACATTGTAAAATAGCTATATTATAATATAATATAGCTATTTTCTGCAACTTTATATAATAATTTTTATAAAACTGAATTCAGGGGCGGAATATAACCTCCCCTGAAT
>CAJTRO010000026.1:20953-49572 GCA_910579015.1 uncultured Dorea sp. | reverse complement strand
GATATAAACACGGAGTTCATCCCAGGAAACATCCTCCGGAAGCTTGCGGAGTACGCTGGAGAGATAATCAAGGTAGGCACGGATATAAGTGCAGTAATTTTTAAGTGTGTGGGCGGTAAGGCCGCGAAGGGAGATCATTTCCCTGAAAGAATCTAAATAATTGTCCATAATGGAACCTCCTTGGTGTGATTTTGATAGAGTGAGCAGGAAAAATCACAAAAGAGGGGGGCGGACGGGCAAAAAAATGAAATATAGAGTTGTTGAGTTTGAAAATCCATGATAATATAAACATAGCAGTTTTTAGGGTTATGTTTGCAGTTGTGTGTGGTAACTCAACAATATAACATAAACCAAAAAACTGCTATTTTTATTTTGAGAAAACGAAAAAATTTTGAAAAAGTAGTGGAATCACGTACCTAGGGCTAGCCACCGCGCTAGCGGTTTGGTACAATAATCTTATTATCCTATATATCAAATAGCTGTGAAAGCGGGGGAAATAATGTCATTCAGAACATTCCTGTGGATAGAAGACCGAAAAGATAAGGCTGCCTATATATTTTGGAACAATTATAATAATTATTGATAATTCCTTTGATAATTTTCAGGCAGTAATGGAACAGCGTCTGTTAAAGCAAACAGCGGAAGAAAAAAAGAATGTGATTTTGCTGGATATTATATGTTTTGAATATGTATTACTGGAATTTCAGGAATTATTAAAATGGGTATATGCTCCCAATGATGAATTCTGGCAAAAGCGGGCCAGTGCGATAGAAGCGAGAAAAGTGCTTGTGAACTCTATTTCCTCCGGATTTTTGAATTATAAGGATATAAACGAAGTAGTAAAATATGATGAGCATATTGATAATCATAATATTGAACAATTAACAGCAAAGCTTTTATTCGATTTAACAAGAAATACAGGATTTGAGGTTTCAAAAGGCAGTATTGGTGATTGCTGGATAAAATCCTGCTGTGAATGGGAGTATCGAATGGATAATGATATATGTGGATTGGATTACCGAAGATTGACAGCAAGTGAGAAAATGAAAAGTATATTTGAAGGAACTTCTTTGAAAGAGAAGTTTCAGGCAGCAGGACTGGAGGGGCGCTGTGATAACAATTTTTAAAGATCGAAAAGACATACCTCAGGATATGGAATATGTTGAACTGAATGATGTGTTCTTTAATCAGAATACGGTATCTATGCTGGATGAAAAAGCCGGAGGGATTATTGAGCAGATAGATGATTCAAAGTTCCTTGGAAAATACAAAATCTGTTCAAGATTTAATGATGTCGTGCTGGATATTGATAAGCTTTCTGCCGGATGTAAAACTGTGTTGAATGTGCTGTATTATCCCGATAAAGTATTTTGCCTGAAAGAATGTGGAAATAATGCATTAGAGGTTCTGTATGGTCTAGACGAAGGAAATGTGTATAGTGATTATGCGTTGATTCCATTTAATATGGATAAGGTGATGGTATGGAATGGAACGGAAAAATATGGGGTTAATGATTATGAGGAACTAAAGGGGTGGTGGGATAATGAAAAGTAAACCTGTGATAATGGAACATTTTTCAACTGTTCATACCTCATTTGTTATAGATTTTTCGTTTACCAATAATGTTACGATACTGACTGGAGATTCAGGAACAGGGAAGACGGTCGTATATTCCTTTATAAAGGAATGTATGGCTGTAAATGCGGATATCCTCTGTCTGAATTATCTGGATTATCAGAGAGACATAAAGGACATTATCAGTAATACGGAGGGAAAATTAATTGTTATCGATAATGCGGATATTCTGTTGGATGATGATACGAGAAAGTACATTTCTTTAGACAATAGAAATCAATATTTGATCATTGGAAGAAATCCGAAGAATTTATTTGTAACGAAAGAGAATCTGTTTGAAGTAGTGAGCAGGAAGAGAGGAGAGCAGACGGAGCTGTCCTTAAAGGAGTATTTATAGTGAAATATGGAGGGGATGCTGCGAAACAACTGTTATACGCCGTAGATGAGATATTATCTGTAATAATATTACCCGTATATTGTGTATAAGCAGCATTTCACGACAGCCCCTTAAAGGAGTATTTATAGTGAAATATGTGTGAAATTCAACTGTCTCTAGCTATTCTCTCCGGAACAATACTTTCCAGTGTTTGATAAAATAAAAGAATGTGTAGCTGATTGTCCATACGATCACGAAAAAAATATAGGTCTCGTTCGAACCATGTCCCCAATTACCTGCAAAAAAGAATATAGAGAACATGATGATATATGAAAAAATGATAGTCCATAGCCATTTTTTCAGCAACTGCTTCAGATTCATAATTTTCCTCCTTCCTTTTACAGGCGTTTTCTCTTATCACTATTGTATCATTGATGTCTGATAAAGACAATGGTTTATTCTTTAACTGTCATTTCATATCTTTTTTCAGCTTTTTCTGCCGCTGCGGATATCATCATCTCGATTTCTTCCGTAGTCATATTTTTGTCCGGATAAAGTATATCGTGCACATCGTCACAAAATTTGGAATCAGCTTCACATGGAAAATATGCTCCGTCCAGTTCCCAAAAGCTGTTGATGAGATTTTCTTTTGCAGCTTCACTTTTTACGTGATGAGCCTCCATATTTTCGTTCCAGCCCCGCTTGTTTACCGGCAATCCACACAGGGATCTGTCGTACACATATCCGTATAAGTCACCTTTGGCGGTAAATATCTCGTCGTTTAGAAAAAGCATAAGGAAATCATAGGCTGTCTCCTTCTGTTTACTGGCTAATGTAATCCCGCCGTAGGCAGTGATCGATGCTGTCTTTTGGCCGTTCAGACAGGGCACTGCCTGATAGTTGTATTCCTTTTTACCGGAATCATTGATTGCATGAAAGGCATGAGTAAACTGATAAGTATCATCATCAGCCAGCGCAAGCAGATCATCAGAGTTCATGACGGCATGGAGATCAGAGTAATATTTTTTCATGAATGATGCAAAGTGTTCCTTGTCAAATAAAACCTTATCTTCTTCGTAATCCATAGCCGGCTGGAGCCATCGTCCGTTCAGCAGTGTAAATAAGCCTGTCAGAGCACTGTATTTCTGCATTTCATTGCCGGAGGCTGATAACTCATCCATATAGTCCCAAAGAGTTGTTCCGCCTAATGCCGTGCCCTCGGAATACATATATACAGGATAATTACAGGCCAGGGGGAGCACATATTGTCTTCCTTTGTATTTTCCGGCGTCCAGCAGGTTCTTCTGGTAATCATCGGTTTTCCAGTAATCGTCCTGGTCCATATAGTAATCAAGACTTGCAAAGATACCGCTTTCAATTGTCTTGCTTACATTCTCGAACAGGGGTTCAGAAGGTTCAACAATCCATTCTTCCGCGCTGGTCAGAAAAAACAGGTCCGCTCCCTTGCCGGACAAGAGTTCAGTACGTTTCTTTTGCAGAGTAAATTTCCGTGTTTCTTCGTTGGATGACAGATATTCCAGTTTGATCCGGGCGCCGGGATGTGTTTCTTTGTAGTAGGAAATGACGCCGGAAAGAGCATCTTTAAAGTATAGTTCCGCGATGATCACCAGTTCTTTGCCGTCCTCTTTTGCTGTCTGTTTCTTGTTACAGCTGGTAGAAAATATTGTCATGCACAGAAGTATGCATATTAATAAAATGGCTGATAGTCTTCGTTTCATAGTGTTCCTGTCTCCTTTCTTATATTGTTTTAAGATGATTGCTTCTGTATCTGTTTACAGTATATCATATACTTTGAGCAAAACTACATGTTGAGCGCAAACGGCGGGGAATCTGGATGTAAATGGCAGAACAGGTGAAAGGAATCTATGCTATACTGTTTTTAGAAAGGAAGAAAATGGGGAGACGGACATATGAATGCCCGCCATCTGAAACGGATCAGCGCCAATACGGCTTATATGGATAATGGGGATATGCTCCCCATAAGCAGAAGGATGCTGCCGCAGGTGAAGCGGACCATTAATCTGAACCGGGACAGGCTGTAGGGCTTTAGAGACTGCCGGGATTGTGAGGGTGAGATGACAAGGATTCTGTTGGTTATGTGTTGTGTGTTTGAGGTTGTGTTATGTTATCAATATGTGGGATTATGCTGGGGTGACAGAGAGGATGTCCGGACAGCAGAAAAAGTTGTATATACATTGACGGCTCTGTTTCTCGGGGTATTTGCCGCCAGACAAAGAGGCTATTTTCTGCTTGCATATCCAGTCATTCTCGTGCTGTCTGGCTGTGTGTGCGCAGCTTTGCTTTTACATTCTGCCTGGAAGAAACAGATTGGCTGTACCGTAGTCTGTCTGTATTTTTCACTGACTGCGCTGTTAGATGAGTTGTGTGCCTTTGCATTGCTGTATGTAATGGAGGAATCATTTACCGTATCGGTGTTCTTCCCGGTATCGGGCAGAAAGCTGTTGGTCTATGTATTCAGCAGAGGCTGTATATTTCTTCTTTATCTGGCAGTACGAAGACGGGCATGGCAGATTCGGCAGACAATCCTGGAATACTGGATGCTGCTGGCCGGGATCAGTGCAGGCGTCATGGTGTTTCTCCTAAGCTGCGACAGGATCCTCAAGGAAGCACTGGGGAAGGCTGCTTCTGCGCAGAACACGGGTATCATCATGGCTCTGGTGATGATCGTCGTGCTGATCCTTGTGGTCGGCAGTATCCTGCTTAAGAACATCATGGTAGGTAAGGAGTGGGAAGCCATGCAGCTTCGGGATGAGATGCTCATGGAGCGTTACCGGCAGATACAGGAGCTTATGAAGGAGAGCCGGGAGCACATGCACGACATGAAACATCATCTGCATATTCTAAAGGGTTATTCCAGGGAAATGGATATCCAGAGGATCAGGGAATATCTAAGCGAACTGGAAGAACCTGTCTTAAGACTGGAAAAGGAGATCTGGTCGAAGTCGCAGCTTTTGGATCTGATCCTGAACCAGAAGCTTGAAGAGGCACAGGCGCAGGGAATACGGATGGAGTTGGAGGTTGATCCTGCCTTCTGTCTTACGCTTAAGGATACGGATACCTGTTCGATATTCAGCAATCTTCTGGATAATGCCATAGAAGCGCAGGAGCACGTGGAAGAGGAGGGACGATGGATCCGGGTGGAACTTCAGAAGCAGGGTGATATGCAGTTTATACGAATCTCCAACAGGACAGCGAAAGTGCCGGTCATAAAGAACGGAGAATTTATTACGACGAAGAAGAAAGGAACTTTGCACGGACTGGGCATGAAGAGTGTGGTGAGGATCGTGACGCGTTATGGGGGAGATATCCAGTTTGAGGCGGATGAGGGAAGCTTTGCGGTAAATATTGTATTTTTTGATATCACAGGTAAGTAATATTTACCGGGCTGTACTGCATTCTATGTGGAATTTGTCAAGGACTAAAACTTTTTTTATTTTTTCGTTTCGCGAATACACCTTCTGTGAATTGAGAATCATTCTACTATATCATTCATCTAGTAGGAGGGCTTTCGATTATGGCACAGGGAAAAGTAGAAATATGCGGAGTGAATACGGCCAAGCTCCCGGTCCTTAATGAAGAGGAAAAAGAAGCGCTGATCAAGCGCATCAAGGCGGGCGACTCTGAGGCGAAGGAAGAATATATCAAGGGGAACCTCCGGCTTGTGTTAAGCGTGATCAAGCGTTTCGGGGGAAGTAATGAGAATCCGGACGATCTGTTTCAGATAGGATGCATCGGACTTATCAAGGCGATCAATAATTTTAATACGGAACTGGATGTAAAGTTTTCTACTTACGCCGTACCTATGATCATCGGCGAGATCAGGCGGTACATGCGGGACAATAATTCCATCCGCGTCAGCCGTTCTCTGCGTGATACGGCATATAAAGCAATCTATGCAAAGGAAAATTATGTGAAACGGAACCTGAAAGAGCCGACCGTCCAGGAGATTGCGGAAGAGATCGGGATCTCCAAGGAAGATATCGTCTATGCCCTGGATGCGATCCAGGTTCCCATGAGCCTCCAGGAGCCTGTCTACAACGACGGAGGCGACGCCCTCTATGTGATGGACCAGATCAGCGACACCAAGAACAAGGAAGAAAAATGGGTAGAGGATCTGTCTCTTGAGGCGGCTATGGAGCATCTGGGAGAGCGGGAACGCTATATCATAAGGCTCCGCTTCTTCGAAGGAAAGACACAGATGGAGGTGGCCGAGCAGATCCGGATATCCCAGGCCCAGGTCAGCCGCCTTGAGAAGAACGCCCTCCGGGTGATGCGCCAGTATCTTTCATGATATTTCTTACGGAGACCTGGAAACAAAAATCCATCTCCAGAATACAGACCGTTTAAACAGCCCCTCCCTTAAGCAGACATCAGCCGTCTTTTCGGGAGGGGAAATTGAATTATTCAGCGATGAAGTCATACTCATACTTGCATTTTTCTCATGTCTATACTATGATTAATGCATGGAGGATATTTACACTATGAAGGCATGTATATTTGACTTGGATGGAACCCTGACCGATACGCTGGAATCACTGACCTATTCCGTGACAGAGACCTTGAAGGAGATGGGACTTCCCGTCATTACGGCGGATGAGTGCAGAAGCTTCGTAGGCAGCGGCGCCAGGGTATTGATGGAGCGGTCGCTTGAAGCGGCGGGAGAAGCTGACCTTGGAAGGATTGGCGAGGGGATGGAGAGATACGGACGCATATTTGACGCTAACTGTACATATCATGTAACACCCTATGAAGGAATAACCGATATGCTTGAGGAGTTGAGAAAGAGGCAGATCAGGCTTGCGGTTCTGTCCAATAAGCCCCACAGGCAGACGGTGAAGGTGGTCCGCGAGATATTCGGCGAAGACATGTTCGATTATGTTCAGGGACAGCAGGAAGGGATTCCGAGGAAACCGTCCCCGGAAGGGGTGTACCGGCTGCTTGAGAAGCTTAAGGCGGCGAAGGAAGAGTGCCTGTATGTTGGAGATTCAGAGGTAGATATCCAGACAGGAAGGAACGCGGGAGTACGAACGATAAGCGCGGCATGGGGGTTCAGAAGCAGGGAGGTACTTGAGGCTGCGGGAGCTGATACGATCATCAGCCGTCCACAGGAGCTTTTGCAGTCCGTACAGAGAAGAGATGAAGACCAATAAGGGAGGACCAGGAAGATGTATGAGTATGATGAAGATTGCCTGAAGACCTTTATAAAGAATCAGGCACAGTTGTTTGATGAGCCGGTGGCAGAGACACTGGAGGAAGCGGAAGCATTCTTGGAGGATTGTATGGCCGCTGTTGTGGACAGCATCGAAGAGGTGAAGGAATTTTTGCAGGAAGAAGGTCTCGATGTGGACGGAATGTCTGACGAGGAGATTGAAGAGGCGTCCGAGGTGTTCGCGCTTCCGGGAGGAAGATATCTGATCGTGGAAGGGTAATGACGCCTGACGGGGAACTCATGCAAAAAGCCGTAACTACCGGGTAGTTTCGGCTTTTTTGAGTGCATCCTCGATTGCGGTGATGATGATCTGGGAGGTATAGGGATTGTCTTCGGAATACTGTATATTTTCCAGAGACTGGTTCTTGTATACCTGCTCCGCGATATCCTCGATCGCCGGCTGGATGAGCGGAAACATGGCCGCCACGGTCTCATCCAGGTTGGAGAAGCGGATGGAGTTGATGCGGGCTTCGTCCACGGTTACCTCCACCTCCAGCGCAGTATTGTTCAGAGTGACTGTGGAAGTGTAAACTCCCGGCATATATTTTTCTTCATTGGTTCTGGATTCTTTATTCTTGGGAAGGAACATGAACATAAGCAGCAGGATTAATACAATTGCCAGTACGGCGAATACAGCCGTATAGATGATCTCCTTCATATGCAATACAACGATTTTTGTTCTGGAACTCATAAAAAACCCCCTGTGTTGAGTATGATATATTTACTTTCTATAATGTATGAGAAAACTGGTAAAAATATTCATGTCTTTTACGTGACAAATCGGCTGACGGCTAGTATAATACATTCCGACGAGTATGCTTTTTAAAGAGTGCGGCCGTTTTATCATGCGGACAGAATGCATATGGGAGAGGTGAAGAGAGATGTTGATAATAGCAGGTCTTGGGAATCCGACCTTACAATATGAAGGAACCAGACATAATGCGGGGTTTGATGTCATAGATGCCCTTGCGGACAAATATAATATTTCTGTAGACTACAGGAAGAACCGGGCGTTCATCGGCAAGGGGATGATCGCGGGCAGGAAGGTGATCCTTGCAAAGCCCCAGACGTATATGAACCTGAGCGGAGAGAGTGTGAGAGGGCTTGCTGATTACTATAAGATTGATGAGGAAACCGAGCTTCTTATCATCTACGACGACGTGAGCCTGGATGTGGGACAGCTGCGCATCCGCAAGAAGGGAAGTGCAGGAGGCCATAACGGGATCAAGAGCATCATTGCAGAACTTGGGACCGATGTGTTCCCGAGGATCAAGGTGGGAGTGGGAGAGAAGCCGAAGCAGTACGACCTCGCAGATTACGTGCTGGGGCATTTTTCCAAAGCCGAGCGGGAGCTCATGGAGGAAGGATATGAGAGGGCCGTGCGCGCCGTTGAGATGATCTTAAGCGATGGGATAGATCCGGCCATGAATGAATATAACAGGAAAGTAAAGCCGAAGGAGGCATAAGATATGCAAGCCCTGACCATGCCATTGAAGGAACTGGCGGAGTTTGAAGAGCTCTGTAAGAGAAGGATGAAGGAGCCGGGAATGATACGGATCTGCGGATGCGTCAGTTCCCAGAAGACACATATGATGTATGCGATGAGCGATGGCCCGAAGTATAAGGTCATCGCCTGTTCCAGTGAGTCAAAAGCCAAGCAGGTCTATGAAGAGTACCGGTTTCTGGATGCCCGGACGTACCTGTATCCGGCGAAGGATCTGCTGTTCTATCAGGCAGACCTTCGCAGCAAGGAGCTGACCAGACAGCGGATGGAGGTGATCCAGGCGGTGATCACGGGGGAACCGGTGACGGTGGTCACAAGCTTTGACGCGTTCATGGATTCTCTGCTTCCGAAAGAAGTGATCGAAGAGCGTATGCTTCATATTGCAAATGACAGCCCGCTTGATCTGGACGATATGGTGAGGCGCCTGTCAGAGCTTGGATATGAGAGGGAGATACAGATCGAGGGCTGCGGGCAGTTCGCGGTCAGAGGCGGTATCCTTGATATCTATCCTCTTACGGAGGAGATGCCGGTGCGCATCGAGCTGTGGGGGGACGAGGTGGATTCGATCCGTACCTTTGATGTGGAGACGCAGAGGTCTGTTGAGAACCTGAAGGATATCTGGATCTGTCCGGCGGCAGAATTTCCGCAGGAGGGGGAACGGGGCGTGTCCTTTCTTGATTATTTTCCGGCAGAAGAGACGCTTCTGTTTTTGAACGAGCCTGTCCGTCTGGTGGAGAAGGGGCAGGGCGTGGAAGCAGAATTCATGGAAGCCTCGAAGAAGCGGGTAGAGAGCGGATATGAGATGGCTGAGGGTGAAGTGAAGCTCTATGGGACGGAGGAGATCCTGGAGAGGATGAACGGATATTGCAGTATCGGTTTTTTTGCCCTGGATATGCGCTGTAAGGGACTGCTTACGAGGGAGAGTGTCAGTCTCCAGACGAAGAGCGTCAATCCGTATAACAGCAGCTTCGATACGCTGACGCAGGATCTGAAGCGTCTGAAGCGGAACGGTTACAGGGTGATCCTGCTGTCAGGCTCAAGGACCAGGGCGAAGCGTCTGGCGGAAGACTTAAGGGATTATAATCTGAGCAGTTATTACAGTGACGATATGGAGCGGGAGACGAAGCCGGGGGAGATCATGACGGCATACGGCTATGTGGCGGAAGGCTATGAGTATCCGATGCTCAAGTTCACGGTGATCTCGGAGACGGACATCTTTGGCAAGGTAAAGAAGAAGAAAAAGAGAAAGATTTACGAAGGGCGGAAGATCCAGGATTTTGCAGAGTTAAAGCCCGGCGATTACGTGGTGCATGAGAATCACGGTCTGGGGATCTATAAGGGAATCGAGAAGATCGAGGTGGATAAGATCGCCAAGGATTACATGAAGATCGCATATGCTCAGGGCGGGAATCTCTATATTCCTGCGACGCAGCTGGATCTGATACAGAAGTATGCCAACGCAGACGCCAAGAAGCCGAAGCTGAACCGCCTGGGAACGCAGGAGTGGAACAAGACGAAGAACCGGGTACGGGGAGCGGTACGGGAGATCGCGAGGGATCTGGTGAAGCTCTACGCCGCGAGACAGCGGCAGGAAGGTTATGTGTACGGGGAAGATACAATCTGGCAGCGGGAATTTGAAGAGATGTTCCCGTTTGAAGAGACAGAGGACCAGCTTCTTGCGATAGACGCAGTTAAGAGGGACATGCAGAGCACGAAGATCATGGACCGGCTGGTCTGCGGAGATGTGGGCTATGGCAAGACGGAGATTGCGATCCGGGCGGCTTTTAAGGCGGTGCAGGAGGACAAACAGGTGGTATACCTGGTGCCGACCACGATCCTGGCGCAGCAGCATTATAATACATTCCTGCAACGTATGAAGGATTTCCCGGTGCGGGTGGATCTGATGTGCAGATTCCGGACGCCGGCACAGCAGAAGAAGACGGTGGAGGATACAAAGAGGGGGCTTGTGGACATCGTTGTGGGTACGCACCGTGTTCTGGGAAATGATCTGAAATTCAAGGATCTGGGGCTTCTGATCATTGACGAGGAACAGCGCTTTGGCGTACAGCATAAGGAGAAGATCAAGCAGCTTAAGGAGAATGTGGATGTGCTGACGCTGACGGCCACGCCCATCCCGAGGACGCTCCACATGAGCCTGATCGGGATCCGGGATATGAGCGTTCTTGAGGAGGCGCCCAATGACCGTCTGCCGATCCAGACCTACGTCATGGAGTACAACGATGAGATGGTTAGAGAAGCCATCGAGCGGGAATGTGCGAGGCAGGGACAGGTCTACTATGTATATAACCGGGTGGAGGATATCGAGGAGATCACGGCCCATATCCAGAAGCTTGTGCCTGAGGTCACCGTGGAATTTGCCCACGGGCAGATGCGGGAGCACCAGCTTGAGAAGATCATGTATGAATTTATCAACGGGGAGATTGACGTGCTGGTATCGACGACCATCATCGAGACCGGTCTTGATATCTCGAATGTCAATACCATGATCATCCATGATGCGGACCGGCTTGGACTGTCGCAGCTCTATCAGCTCAGAGGGCGGGTAGGGCGGTCGAACCGCATGGCCTATGCTTTTCTTCTGTACCGCCGGGATAAGATGCTTAAGGAGATCGCGGAGAAGAGGCTTGCGGCGATCCGGGAATTCACGGATCTTGGCTCGGGATTCAAGATTGCCATGAGGGATCTTGAGATCCGGGGAGCGGGCAATCTTCTGGGCGCTGAACAGCACGGGCATATGGAAGCGGTGGGGTACGATATGTACTGCAAGATGCTCAACGAGGCTGTCAAGCATCTGAAAGGCGAGCTGGAAGAGGAAGAGACTTATGTGACGACACTGGATCTGAATATGGACGCGTATATCCCGGATTCTTACATCCCCAATGAATACCAGAAGCTTGATATCTACAAGCGGATTGCCGCCATCGAGAACGAAGAAGAGAAGGATGATATGGCAGAAGAGCTTATAGACCGTTTCGGGGATATCCCGAAGAAGGTGGAGAAGCTTCTGGATGTTGCGGGCTTAAAGGCGGCGGCGCACAACGTATATGTGACTTCGGTGGAGCAGAAGGGCGATACTTATTTCTTCAATATGTATGAGAAGGCAAAGATACAGACTTCGAAGATCCCCGGGCTTCTGGAGGAATTCAGGGGTGAATTATCCATTAAGACAGATTCGGCCAGTCCGTGCTTCGTCTATGAGAAGAAGAGAAGAAATAAAAAGGAAAAGGGCGAAGATACCCTTGCAGTTGTGAAAAATGTGTTAAATGGTATCAGGGGATTGATTGAGCAATAAAAAAAGGGTATAATGAAAAAGTTAACGTCACTAAGGAGGATATGATAGAGATGAAGAGGAAGATATTGATGCTCGCGATAGCGGGAGCGCTGACGGTGGCTTCTCTTACTGGATGCAGTTCGTTCAAGGCGGAGGATGTGGTGGCAACGGTCGGAGATAAGGAGATCACGGCGGATGTTGCCAATTTCTATGCAAGATATGTACAGGCACAGTATGAGACCTATTATTCGGCGTATCTGGGAGAGGATATGTGGAATTCCGAGGCGGCAGAGGGCAAGACATATGAGGAATCTGTCAAGACTTCCGTACTGGAGAATCTTGAGGATATGATACTTCTTGAGAAGCATATGGATGAATATGAAGTCTCTCTTTCTGATGAAGAGAAGAATGTGATCGATGAGGCCGTCAAGAAGTTCGGCGAGACGAATGCTCTGGAGGATAAGGAGAAGGTCTCGGGATCCGATAAGGCTGTTAAGAGAGTCATGACGCTGCTGGCGATCCAGCAGAAGATGCAGGAAGCAATCGAGGCAGGCGCTGATACGGAGGTTTCAGACGAGGAAGCGGCACAGAAGGGGATGCAGTATGTTGCATTTCTCTATTCATCCACAGATGAGGATGGCAAGTCGGTTGATATGACGGACGATGAGAAGAAGGAGGTCAAGAAGGAAGCGGAGGAATTCGCGAAGGGCGCGAAGGATGCCAAGGATTTTGAGGCTTATGCCAAGGAGCATGAGCAGGAAGCCAAGAAGGCGACCTTTGATTCTGAGAGCACATCCCCGGCTGAGGATCTGATCAAGGCGGCGGATAAGCTGAAAGAAGGCGAAGTGACCAAGGTGATCGAGACAGATGCAGGGTGCTATGTGGCGAAGGTGACAACCTTGCTTGACCGCGAAGCCACCGATGCAAAGAAAGATACAATTGTAAGCAAGAGAAAGCAGGAGTTATATACGGATACCTGTAAGAATTGGAGAGAGGACGGAGACATCAGTGTACACGAAGAGGTATGGGAGAAGATCAGCTTCAAGGATGTCAAGGTCACGATGAAGGAAGATGTGAAGGATCCTTACGCGAACGAGGTTGAGACCGATGACGTGGCAGAAGCCAGGGAAGAGGCGGAAGGTGAAGGAAATACTGAGGAAGAATAAGCTGGATATAGCGGGAAGCCTTATAAACCAAGGCTTCCCGTTTTGCGTGCCGGCAGTTGTCCGGTTGTCAATGTTCAGTGATTTATGCTGCCGGCAGTTTTGACTTTAATGGATAATGCAGACAACTTTTAAGGATGAAAGCTGTGGAAAATATTTTTTGTGTAAAATAGTTGCATAAAAAATATTTTATGATATAATGATGATAAGGGAAAAAGAAAAGTGACTTGGAGGATTGATCCATGATTATAGAGGTTAGAGCAAAAAACTGCTATGCGTTTGAAGATGACATTATATTTTCGATGAAAGCAGATATGCGAAATAAGAAATTTGGAGCCAATGTTCATAAAGAGAACAATTTTAATGTGTTAAAAACGGTAGGAATATATGGACCAAACAATGCAGGAAAAACCTGTTTGATCAAGTGTATCAGGGCAATAAAAAATGTATTTTTAAATAATAAAAATGGTTTAATGCCTAATATATTTACTGAGAGTGATGTATGTGAGTTAGGCGTGACATTTATGTCATCTGGAAGAAAGTTTTCTTATGACTTTAAGTATGATGCAGAAAAAGCAGAATATATATATGAATCATTTTCTGAGATATTCAGAGATCAGTATAACAATGAAAAAGAAGTCTGCTGGTTGAAAAAGGATACTATTAGTGAAATATATGAATGTATTGATGAAGCTGTGCAGGCTATGATTCCGGTTGTATCGAAAAATAATTTGCTATGTTATGTGGTTGATACAAGTAAATTTGAACATATCAGCGAGATGAAGCAGATTCTTGTAGGATTTGCTGGGAAAATTGATATCATCAATATGAATAACATACCTATGCAGCATACGATTGAACTTATGAAGAATAAGAATCAGTTACAGCAAAAGGTTGTTAGGTTCATAAAAAATGCAGACTTGTACATGGATAACTTTGAATATGTGGACATGGATAAAATACAACTGAAGACTGGTGAAGGTAATGAAAAGCCGGACGAGAAAGTGCTTGATATTCCAGAAAATATTATGGATCAGATCAGACTGGTTTCCACATATAAAGGGATTCATGTACCAAGCATGTTATTTGATTCAACGGGAACAAAGAAGGTTGCGGCTATTGCCAGTTATGTCGTAGAGGCTCTTGAACAGGGGAGAATTCTTGTTGTAGATGAATTGGACAGCAGTATTCATTTTAAGCTTACCAGGGCAATTGCTGCAATGTTTAATAATGAATTGAATACGAGTGCGCAGATGATATTTACAGTTCACGATATAAATCTTATGGATTGCAGAAGGATGTTCCGTAAGGAGCAGATTTGGTTTGTCCACAAGGATGAAGAAGGCGTATATGTATATTCACTTGCTGATTTTACAGCACAGCAGGGGGTGAGAGACACGACGGATATTATGGAAAAATATAGAAAAGGCGCTCTTGGAGCATTGCCGGATCCAGTATTGATCAACTCTTTGCTTAGTATTAAAGGTGATGTAAAGGGGGAAGATGCCGATGCCAAACAGGCTCCCGAAGTTCTTTGATAAGCATAAAATCTGCATTATCTGTGAAGGCAATGAAGAATATGAATATCTTAAGCGCCTGAAAGACTTGAAGGTGTGGAACGAGCAATATGACATTTCACTAGTTAATGCCAAAGGCAATGGAAATATCCCGGCAAGGTATCAAGACCGATATCAAAATGGAGCAGACGAACTTGTGCTTGTATTCTGCGATACGGAAAAGAAACCCCATGAGCAGTATAAGGACATTAAACGCAAGATCAATGAGTTTCATGGTGTGGATAATGCCGCAGATGAAGTGATCATGTTTGGTAATCCCTGTACAATGCAGATTATATCCAAGCACTGGACAGATGAAAATTTGAAATCTCCGGCCAAACCGGTGAATGCTCCCTTAATAAAGGAATATACCGGTGTGGCGAATTACAAAGGAAGATCAGATCAGATTCAAGAAGTTATGGGACATGTTACTGCAAAGAATTACGAAGATATGTGCCGGCGGGTGAGAAATTTGGAGTTAGATGATTCTGTTACTGGAAGCAGTAATTTTGGAAGGTTTATTAAGATGTTTGAGAGTGCTGGCAGCAGGTGGATTGAGGAGATTAATAAAATACTGGAAGAATAAGCCGGATGCTTATTCTTCGGTGCAACAAGGGCGCCGGGGAAGTGTTGATTCCCTGGCACCTCTTGTGATTGTAAGCTGTGTTTTCGGATAACTTATGGATTACTGCATGAAAGTAGTAAGGATCTCATTGACCAATTTGCCGTCGGCTTTGCCTTTGACCTTGGGCATCAGGACCTTCATGATCCGGCCTTTGTCTTTGGCGGTTGGAGCCTCTGCGCCGACTTCTTTGAGGGTTGCAATGATCACTTCCCGGATCTCGGTCTCATCCATCAGCTTTGGCGCATACTGCTCAAGAACATTCAGACGTCTGGTGCATTCTTCGATAATCTCCGTGCGGTCCGCGGGGGTTAACTCTAAGGCTTCTTTGGTCTGCTTAATTTCCTTCATGACGACTTGTATCTCTTCTTCCTCGGTCAGATCCGCCCGTTTGTCGATGGCTTTATTTTTCAGCGCGGCAAGCAGCATGGACAGGCTTTCTTTCGTCTCCTTGTCTCCGGCTTTCATGGCTTTGAACATGTCGGTACGGACTTCTTCGATTTTACTCATATATGATCACTCCTTGTCTGTTTTATACTATTGTACTCTATTTTCTCTGGTTTCACAATCCGTTATTCGCCCGGGAGGTGATAGAATCCCGGCAGGCCGTAATTCAATCATGAAATAACCTCATTCGCGCAATACCTATTGATTCGCCGGTGTATTTTTGTTACGATGTGTTCAACAGAAAGGAAGTGAGCATATGGTGATACAGGACAGTTACATCACAATTGCCTGGCTGGTGCTTCTGATTATTCTGCTGATCGTGGAGATCATCACGGTGGGACTTACGAGTATCTGGGCGGCCGGCGGTGCGTTAGCGGCGCTGATCCTCAATATTCTGGGAGTTCCGCTCATGTGGCAGGTGATCGTATTCTTTGCGGTGACCTTCGTGCTTCTCTATTTTACACGGCCGTTTGCGGTAAGATTCATCAATACCCAGCGGGAGAAGACGAATTACGAAGGGATCATCGGCAAGACGATCCGGATCGCGGAGACAGTAGATAATATCGGACAGACAGGAAGGGCGGTCGTCAATGGCCAGGAATGGACCGTCCGGGCAGAGAAGGACGACGAGATTCTCATGCCGGAGACACTGGCGAAGGTAGTCAACATATCAGGTGTGAAGTTAATAGTGAGAAAATATGAGGAGGAATAGGAATGAGTAGTGGTATAGTGGGTTTGATCGTAGTTGTTGTAGTTGTGTTGATCGTATTGATGCTTCTGATTTCATGTATTAAGATCGTGCCGCAGGCGAAGGCGATGGTAGTGGAGCGGCTGGGAGCCTATCAGGCGACCTGGAATACAGGACTTCACTTCAAGGTGCCGATCATCGACAGGGTTGCAAGGCGTGTCGACCTGAAAGAACAGGTTGTTGATTTTGCACCGCAGCCGGTGATCACGAAGGACAATGTTACCATGCGGATTGACACGGTTGTATTCTATCAGATCACGGATCCGAAGATGTTCTGCTATGGTGTTGCGAACCCGATCATGGCGATCGAGAATCTGACGGCGACAACATTGCGTAACATTATCGGCGATCTGGAGCTGGATCAGACACTGACCTCCAGAGAGACTATCAATACGAAGATGCGGGCATCCCTTGATGTGGCGACCGATCCGTGGGGGATCAAGGTAAACCGCGTGGAGCTTAAGAACATCATCCCGCCGGCGGCTATCCAGGACGCTATGGAGAAGCAGATGAAGGCCGAGCGTGAACGCCGTGAGGCAATCCTGCGTGCAGAGGGCGAGAAGAAGTCCACGATCCTTGTGGCAGAAGGTAACAAGGAATCAGCAATCCTGGATGCAGAGGCTGAGAAGCAGGCGGCGATCCTGCGTGCAGAAGCGCAGAAGGAAGCCAAGATCCGCGAGGCGGAAGGCGAGGCAGAGGCGATCCTCAAGGTGCAGAAGGCCAATGCAGACGGTATCCGGTTCCTGAAGGAGGCAGGAGCGGACGAGGCGGTACTTACGATCAAGAGCCTGGAAGCATTTGAACGGGCGGCAGACGGTAAGGCGACGAAGATCATTATCCCGTCTGAGATCCAGGGACTTGCAGGTCTGGTGAAGAGTGCTAAGGAGATCGGCGTAGATTAGTATAATGACAGTATTGAGATGTAACTTGACAGGATGACACAGCAGAAAGAGAGGGAGCGGCATCATGACACATGTATTGATTCTGGAGGATAATAAAGCTTCTATGGAAGCTTTGGAACAGATTCTTATGGAGTATCCAAAGGACATTTGTGTCCATGCCGCCTCTTCTTATGAAGAGGCAAAGGCGCTTCTTCATACAGACATCCGGTTTGGCCTGTTTCTTCTGGATGTGAATCTCGGGGGAGCAGACCGGTCGGATATCGGAGGCGTCCTGTTTGCAAGAGAAATAAGAGAGCAGTTCCGGTATGCGTTTACCCCGGTGGTCATGGTGACTTCCGTGGGGGCGATGGAGATGCAGGCGTACCGGGAGCTGCACTGTTACCTCTATATTATGAAGCCGTTCCAGCCAGAGCAGGTGAAGGAGGTAGTCACGAAGGTACTTGAGAAAGAGAAGCAGGAGGAGGAGCCGCCGTCGATCGTTGTGAAACGGGACGGAGTGAATTATCAGGTCAGATGTGATGATATCTGCTACATAGAGGCGATCCCCAGAGGAGTGAGGCTCCACCTGAAGGAAGAGAACTGGAATGTGCCGTATATGACATTAAAGCAGCTTCTCCTGAAACTGCCGGACGGGATGTTCCTTCAATGTCACCGGATGTTCGCCGTGAACCGGCGGGAAGTGGAATACTATGACACGGTGAACCGCATCGTGAAGATGAAGAACTGTACGGATGTGGTGGAGATCGGAGTTACCTATAAGGCAGAGATCGGAAGACTGGTGAATGGATAAGGAGGGGCGGCTTTAGGGTAACGTCCCGGGATTTTAGACAGGAGGGCATGTGGGTGTTTAATTGGGTAAGAAAGTTTTTATACCGTATATTCTGTGTGGTTGCGCTCCTGGTGTCTGTCTATCTTATTGTAGATTTTCTGGTCAGCGGGACTTTTGACTATCGTATATTCATAATGTTCGTGCTGTTGATCGTGGTCGAGATCTGGGGGCTCATCGACTGGCGCAGGAACTATCTTCTCATGAAACAGAAAGAGTCGGAGCTTAAGCTGTACCAGCATTATATCCGGCCTCTCGAGGAACTGGTAAAAGAGATCCGTGCCAAGCAGCATGAATTCGACAATCATATCAATGCGATCCTCAATATGCATCTGACGGTGGAGGATTACGAGGAGCTGGTGGCGAGGCAGTCCGAATACATTACAGAGGTGATCAAGGACGACGGAAGCAGGAGATATCTGCCTCTTTTAAGGATCAGCGACAAGGTTCTGGCCGGATTCCTCTACAGTAAGATTGTGCGCGCACCCTCTTATATCAGGACGGATGTGGAGGTCAAAAGCCTGGAGATCATTTCGGGTATCTCAGAGCATCACCTGATCGAGATCGTGGGTACTCTCGTTGACAATGCCTATGAAGCCTGTACAAAAGAAAGGAACAGGGTATTTATGGAACTGGACTCTGAGGATGACAGGCTTATATTTGTCGTCAAGAACCAGATACAGAACACGAGGATGGCAGAGATACACAGATTTTTCGAGAAAGGGTACTCCACGAAAAAAGACGCCGACGGACACGGACTCGGGCTTTATAATGCCAAGATGCTCGTGGGCAGATACAGAGGAGAGATTACCGTAAGTATAGAGAAGATGGAGAATCAGGACTATATCAGTATAAAAGTAATTGTGTGAGGAGAGAATACGATGAGAAATCATGAAGTGACGGCAAGGCAGCAGCTGCTGGATAAAAACGGCGTGCTTAATGAACCCGGATGGTCGAGGTCTCTGGTGCAGATCTACGACCGTTCCAGGATCAAGGCGCCTGCGTTTCAGATTAAGGAGTGGGATTATTATCTTGTGCTGAATGAGGACTTTGCAGGGGCATTTACCATATCGGACGACGGGTATATCGGTCTGCAATCCGTATCGCTGTTGGATTTCAGGGAAGGCTTTGAGCATACAGAGACAATTCTGAACCCGTTTACCATGGGACGGCTCCATATGCCGCCGACCTCCGAGGAGGGGCATGTGATCTACCATGATAAAAGGCTTCATATGGAGTTTAGAAAGGAGGATGAAAAGAGGAGGATTCTCTGTAAATACCGGGATTTCTGGAAGGGAAAGGATTTTGAGTGCAATATCACGCTTCGACAGCCCAAGATGGATACCATGGTGATCGCCACGCCCTGGAAAGAGAAGAAGACGGCTTTCTATTATAATCAGAAGATCAACTGTATGACGGCAGGCGGCCATATGCGCTATGACGGGAAGACCTATTCATTTAACCCGGAGACAGACTTTGGGACACTGGACTTTGGAAGGGGCGTGTGGACGTATGATAACCGGTGGTACTGGGGATCGGGCAACTGTATGGTGGACGGAAAGCCTTTTGGGTTCAACATCGGTTATGGGTTCGGGGATACTTCGGCCGCATCCGAGAACATCCTGTTCTATGACGGGAAGGCCCATAAGCTTGATGATGTGACCTTCCATATCCCCAAAGACGATTATATGAAGCCGTGGAAATTTACTTCAAGCGACGGAAGGTTCGAGATGGATTTTGAGCCGGTGCTTGACCGGGCGGCCAAGACGTCGGCGCTGATCATTGAGACGGACCAGCACCAGGTATTTGGCCGGATGAGCGGGAAAGCCGTGCTGGATGACGGCAGGGTGATCGAGTTGAAGGAGCTTATGTGCTTTGCGGAGGATGTACATAACCGTTACTAGCTCTTTATGAAGTGAGACAGCAATTCCTGTAATTTAAAGTATAAAATATCTCAATTTACCAATAATAGTATTACGAAAGAAATATGGCAGAATTTGTAGATGGAGGTATGTCAGCTTATGAAAGCAACAGGAATTGTACGTAGAATAGATGATCTTGGAAGAGTCGTGATACCAAAGGAAATCCGCAGGACATTAAGGAGCCGTGAAGGAGATCCCCTCGAGATCTTCACGGACAGGGAAGGAGAGATCATCCTGAAGAAGTATTCTCCGATCGGAGAGTTGTCCACCTTCGCCAGACAGTATGCGGAGAGCCTGTCGCAGACAATCGGCTGTCTGGTCTGTGTCTGCGACATGGATCAGGTCATTGCGTCGGCAGGAAACGGGAAGAAGGAGCTTCAGGATAAATATATCAGCAGACAGCTTGAGAAGCAGCTTGGCAGCAGAAGCCAGCTGGCGGCCCAGGCAGGAGAGAAGGCGTATATTCCGGTGACGGACGCCCAGGATGAGGAGTATGAGTATGAGATCATAAGTCCGATCATCTGTGAAGGAGATGTGATCGGGGGCGTGATCCTTCTCTCGAGAGATCCCAAGAAGAAGTTCGGAGAACTGGAACAGAAGATGGCGGCGTGCGCGGCCGGATTTTTAGGAAGTCAGATGGAACAATAATGGAATAAAGAAGAAGGTTTCATCATACCTTGTGGTAGATACATTGCAAGGAGGGATGGGAATGGAAAGAAAGATTCCAAAAGATTCCAGAGTTATGTGGGTGCTGAAGTCACTTCTGGTTTCCTATGTCATCACAGGGATTCTTCTGCTTTTGCTGGCGGTTGCACTCTATAAGCTGGAGCTGAATGAAAAGGCGGTGTCCGCGGCGATTACGGCGATCTATATCATTGCGACGCTGCTTGGAGGTATCATCATCGGCAAGCTTGCCCGCGTAAGAAGATATCTGTGGGGACTGGGACTGGGGATCGGATACTTCGCCCTGCTTCTTCTGATCACGCTCGGGGTGTACCGCACTCTGAATGGCGACGCGGTGAATCTGGTGACGACGTTCATCCTGTGTGCAGGAGGCGGGATGGCGGGCGGAATGCTGTCATAAGCGGAATAAAGTTATTGCGCAAATGAAGATGTGATGCTATAATAACAGGAGTTAAGCAAAGATAAGGAGGAGCATGACCATGAAGCATGTAAAGACATTAAATACACAGACACTGAACAACAGCCTGAAGAAGGGCGGCTGCGGAGAGTGCCAGACATCCTGCCAGTCAGCATGTAAGACATCCTGCACAGTGGGCAATCAGACCTGCGAGCAGAAGAAGTAATCCACATGTAATAGAAAGACAGCGCTTGTGCGGTTAATTGCAGGCGGAGAATCTCGCGAAGCGGGATTCTTTTTCTGTACCGCAGCATATGAGAGAAAGGGGTTATAGTCTTGATACATCAGTATCAGAATAACGGATATAATATTGTGATGGATGTCGTCAGCGGCGCGGTCCACGTGGTGGACGAGGTATGTTACGACGTCATTTCCGGAATATGTAAGCTTAAGGAAGCAGGCGGACTGACGCTTTCGGATGGACAGGCTGTATGTGCAGGCTGCGAAGCTGACGGCGGATGCCGGGGGAAGTCAGAGATTCCGGCAGAAGCGCTTAAAGCATCCGGAGTTTTGGAAAAGCTTGGAGCAGAGCTTTTAGACCGGTATAGTGAAACGGAGATCAGAGAAGCCCTTTTGGAGGTCATAGGACTGACTGAAGCAGGGCAGTTGTTCGTAGAAGATACATATGAATGTATGATTGAAGAAGTGAAGAAGAGGAAGACAGTGGTGAAAGCCCTCTGTCTTCATATTGCGCATGACTGTAACCTTGCTTGCAGGTACTGCTTCGCAGAAGAGGGAGAATATCACGGCAGACGTGCGCTCATGAGCCTGGAGACCGGGAAGAAGGCGTTGGATTTCCTGATCGCCTGTTCAGGCGGCAGGCATAATCTGGAGGTTGACTTCTTTGGAGGAGAGCCGCTTATGAACTGGCAGGTGGTGAAGGAGCTTGTGGCTTACGGGAGAGAGCAGGAGAAGATCCATGACAAGCATTTCCGTTTTACCCTGACGACGAACGGCGTGCTTCTGAACGATGAAGTACAGGAGTTTGTGAACAGGGAGATGGACAATGTGGTGCTGAGCCTTGACGGACGCAGAGAGGTCAACGATAAGATGCGGCCGTTCAGGAACGGAGCGGGAAGCTATGACCTGATTGTCCCGAAGTTCCAGAAGCTTGCCGACAGCCGTGATCAGGAACGCTATTATGTCCGGGGAACATTTACCAGAGAGAACTTAGACTTCTCGGAGGATATCCTGCATTTTGCAGATCTTGGGTTTAAGCAGATGTCCATTGAGCCGGTGGTCGGGGATGAGAGCGATCCCTACGCGATCCGTAAGAGCGATCTTCCTGCCATCATGGATGAGTACGATAAGCTGGCGAAGATAATGATCGAGAGGGAAAAGGAAGGAAAAGGTTTTAATTTCTTTCATTTTATGATAGACTTAGACGGTGGGCCCTGTGTGGCGAAGAGGCTGTCAGGATGCGGTTCCGGGACCGAGTATCTGGCTGTCACGCCCTGGGGCGATCTGTATCCGTGCCACCAGTTCGTAGGACAGGAAGAATTCCTTATGGGAAATGTAGACGAAGGAATTGTGAAGCCAGAGATCGCGGACGATTTTCGCGGCTGTAATGTCTATTCCAAGGAAAAGTGCAGGGATTGTTTTGCAAAGTTCTATTGCAGCGGAGGGTGTATGGCGAACGCCTATAATTTCCACGGGACGATCCATGATACCTATGATATCGGATGCGAGATGCAGAGGAAGCGTGTTGAATGCGCGATTATGATAAAGGCCGCTCTGGCGGAGGAAGCTTAAGAAGCAGAAAGGAAGTTAGATCATGAAGAAGAACAGAGGCATATTAAGCCTGGCGCTGACATTCGTGCTGGCTGCGTTGATGGGCTTTACGGTGCTGGTTGGTTTCGGTAAGACCGGAACAGGGGCGATGAGGAATATTAAGCTTGGACTGGACCTGGAAGGCGGTGTCAGCATCACATATAAGGTCAAGGACAAGAATCCGTCGGAAGAGGAGATGAGCGACACCATCTACAAGCTCCAGAGACGTGTGGAGCAGTACAGTACGGAAGCGAGCGTATACCAGGAGGGAAGCGACCGGATTAATATCGAGATTCCCGGTGTGTCGGATGCCAATAAGATTCTGGATGAGTTAGGAAAGCCGGGTTCCCTGGAATTTACGACCGAGGACGGCGAGACGGTGATCACGGGCGCCGACGTGGAGACGGCGACTGCGAAAGCCGGCGAGGATCAGATGGGAAACCGGGAGTATTCCATTGAGCTGAACCTGAATAAAAGCGGAAAAGAGAAGTTCGCCAAGGCTACGGAGGAGAACGTAGGCAAGAAGATCAACATTGTGTATGACGGAGCGACCATCAGCGATCCAATCGTCAACCAGGCGATCACAGGCGGACAGGCATATATTACCGGTAACTTTACATTCGAGGAAGCGGATAATCTGGCCGCGACCATCCGTATCGGCGGTCTGAAGCTTGAGCTTGAAGAACTGCGTTCCAACGTTGTAGGGGCACAGTTAGGAGAGCAGGCGATCAGCACCAGCTTGAAGGCCGGAGCGATCGGTCTTGTGCTGATTATCATCTTTATGATCTTCGTATATTATCTTCCGGGATTTGCGGCGGGCATCGCGCTGTTGATCTATACGGAACTGGTACTGCTGATCCTGAACGGGTTCAACGTTACCCTGACGCTGCCGGGTATTGCCGGTATCATCCTTGGTATCGGTATGGCGGTGGATGCCAATGTTATCATATTTGCCCGTGTGCGCGAGGAGATGACGAAGGGCAAGAGCGTGAAGAACTCCCTTAAGACGGGATTCCAGAAGGCGTTGTCGGCGATCGTGGACGGCAATGTGACCACCTTGATCGCGGCGGCGGTGCTGTGGTTCCGCGGCTCCGGTACCGTAAAGGGCTTCGCACAGACGTTGGCGATCGGTATTATCGTATCCATGTTCACGGCGCTTGTAGTGACGAGAGTGATTGTATTTTCTTTCTATGCGGTGGGACTTCGTAAGGAAAGTCTGTATTATCGTCCGAGAAAAGAGAGAGAGCCCATTAATTTTGTCGGCAGATGCAGGACCTTCTTTGTGATATCCATCCTGCTGATCGTGGCGGGAGCGGCCGTGATGGGCGTGAATTCCTCAAGAGGAAAGGGAGCATTTGCATACAGCCTTGAGTTTGAGGGCGGTACTTCTACGAATGTAACGTTTAATGAGGATTATTCTATAGATGAGATTGACGAGAAGATCGTTCCAGTAGTGGAAAAGGTGACGGGCGACCGTAACGTACAGACGCAGAAGGTGGCAGGAACCAATCAGGTCATCATCAAGACGGTTACACTGGAGCTTGACCAGCGTGAAGAACTGAACAAGGCTATGGCGGATGAGTTCAAGGTGGACGAGTCCCTGATCACGGCTGAGAATATCAGCTCAACTGTAAGTAATGAGATGCGTCAGGATGCCGTTGTCGCGGTTATCGTTGCGACGATCTGTATGCTGCTGTACATCTGGTTCCGTTTCAAGGATATCCGTTTTGCAGCAAGTGCGATCCTTGCGCTTCTGCATGACGTGCTGGTGGTGATCGGATTCTACGCGGTTGCGAGAGTATCTGTGGGAAATACATTTATCGCCTGTATGCTGACGATCGTGGGTTACTCTATCAATGCGACCATCGTAATCTTCGACCGTATCCGTGAGGAGCTGCACTATCAGACGCGGAAGACGGATCTTGCGGAGGTTGTGAACAAGAGCATTACCCAGA
Organism: uncultured Dorea sp.; assembly: GCA_910579015.1. GTDB lineage: Bacteria > Bacillota > Clostridia > Lachnospirales > Lachnospiraceae > Sporofaciens. Next base: position 24,522 of record CAJTRO010000026.1, on the reverse strand, counting down.
CGCTTACGAGAAGTATCTATACATCACTGACAACCTTTGTGATGGTGGCGATACTCTTTATCATGGGCGTAAGCTCCATCCGCGAGTTCGCGCTGCCTCTGATGGTAGGCGTAGTCTGCGGAGCATATTCTTCCGTATGTATCACAGGAGCGTTGTGGTATGTGATGCGGATGAAGTTTGGCAAGAAAGCATCTGAATAAGGACAAGAAGAAGCAGCCGCCGGCAGATACAGGCGGCTGCTTTTGTGATAAAATATAGCGAGAATGCGGGAGGAGAAAATAGAATGGAACGGTGGGTGCTTTTGAGAAAGGGTGCGGATTTCGAGGGGATTGGACGGAGGTTTCAGATCAGTCCAAGGATGGCGTGTCTGATCAGAAACCGGGAAGTGACCGGGGATGAGGCAATCGACCAGTATCTGAACGGAACGATAGGTGATCTGTATGACGGGATGCTGATGAAGGGGATGGACCAGGCGGTGGATATCCTCAGAGAGAAGATTGCAGACCGAAAAAGGATCCGTATTATCGGAGATTATGATATAGACGGGATCAATGCGGTATACATATTAATGGAAGGAATCAGGAAGCTTGGCGGTGATGTGGACAGTGATATTCCGGACCGGATCAGGGACGGGTATGGTCTGAATGTTGAGCTTGTCAGGCGGGCGCACGCAGAGGGAATCGACACCATTGTCACCTGTGACAACGGGATTGCGGCGGCGGATGAGATCGCATACGGGAAGAGCCTTGGGATGACGGTCATCGTCACGGATCATCACGAGGTGCCTTATGACGAGGAGGGAGAAGAACGGCATTATCTTCTGCCTCCGGCGGATGCGGTCATCGATCCGAAACAGCCGGAATGCGGGTATCCGTTCAAGGGACTGTGCGGCGCCGCAATTGCCTATAAGCTTGTAGAGGCTCTTTGCGAGGCGATGGGAAAGGATGCGGACGAGCTTGATTACCTGATTGAAAATGCGGCCATTGCCACGGTGGGGGATGTGATGGATCTCTGCGGGGAGAACCGTATCATTGTGAAGGAAGGGCTTGAGATGCTTGGCAGGACGCATAATCTGGGACTTCGTTCCCTGATGGAATGCACGAAGGTGGAAAGAGAGCGGATCCGTGCCTATCATATCGGTTTTGTATTAGGTCCATGCATGAATGCAAGCGGAAGACTGGATACGGCAAAGAGAGCCCTTAAGCTCCTTGGGGCAGAGGATAAGAGAGAGGCGGACATTCTGGCCCAGGAACTGAAAGCGCTGAATGACAGCAGGAAGGAGATGACGGAAGAGGCGGTTGAGCAGGCGAGGGAGCTGGTGGAGACTACGCCGGCGGGAGAAGATAAGGTCTTAGTCCTCTATCTTCCCCAGTGCCACGAGAGCCTGGCGGGGATCGTGGCCGGAAGGATCAGGGAGAGGTATTATAAGCCGGTCTTTGTGCTGACGGATGCGGAGGAGGGAGTTAAGGGCTCCGGACGCTCCATAGACGCTTACCATATGTTTGAGGAACTCAGCAGATGCAGGGAATTGCTGACACGGTACGGCGGACACCGGCTGGCGGCGGGCCTGTCGCTGAAAAGGGAAAATGTAAAACTGCTCAGGCAGATGCTCAACGCAAACTGCACGCTGACGCAAGAGGACCTGTCAGAGAAGGTGGTCATTGATATGGAACTGCCGTTTTCCTGTGTGACGGAAGATTTCGTGCAGGAGCTGTCTCTTCTGGAGCCTTTTGGAAAGGGAAATACCAAGCCGGTGTTCGCGGCAAGAAACGTGGAGATCTTAAGCGGAAGGATCCTTGGGAAGAATCAGAATGTCCTGAAATTACGTGTGCAGGACGAAGCCGCAACCGAGATAGACGCCATGTGCTTCCAGCAGATGGACGTGCTTCTTGATATGCTGAAGGAGCGGTATGGTACGCAGGCGGTGGAGGATATGCTGGCGGGGAGACGAAGCCGGATGGTGATATCCATTACCTTCTATCCGGATATCAACGAGTACATGGGGCGTATAACGCCTCAGATCATCATCACGCATTACCGGTAAACCGCGTGATATGCGGTCTTGAAAAACCCCGGAACTAATGCTATACTTAAAAAGTATTTGAAACAGGAATGGAGAGGTCGTTATGAAGAAGATTGAAGAGTACGTAGTGAGTATCCCGGATTTCCCGGAGCCGGGGATCATATTCAGGGATGTGACAAGTGTGCTTCAGGATGCCGACGGACTGGCATTGTCGATTGAACTGATGCAGGAGAAGTTAAAGGATGTGGAATTTGATCTGATCGTAGGTCCGGAGTCAAGGGGATTTATCTTCGGTATGCCGATTGCTTATAATCTGCACAAGCCCTTTATCCCGGTCAGGAAGAAGGGGAAGCTTCCGCGGGAGACGGTTTCTATTTCATATGAACTGGAATACGGTACGGCAGAGCTTGAGATCCATAAGGATGCGGTTAAGCCTGGGCAGAAAGTTGTGATCATTGACGACCTGATGGCGACCGGCGGGACGAACGAGGCGATCATCGAGCTGATAGAAGGACTTGGCGGAGTTGTGGTGAAGACGGTATTTCTTATGGAACTGGAAGGACTTAAGGGAAGAGAACGTCTGAAAGGATATGACGTGGAGTCTGTGATCGCATATCCGGGGAAGTGATTCATCTAAAAGATTGAGAGGAAGGAGGCGTTAATGTGTCCGGTAAGACAACGTATGAAGCGATTGACGACAGGATTGCGGCGGAAGCGATCATGGAAGATCATTCCAAGGGACTTGAGATTGTAGACGGACATGCGGTAAAAGCGCCGGGAGACTATGAGGATCCGGCACACCTGTATGACATATTAATTGCCCGTATCCGTAAGTACCATCCGTCCACGGATGTGTCGATGATCGAGAAGGCGTATAAGCTGGCGGATGAGGCACATGGCAGTCAGTGCCGTAAGTCGGGGGAACCATATATTGTCCATCCGTTGTGGGTGGCGATCATACTGGCGGATCTGGAGATGGATAAGGAGACGATTGCGGCGGGGATGCTCCATGATGTCGTGGAAGACACGCAGATCAGTGAGGAGGAGATCCAGAAGGATTTTGGGAATGACGTTGCGCTTCTGGTGGACGGCGTTACGAAGCTGGGACGGCTGTCATATTCATCGGATAAGTTAGATGTTCAGGCGGAGAACCTGCGTAAGATGTTTCTTGCCATGGCCAAGGATATCCGGGTGATCATCATAAAGCTTGCGGACCGGCTCCACAACTTAAGGACGCTTCAGTTTATGAAGCCGGAGAAGCAGAGGGAGAAGGCGAAAGAGACGATGGATATCTATGCGCCCATTGCCCAGCGGCTTGGAATCTCCAAGATCAAGACGGAGCTTGACGATCTTGCGCTTAAGTATTCACAGCCCGAAGTGTTCTTTGAGCTTGTGGATCAGATCAACGCAAGGAAGATGGAGCGGGAGGAGTTTGTACAGCAGATTGTAGATGAGGTCTCCGCGCATATGGAGAATGCGGGTATCAAGGCGCAGGTCAGCGGACGTGTGAAGCATTTCTTCAGCATCTACAAGAAGATGGTCAACC
>CAJTRO010000026.1:0-20943 GCA_910579015.1 uncultured Dorea sp. | reverse complement strand
AATCAGGACAAGACGGTGGATCAGGTATACGATCTTTTTGCCGTCCGCATTATCGTGGACTCGGTGAGGGACTGCTATGCGGCCCTTGGCGTGATCCATGAACTGTATACGCCGATCCCGGGACGGTTCAAGGATTATATCGCCATGCCGAAGCCGAACATGTACCAGTCTCTGCACACGACGCTGATGAGTTCGGTAGGACAGCCTTTTGAGATCCAGATCCGGACGGAGGAGATGCACAAGACAGCCGAGTACGGTATCGCCGCGCACTGGAAGTATAAGGAATCCAACGACGGCAAGAAGAGTGTGAAGGCTCAGGAGGAAGAGAAGTTAAGCTGGCTGCGCCAGATCCTGGAATGGCAGAGGGATATGTCCGATAACCGGGAATTCATGAATCTGATCAAGGGAGACCTGGATCTTTTTGCGGAGGATGTGTACTGCTTTACTCCGCAGGGGGACGTCAAGAATCTTCCCAACGGTTCCACGCCGATCGATTTCGCTTATATCATCCACAGTGCGGTGGGGAATAAGATGGTCGGCGCCAAGGTGAACGGGAAGCTGGTCAATATTGACTATAAGATACAGAACGGCGACAGGATTGAGATCCTGACTTCGCAGAATTCCAAAGGCCCCAGCCGCGACTGGCTGAATATTGTCAAGAGCACCCAGGCAAAGAACAAGATCAACCAGTGGTTTAAGAAGGAGTTCAAGGAGGACAATATCGTTAAGGGGAAGGAGATGGTGGCCGGTTACTGTAAGGCCAAGTCCATTACCCCCAGTACGATACTGATCACCAAGTATCAGGATGTGGTCCAGAAGAAGTATGGTTTCAAAGACTGGGATTCTGTCCTTGCGGCGATCGGCCACGGCGGTCTTAAGGAAGGGCAGGTAGTCAACCGGCTGGTAGAGGAGTACAGCAAGGAGCACAAGCAGGTGCTTACGGATGAGGATGTGCTTGAGAAGGTGGCGGAGGCGGCGAAGAATAAGGTGCATATCGCCAAGTCCAGAAGCGGGATCCTTGTGAAGGGTATTGATGATGTGGCAGTCCGTTTTTCGCGGTGCTGTAATCCGGTCCCCGGAGACGAGATCGTGGGATTCGTCACGAGAGGACGCGGGTTGTCCATCCATCGGACGGATTGTGTGAATATTATCCATCTGACAGATGTGGAGCGGGCAAGGCTGATCGATGCAGAATGGGAGAGCGATGTGGCAGATAAGGCAGGAGGGCAGTATCTGTCGGAGATCAAGATGTACGCCTACGACCGGAAAGGGCTTTTGATGGAGATGTCACGCATATTCATGGAGGCGAATGTCGACGTGAAGTCTATGAACGTGCGCACCAGCAAGAAGCAGGGGACGGCAACCATCGAGGCGGGATTTATCGTTCACGGAAGGGATGAGCTTGACAGGATCGTGAATAAGCTTCTCCAGGTGGAGGATGTAATAGATATTGAAAGGACGACAGGTTGATCATAAGATGAGAGTAGAGAGATTTTTAACAGGGATTATCAGCACGAATTGTTATCTGGCGGTTAACGAGGAGACGAAGCAGACGGTCGTGATCGATCCGGCAGCCAGTTCGCCTAACCTTATGAACCATATAGAGGCAGAAGGACTTAAGATCGAGGCGATTCTTCTGACACACGGACACTTTGATCATATCATGGGGATTGACGGATTTCTTAAGAAGTATAAGGTCCCGGTATATGTGCACGAGGCGGATAGAGAGCTGATGAACGATCCGAAGCTGAACCAGTCATCCTCTTATACGGCGGGATATACGTTTTCAGGCGCAGAGTATATCCAGGACGGACAGGTACTGCATTTTGCGGGGTATGATTTTAAAGTATTTCATACGCCGGGGCATACGCCGGGGTGCTGTTGTTTCTATGTGAGGCAAAAGGGCGTATTATTCAGCGGAGATACGTTGTTCGCCAACTCTGTGGGACGCACCGACTTTCCGGGGAGCAGTATGTCGGAGCTGGTCCGCTCGATCCGCGAGAAGCTGATGACGCTTCCGGATGAGACGAGGGTGTATCCGGGGCACATGGGTGAGACGGCTATCGGTCACGAGAGGGTGAATAATCCATTCATACAGTAAGGATTAGAAACGGAGCAGAGACAGGATGATTCAGATTGTATGTAAGAGCGAAGCATATACGTATAATGTGTATCATATCGTGAAGGCTTTTTTCCCATCTGAGGAGACGATCAGTAAGGTGGAGGAGAAAGCCTCTCATTATGTTATGGTACGGCTGCCGGATCAAAGAGAGATCGTGGTGGTAAAGGAGCAGGCTGAGATATCCGAAGCCGGCAGTATCAATGAAGACGGGACGTCTTGCGGGGCGGTTCAGACTTTGGAGGAGCGCAGGATAAAGTACTGGATTGATGTCAGGCTTTATCATGAATTGCAGAGGATCACCGGCCGGTCTCTGGCGTGGGGGATCCTGACGGGAGTGAGGCCGGTTAAGATAGCCATGGAAAAAGCAGAGGCAGGATGGACGAAGGAGCAGTTTGTCCCGTGGTTTCAGCAGGATTGTCTGGTAAGCCGGGAAAAGGCCGGGCTTTCCTGGGAGATTGCGAAGCGGGAACAGAAACTGCTTGGACGGCTGGATTATGAAGCAGGATACAGCCTGTATGTGGGTATCCCCTTCTGCCCGACCGTGTGTACCTACTGTTCTTTCAGTTCCGGAGCGCTGTCTGACTGGGCGGACCGGGTGGAGGATTATCTGACGGCTCTGATGAAGGAGCTTACATTCGTCGGAGGAAGGTATAAGAAGAGGAGACTGAATACCATATACATCGGCGGAGGGACGCCGACGACGCTTACGGCGTCTCAGCTAGAGAGGCTTCTTGCCTGTATAGATGCGCATTTTTCCAGAGATTATCTGCTGGAATATACGGTGGAAGCCGGCCGGCCGGACAGCATCAGCGAAGATAAGCTTGCGGTATTGAGAAGTCACGGGATCACCAGGCTGTCCATCAATCCGCAGAGTATGCAGCAGAAGACGCTGGATCTCATCGGCCGGAAGCATCAGACCGGGGAGATAGTCGAGGCATTTCATCTGGCGCGCAGTTTGGGATTTGATAATATCAATATGGACCTGATCGCAGGTCTGCCGGGCGAAAATGTCCGGGATATGGAGGATACTCTGAGACAGATCTGCAAGCTTGGGCCTGACAGCCTTACAGTCCATTCTCTTGCGATCAAGCGGGCGGCGAAGATGGAGTGGGCGGATCTTCACAGGGATACAGAAGAGATATCGGAGACGTTATCGGGGATGATCGCAAGGTCAGAAGAAGCGGCGTCCCAAATGGGACTACTGCCTTATTACCTGTACCGGCAGAAAAATATCGCGGGGAATTTTGAGAATGTGGGCTATGCCAGGGCGGATAAGATGGGGATATATAATGTGCTTATCATGGAGGAGAAACAGACCATTATCGCTGTCGGAGCCGGAGCATCTACCAAGCTTATTTTGAAAGAGCCTGTTCCCATGCCCGGCAGTAAGAAAAAGAAGATGACATATCTGATGCGGAGTGAGAATGTGAAAGCAATTGATGCTTATATCGACCGCATCGACGAGATGATTGAAAGAAAGAGCCGGCTGCCGGATAATGAGACGGGATAAGGCGATGAAAGAAGTGAGAAGTTATGGATGAACAGAAAATGAATCATCAGGAAGAACCACATAAGAGGCGTGTGAGATATGTGGGGACGCATCCGCGCAGTTATCAGGAGAAGTATAAGGAGCTTCAGCCGGAGAAATACAAAGAGACTGTCTCAAAGGTGATCCGGAAGGGAAGTACCCCGGCGGGGATGCATCTGTCCATCTGTGTTAACGAGATCCTGGATTTTTTCAATATCCGGCCGGGGCAGAAGGGACTGGACGTAACGCTGGGATATGGCGGACATACCCGTGAGATGCTGAGATGCCTGAACGGACAGGGGCATATCTATGCACTGGATGTCGATCCCATTGAATCTGCGAAGGCAAAAGAGAGACTTAGAAGACTTGGTTATGGAGAGGACATATTGACGGTAAAGCTTCAGAACTTTGCCGATATCGACGAGGTTGCAAGAGAAGCCGGGAGATTCGATTTTGTACTTGCGGATCTGGGTGTTTCATCGATGCAGATTGACAATCCGATGCGGGGATTCACCTACAAGGCCAAAGGTCCGCTGGATCTGCGCATGGATCCCGGGAAGGGCATAAGTGCGGCAGAGCGTCTGAGGGAACTGACGCAGGAAGAATTTGCAGGAATGCTGGTTGAGAATTCCGATGAACCTTATGCGGATGAGATATCGGAGACGGTGACGGCATATCTGAAGAGGGGGAAGAGGATCGAGACGACCATACAGCTTAAGGAAGCGATCGAAGAAGCCCTTGCGTTTCTTCCGGAGGCAGAGCAGAGGGAGGCCGTGAAGAAGTCCTGCCAGAGAACATTTCAGGCGCTCAGGATAGATGTGAACAGGGAGTTCGAGGTGCTGTATGAATTCCTTGAGAAGCTTCCCGGGGTATTGGCGCCCGGCGGACGCGCGGCGATACTGACCTTTCACTCAGGGGAGGACCGGCTTGTGAAGAAGTCCTTCAAACAGATGAAGAAGGCGGGGCTCTACCAGGAGATTTCCACGGAGGTGATCCGGCCGTCGGCAGAGGAGTGCGCAAGAAACGGACGGGCCCGGTCGACGAAGATGAGATGGGCAATACGGGCATAGGGAATGAAGTGTTTTATTTTGCGGTGGAAAAGATAGAATTTTATTGCAAGGTCTTTTTGTGAGGTGTATACTGGAATTGGCTGGAAGAGAAATGCATGATGTAAAAGATTTCCTTCTGGCAGATATACATAGAAAGACAGGAGGAAGAGAGCATGATTGATATCTTATTCTATACGGTAGCTGGGATTGCGATTATAAGTGCGCTCATTAAGATCGTTAAGTCTAAGAAAGATAATGACAAGAGCGACGACAGATAAGCATAGGACAGACATTATTGAGGCCGGAGGTTTTGGATCAGTGTGAAAGCCTGTTTGAGGTTCGTACAGTGATCCGATGCTTCCGGTTTTTTGATGCGGTTATGGTGTCCGGCCAGACTGTTTTCCGGTCGGGAAATACTCTGTATACTATATATTGTGGTATGTCCCGCGGACATCCATAATTTACAAAAAATTCATAAATTTGTTAATTTTAACGTTAATTTTTATTGATGATGAGACGATAACTATGGTATATTTATGTTGGGGAGCAGGGCGGTAAACTGCCCGGATAATCCAGTAAATATAAAAAGTAAGGGGATTAGAGAAAGGAGAGGAATATGAAGCGGATAGTTTCATTAGTGCTGGCGGCGGTGTTAGTACTTGCACCCTGTGTGCAGGGATTTGCGACAGATCTGGAGCCGAAGCAGCAAGAGGCTGTCAGCCAGGATGAGTCATCATTGGTGAATCCGATGACGAGAGAAGGCGGGACGCCGGAAGACGGCCTGACCGTGGGTACACCGGAAGATCCGGCAGACAGCAAAGATTCAGGAGAAGAGAATGGGGGCGGAACGCCAGGCGATCCGTCAGATGCTGAGCCGGCGGAAGGACCAGATGCCGGTACAGAGATCATAATGGAAGGAGAACCGGAGGTTACAGAAGCTGCTTCGGATGTAAAAGGACAGATTGATGTGTATATTATGCAGGCGCTGGCTTTTAAATCCGATATTACCTTTACGGTTTCACTTACCGGAATGGAGCCAAAGGAGATTATCTTTAAGGCAGGAGAGACAGATCCTGCCGCATTACAGCAGGGTGTTACCTTTGATAATCTGGAGAACGGAAGTTATACACTTTCCATATCAGCGCCGGGATACCGTACCCGTACCCGTGAGATTGAGGTACAGGGGCTGGCCTATAAGCTGACGTATTCAACCGGTTTCCTGGGCTGGTATACATATACGAAAGATACTAAGCACCCCGGAGTTCTTCGGATTGGAGATGTGAATAAGGACGGAGAGATTGATGACACAGATAAGAATCTGCTTGTTGACAAGATTGATGCGATGCTGGAAGACAGCGCAGCTGAGAATGCGTCTGAGGATCTGAACCTTGATAAGAAGGTGGATCTTGCAGATCTGAATTACTTTGTGCAGGGATATTTTAAGCAGGGAGAGAGCCCGGATGCCAGTGCAAGTATAGAGACGAATGTTCCGGCTTCCGTTATCACTCCTAAAGCGAGCGTGGATACGAATGCAAAGGGGCTTGAGAATCTGCTGAGAGGCGAAGGCGCCGTTGAGCTCAGTCCTGTGAATGGAAAGCCGATATCCAAAGAGAATCCTGTTACTTTAGAGTTTGAATTCAATGAGAATGTTCAGACGGATGGAATCGTGATAGATTCGAACGAACTGAACCCGATCGATACAGGAAATGTAGAGGTATATTATTCATATAAGGATGAAGCAGGGAATGTGGTAGAACCTGCCGAGCCGGTTAAAATACCTCTTGTACAAAAAGGTATTGAGACACTGCTTACCGTTAACGGCGTAAAGGTAGACAAGGATGATTATGGGAATATCGTAATCGACCTGGGAAGCCAGATCGCGGTAAAGAGAGTTACGCTTACCATTACCGGTACGAAGAAGAATAACAATCTTGCCGAGATATCCAAGGTAGAATTCGTGAATGGCATGGAGAACCGGATTCCGGAGCCTGCAAGAGATATCCCAGAAGAATTGAAGACGGATGTTGTCGGGAACAAGACATTTACTGTTTCCTGGGAACCATGCGTGAATGTCATGGGATACGAGGTGCGGATTAAAGGATTTATCGAAGAAGGGGAAGAGAAGGTAGAAGCAGAAGAGGTAGTATCTGTAAGAGGTAATTCCCTTTCAGTATCTTCATTGAATGAAGGCAAGCTTGTGAACAATTCACCATACGAAGTGAGCGTGCAGTCGGTGAACGGTGCATGGAAGAGTGGATTCTGCGAGCCGATTTCGGTGACAACGAAGGTTGACAAGGCACCGCCTGCGCCGGATTATGTGAATGCGATCGGCAAGTATAAGGCAATTGATGTGTCCTGGAAGAAGATGAAGGACACGGATTACTTCAATGTATATTACAGAGAAGCCGGTACAGAGGAGTACACGAAGGTTGAGAAGATTGAAGAAAGCAAGTTTACGATCTCCGATCTGAAGGATAAGACAGACTATGAGCTCTATGTGACAGGTGTGAATGAGAAGGGCGAGAGTGAGCCGTCTAAGCTCGCTGTTGCTTCAACGACTGATCAGAACCCGGCTCAGATGCCGAAGTATAAGCTGCTGAACAGAGCAGAGAAGGGGCAGGTAAGCGAGATCTTCGAGAGCGCCGTACTCGGAAGCGGCGAGATGCAGGACAGCCCGTTAGATACGGAGAAGGGTACTGCATGGGGAACCGTAGATAATACTCCGACATCTCATTACTTCATGAATACCTGGGATGGCGGCGGCTTCAATCCTATGGGCGGCCGAGGTCTTATCTATACGTTTAAGGAGACATATACGATGGACCGCATTGCGCTTCAGGAGGTATCACCGCAGAGCCAGAATTATGGTTATGCACAGGTAAGATACTGGGACGGAGCCGGAGCAGAGCATGTGATCCCAAGAGGTTCCATAAGAGTGATAAAGAAGCAGGATTCGGAAGGACGTGTCTATTACATGCTCCGGTTCCCGGGACCGATTGAGGTGAAGAAGATACAATTTGCGCTTTCACGTTCTTATGTATATGGAACGATCTCGGTTTCAGAGGTATATTTCTATGACTATGATTCTCTGGAAGAAGATATCATGGCGCTCTACACAGACGATCTTCATACGGTGCTGAGAGAGGATGTCACTCAGGCGACGATTGATGCGCTGAAGAAGAGGATCAATACGGTAGATCCGGTCAGCAAGGAATACCATCCGGATAAGAAATATCTGGAACAGGAGCTCCAGACTGCACAGGATATACTGGATTGTAAGGATCTTGGAAAAGCGGTTGAGGTTCATAATACAATTAATACCAGGGATGCAGGCCGTGGATTTGGCGGACTGAACTCCTGGCAGCCGTTAGGTGTTACGGCGGCGGCCGGAGAGGAGATCACAGTCTATGTAGGTCACAACACCAAGAGAACCGGCGACGGTACGAACTTGCAGCTGGTAAGCACGCAGTATCATTCAGAAGCGGCGTCTATGTTCAAGGTAGTGGCAACGCTTAAGATTGGAAAGAATACAGTTACGATTCCGAAGCTCTGGTCACAGGCGGCAGAGACAGGCGGAGCTCTGTATGTCCAGTATACGAGCAATAATGCGAATGACAGATACGCTGTACGTGTGAGCGGCGGCGTACAGGTGCCGATGCTTGATCTCTATGGCAAGATGGATGAGGCGAGCGCACAGGAGCGTCAGAGCAGGGCAGAAGAGTACGTCGGCAAGCTGGAAACATATGTTGCCGGAATTAAGGAGAAGCATGATGAGGTACACCTGAATTCTGACAACAAGCTTGTAAAATATGATTACAAAGCAACAGACTGTATCCTTGGAGCATCTGATATTATGCTGGATACAATGATGCTTTCACTTCCGGCACAGCAGATTCTTGCAGGGCTTGGAAACGGAAGCACGCAGGAGAAGGCAAGGAAGCTGGTGACTTCCATGGAAGCTATGGAGAACATGATGTATCTGTTCTACCAGCATAAGGGATTGACCAAGAACAGTACGTATACCGTTGGCGGCAAGGAAACAGCCGTTGATGTGAAAGACCGTTTCCCGGCAAATCATCAGAATATCCGTTATCAGACGATGTTTGCAGGAGCATTCATGTATGCATCCGGTAACCATATCGGTATCGAATGGGGATCCGCAACGGGCCTGATGAGCGGTGTGACCGTAAAGCATAATAACGGAAAGTATGAGAGCGGCCAGTATTATGGATGGGGAATCGCCCATGAGATCGGGCATTGTATCAACCAGGGTACTTATGCGGTTGCAGAGATTACGAACAACTATTTCGCCGTACTTGCCCAGGCAAAGGATACGAATGATTCTGTACGTTTCAAATATTCGAACGTATATGACAAGGTAACCTCAGGAACGAAGGGACGCGCCACGAATGTATTTACACAGCTGGGTATGTACTGGCAGCTGCATCTGGCGTATGATAATGGCCTGAATTACATGACATATTCCGATTATAATGAGCAGCTTGCGAACCTGTTCTTTGCGAGAGTGGATAGTTACTCAAGGAATCCGGGAAGGGCTCCGACACCAAATGATATTATCCTGTCGCTCTGCGGCGATAAGGATCAGGATCTGATGCGTCTGGCCTGTGCCGCGGCAGAGAAGGATGTTCTTGAATTCTTCGAACGCTGGGGTATGACTCCGGATGCGGACACGATCAGCTATGCGGGACAGTTCCCGAAGGAGACAAGGGCGATCTATTATGTAAATGATGAGTCCAGGGTATACCGTCTTGCGAATCCAGCAGGAGCGTTTGCCAAGGCAGATACAGAGGCTCTTAACAGTACGACTACGACGGCAGCAGTGGATCCGAATGCCGCGAACAAGGTGAACATGCAGTTCAACCTGGTTTCAGGAGTGAATGAGGCGGACGTCCTTGGATATGAGATTGTACGCTGCATTACTTCCAACGGAGATGAGGAGAAACAGATAGCCGGATTTGTTACGGAAGATACATTTACAGATACAATTACGACAATGAACAATCGTGTAGTAACCTACGAGGTGACAGCGATCGACCAGCATCTGAACCGTTCGAAGGCATTACGTCTGGCTCCGGTGAAGATTAAGCATCAGGGTGAGGTTGACAAGACCTACTGGAGTGTAAGTACCAATAATATGGATGCTACCAGCAAGTCAGCCGACGGCGGGGAAGACGAGAAAGAGGATACTTGCGGTCCGCAGGCGGAAGATCCGATCATGACGGCAGTTGACAATGATACTGCTACGACTTATACGGGTACGGTCAAAGCCAATGCTGAGGTTGTGATTGAACTGAATCAGGAGGTTACAATAGCCGGATTTAAGTATACCGTAAACAGCGGTACGCCGATTAAGGACTACAGCGTCTTTGTCCGCAATGAGAAGAATGAGTGGGTAGAGGCGGCAAGCGGAACATTCACTGACAAGGTTAATACTGTGAACTTTGGTATTAAGGACAGCTCCAATATCGCGTTATACCAGACGTCGGCAGTTAAGCTGGCGATCAAGGGGCAGACAGGTACTGAGATTGCGATATCCGAACTGGATGTACTGGGCGTAACAGGAGATGACGTAGAGTTCCGTAAGACGGAAGGCGACGGCACGACAGCGATCGGTACGCTGGCGGAGGATTACAAGTACGGAGATAAGGATGGGGATGTGATAAAGGCAGGATCCATCGTATTTACCGGACGGTATAAGGGCAATGCCGCATACAATGTCGTGATACTGTATGATCAGGACGGCAATATTGTCGGCGGTCTGAACGATAAGAATGAGTTGAAGGCATATCAGGTAATCTTCTCAGATGTGGATGATTCAGACGAAGTGATCAAGGATGACTTTGACGGAACCTGGATCTACTGGATCGATCCGAAGGATGCAGATCTTAATAAGCTTGAGAAGGTACGGGCTGAGTTGTACCGAGTGGACGAAGCTACGACCAATAAGGGACAGCGTCTGGTCAGCGATTGTATATTCGAGGAGATGCCGGCCGAGCTTCCGAACATAACTTTGAGTGGCAAGAAGAAATAAGGCGATAAAAGGAGTAGAACATGAAGAAATTTAGATTAGGTATGATAATGGCAGTGTTCGCATTTATCGCAATGCTGCCGCTGCGGGTAACCGCTGCAAATACGGATAAGGAGGTGGGCGTAACCTGTACGCCCGCCAATGAGGACAAGACAGAGTACGCCATAGAGATGTGTATTCCGAATGCGGCGAAGGAAGGGATTACCACGTTGAGTTTGAAACTCGATGTGAATGTAGGTTCGGCATCGGGAAATGGGTTTAATGATCCAGTGGTGACTTTCAGCGAGGACGTTACAAGCAAGGCAAGAGTGTATGAAACTCGTTATCACAGCACACTGAATATATATATTGCAGGAGTAGAGCCGCTTTTTGGCGAGGGAGACACACTCAATGTAGGTACAGTGTCTATGACAACGGTGTCCGGCGAGGCTGTGGCATTATCCGGCGTCAGCCTGTCAGAGGATGCGGATGCGCTCATGGTAGTGCGCGGCTGGGGAGATGCCGAGGCGGTAACAGTTGAGAATCTGGTTAAGAATCCGGATGATCCGGGCGGCTCAGAGATTCCGGATGATCCGGATGCAGAATCAAAGTCAGAATTTACAATGCCTGAGTCAGACGAGATTTCGCTCTCCAAGGAGAGTGCGGCTTTGATCGAGAGGAACGTACTTACCTATATTAAGGATAATTATGCAGAAGTGTTAAATGAAGCAGGTCCGGAATATAAGATTGTTTCCAGATTAGATCTGACGGGGCTTTCGGAGGCTGATGTACCGCAGGATGTGAAGGATGCGTTTGCCGCCCGTTTGAATGGAATGACGGTTGGACAGTACTATGATATCAGTATCTACGCTGAGATTCTTGGGAATGACGGAAAAGCTCTGGAGACTGGTATAAGGATCCCACAGCTGGAAGGCATGATCGATCTGAGCCTTAAGATTCCGGAAACTCTCAGAAAGGGCGGACGTACTTACAAGATGTTCCACTGCAAGGATGACTTGATGGCAGAGGGACTGGCCTCAAGGGTTAAGGATGACACGATCACGTTCAGTACGGATTCCTTCTCACCATATGCACTGGCTTATACAGACAATGCGGCCGATAACGGAAGTAATAATGGTACGAACAATAGCGGAACGAATGGAACCAGCGGTAACAGAGCAACATCTGCGAAGACCGGAGACAATGCGAATGTGATGTTATATCTTATACTGGCAGCCGCATCTTTAGCCGGAGGTGTTACCGTTTATACAAAGAAAAAGAAGAGTTACCGTTAGAAACTAACTGACCGGAGAGAAGAAGGTTTATCGCTAAAGCTGGTGTGACCGGAAAGAGGCGGGACCGTTAAGGCCGGTGTGGACAGTTGTAGATAAGATGCGGCATGAATTTACGGATTTGTGCCGCGTCTTTTTTTGTGGAGATTTTGGGGGATTTCCAGTAATATCCCGGTCTTCAGGTATAGATCCGCCGGCCATGTGCATACTATTAGCAAGAGAACTTGTCTTGCTGAAAGGAGTATGCAGATTATGAAGGAATTGAAACTGGATCTTCTGCCATCTAACTTATATGCCGCGAAGCGCAGGGCCGAGCAGCAGAAGGAGAAGAAAGGGCGGGAACAGCAGAAGAATATCGTGAAGATAGAAGGTGTTCCGAAAACCGACAGAATAGAAAGGAATGATGGGTAGCCGGCTGGCAAAAAGTGTGTCTGCCGGAGGATTCCTGTAGAAAGGCGCGCCGGTCTGTGGTATGATAGGATTTACCATGAAGGGAAAGGATATTACAAAGGATGAAATATTATCTTGCACCATTAGAAGGAATTACGACAAGAATATACAGAAAAGCGTACCATGCCTGTTTTGCGCCGATGGATAAATACTTTACCCCTTTTTTGTCGCCTCACACGAAGAAAGGCTTTACGGCGAAGGAGCTTGCAGAGATCCTGCCGGAGAATAATGAAGGCATGTATCTGGTGCCGCAGATATTGACCAACCGAAGCGAAGATTTCCTGAGGACGGAAGAGAAGCTGGCGTATTATGGATATGACGAGATTAATCTGAATCTGGGATGTCCGTCGAAGACGGTGGTGTCAAAAGGAAGGGGTTCGGGGTTTCTGGCAGATCCGGAAGGGCTCGACCGTTTTCTGGATGAAGTTTTTTCAAAGACGAAGGCCCGGATATCCATTAAGACCAGAATCGGAAGGGATGATCCGGAGGAATTTGAATGCCTGCTTAAGATCTATGGTCAATATCCCCTTGAGGAACTGATCATACACCCAAGGGTACAGAAGGATTTCTACAGGAACAGACCGAACCTTGAGGTATTTGAGGCGGCGGTCGAGGCGGGCGGCAGCCCGCTGTGTTATAACGGCGATATCTGTTCAAAGGAGGATGCGGAAGCTGTTGAGAGGAGATTTCCGTCGGTGCCGGCCTGTATGATCGGGAGAGGAATCATTGCAGATCCGGGATTACTCGGAGAGATTACCAGAGGAGAGAAGCGGGATTATAGCAGGCTTCGCAGATTTCATAATCTGGTTTATGAGGAGTATCGAAGTCTCGGTATGGGAGACCGGAATGTGCTCTTTAAGATGAAGGAACTGTGGTGCTATATGGGGAACTCATTCCCGGGAAGCGGTAAACAGCTGAAGCGCATTAAGAAAGCGGAGAAGGCGGTTAGATATGAAGAGGCGGTGGACGCCTGCTTTGCCGGGGACGCTTAGCAGGATTCTGTAATGACAGCTCTTTACATTCGCCTGAGGGTGCAATATAATTAAGGAAAATAGTTTCTTAGGCGGTAAAAGGAGAAGAGTATGAGAAGATATATATTAAGTATGGCAATGGCGGTGTTTGCATTTGTCACATTACTGCCTCTTAAGGCGGTTTCCGCAGAAGAGAGTAAAGAGAAGAAAGAGAGCGGAGCGGATAAAGCGTGGATCAATTGTGTGAGTGAAGACGGGGCGGCTTCCGTAAACTTGCATTTTCCAGGTGCGACAGAGAAGCGCATAGCCACATTCCGGCTGAAGCTGTACGTGGACGCCGAACCTGAGGTGGAGTTCTCGGAGGAGGCCAGAAAGCGTGCAAGGGTATGTGAATCGCGTTATAACAGCGAGACCAACATCCTGAGTATCTACGTATCTGCAAGAAGATCGTCGGTGGATTATCCGGTTTTTAAGAATGATTCGCTAAAAGTCTGTAGTCTGACCGTAGTGGACAGTGAAGAAAAGACTGCCGGCACGGGCGTGCATCTGGCTGATTCAGAGGATGCATTCCGTGTCGTGTGTGGTAAAGAAGCCGTGAATATGGTGTTGGAGGACCGGACGGGAGAAGAGATGCCGGCTCTTGATGACGATTCGGCCAAAGCGTCTCAGGCAGGCGGCGGGAATGCGGATGCACGCCTTCCATACATAGCTGCCGGGACGGCGGGAATAGCTATAGCTGTTGTGGCCGCAGGGGTTGTTTACCGCAGGCATAAGAGGGGCGCATCTGATAATAAGAAGCTGTAACCGGCGCTTTTTGACTTTACATTTTTTGAGGTATACAATATAATAATAAAATAATTCTAAATAAGGAGAAATCAATAACATGGAAGACCAGAAGAAGCGTGTATATGACGCGTTAGATAAGCTGAAGATCAAGTATGAGGTTGTAGAGCATGAACCGGTACATACTATGGAGGATATGGACAGGCTGGGACTGCCTGAGAAGGGAACCTTGTGTAAGAATCTATTTCTAAGAGATTCCAAGGGAAAGAGGCATTTTCTCGTGACCTGTGAGGAGAGCAAGAAGGTGGATCTGAAGGCTCTTGGCAGACAGCTGGGAGGAGGGAACCTAAGCTTTGCCTCTGAGGACCGCCTGGAGAAGTATCTGGGGCTTAAGCAGGGAAGCGTGTCTCCGTTCGGGCTGATGAACGACGCGGATCATGCGGTGGAGTTCTTTATCGATAAGGATCTTAGCAGGTGTAAGAGCCTTGGGATCCATCCGCTTGAGAATACGGCGACGGTGTTCTTATCTTTTAAGGATCTGGATAAGTTTTTGTGGGATCTGGATGTGGATGTGGTGAAGGTTAAGCTGTAATGAGGCGCTCTGATTCAGGATTTGCGATGCCGGATGCATAAGATAACACAGAGAATAACGGGCGGCTGCATAATATGGGGATGGGCGGCAGAAAATTTAATATATTTTTAATTGCATGTTCCATAAATGAGAAGTAGAATGAATAAGGTATACGGAAATACATTCAACAGAAGAAAGAGAGGATGGATATGGAACAGCAATACAGGCAGATTCCGCCTATGCCGGAGGATTACGGGAAGCGTATCTGGTATCTGTGGGGACCGGTTATATTAAAGGCGGCGATTGGGATCGGCGTGGGCATGATCGCTATGGGTGTACTGACCATGATGTATATGATGGTGGATCAGGATATGGCGATGGCTGTGATGCAGAATGAAGATGAGATGCTTAAGCTGTATGATAAGATCCTGGAACAATATATAGGCGCTTCGGCGGTGATTGAAGGCGTGGCGGCAGTGATCACGATCCCGATCATGCTCTTCTTCTTTCACAGAGACCGCGTGAAGGAGAAGCAGATGGGGGTGATCCCCAATCGGAAAGCTCCGCTGTGGAAGTACGCGGCCGGACTTCTGATGGCACTCGCGTTGTGCCTGGGACTTAACAATCTGATCGCCATAGGGAATCTGTCGAAGATGAGCGAGGCATATGAAGAGACGATAGGAGCATTCTATTCGTCCCCGCTTCCTGTGCAGGTGATTGCGCTGGGGATCCTGGCGCCTGTGTGTGAGGAACTGGTCTACCGTGGTCTGCTCTTTAAGCGCCTGCGGGAGAGGGGAACGTATCTGCAAGCGGCCCTGTATTCGGCAATGGTTTTCGGGTTTGCACATATGAATATGGTGCAGATGCTCTACGGAGTGTTCACGGGCATGATGCTTGCATATCTCTATGAGAAGTACGGCTCTGTCAAGGCGCCGATCGCAGCACATATTGCGATGAATCTGTTGTCTGTACTGGGAACAGAATATCATCTGCTTGACTGGCTTCTGGCGGATAAGATGCGTGTGGGGATTGTCACGGTAGTATGTGCATTTGTGGCGTCGACGATGTTTCTGCTTGTCCAGAGGATTGAAGAGAGGCCGGATACGCCGGATACGTCTGGAGAGAATGAGAATCTGGCATCTGCATAGAAATGCGTTGTCGTTTGCGGGAGGCGCAGGCGGGAATCTATCCTTATGCGGGATATGCGATGGATAGGGTTCTATTTATGGAAGTGGTGGATAGTGTTCAGCATTTATGGAAATGCAGTGGATAGTATTCAGCGTTTATGGAAATGTGATGGATTAGGTTCAGCATCTATGGAAATGTGATGGATTAGGTTCAGCATTTATGGAATGCAGTGGATAAGATTCAGTATTTTGGGATATGCAGATTGGAATATGGATTGATAGTTACAGGGGGTGCTGCGCATAAATTATATTTCGCAACACTCCCTGTTTATGTGTGCCGGCACATAATCTGGTCGCAGGAATTTCCGGCAGATTTTCTTGTTTACAGATACGTTTGCGCACGCTCAGACGGCGAGGAACATCTGTTTACATGAAAATGGATATAAAAGAAAATGTTACAAAATTATTAAAAGATGTTGCAATTAATGGTTGGCTGAGTTATAATTGTTACCAGATGTAGGGGTTTCTATATCAAATGAGGGTTAAATGAGTATAAAAAATGCGTAAAAAGGATGGTTTAAAGATGAAGAAATTTGGAACAAGACTGTTATCTGTTGCTATTGCCAGCTCTCTGATTGTAACACCGGTTATGGCGGCGCCTACAGTTGATGAATTGAACAAAGAAGTAAGCGATCTGAAGGAGAATAAAGCCGAGAAACAGAGTGAGGTAAATTCCTTGCAGAAGGAGCTGACTGATATAATGACCAAACTCGGAGAATTAGAGGAGGATCTGGTTCAGAAGGGTGAAGAGATTTTACAGGCACAGGACGATCTTGTGGCCGCTGAGGCGAAGGAGCGCGAGCAGTATGAGGCCATGAAGATCCGTATCAAATATATGTATGAGGAAGGCGATACGACGGCTCTTGAGTCACTGGTAACAGCTGAGAATTTCTCAGATCTGCTTAATAAGGCGGAATATGTTCAGAATGTACATACATATGACAGGGAACAGCTTAAGGAATATGCGGAGACAAAACAGCAGATTGCCGATCTGAAGGCCGGTCTGGAGGAGGACAAGGCGAAGCTTGAATCCTTGCAGGATGAGTATGAAGCGAAGGAAGGCGAACTGAATACGATGATTGAGACGAAGAGTGCCGAAGTGGCGGATCTTGATCAGCAGATTCAGGCGGCAGCCGAGGCAGTAGCGAAGGCGGTCGAGGAGCAGAGACGTAAGGAAGAGGAAGAACGCCGTCGTGCGGAAGAAGCCCGGCAGGCACAGATAGCGGAAGCGAATAATAACAGGAATAACGGTGGAGGAAACCGGGGGGATTCCACACAGAATACACCGAATAATGCCAATACAGGGAATAACAACAACAGCGGTAATAACAACAGCAGTAATAATAATAACAGTGGCAACGGGGGGTATACCGGAACCGGCAACGCTTCGGTTGGACAGACTATCGTGGCGGCGGCGCGCAGCCAGATAGGTGTGCCGTATGTATGGGGAGGCACTACTCCGGGATCTGGGTTGGATTGTTCCGGACTTACGCAGTATTGCCACAGAGTGGCCGGGATCAGCATCCCGCGTACCTCAGGTCCGCAGGGGGGCGGCGGTAAAGCAGTCAGCAGTCCTATGCCTGGAGATATC
This sequence comes from uncultured Dorea sp., assembly GCA_910579015.1. Classification (GTDB taxonomy): domain Bacteria; phylum Bacillota; class Clostridia; order Lachnospirales; family Lachnospiraceae; genus Sporofaciens. Next base: position 3,371 of record CAJTRO010000026.1, on the reverse strand, counting down.
GTATGTTATCCTGGACATGTCGGGATTTATATCGGAGGAGGCCAGATGATACATGCTCCGGAACCGGGAGATTTTGTGAAGGTTGCCAGCGTATATGGTTCTCCGTGGTATCGCCGTTATTGGTAAAGATTACATAGTATGGAAAAAGCCTTGCAATCGCAAGGCTTTTGTGTTATCATGAGAAGGTCGTAAAAATCACGCATTTGTTTGTCCGAGAGGGTGCCTGTGCTGATGGCATTGGGCTGTACGAAGACAGATGAGCCTTTCACCGATACAGGTTCGGTGGCAGGATCCGATATTTTCGGACGGTTTTTCAGCCGGTTTCAAGGATTTACACATATGCGGAAGCAAAAAACCAAGATGGAGGAAAGAAACATGAGCGTTATTTCAATGAAGCAACTTTTGGAAGCAGGTGTTCATTTTGGACATCAGACAAGAAGATGGAACCCTAAGATGGCTCCTTACATTTATACTGAGAGGAACGGCATCTATATCATCGACTTACAGAAGTCTGTAGGCAAGGTGGACGAGGCTTATCAGGCAGTATCTGATATTGCATCAGAGGGCGGTACAGTTCTGTTTGTAGGAACGAAGAAGCAGGCGCAGGATGCGATCAGAACAGAGGCAGAGCGTTGCGGAATGTTCTATGTGAACGAGAGATGGCTTGGAGGTATGCTGACGAACTTCAAGACGATCAAGAGCAGAGTTGCACGTTTGAAAGAGATTGAGAGAATGTCAGAGGATGGAACTTTCGATGTATTGCCGAAGAAGGAAGTTATCCAGTTGAAGAAGGAATGGGAGAAGCTGGAGAGAAACCTTGGCGGTATCAAGGAGATGAAGCAGCTCCCGGATGCAATCTTCGTTGTTGATCCTAAGAAGGAAAGAATCTGTGTACAGGAAGCACACACTCTTGGAATTCCGTTGATCGGTATTGCTGATACCAACTGCGATCCGGAGGAGCTTGACTATGTGATCCCGGGTAATGATGACGCGATCCGTGCTGTGAAGCTGATCGTATCTAAGATGGCTGACGCTGTGATCGAGGCAAATCAGGGTATGACCGGAGATGACGGGCTGTACGAAGAGGATGCTGAGGGTGCATACGAGGAAGCAGCAGAGGAATAGATTATATATAGGATTATAGTATAAGGTCTGCCGGGAGGCGTATATCTGATGGAGATCAGATGATATGCAGTTCCCGGCAGATGAATGATTATTTGGAGGATAAGAAGATGGCAATTACAGCTAGTATGGTAAAAGAGTTAAGGGAGCAGACCGGTGCAGGCATGATGGACTGCAAGAAGGCTCTGACTGAGACAGACGGCGATTTCGACAAGGCAATTGAGTTCCTGCGTGAGAAGGGACTTGCAACCGCACAGAAGAAGGCGGGCAGGATTGCCGCAGAGGGTATCGTATCAACGACGATCAAGGATGGAGATAAAGTGGCTGCAATCGTGGAAGTGAATGCTGAGACAGATTTTGTGGCTAAGAATGAAGTATTCAGAACTTATGTTAAGGAAGTAGTGGAGCAGGCTGCCGATACAGAGTCTGCTGACATCGAAGCTTTCAAGGCAGAGCCATGGGCGCTTGATACTTCTGTAACTGTTGATGAGAAGTTGGCTGCCATGATCGCTAAGATTGGCGAGAACATGAACATCAGAAGATTTGAGAAGATTGTATCTGAGGATGGTATTGTAGTATCTTACATCCATGCAGGCGGTAAGATCGGTGTTCTTGTAGAGGCGAAGACAGATAATGCTTCCGATACTGTGAAGGAAGCGCTTAAGAACATTGCTATGCAGATTGCTGCTCTGAATCCGAAGTATGTGTCTACGGACGAAGTACCGGAGGATTACAAGGAGCATGAGAAAGAGATCCTGATGGCTCAGGCTAAGAACGATCCGAAGAATGCGAACAAGCCGGAGAATATTATCGAGAAGATGATCGCAGGACGTCTCAGCAAAGAGCTGAAGGAAGTATGTCTGTTAGAGCAGGAGTATGTTAAGGCTGAGAATAAAGAGACAGTTGCCAAGTATCTTGAGGCTGTTTCCAAGGAGGTTGGTTCAGAGGTTACTCTGAAGAGATTTATCCGTTTTGAGACGGGTGAAGGACTTGAGAAGAAGAATGAGGATTTTGCGGCTGAGGTTGCGGCACAGATGAATGCGTAGAAATTTGCTGAAAACAGGCGAATAGATATGAGAATGAGAACCCTTGTAAGTGGTGTGTGAATGCCATTTGCAAGGGTTTTTGCAATTAATTCAATCAGGGACTGGGAATGGAGCATACCCGTTAGCAGATGAGCGAAAGAGAAGATATTTTCCATTTTTAGAAGCAAATAAAGTACCAGTGTATACGAAAGATTTAAAGTATTATACTAATATGTTTTGATAATTTTAATATTCTGTGAATTTCAAATTGCGAGATTATTTGGTAAGCCTATCAGCAATCAGTTGGCAGGCTTATTTGACTGTAAGACGATGGGGAGAAGCCGGAAACAATTCTGACTATTTACCCTGCATTGAAATATGCAATAAAATATAGTATGATATAAAATATATTTTTGAGGAGAATAGCCATGAAAAAGAGATTATACGGTATTGTTTGCTTATGCAGTCTTGTTTTAATTGTGTTGTGTGTATGTGGAAAAAACACAAATTTAATTGATATGAGCACTACTGAAGGTGATAAGTATATGGCTATTATATGGGAAGATAGGACATACGCGCCTTTTTGCACAATATCTAAAAGTGATTGCGGAACACAAATTGGCTATCTGAATGGGGAAACTGATGACAGGATATGTGAATATAAAGATTATCCAACAGACGAGTGGATTGCGAATCACCTTATGGCAGATGGCGGTGCAATCTTGTTTAAAGAAGTAAGTGTCACTCATATTCCCGATGGTCTTGAATCAGAATATGAGTGGAACTCGCCTGAAATAGCGAAATTGCGTGAAAAATACCCAGAATATTTTGAGGTTGGAACCTTTAAGGGGCTGGAGGTTTATGTTTGGCAAATGGCAGAGAATGACTATCGTTTTGGGCTGATGCAAGGAACCAACCGTGAGAAAACTTTGGAAGAGATGATAGCATTAAAAGGTGCCTCACCAGAGGAAATGGCATTGATTCTGTCTACCTTTGACATAGAAGACAGAGATATTTTTGTGATTTCATGGCAGAATCCCATTTCCAGTTATATGATCACGGATGATATGGTGAAAGATCCGGAATATATAAGCAATATACGAAATATGCTGGGATTGGATTTGGATGAAGAGCAACTGCCCAAACAGGAAGAAGCAGATGCAATGTATGACAGAATCCCTATGGTAAGAGTAAATGGTAAATTATATTATGATACAGGGAAAG
>CAJTRO010000025.1 GCA_910579015.1 uncultured Dorea sp. | reverse complement strand
GCTTCACGAAGCGATGGAGGCCGCCGCCCAGACAGCGGTTGACGCTGAAAAGTGGATAGGTCTGATGAAACAGTATGTCAATCCCACAGAATTGACGGCTGAACTTCTGAATACGCTGATTGAAAAAATCCTTGTCCATGAAGCGGTCAAAGGTGAGGACGGAAGCCGGGAACAGGAGGTAGAAATCTTCTACCGCTTTATCGGCAAAATCGAATGACACATCTTGAGATACCCAACAATATCTTTAACTAAGGGAAACGGGATTGTCGGTTCCCGATTCTGATCGATTGATCGCTATATCAGAAGTGTTTGAAACATCCGTGAGTATGCTGCTTGGAGAGAATGTCATTGAGCCGGAGGCTGATGACTTAAAGGCGATTTCGGCAAAACTGGAGGTAATAAACCTACAGCTTGCGCAGAGAAAAATCATTAGAACGAGAGTTCTGCATTGGCTTCTTATCTCATTGTGCATAGTCATAGCAGTAATTTTTGCGGTCTTATTGGCATCGGAAAGCTCTTATCTGGGGTGGGATTATAGTGATCCTGAAACCGCCGTTCTCGGAACCGCAGTTCACGCATTTGAATGGATGTTCGTAAGGGGAGCGCCGATCGTCCTTATTGGTGCGGGCATTGGAGTTTTCCTGACACGAAAGAAGGAATAATTTGATGCGCATACTGGATTATGAGTAGAAAAGTTCATATTTGCAGGAATTTAGGAGCCGCGTGGTCGATACGCCGGCTCCTTTCAATATGAGAAGTGAAATGAGATGAGAAGTGGAATGAGAAAAATATTTGTAAAATCCCTCCTTGTATTCTCTTGAGAATCTTGTTACAATAATAAAACACGTAGTTTTTTATAAGAGAAAAGAGGAAGTCGTATATTATATGAAGGAGAAACTTAAGAAATTATTTGCCTATTACGGGCCATACAAGAGATTATTCTATAGTGATATGTTCTTTGCAATCCTTGGGGCGGCAGTGATGCTGATCATCCCGCTGGTTGTAAGGTATATCACGAACGAGGTTGTGTACTTTGAGGCTTCGAGAGCGAGGGAGTCCCTCATGATGCTCGGAGGAGTGATGGCTGCCCTGGTGCTGCTTGAGATCTTCTGCAATTTTTATATTGCGTATTTCGGGCATATCATGGGTGCGAAGATGGAGGCAGATATGCGCAGGGATATCTTCGGGCATTATCAGAAGCTGACATTTGCATTCTATGATAACCAGAAGGTGGGACATCTCTTGTCCCGCATCACCAGCGACCTGTTTGATATCAGTGAGCTTCTGCATCACGGGCCGGAGGATCTGGTGATCTCAATTATTAAGATCATAGGTTCTTTTGTCATTCTTCTCGCGGTCAATGCGAAGCTGGCCCTTGTGGCGTTTGCATTTATCCCGGTGATGGCGGTGTTTGCCTTTTATTTTAATGGGAAGATGGGCAAGGCGTTTAAGAGGAACAGGGAGAAAATCGCGGAGATCAACAGCCAGATTGAGGACAGCCTGTCAGGGATACGGGTGGTGAAGTCGTTTGCCAATGAAAAAGAAGAGATGAAGAAGTTCAAGAAGGGGAACGACAACTTTGTGGCGGCGAAGAAGGTCAGTTACAAGTACATGGGAATCTATAATTCCGGACTTGGAGCCATGAGTACGCTGATCACGGTTGTGGTTCTGGTCACAGGAGTGCATATGATGCTGTCGCAGACGGTGGCGCTGACGGATCTGATCACATTTCTTCTGTACATCAACAACTTTACAGATCCGGTCAAGAAGCTGGTGACATTTACGGAGCAGTTTCAGAACGGATACTCGGGATTCGAGAGATTTCTTGAGATCCTGTCCATAGCTCCTGACATTAAGGATAAGCCGGATGCGGTGTCGGTCGGGCAGATGAAAGGGGCGATCGAGTTTCAGGATGTGTCCTTCCGGTACGAGGAGCAGAATGACAGGGTGCTGAACCACATCAATCTGAAGGTGGACGCGGGAGATTATATGGCGCTGGTAGGGCCTTCCGGTGTAGGGAAGACGACGCTGTGCAGTCTGATCCCGAGATTCTATGACGTATCGGCGGGGCGGATCATGGTTGACGGGCTTGATATCCGTGACATTAAACTGGATGATCTGCGTAATAATGTAGGTATTGTACAGCAGGATGTGTATCTGTTTGCAGGAACGATCCTTGACAATATCCGTTACGGCAGGATGGATGCGACGGACGAGGAGGTAGTGAGGGCGGCGAAGAATGCCAATGCCCATGAGTTTATCATGAGCTTCCCGCAAGGGTATCATACGGATATCGGCCAGCGGGGTGTGAAGCTGTCCGGCGGACAGAAGCAGAGACTGTCTATTGCACGGGTATTTCTTAAGAATCCGCCGATCCTCATCTTCGATGAAGCCACGTCCGCATTGGATAACGAGAGTGAACAGGTGGTCCAGAAGTCTTTGGAGGGGCTTGCGAAGGAGCGTACAACCTTCGTGATCGCACACAGGCTGACTACGATCCAGAATGCACAGAAGATCCTGGTATTGACAGAGGATGGGATTGCAGAAGAAGGGACGCACGAGGAGCTGCTTCAGAAGAAGGGAATCTATGAGGCACTGTATCATCGTAATTTTGAGAACGTGTAGTACACTCGTATAGAGTTTACTGCCTGTGAACAGGATAAGGCGGCGGCCATCCGAAAGGGATGGTTGAGAAAAAGCAATTTCGAGACAGTCTGCCGGAGGGGAAAAGGGGCCCTGACGGCGGTGTGTTGATATATCGGTTTATCCGTAAAAAGAAGTAAGGGGAGAGAAGAATATGGATTTTTATGAGAGAATGCGGGCGTCGATGCTCATCGTAATCATATTGTGCATGATGTGTGTGTCTACTGTGCTTGCCCGGGAAGAGAAGTGCGCAGATGCAAAGACAGAAGAGACGGATATGTATGTGACCTGTGGGATGTATTAGCTCGCAGGTCATAAGATTTACATAAAAAGAAAGCAGATCTGTCATACTAAGGCTGAATGGCTTTGTTCTGCCATGGTATGTATATAGAGAAGGACGCCGGCGGCAGATCCCCGGCAGATATCAGGAAGTCAGATCATGAAAAATATAGAGAAGAGAAGGTCAGAGGATGGACGAGGTACAATTTAAAAGAGCGGAATTGGAAGATAAGGAGATCATATCACATTATTTTGCACAGTATACGAGCCGAAGCTGTGAGAGGACATTTGCCAATGTATACTTATGGTCCCGGCAGTATCCGGTTAAATGGGCGGTCGTAGAGAATGCGCTTGTTTTTAAGAGCGAGGATGAAGAGCATCTGTCTTTTGCATATCCGGCGGGGACGCCAGAGGATGTGCGAAGGGCGATCGAGTGGCTGAGAGAGTATTGCAGAGGACGGAATAAGCCTTTTCAGATGTATAATCTGACGCCTGAGCATTTTGCACAGCTGGAGGAATGGTATCCGGGCAGGTTCAAGATCGAATATGACAGGGACAGTGCGGATTATGTGTATGAATCGGAGAAGCTTGCCACGTTGTCAGGAAAGAAGCTTCACAGCAAACGGAACCATATCAATAAGTTCAAGGCACTGTATGACGGAAGATGGACGTATGAGCCTGTCACGGCTGAAAATGTGGAGGAGTGTTTCCAGATGGCGCTTAAGTGGAGGGATCAGAACGGATGTGAGGACGATCCCGAGAAACGCGGCGAGATCTGTGTGACGATGAATGCGCTTCGTCTGTTTGAAGAGCTGGAGCTTAAGGGCGGGATCCTGAAGATTGACGGTGAGGTAGTGGCGTTTACGATCGGGGAGCCGGTCTGTTCAGATACCTTTGTCGTCCATATAGAGAAGGCATTTGCGGACGTGGAAGGAGCATACCCGATGATCAACCAGCAGTTTGTGCAGCATGAGTGCGGGGATTATCTTTATGTGAACCGGGAAGAGGATACGGGCGCAGAGGGGCTTCGGAAGGCGAAGCTTTCGTACCGGCCAGTGTTCATGGTGGAGAAGGGCGGCGTGACAGAGGTGTCTGTGTAGAGCCTGGCGAAAAGGGCGGCGTAACAGAGATGCCTGTGTAGAGCCTGGCAAAACGGCAGTATGCCTGGCGAAGAGACGTAAGTAAGGAGAGAAGAGCATGATAGCAGAGAAGATGAAGAATATGGTGGCAAACAGTTCGGCCATCCGTGCGATGTTTGAGGAAGGCAACCGGCTTGCGCAGATATACGGGGCCAAGAATGTATATGATTTCAGCCTGGGCAATCCCAATGTGGCGGCTCCGGAGGCAGTAAAGAAGGCGATTCTTGAATTGCTGGATGAGAATGATCCGGTGGTCCTTCATGGATATACGAACAGTAATTCTGGCTATGCAGATGTGCGGGAGACGGTGGCGCAGTCGCTGAACGAGCGTTTCGATACGAACTTTGAAGGGAAGAATATCGTGATGTCCGTGGGAGCGGCAGGCGGATTGAATGTCATCCTTAAGACACTGCTCAACCCCGGTGATGAGGTGATTGCCTTTGCACCATATTTTGGAGAGTACCGTTCTTATACGAATAATTATGACGGTGTACTGGTGGAAGTCTCGCCGAACACGGTAGATTTCCAGCCGAAGCTTGACGAATTCAGGCAGAAGATCACGCCGAAGACGAAGGCGGTGATCGTAAATACGCCGAATAACCCTACAGGTGTTGTATACTCTGAGGATACGATAAAGAAGCTGGCCGCGGTCATGGAGGAAAAGCAGAAAGAGTATGGGACAGATATATACCTTATCTCTGATGAGCCGTACCGCGAGCTGGTCTATGACGGAGCCGAGGTTCCATACCTTACAAAGTATTATGCCAACACGATCGTGGGATATTCTTACAGTAAGTCCCTGTCGCTTCCGGGAGAGCGTATCGGTTATCTGGTGATCCCGGATGAGGTGAAGGACAGCGAGGATGTACTGGCGGCGGCGAATGTGGCGACGCGTATTTTAGGATTTGTCAATGCGCCTACGCTGCAACAGAAGGTGGTTGCAAAATGCATCAATGAGAAGACGGATATTTCCTTCTATAACAGGAACCGTGAGACGTTATATAACGGGTTGAGGGAGTGCGGATTCGAATGTATCAAGCCGGAGGGGGCGTTCTATCTCTTTGTGAAGTCTCCGATCGCGGATGAGAAGGAATTCTGTGCGGCCGCGAAGAAGTATCATCTGCTTTTAGTGCCGGGAAGCTCCTTTGCATGTCCGGGGTATGTAAGGCTTGCTTACTGTGTGGCTTATGAGACGATCGTGAATTCACTGCCGAAGTTCAAGGAACTGGCCGGTGAATATTTTTAAGGCTGGACAGATCAGGCGGAAGGAATAGATGATTAGGATGGGAAAAGAGATTATGAGAGCATTTGAGAAAAATATCCGTAAAGTGGAGCCCTATGTTCCGGGAGAACAGCCGCAGAATAAAGTGATCAAGCTGAATACCAATGAGAATCCTTATCCTCCGGCGCCGGGTGTGGCGAGAGCTCTGCGTGAGATGGACACAGACAGATTCCGGCTCTATCCGGATCCGGCCTGTACCCCTCTGGTAGAAGCGCTTTCTGAATTCTATCACGTGAACAGGGACCAGGTGTTTGTGGGTGTCGGATCGGATGATGTGTTATCCATGTGTTTCCTGACGTTTTTTAACTCCGAAAAGCCGGTCCTGTTTCCGGATATTACATATTCCTTTTATAAGGTATGGGCAGAGCTGTACCGGATACCCTATGAGTGTCAGAAGCTTGATGAGGATTTCCGGATCGTGAAAGAGGATTATTACAAAGAGAACGGCGGAGTTATTTTTCCGAATCCGAATGCACCGACTGCGATCTATGAAGAGCTTGAGGTGGTTGAGGATATTATTAAGGCGAATCGGGACGTGATCGTGATCGTCGATGAGGCTTATATTGATTTTGCCGGGCGTTCTGCCGTGGAGCTGATCGGACAGTATGACAACCTGATCGTGGTGCAGACATTTTCCAAGGCCAGGTCCATGGCGGGTATGCGGATCGGATATGCCGTCAGTAATCCGGCGCTGATCCGGTATCTGAATGATGTGAAGTATTCTTTTAATTCTTATACGATGAACCAGGCGTCGCTTGTGTGCGGCGTGGAGGCGGTTAGAGATAAGTCATATTTTGAGGAAGGGATCCGTAAGATCATTAAGACGAGGGAGTGGGCGAAGGGCGAGTTTTCAAAGCTTGGATTCCGGTTTTTGGATTCCAGTGCGAACTTTATCTTTGCCACACATCCGGAGTATGATGCGAAGGAATTATTTGAGGCGTTGAAGGCGGCCGGTATCTATGTCAGGTACTGGGGAAGCGAGCGTATTGAACAGTATATGAGGATTACTGTCGGGACCAGGGAAGAGATGGAAGCATTGTTTGCATTTCTTAGGAAATATATGGGGAAATAAAAGGAGAATATCTATGACCGAAACATTAGTACAGAGTATTATCGACGTCCTTGGCGGGAGTGTTGGAAAGGAAGCGATCGTATTTATCATATCTATGATACCGATCCTGGAGCTTAGAGGGGCGCTTCTGGTCGCGGGACCGCTGCTCGGCGTGCCGGTGGCGAAGGCGATACCGCTGTGTATCATAGGGAATATTATCCCGGTGCCGTTTATACTGCTTCTGATCACTCCGATATTCAACTGGATGAAGGGGACGAAGCTTTTTAAGCCTATGGTCGATAAGCTGGAGTCCAAGGCCATGAGTAAGAGTGATAAGATTGAGAAATATGAGTTCTGGGGGCTGGTGCTGTTTGTGGGAATTCCGCTTCCGGGAACCGGGGCGTGGACCGGCTCTCTGATCGCGGCTCTGCTTGGCGTGAAGTTCAAGAAGGCATTTCCGGCGGTGATCCTTGGGATCTTTATGGCGACGGTAATCATGTGGTTTATCTCTTATGTGCTCCTTGGAGGCGTGCAGGTGCTTGGATGATCCATGAGAGGGCGCAGGCATGGGAAAGGAATGCAGACGGCAGGAAGGGGGAGAGCCAGGATATGGGCAAGACATTCAATGTGACGGCAGACTGTAAGCGGGAACTGCACTATATGGTTGATATCAGCGCCCGGCTGGCTGCGATTAAGAGCTATATAGACCGGGGTGAATATTTTACGATCAGCCGCGCCCGTCAATATGGAAAGACGACGACGCTCCGTGCGCTGGATGAGTACTTGAAGGATGAGTATTATGTAATCCGCATGGATTTCCAGATGCAGATGAGCTATGCGAAATTCCGTGATGAAAATACGTTCTCAATAGCATTTGCAAAAGCCTTTATCCGTATAATAGAAAATATGGGTATAACCTTTCCGGGCAGAATGCAGACAGCGGCGGCTGAGTTGAAGAGCGCAGTTAGGGAGAATAAAGAAGAGTTAGAGCTGGTAGAGCTGTTTCAGCTTTTGAGTAATATATGTAAAGAGGCGGACAGGCCGTTGGTGCTGATCATCGATGAGTTTGACAGTGCGGCAAATAATCAGGTATTTCTTGATTTTCTCTCGCAGTTGAGAGGGTATTATATTGACAGAGATGTATCGCCTACATTCCGCACAGTTATCCTTGCGGGCGTATATGATGTCAAAAACCTGCGAAGAAAGCTGCGTCCGGATGAAGAGCATAAGATGAACAGTCCGTGGAATATTGCGGCGGATTTCGATGTGAATATGGAGTTGTCCCAAGATGGGATCAAGGGGATGCTGGATGAATATGAGGCAGACCGCCAAACCGGGATGAATACAGAGGAGATGGCGGGATTTCTCTACGCCTATACCTCGGGATATCCATATCTCGTATCCAGGCTGTGCAAGCTGATGGATGAGAAGATAGGCTCAAGAGACATAACGGGAGCGTGGACGAAGGACGGTTTTCTGGAAGCTGTGAGGCTTCTTCTTTTAGATAATAACGCATTGTTTGAGTCTCTGACGAGCAAGCTTTTGGATTACCCGGAACTTGAACAGATACTTAAGGGACTTTTGTTTTCTGGAAAAGCGATCAGTTATACTCCGACTAATCAGGTGATCAATCTTGCCCTTATGTTTGGATTTGTTAAAAATGAGGGCGGAAACGTGATACCTGCCAACCGGATTTTTGATACGCTTCTATATAATCATTTCCTTTCTCTTGATGAGATGGGGAAAGCGGATATATACAAGGCGTCCCTGCAAGATAAGAACCAGTTTATCCGGGACGGACGTCTTGATATGCGCAGGATATTGGAGAAGTTTGTCCTGCACTTTCATGAGCTGTATGGATGCTGTGAGGAAGAATTTCTGGAAGAAGAGGGGCGGCGGTATTTTCTTCTATATCTGCGCCCGATCATTAACGGGACGGGGAATTATTATGTTGAGGCCCGTACCCGCAGTCTTGGACGAACGGATATTATTGTGGATTATCGTGGAGAGCAGATGGTGATCGAGACGAAGATCTGGCGGGGAAATGAATACAATTCCCGAGGAGAGCGCCAGTTAGAAGGTTATCTGAATGATTACGGATTGCAGACGGGATATATGCTCAGCTTTAACTTTAATCAAAAGAAGCAGACCGGCGTCCATGAGACAGTGGTGGGCGATAAGATACTTATAGAGGCTGTTGTATAGAGAATTATAGAGTAAATTCGTTGGAATCAGAGGCATTTGGCGATATATGGGATATTGTCAGATGCTTTTTGCCGTAATTCGAGCTGTGAGCGGATGGCTTAAAATGAAAAGTATTTATAGAGATTGTCCCCCTTTTAAAATTCTCTGTCATATGTTAAAATATTTACAAATTTGAAATGTAAAGAAGGAGATTTTGACATGGACAAATTATATGATGTAACTGCAATCGGAGAGCTGTTGATTGATTTTACCATGAATGGACAGAGCGGTCAGGGGAATGATCTGTTTGAGGCTTGTCCGGGAGGCGCGCCGTGCAACGTGCTTGCGATGCTGAACAAGCTTGGAAGAAAGACTTCATTTATCGGTAAGGTAGGTGAGGATCAGTTCGGCCGTCTGCTCAAGGATACGATCGAAGGGCTCGGGATTGGGACAGAGGGACTGATCATGGACAAAGAGATCCGTACAACCCTGGCGTTTGTACATACGTTTCCGGATGGTGACAGGGAATTCTCCTTCTACCGCAAGCCCGGCGCGGATATGATGCTGTCAGAGGATGAGATCGATCTGGATATGATCCGCAAGTCCAGGGTGTTCCATTTCGGGACGGTATCCATGACGGACGAGCCGGCAAGAACAGCGACGAAGAAGGCGCTTAAGACGGCGAAGGAAGCAGGATGTCTGATCACCTTCGATCCGAACCTGCGTCCGCCTCTCTGGGGTTCGCTGGATGATGCGAAGGAGCAGATAGAGTATGGTTTCCAGTATTGCGACGTCCTGAAGATATCTGATAATGAGATCCAGTTTGTGTCAGGCAAAGAGGATTATGACGAGGGGATCCGTTATCTTCAGGAGAAGTACCAGATCCCGTTGATCTTCCTGACGATGGGGAAGGACGGAAGCCGGGCGTATTATAAGGATATGCGTGTAGAGCGGAAGGGATTCGCCGTGAAAGCTATTGAGACGACGGGAGCAGGGGATACGTTCTGCGGATGTGCGGTCAACGGAGTATTGACACACGGTCTCGATAATCTTACGGAGGAGATTCTTGAAGATATTCTGACCTATGCCAATGCAGGGGCGGCGCTGATCACAATGAAGAAGGGAGCCATTCGTTCCATGCCAGAGCCGGAGGATATCAAAAGGCTGGCAGAAGGTTAGTGCATTGCACCTGGCTGTGTGAAGATGGAGTGTGACAGATTATGAGAGTGGAACGTTTTAAGATGGAGCGGGAAGGACTGGTTGAGGAAGGCCAGGAGGTCGAGATCAGCGAGAGGAGCGCCGTGACGGGACAGTACACCTATCTGGTGGAGCCGTCGATCGCCATGTCCGGGATCTACAGGACGAGCGACAGGATCCATTCCCGCAAGGGGATCATCCAGAAGATCGAGAAGACCGACAAGGGCTTCTATCTCCTGGTCGAGACTGCGGATTGAGCGTTAATATACATGAATTTTAGTGACCGCAGGAAAAAGTCGTCCGTTGACAGTAACTGAAAAAGCACATATAATGGAAGAAGGAAATGATATAGAAAGAGTGGGGAACAGGGAGATGATTGCGAAGAATGATGAAGTAAAGAGAAGTAAGATATGGAGGATCGTCACAGTGGTTTCGACGATTCTGATCATCGTGGGAGTCATCCTGCTGCTTACGAAGCTATTTACGACGAATCCATTAGAAGGTGACTGGGCGGACGAAGAAGGAAGCTTTAATATGTCAATTATGAAGAATGGCTCCATGGTAGTCTCGATCCCGGAGGCAGAGGAAGCCTCCAGTGTGGCTGTGGACATGAAGTATACGCTGAATAAGGATGAGAAGACCATCACGATCACGCCGGATGAGGCGGGATTCCAGGAGCTGGCCGACAAGACGGATGGACAGTATACAGAAGAAGAGATCCGGCAGGCGCTGTCGACGGTGATCACGACGTTTGATTACAGCGTGGATCAGGAACAGCTGACCTTGACGGAGCGGGAGTACGGCGAGCAGTTAGTATTGATAAAAGAGTAATAAGGATACCTCTCTATCGGGCTTGGATATGCGGTAGAGGGGTATTTCTGACAGTATGGTTTCAGTTCAGAAGAAAGGGGTAAGAAGCGGTATGTACAGAGATGAGACAAGAAAGGTCCGGATAGGAGACGTGACGATCGGGGGAGGCAGTCCCATTGCCATCCAGTCTATGACCAATACGAAGACGGAGGATGTGGGCGCAGTCGTGGCGCAGATCCTTGCGCTTGAGAAGGCAGGCTGTGAGATTGTCCGCTGCGCCGTGCCGGACATGGAAGCGGCCCGGGCGGTTGGGAAGATCAAGGAGAAGATCCATATCCCGCTGGTTGCGGACATTCATTTTGATTACCGGCTTGCCATTGCGGCGATTGAGAACGGTGCGGACAAGATCCGGATCAATCCCGGCAATATCGGGGACGCCGCCAGGGTACAGGCTGTGGTGGATAAGGCGAAGGAGTACCGCATCCCGATCCGGGTGGGCGTCAACAGCGGTTCTCTCGAGAAAGCTCTGGTAGAGCGGTATGGCGGTGTGACGGCTCAGGGATTGGTCGAGAGCGCCATGGACAAGGTACATATGATCGAGGAGATGGGGTATGACAATCTGGTGGTGAGTATCAAGTCCTCAGATGTCATGATGTGTGTGAAGGCTCATGAATTGATCGCCAGAGACTGTCCTTATCCGCTGCACGTGGGGATCACAGAGGCGGGAACCCTTCTTGCGGGGAATATTAAGTCCTCCATCGGGTTAGGTCTGATCCTGAACCAGGGCATCGGCGATACGATCCGTGTGTCGCTGACCGGGGATCCCGTGGAGGAGATCAGGTCTGCGAAGCTGATCCTTAAGACACTTAAGCTGCGTAAGGGCGGGATCGAGGTGGTTTCCTGTCCGACGTGCGGGAGGACGAAGATCGACCTGATCGGTCTTGCGAACCAGGTAGAGCAGATGGTGGAGGATATCCCGCTTGATATCAAGGTGGCCGTGATGGGCTGTGTGGTCAACGGACCGGGAGAGGCGAAGGAGGCTGACATCGGCATCGCCGGAGGCATCGGCGAGGGGCTTTTGATCAAGAAGGGCGAGATCGTGAAGAAGGTAAGAGAAGACCAGTTATTGGATACATTGAGACAGGAGTTGTTGAACTGGAATGAGTAAGCCGTTCTTTGAAGTATTTCCGACATTGAAAGTAGATGATGAGCTCCGCGGCATGTTTGAGCAGGTGGAGGTCAGTAAGGTGACGACGAATTCCGAGCGGGATTTTATCAAGGTGCATCTCTTAAGCAGGTATCTGCTCCAGAAGAGATGTGTCTATGAGGTGGAGCGAAAGCTAAAGGAGCAGTTGTTCGGGCGAAGCTTTATCCAGATTGAGGTGCAGGAGCAGTATGACCTGTCCGAGCAGTATACGCCGGAAAATCTGATGAATGAATATTTCGACAGTTTCCTTATGGAGCTTGACCAGCGCAGCGTGGTGGAGCGCAATATGCTCCAGAATTCCAGCTATGAGTTCCAGGACGGGAATATCCTGTGTCTTACGCTTCGGGATTCTATCGTGGCGCAGGGGAAACGGGAGTCGATCACGTCTTATCTTACGGACGTGTTCCGGCACAGGTTCGGCCGTCCGATTGAGATC
Source organism: uncultured Dorea sp. (assembly GCA_910579015.1). Lineage (GTDB taxonomy): Bacteria > Bacillota > Clostridia > Lachnospirales > Lachnospiraceae > Sporofaciens. The sequence continues at coordinate 39,999 of CAJTRO010000025.1, read as the reverse complement.
CGGGTGCTGTATGAGAAGCCGAAGGAGAGCGTGTTAAAGTATAATGAGATCAAGCTTGAGCAGGAGGTTAAGGAGATCCTGAGGGCGAACGCGTCCGTTCAGCAGGAAAATGCAGGAAAGAACGGCCGGGAAGAGGACGGTGACAAGAAGCAGGGCGGTGACAGAGCATTGAAGCAGGATGGAGGAAACCAATCCAGGAAGGTTAAGGAGACAGTTTCTGAAAAGAGAGCGGAGCCGTCCAAAGCCAGAGCCGGCAACAGTACGGGCAGGGGTTCCTGGGGCAGATCTTCCAGCGATTCGAATCTGATATATGGGCGTGACTTTGACGACGAAACGATAGAGCTTAGGCAGGTGGTCGGCGAGATGGGAGAGATCACGTTCCGCGGGAAGGTGATCAGTTTTGACACTCGTGAGATCCGCAACGAAAAGACGATCGTCATATTCTCTGTGACGGATTTCACGGACACGATCACGATCAAGCTGTTCGTCAGGAACGATCAGCTTGCGGACATTATCGGCGATCTTAAGCCCGGGGCGTTTCTGAAGATCAAAGGCGTGACGAACATTGATAAATTTGACGGGGAGCTGGTCATCTCTTCGGTCGCAGGTATCCGCAAGATCAGTGATTTTACGGAATCCAGGAAGGATACCGCCCCCAAGAAGAGAGTGGAGCTCCACTGTCATACGAAGATGAGCGACATGGACGGCGTGACGGAGGTAAAGGATCTGCTGAAGCGCGCCCATGACTGGGGGCACAAGGCGCTGGCCATCACGGATCACGGAGTGGTGCAGTCGTTCCCGGATGCGAACCACTATATCGAGTCGCTTGACAAGGACGATCCGTTCAAGGTGATCTACGGCGTGGAAGGCTATCTGGTGGATGACCTTACGGATGTGGCTGTGAATGAGAAGGGGCAGTCTCTGGATGGGACGTATGTGGTATTCGACCTTGAGACGACGGGATTCAGCCCGATCAAAGATAAGATCATCGAGATTGGCGCAGTGAAGGTGGAGCAGGGGAAGATTACAGAGAAGTTCAGTACATTTGTGAATCCCAGGGTGCCGATCCCCTTCAAGATCACTCAGCTTACCAGCATCACGGACGAGATGGTGCTGGATGCGCCGGATATTGAGACGGTACTGCCCGAGTTCCTTGCATTTGCCGGGGACGCCGTGCTGGTGGCCCATAACGCGTCCTTTGACGTAAGCTTCATCGAACAGAACTGCCGGTATCAGGATATTGTGCCGGATTTTACGTCTGTGGATACGGTGGCGATGGCGCGTATCCTGCTCCCTACGCTGTCGAAATTTAAGCTGAATGTGGTGGCGAATGCGCTTCACATATCTTTGGAGAACCATCACCGCGCCGTAGACGACGCGGGGGCGACGGCGGAGATCTTCGTGAAGTTTATCGAGATGCTGCGGGACCGGGGGATTACGGATCTTATGAAACTGAACCAGTTCGGTGCGAACAATGCGGATGCGGTCAAGAAGCTGCCGACCTATCATGTGATCATTCTTGCGCAAAATGAGATCGGGCGCGTGAATCTTTATACGCTGGTGTCCAAGTCGCACCTTGAATACTACGCAAGAAGGCCCAGGATTCCCAAGAGCGAGTTGTCCAAGCACCGGGAAGGGCTGATCGTAGGAAGTGCATGTGAGGCGGGAGAGCTTTACCAGGCTGTCTTAAACAGCAAGTCAGAGGAGAAGATTGCGAGGATCGTGAACTTCTATGATTATCTGGAGATCCAGCCCCTCGGCAATAATAAGTTCATGATTGAGAGCGAGCGGGTGACACGGGTTCAGAGTGAGGAAGATCTTAAGGATCTGAACCGGAAGATCGTGGAGCTTGGAGAGCAGTTTAATAAGCCTGTGGTAGGGACCTGCGACGTGCATTTTATGGAGCCGGACGACGAGGTATACCGGCGGATCATCATGGCGGGGAAGGGATTTTCCGACGCGGACAACCAGTCGCCTCTGTTCCTGCGCACCACGGATGAGATGCTTGAGGAGTTTGAGTACCTTGGCTCGGCAAAGGCGCGTGAGATCGTGATCAACAATCCCTGCCGGATTGCGGACATGGTGGAGCGGATCACGCCTGTACGGCCGGACAAGTGTCCGCCTGTAATCCCGGATTCGGATAAGCTTTTGCGTGAGATCTGTTACCAGAAGGCCCATTCGATGTACGGAGAGGAGCTGCCGCCTGTGGTGACGGAGCGGCTTGAGAGGGAGCTGAACTCGATCATCTCCAATGGGTTTGCCGTGATGTATATCATTGCCCAGAAGCTGGTGTGGAAGTCCAATGAAGACGGGTATCTGGTGGGTTCCAGAGGCTCGGTCGGCTCCTCTTTTGTGGCGACGATGGCAGGTATCACGGAGGTCAACCCGTTAAGCCCTCATTATTATTGCAGTCACTGCCATTACAGTGATTTTGAGTCCGAGGAAGTGCGGGCGTATGCGGGGGGCTGCGGCTGGGATATGCCGGATAAGGCGTGCCCGGTCTGCGGGGAAATGCTGGTGAAGGACGGGTTTGATATCCCGTTCGAGACGTTCCTTGGATTTAAGGGGAACAAGGAGCCGGATATCGACCTGAATTTCTCGGGGGATTACCAGAGCCTTGCCCATAAGTATACGGAGGTCATCTTCGGGGCGGGGCAGACATACCGGGCAGGAACCATCGGAACGCTGGCGGATAAGACGGCGTTCGGTTATGTGAAGAATTATTTTACCGAGCGGGGACAGGGAAAACGGAAGTGCGAGATTGACCGGATCGTGCTGGGCTGTACGGGAATCCGCCGGAGTACCGGACAGCACCCCGGCGGTATCATCGTGCTGCCGCTAGGGGAGGAGATCAATACCTTTACGCCCATGCAGCATCCGGCGAATGATATGAATACGGATATCGTGACCACGCATTTTGATTACCATTCCATTGACCACAACCTGTTGAAGCTGGATATTCTGGGGCATGATGATCCGACGATGATCAAGACGCTGGAGGAGTATATCAGTTCTCCGGCCATGGACAATGAGTATAATGAGACAGACAATAAGTTCGTCGCCACGAAGATCCCGCTGGATGATAAAGGGGTGATTTCCCTGTTCCATGATACGTCGGCTCTTGGGATCACGCCGGACGATATCGGCGGCTGTCCTGTGGGATGCCTGGGGATCCCGGAGTTTGGAACGGACTTTGTTATCCAGATGGTGGTGGATACGAAGCCGCAGACCTTATCGGATCTGATACGGATCTCGGGGCTGTCCCACGGGACGGACGTGTGGCTTAATAATGCCCAGGAGCTGATCCGTTCCGGGAAGGCGACAATCTCCACGGCAATCTGTACCCGTGACGATATTATGACGTATCTCATTAATAAGGGGATGGACTCAGAGCAGTCCTTTACCATTATGGAGAGGGTGCGAAAAGGCGCCGTGGCGAAGGGGAAATGCAAGGAATGGCCCCAGTTTAAGGAGGATATGAAGGCCCATGACGTGCCGGACTGGTATATCTGGTCCTGTGAGAAGATCAAGTATATGTTCCCCAAGGCCCATGCGGCGGCGTATGTCATGATGGCGTATCGGATCGCTTACTGTAAGATCAACTTTCCGCTTGCGTACTACGGGGCTTATTTCGGGATCCGTGCAGACGCATTTTCCTATGAGATCATGTGTCTGGGGAAAGAGAACCTGAAGCGGCATATGGATGAGTATAACCGCCGTTCGGATTCCCTGAGCAAGAAGGAGCAGGATACCATGAAGGATATGCGTCTGGTGCAGGAGATGTATGCCAGAGGGTATGAGTTTGAGCCGATGGACATCTATCAGGTAAAGGCGTCGAAGTTCCTGATCGTGAACGGGAAGCTGATGCCGCCTCTGGTCAGTATCGAGGGCATGGGCGATAAGGCGGCGGAGGCTGTGGAAGAGGCGTCAAAGGACGGACGGTATCTCTCGCTGGATGATTTCCGCCAGCGGACGAAGGCAAGTAAGACGGTAATAGATTACATGGTCAAACTGGGAATACTCAAAGGTCTGCCGGAGTCAAACCAGTTGTCGCTGTTTGACCTGTAGTAACCGGTAAGGCGCTGTCTGATTTCGCGGACAAAAAGAGCTGTCAGGGGATTCCCTGACAGCTTAAATTATCTTATGGATCGATCTCTATGAAAATTCCGGCTCGATCAAACCAAAGGATCCGTTCTTCCTGCGGTAAACCACATTGACCTCATCTGTCTCTGCATTGCAGAATACATAGAAGTCATGTCCCAAAAGTTCCATCTGTACGCAGGCGTCCTCCGGATACATCGGCTTGAAGCCGAACTTCTTGGTGCGGACAATCTTTATCTCATTCTCATCGTCGACAACTTCCTCACCCTCGTAGAATTCATGCTTGAAGTTGCCGCCTTCCTGATGCCTTGCGATCAGCTTGTTCTTATATTTGCGAAGCTGACGTTCGATGATCTCTTCAACCAGATCAATGGAGACATACATATCGTTGCTTTCCTGCTCGGAACGGATGATATCGCCCTTGACAGGAATGGTTACCTCAATCTTCTGCCGTTCTCTTTGTACACTCAGTGTAACATGGATCTCTGTATCAGGCGTGAAATATCTTTCCAGCTTCCCAAGTTTTCCCTCTACAGCCTCTCTTAAGCCTTGTGTTACTTCAATGTTCTTTCCAATAATGATAAACTTCATACTGCCCAACTCCTTTACGACATCATTTCAAAAAGATTAGTCTGACAATTTTATATCAGACTAGCGTTCTATCTGATATATGTAGTATATCACGTTTGAAGACTAATGTATAGAACGAATTACTTCAATTCTGGAAATTTTTTCATTATGTAGTTTGGCGACTCGAAGACCGCAGTCAGAGAAGTAGACGCAGGCCCCGATCCGGGCGGTCTGCTCGTTCTCCTCAAGCTTCCGGTTGACCACGTCCATGAGGGTATCGTTCTGTTCATAAGGGATATTGATCCCAAGCAGGCTGTTGATGGACTTCACCCTGGCGCTGGCACGGAAGATGATGGCATCCGAGATGTCAAATTCGCAGAAAAGAAACTTCCGTGTGGCAAACAGTACGGCGATGGCGGTCACGCCCACGAGACTTCCCCAGATGGAAGAGTGGTCGGTGATGATCTGGCGCGCGATTGCAAACAGCAGGACTTCGAACACGGTATCCGGCGTGTGATAGTACATCATGCGGATCAGCTCAACACCGATGATCAGGTTAAAACAAGTCTCGAGAAGGTCGTTGTAATTGGGCCATACCTCAAGGTCCGGAATATTTCCCAGCACTCCGGCCATACGCAGGCAGAGCAGGATGATTCCGACAGCCAGCATGATGGAGATGACAAATTCCAGGAATTCGGTAGTTTTCCTTAAAAAACGGGCGATATACTGTTGCATAGATTCCTCCTTCTTTGTATATCAGGGGATGCCGGGAAAGAATACTTATGTCCGCCGTCCCCTTATTCGGTTTTGATGCTTATCCTCGCTCGGCAGCAGGTATATGACTGTGTTCTAAGATCAGGAGGATCTTGAAAGGACAGCCCGGAAAATACATGGATAGATGACAAGCACCCATAACACCAGTATAAAGTATTCGAACATCTTTGCCAAGATGGAACTTCCGAATATAATGGAAAATCCTTCTTTGATCAGCAGTGCGGCGGCAAGCCCGAGGAGAAGCTTAAAGAATTGTGTCATAAGCCTGCCGGTGCGTGTGTCAAAATTAAGCCTGGTCCGTTCTATATACCATCCGATGGCGAAGCCGAATCCTGCGCCCGCGGCCTTACAGCAATCCTCGGCGTATTTTGTCTCGATGGTGCCGCCGCCGTATAGGATCAGGGCGTAACCGGCCGTTGCAAGAGACAGGCAGACAAGTATGACGGCGATGGTCTTAAGGTTCTTGTCATGATCCAGCAATACGGCCTGAAATCTCCAGATGACGGAAGCGATCAGGAGGGATAATGCCATAGATACGATAACATCCTTGGGCGTGTGGCATCCCAGGTACATTCTGGAGAAGCCGATACTTAAGAAGGCAAGGATGAACAGGCCCTTCAGCCAACGGTTGGAGGTACGCAGAGAAAGCGGGTAGAACAGGCAGGCGGCGCCCTGTGTGTGTCCGCTGGGAAATGAATAGCCGGTGGCGCCGGGAACGGCGCTTTCTACGGCTTTAAACGCAGGATCCAGAACCCATGGTCTGGGGATGCGGAAGGTGATCTTTAGAGACTGCACGCACAGTCCGGCGGTAAAATAAGTAAAGCCAAGAAGATAAGCAAAGCGCTTATCCGCACACCAGTAGAGTGCGCAGATAACCGCAATGATGATAAGCTCCTGGCCGAAATAAGTGATAAACTGCATCAGTTTATCAAGGAAGGGGGTACGTATCCCCTCCAACAGCCATAAAAATGTCATGATCGGTTTCCTCGTTTTCTCATTTTGGGATCCAGGATCTTCTTGCGGATCCGGAGTGTTTTCGGGGTGACCTCAAGCAATTCATCCGTGTCGATGAAGTCCAGCGCTTCTTCAAGGCTTAAGATCTTAGGCGGTGTCAGGCGGAGCGCCTCATCCGCGCTGGATGAACGCGTGTTGGTCAGATGCTTCGTTTTGCAGACGTTCACCTCGATATCGTCCGTCTTGGCATTCTGGCCGATGACCATGCCGGAGTATACCTTCTCGCCGGGACCGATAAAGAGGATCCCGCGCTCCTGGGCGCCAAACAGTCCGTAAGTAACGGATTCTCCCGTCTCGAATGCGATCAGGGAACCGCTCTTGCGGTACTGGATATCTCCCTTATAAGGAGCATATCCGTCGAAAGCGGTATTCATGATACCATTTCCCTTTGTATCGGTTAAGAATTCTCCGCGGTATCCGATCAGGCCGCGGGCAGGGATCTGGAATTCCAGGCGGGTATAGCCTCCGTTGGAGGTGCCCATGTTCTGTAGTTCTCCCTTGCGCTGGCTCAGCTTCTCTATGACTGTTCCGGTGAATTCGTCGGGGACGTCGATGTAGGCGGTCTCCATAGGCTCTAAAAGCTTTCCGTTCTCATCCTTCTTATATAAGACCTCCGCTTTGCTCACGGCGAATTCGTAACCTTCCCGGCGCATATTTTCGATCAGTACGGAAAGATGCAGTTCTCCACGTCCTGATACCTTGAAGCTGTCGGTGCTCTCGGATTCTTCTACCCGGAGGCTTACGTCTGTGTTGAGCTCTCTGAACAGACGGTCGCGCAGATGTCTTGAGGTCACATATTTGCCCTCTAATCCTGCAAAGGGACTGTCATTGACGATGAACTGCATGGCGATGGTCGGCTCGGAAATCTTCTGGAACGGGATGGCCGTCGGATTCTCCGGGGAACAGATGGTATCGCCGATGGAGATATCCGAGATGCCTGAGATCGCGACGATAGAGCCGATGGAGGCTTCCTTCACTTCTACCTTGTTCAGTCCGTCAAACTCATAAAGCTTGCTGATGCGGACCTTCTCCTGACGGTCCGTGTCGTGCGCATTCACAACGACGGCGTCCATGCCGACGCGTATCGTGCCGTTGTCCACCTTTCCGATGCCGATCCGGCCGACATATTCATTATAGTCAATGGTACTGATCAGTACCTGGGTATCTGCATCAGGATCGCCCTGCGGTGCAGGGATATAGTCAAGGATCGTCTCGAAGAGCGGTTTCATATCCCGTTCCTCGTCCGTAAGGTCAAGGACCGCGATCCCTGACTTGGCAGACGCATAGACGAAAGGACAGTCTAACTGGTCGTCGGAGGCGTCAAGATCCATGAATAGTTCAAGTACCTCGTCGATCACCTCATCCGGTCTGGCCTCCGGACGGTCGATCTTGTTGATGCACACGATCACCGGAAGGCTTAATTCCAGCGCTTTTCGCAGTACGAATTTGGTCTGGGGCATGGCGCCTTCGAAGGCGTCCACCACAAGAATGACGCCGTTGACCATCTTAAGCACGCGCTCCACCTCTCCGCCGAAGTCTGCGTGTCCCGGAGTGTCGATGATGTTGATCTTTGTTCCATTATAATAGACGGCTGTATTCTTGGAGAGGATCGTGATGCCCCGCTCCCTCTCAATATCGTTAGAGTCCATCACACGTTCTTCTACGGCCTGATTCTCACGGAATACTCCGCTTTGCTTCAATAATTCGTCCACCAGCGTGGTCTTTCCGTGGTCAACATGTGCGATGATTGCTATATTTCGTACATCTTCCCGCTTTGTGTTCATATTATCATCCTCTTTTCTTAATATTTTTCACGGGTTACCTGTTTTAGATATTATAATATATCTGCGGTTTTGCGGCAGATATCGGCTGGCAAGTAAACAGCAGGGTAGTAACCTTCGCGTCACTCAACAACCTAGTTTATCATATTTTTTAAAATTTACAAGTATTTTGGTTCTAAAACAGGAATATGCGTCATAAACTAGATAATGAACCTGCACAAACTGCGGGAATGCTTGACAACTCAAAATACGATTCAGAGGAAGGGAGATTGTAAGATTATGTCAGATAAGATTATTGAAAACAACCAGGTGACCATTATGGGAGAGATCGCATCCCCGTTTATTTTCAGTCATGAAGTATATGGAGAAGGGTTCTACATGGTGGATGTGAATGTGAAGCGTCTCAGCAACTCGGAGGACAATATTCCGCTGATGATCTCGGAGAGACTAATTGATGTGTCGCAGGATTATACGGGAGAGTTTATTATGGTAAGCGGGCAGTTCCGCTCCTACAACCGGCATGATGAGCAGAAGAACCGGCTTGTACTCTCTGTGTTTGTCCGGGAGGTGGAATTTATTGATGAGGAGCTTGACGGGGCGAAGACGAATAATATCTTCCTGGACGGTTACATATGCAAACTGCCGGTCTACCGCAAGACGCCTCTTGGGAGAGAGATCGCGGATCTTCTGCTTGCCGTGAACAGACCTTATGGAAAGTCGGATTACATACCATGCATCTGCTGGGGGAGGAATGCAAGATTTGCTTCTACTTTTGAAGTTGGCGAGCATGTTCAGATCATTGGAAGGATCCAGAGCAGGGAATATATCAAGAAACTGACGGAGACCGAGACGGAGAAGAGGGTTGCGTATGAGGTATCTGTAAGTAAGCTGGAATGTCCGGAAGATTAGAGAACTTTCATTGACATCATATTTGATTGATGATAGAATTTCTATAAATCATTAAAAAGAATATGATCATGAATAATATGAATGTCAGGAGGATTACGAATGGCTATTTTTGAAGGAGCCGGCGTGGCGATCGTCACACCATTTAAATCAGATGAAAGTATTGATTATGACAGGCTGGATGAACTGATTGATTTTCACTGTGAGAACGGAACGGACAGTATTATTATATGTGGGACGACAGGGGAATCGGCCACGATGACGGAGGAAGAGCATCTAGAGTGCGTGAAGTTTACGATCGAGCGGACGAAGGGAAGGATTCCGGTCATTGCAGGGACAGGTTCGAACTGTACCAGGACAGCGATAGAGATGTCCAAGGAGGCGGAGGAATATGGAGCGGACGGACTGCTGCTTGTTACTCCGTACTATAATAAGGCGACACAGGCCGGGCTTGCCGGCCACTATACTGCGGTCGCAAAGGAAGTTAAGACACCGATCATCATGTACAGTGTGGCGAGCCGTACCGGGTGCAATATCGAACCGGCGACGGTGGCCGCGCTTGTGAATGGTGTGGATAATATTGTAGGGATCAAGGAAGCCTCCGGCAATATCGGACAGGTGGCAAGGATCATGGCGCTGACGGACGGGAACATCGACCTGTATTCCGGGAATGACGACCAGATCGTTCCGCTTCTGTCGCTGGGAGGCAGGGGAGTCATCTCAGTGCTCTCTAATGTGGCGCCGAGGCAGACGCATGACATCTGTGCGAAGTATTTTGAAGGCGATGTGAAGGGAAGCGCAAGGATGCAGCTTGAGGCGCTTCCGCTGATCGAGCAGCTGTTCTGCGAGGTGAACCCGATTCCGGTAAAGAAGGCGATGCAGCTGATGGGTATGGACTGTGGAGGACTGCGTATGCCTCTTACAGAGCTTACGAAGGAGCACGAGGCGTCTCTTGCGAAGGCAATGAAGGATTACGGGATCACACTGGCATAAGAGACATGAGGAGGACTTTAAGATGGTACGTGCGGTCATGCATGGATGCAACGGTAAGATGGGGCAGGTGATCACCGGTCTTGTCAAGTCCGATGAAGGGATAGAGATTGCGGCGGGGATTGATACTTACACAGGGATCCCCAACGATTACCCTGTGTTTGAGAGTATTGAGCAGTGCGGTGTGGAGGCGGATGTCGTGATAGATTTCTCCAATGCGCAGGCTGTGGATCCGCTTCTTGATTACTGCGCAGACAGGAAGATCCCGGTTGTGCTGTGTACAACGGGATTGTCAGAGGAGCAGCTTAAGAAGGTGAAGGAGGCGTCCGAGAAGACGGCAGTGCTTAAGTCTGCCAATATGTCTCTTGGGATCAATCTGCTGCTTAAGCTTCTCAAGGATGCAGTGAAGGTGCTTGGAACGGCTGGATTTGATATCGAACTGGTAGAGCGCCATCACAACCAGAAGGTAGACGCGCCCAGCGGGACGGCGCTTGCACTGGCGGATTCCATGAATGAAGCGATGGACGGCGCATATGAATATGTATATGACAGGAGTAAGGAGAGAAAGAAACGGGATAAGAAGGAGATGGGGATCTCGGCGGTCCGCGGCGGGACGATCGTCGGTGACCATGAAGTGATATTTGCGGGAGCCGACGAGGTGATCGAATTCAAGCATACGGCTTATTCCAAGGCCGTGTTTGGCAAAGGGGCTGTGGAGGCCGCGAAGTTTCTTGCCGGCAAGCCGGCCGGTATGTACGACATGTCGGATGTGATCCGGTTTTGATGGAGAGTGACGCCGGATACACATATAGTATACGGAAGAGAAGATATATATTTTACAAGGGAGGATGGCTATGAAAGAACTGGATGTACGTTATCTCGAGAGACTTTCCCAGCTGTATCCGACCATCGCAAAGGCATCGACGGAGATTATCAATCTGCAAGCGATCCTGAACCTTCCGAAAGGAACGGAGCATTTCCTTACGGATATCCATGGGGAATATGAGGCATTTTCCCATGTGCTTAAGAACGGTTCGGGAGCAGTGCGCCGTAAAGTCGATGACGTCTTCGGGAATACTATGAGTAGCAGGAACAAACAGGCTCTTGCTACTCTTATTTATTATCCGAAGGAGAAGATGGAGCGGATCAAGCGGGAAGAGGATAACATGGAGGACTGGTATAAGATTACACTGTACCGGCTGATCAAGATCAGCCGCCGGGCGGCGAGCAAATACACCAGGTCCAAGGTAAGAAAGTCGCTGCCGGAGGATTTCGCCTATGTGATCGAGGAGCTGATCACGGAGAAGGCCGACGTGACTGACAAGAATTCCTACTATAATTCTATTGTGAGTACGATCATCAGGATAGGAAGGGCTGAGGAATTCATCATCGCACTGAGCGAGCTGATCCAGAGGCTGACGGTGGATCATCTGCATATCGTGGGAGATATCTACGACAGAGGACCGGGACCGCATGTGATCATGGACAAGCTGATCGCGCATCATTCTGTGGATATCCAGTGGGGCAACCATGATGTGCTGTGGATGGGAGCGGCGGCAGGCCAGAGAGGATGTATCGCCAACGTGATCCGTATCTGCGCAAGATACGGCAATCTGGATATCCTTGAGGAGGGGTACGGGATCAACCTGCTTCCTCTGGCGACATTTGCACTGAACACGTATAAGGACGATCCTTGCAGCTGTTTCCAGCTTAAGGGGGATTCCGGACACGGTAAGAATGAGATGCTGATGGATATCAAGATGCATAAGGCGATCTCGGTGATACAGTTCAAGGTTGAGGGGCAGATCATCAGGAAGAATCCGGGCTTTAGAATGGATGACCGGAATCTGCTCCACCGAATTGATTATGAGAAGGGCACAATAGAGATCAACGGCAAGACCTATGAGATGCTGGATAAGAATTTCCCGACCATAGATCCAAAGAAGCCGTATTCGCTGACGCGGGAAGAGGAAGATATCATGAAGCGCCTGGAACAGGCGTTCTTAAACTGTGAGAAGTTACAGCGTCATATGCGTTTTCTGCTGAATAAGGGGGCGCTTTATAAGGTCTATAACAACAATCTGCTCTACCATGGCTGTGTCCCGCTGAATGCGGACGGGAGCCTTAAGTCTGTGCGTATCTACGGACATTCCTACAAGGGAAAGAGTCTGTATGAGATCTTGGAGAGCTATGTGAGAAAAGGCTTCCACGCGCTGGATCAGAAGGAGCGGGAGCGGGGCAGGGATATGATGTGGTATATCTGGCTCAGCGAAGGTTCGCCGCTCTTTGGCAAGGATAAGATGGCGACGTTCGAGCGGTATTTCATTGCGGAGAAAGAGACGCATAAGGAGACGAAGAATCCATATTACAGCTTTCTTGAGGAGGAGAAGGTGGTGAACAGGATCCTTAAGGAATTTGGACTGCCTTCAAAAGACACCCATATCATCAACGGACATGTGCCGGTCAAGAGTAAGAACGGAGAGAGCCCGGTCAAGTGCGGCGGCAAGGTCATGGTCATCGACGGGGGATTCTCCCGTGCGTATCAGAAGGAGACGGGGATTGCGGGTTATACGCTGATCTCCAATTCCTACGGGCTGATCCTGGTTGCCCATGAGCCTTTTGAGTCTACGGAGGCCGCGATAGAGCGGGAGAGCGATATCCATTCGGACAGTGTGATCGTCAACCGTGTTCTGGAGCGGAAGCTGGTAGGCGATACGGACGTAGGACGGGACCTGAGAGAGCAGATCGCGGATCTGGAGGTATTGCTTGAAGCTTACAGGAGCGGGCAGATTGCAGAGCGTGTTTAGTTAATATTTGAAAAAAATACCATCTTTAATATGACAGAAAAACGTATATTATCCTTTCTTTTGCAGATATTACAAATACAAGTTTTACTTGGTAGATCATCATACATGAAAGGGAGAATACGACATGAAACAGTTAAAGAAGATGGTACTGATTCTTATGTGCACGGGAGCGGTGCTTGGCCTTGCCGCCTGCGGAAGCGACGGCGATGCAGATGATAATGCGGCCAATAACAACGCGGCAAGCGACAGTAACAACAACACTAATGACGGCAATAACACGAATGACAACAATAACAACAATAACACCAACGATGCAACGGACGGTGTGGACGACGACAAAGACAGAAAGGACGGAGACAATATAGCCGATGAGATCGGCGACGATATCCGTGACGATGTGGATGATGTCGGAGACGCCCTGGACGGGACAGACAACAACGATAATAATGACAATAAAATGAGAGATTAATTTTTGTTCTAAGAAGGGCTGTTTTCCCATAGTTATATGGGAGAACAGCCTTTTTAGGCGGGTTTTAGGCGTTTCGGCAAAATAGATAGAAAAGAGAGGGCATAAGCGAAATATATTGTTGAAATTTCCAGAGACAAAAACCTTGTTAATTTATTATCAATGTGCTATTATACATACAGATGACGTCAGAAAACGACAGATTTTTGTGCGTCATGGTGTATTGGCGCATATAAAACGAGCCATACGCTTGAATCAGTAAAAATGCATAGAGAAGGAGAAGAAAACATGAGCTGCAAAGTCACAATCATTGGAGCCGGAAGCGTAGGCGCCACAATTGCGTACACATTATCCGGTGAGGACATGGCATCCGAGATCGTAATGATCGACATCAACAAGGAGAAGGTAGAAGGCGAGGTTATGGATATCGAGCAGGGAACCTGTTTCAGGGATCCGGTAGCTATTGTCGCAGGAGATTATGAGGATGCGAAGGATTCCGATATCGTGATCATCACATCCGGAATTGCGCGTAAGCCGGGCCAGACAAGGATCGAACTGACACAGACCAACGTTAATATCTTAAAGCAGATCACACCGGAGATTGTAAAGGCGGCACCGAAGGCGCTTTATATCATTGTAAGCAATCCGGTTGATATCATGACCTATGTATTCACGAAGATTTCAGGTATTCCGGAGAATCAGATCATCGGTTCTGGAACTGTCTTAGATTCCGCAAGACTTCGCTGCGGACTTTCCGAACATTTCGAAGTTGCACAGAGGAATATTCATGCATATGTATTTGGCGAGCACGGAGACACATCATTTATCCCATGGTCAGCGGCCAGGATCGCAGGCGTCAATGTGGATGATTTTGTAAGGATGATGCCTCATCTTGGAAAAGAGGAGAAGGAACTGGATAAGGACGCGATGCTTACTTATGTACAGAAGTCCGGCGGTAAGATCATTGCGAACAAGGGAGCGACCTTCTATGCGGTTACGAGAGGCGTTTGCAGGTTATGCAGCATCCTGATGTCTGCGTCTGAGTCTGTGACCACCGTTTCATCCATGATGCATGGAGAATATGGTATCGAGGACGTATGCTTAAGTACGCTTGCGCTTGTGGGACCGAAAGGTATCCAGGGCAAGATCCCGATGACTTTGACCGAGGAAGAGGTAGGGAAGCTTAAGGCAAGTGCGGATGCGCTCAAGGAAGTTATCGCTCAGATTGAATTGTAAGGCTGGATATAAATGGCGGTTACCGCAGAATAATTGACTTACAGATAACTTCGTATTAATATGGGAAAGAAAAGTTTTGTCAAAATATATTAAGAAAGGACAGCGAGAACTATGAAGTACAGTTATTATCCGGGATGCACTTTGAGAACGAAGGCAAAGGATCTGGATGTCTATGCAAGAGCTTCAGCGGCGGCGCTTGGAATCGAGCTTATCGAGATCGAAGACTGGCAGTGCTGCGGCGGTGTCTATCCGCTTGGCACGGACGAGATCGCTTCGAAGCTGTCTTCCGTCCGCGCGCTGAACGCGGCGAAGGAGAAGGGACAGGATCTCGTGACCATGTGTTCCGCGTGTCATCATGTGATCAAGCGTGTCAATGATGATATGAAGAATGTGGAGGATATCCGTACCAGAGCGAACAATTACATGGAGCTTGACGAACCTTACGCAGGTGAGACTGAGGTTCTTCACTTCCTGGAGATCCTTCGCGACAGAGTGGGATTTGATGAATTGAAGAAGAAGGTTAAGAATCCGCTGACGGGTAAGAAGATCGGTGCATACTACGGCTGCCTGCTCCTTCGCCCGAGCAAGCTCTTAAGCTTTGACGATCCGGAGAATCCGAAGATCATAGAGGATTTCATCCGCGCCATCGGGGCAGAACCGGTGATCTATCCATACCGCAACGAGTGCTGCGGCGGTTACATTTCCTTAAAGGAGAAGGATCTGTCCAAGGGGATGTGCGAGAAGATCATGGCAAGCGCCGAGGGCTTCGGAGCCGAGATGCTGACGACGGCCTGCCCGCTCTGCCTGTATAATCTGAACAAGACTACGGGGGCGAAGCTTCCTGTCGTCTACTTTACGGAGCTTCTGGCTGAGGCGTTAGGCGTAAAAGAAGAAGCGAAAGAGGAGGTGCAGAAGTAATGAGTTCCCAGAAGAAACAAGCGGAGCTGATCAAAGAGATCAGCGGCGTGAATCCGCTCAAGTGCATGAAGTGCGGCAAATGTTCTGCATCCTGCCCGTCCTATAACGAGATGGATATCAAACCGCACCAGTTTGTATCCTATGTGATCAATGAAGATATTGAGAGCCTGGTGAATTCCAAGTCATTATGGAAGTGTCTCTCATGTTTTGCATGTGTGGAGAGATGTCCGCGCGATGTAAAACCAGGGAAGCTGATTGATGCCGCAAGACAGGTTGTTGTGCGCCAGAAAGACCAGAATTACCTGCTGGCAGACGAGATACCGGAGCTTTTGGATCCGGAGCTTCCACAGCAGCTGTTAGTCAGTGCGTTCAGAAGATACAGGAGGTGAGAAGCGCGTGCAGAGGATAGGAGTATTTGTCTGCCATTGCGGAAGCAATATTGCCGCCACGGTAGACGTAAGCAAAGTAGCAGAGATGGCACTCATGGAGCCGGGCGTTGTCCATGCCGAAGATTACCAGTATATGTGTTCTGAAGCAGGTCAGGCGAAGATTGCGGCAGCAATCCAGGAGAAGAATTTAACAGGGATCGTCGTATGTTCCTGTTCCCCGCGTATGCATGAGGCCACATTCAGAAAGGCAGCGGAGAGGGCGGGACTGAATCCGTATATGGTGGAGATCGCCAATATCCGCGAGCACTGTTCATGGATCCATAAGGATATGGAAGAGGCAACGAAGAAGGCTGTGATCCTGATGCGGGCGGCAATTGCGAAGGTGAATCTGAATACGCCTCTTCAGGCAGGCGAGAGCCGCGTGACCAAGAGAGCGCTGGTGATCGGAGGCGGTATCGCAGGTATCCAGACAGCCCTTGATATCGCGGATGCAGGCTATGAAGTGGATATCGTTGAGAAGACGCCGAGTATCGGAGGAAGGATGTCGCAGCTTGACAAGACTTTCCCGACGCTTGACTGTTCCGCATGTATCCTGACGCCGAAGATGGTGGAGGCGTCAGCCCATGAGAAGATCAATATCTATACATACAGCGAAGTAGAGAAGGTCAGCGGATTCGTCGGTGATTTTACCGTGGATATCCGTAAGAAGGCGAGATGTGTGGATATGGACAAATGTACCGGCTGCGGAGTATGCCAGGAGAAGTGTCCGTCCAAGAAGGCGCCGAGTGAGTTTAACAGAGGACTGAACACCAGAAGCGCGATCTACACGCCGTTCGCACAGGCGATCCCGAATGTGCCGGTGATCGACCGTGAGGCGTGTATCAAGTTCAAGACCGGAAAATGCGGAATCTGTTCCAAGGTCTGCCAGGCAGGCGCCATCGATTACGAGCAGAAGGATGAGATCATCACAGAGAAGTACGGTGCGATCGTGGTCGCAACAGGCTTTGACACCATTGATCTTGAGAAATATGACGAGTATGCGTACAGCCAGAGCAAGGATGTCATCACGTCGTTAGAATTAGAGCGTGTGATGAATGCGGCAGGGCCGACGCACGGGCACTTAGAGCGTCTCTCTGACGGAAAGGCTCCGAAGGAGATTGTATTTATCCAGTGCGTGGGAAGCCGCTGTTCCGATGACAGAGGGAAGCCGTACTGCTCCAAGATCTGTTGTATGTATACGGCTAAACATGCCATGCTGATCCGTGATAAGTATCCGGATGTGAACGTGACCGTATTCTACATCGACGTGCGTACACCGGGCAAGAACTTTGACGAGTTCTACAGAAGAGCGGTAGAGCAGTATGGAGTGAACTATATCAAGGGACAGGTCGGAAAGGTAATCCCGCAGCCGGATGGAAAGCTTCTGGTACAGGGATCAGACCTTCTTGATAACCGGCAGATCTTAAAAGAAGCAGATATGGTAGTCCTTGCGACGGCGATTGAGCCGAATCCGGACGTGCGTAAGATCGCGACCATGCTGACTGCAAGTATTGATACCAACAACTTCCTGACAGAGGCGCATGCGAAGCTGCGTCCGGTAGAGTCGCCGACGGCCGGTATCTTCTTATCAGGTGTATGTCAGGGACCAAAAGATATTCCAGAGACCGTTGCACAGGCGGGAGCCGCCGCTGTAAAAGCAATCGGGCTTCTTGCAAAGGATAAACTGATGACCAACCCATGTACCGCACAGTCAGACATCCTGCTGTGTAACGGATGTTCTACCTGTGAGAATGTATGTCCGTATGGTGCGATCAGTTATGAGGATAAAGAGGTCAATGACCATGGAATCCGTGAAACCCGCCGGATCGCAGTGGTGAACAACGCGCTCTGTCAGGGCTGCGGCGCATGTACTGTTGCCTGTCCGTCAGGAGCAATGGATCTCCAGGGATTCTCGAATAGACAGATCATAGCGGAGGTGGATGCAATATGCCGTTAGAAAACAAAGAATTCAAACCGAAGATTGTGGCATTCTGCTGTAACTGGTGCAGTTACGCAGGAGCCGACCTGGCAGGAAGCAGCCGTCTTACCTATCCTGCCGACGTGAAGATCATCCGTGTACCATGTTCCTGCCGTGTGAATCCGATGTTCATCTTAAGAGCATTTGAGAAGGGGGCAGACGGAGTGATCATGTGCGGATGCCATCCGGGAGACTGCCACTACAGCACCGGAAACTACTATGCAAGAAGGCGTATGACATTGTTGTTCTCCATGCTTGATTATATCGGCGTGGAAAACGGACGTACACGGGTAGAGTGGGTGTCTGCGGCAGAGGGCGTGAAGTTCTCTGAGACGATGAACAGTTTCGTAGAGAAGATCTATTCTCTCGGTGAAAATGTAAGATTGGGGGATCTAAGATGCAAGAGTTAATTAACCGTGCAAAAGAGCTGCTGGCAGACGGAACAGTGGCACGGGTTCTCGGCTGGAAGGCCGGAGACTTGCCTTACAATCCGGAACCGGCTTACTTTGAGACAGAAGAAGATTTGAAAGATTTTGTATATAACGGGTTCTGCGGAGCCAACTTAAGCAAATACATGATCGAAGCTTCCAAGTTGGAAGGAAAGACCATGGTCTGCCTGAAACCATGCGATACATACAGCTTTAACCAGCTTCTTAAGGAGCACCGCGTAGACAGGGAGAAAGCCTATATCGTGGGTGTGGGATGCAAAGGCAAGCTGGATATCGAGAGAATTAAGAAGCAGGGCATCAAGGGTATCGAGAGCATCGAAGGTGCAGAGATTACGGATGAGGCAGATACTTTGAAGATCCAGACCATTTACGGAGAGAAATCTATCTCTTACGCAGACGGTATGCTGGAAAGATGTCATGTGTGCAAGGGCAAGGACCATATGATCTTCGATGAGCAGATCGGGGAATCAAAGGAGACCAAGGATGCGGAGCGCTTCGATGAAGTGGCGAAGATCGAGGCTATGAGCCCGGAGGAGAAGTTCGCATTTTTCCAGGGCGAGTTAAGCAAGTGTATCCGCTGTAATGCCTGTAGAAACGCATGTCCGGCTTGCAGCTGCCGCAAATGCGTATTCGACAGCAATAAGTTTGACAGCTCCCAGAAGGCCAACGTGGATACCTTCGAGGAGAAGATGTTCCACATCATCCGCGCATTCCATGTGGCCGGAAGATGTACGGACTGCGGTGAGTGCAGCCGTGTATGCCCGCAGGGGATCCCGCTTCACCTGTTCAACCGAAAGTTCATCAAGGATATTGACGAGCTGTATGGAGAGTATCAGGCAGGAGCAGATACCGATTCAAAAGCACCGCTTACAAACTATACGTTTGAGGATGCGGAACCAAGTATAGTAGGAAAGAGGGGATAATGTATGTATAAGACAGCCAAAGAGAATCTTTCCGCATTATTCCAGTTGATCGCGGAAACACGTGAGCTGTATCTTCCGGTGAAGACGGCCGGACAGACGAATTTTGCGGCGTGGAGCGAGGATGCAGAGGTGGATCTTGATACCTTGAAGACCGTGAAATCAGCAAAGGATGCATTCTTCCCGCAGAGCGAAGGTCTCTATACCGTGAAAAAAGAAGGAAAGAAGATGTCTGTCGAGCCGGAGCGCTTAAAAGAGCAGGAGTTCGTCGTATTCGGCATGAAGGCCTGCGATGTGAAGGGCTTAGAGGTATTAGACAAGGTATTCTTATCCGATCCGGTTGATACGTTCTATGCGTCAAGAAGAGACCACGGCATCGTTGTGGCCATGGCCTGTCATGAGCCGGAGGAGACCTGCTTCTGTAAGGTATTCGGAGTAGACGCAGCCAACCCGGCTTCGGATGTGGCGGTTTGGACAGTCGGAGACGAATTATATTGGAAGGCGCTGACCGAGAAAGGCGAAGCTCTCACGGAAAGCGTAAAGGAACTGCTCACAGAGGACGGCGCGGGCGAGGCGGCCGTAGAAGCGGAGAAAGAGAATATCCATAAGATCGTAGAGAAGCTTCCATATATGAACCTTTCCTTAGAAGGCTGGAACGGAGACGCGCTGTCTGAGAAGTTTGACTCTCCGGTCTGGGAAGAATTATACAAGCCATGTCTGGCGTGCGGTACATGTACCTTCGTGTGCCCGACCTGCCAGTGTTATGATATCAAGGATTACACCGCAGGAAACAGCGTATCCCGTTATAGATGCTGGGATTCCTGTATGTATTCCGACTTTACGATGATGGCCCACGGCAACAACCGTACCAGCCAGATGCAGAGATTCCGCCAGAGATTCATGCACAAGTTAGTGTACTATCCGGCGAACAACGACGGGATGTACTCCTGTGTCGGCTGCGGACGCTGTGTGGAGAAATGCCCGCAGGCGCTTAATATCGTGAAGGTCGTGAAAGCATTTCAGAATCAGGGAGGTGAAAAATAATGGGAGAATGTACATGTCATAAGAATTATACATTAGATACTCTGATCCCCCAGGTCGGCGTGATCACGGATATCCGCCAGGAGACGCCGGATGTGAAGACCTTCCGGGTAAATGCGCCCGAGGGAGGCAAGCTTTTTGAGCATATGCCGGGACAGTGTGCTATGGTCTGTGCGCCTGGGATCAGCGAAGGTATGTTTTCCATTACTTCTTCGCCGACTAATAAGGAATATCAGGAGTTCAGCATCAAGCAGTGCGGTATCTTGACGGACTATCTTCACAGCCTGGAGGTGGGCGATGAGATCACAGTCCGGGGACCATACGGCAATTCATTTCCGGTAGAGACAGAGCTTAAGGGGAAGAACCTTCTGTTCATCGCAGGCGGTATCGGCCTTGCGCCTCTTCGTTCTGTCATCAATTATGTGCTTGACAACCGTGAGAATTACGGGACGGTGGATATCGTCTACGGCTCCCGTTCCGCGGAGGACCTGGTTCAGTTAAAGGAGATCCAGGAGGTATGGATGAAGGCAGAGGGCGTGAACGTCTACCTGACCATCGACAGAGAGCAGGACAATTGGGACGGTCATGTGGGATTCGTTCCGAACTATGTAAAAGAGCTTGGATTCGACACGGACAGGACGGCGCTGGTATGCGGGCCTCCGATCATGATCAAGTTCGTGCTTGCAGGCCTTAAGGAGCTTGGGTTCACCACAGAGCAGGTGTACACGACGCTGGAGCTTCGGATGAAGTGCGGTGTGGGCAAATGCGGACGCTGTAATATCGGTTCTAAGTATGTATGCAAGGACGGTCCGGTATTCCGGTACGACGAGATCGACGAGCTTCCGAATGAATATTAAAAGAAAGGATACGAATAACATGGAAAATATGGTAAATGTATATTTTAGCGGTAAGCGTTACAGTGTTCCGGCAGATCTTACGATCATGACCGCCATGGAATACGCCGGCTATACATGGAAAAGAGGGTGCGGCTGCCGTCATGGTTTCTGCGGAGCCTGTGCGACCGTATACCGTATCAAAGGGAAAAATGAATTAAAGACCTGCCTTGCCTGCCAGACTCAGGTAGAAGAGGGCATGTATGTGGCAAGCATCCCGTTCTTCCCGACAGATAAGAGGACCTATGAGATCGAGGATATCAAGCCGACCCAGCAGATCATGATGGAACTCTACCCGGAGATCTACAGCTGTATCGGATGTAACGCCTGTACGAAGGCCTGTACGCAGGATCTGAATGTTATGCAGTATATCGCATATGCACAGCGCGGGGAATTTGAGAAATGTGCGGAAGAATCCTTCGACTGTATCGGATGCGGATGCTGTACCGTAAGATGTCCGGCTGGTATCTCCCATCCTCACGTAGGTGTTCTGGCAAGAAGGCTTACAGGAAAATACATTGCGCCTGAAACAGAGCATCTTGCAAACCGTGTAGATGAAGTGAACAAAGGAGAGTATGACGAGTTGATTGAGCAGATCATGCAGAAGCCGATCACGGAGATGCAGGAGCTTTATAATACAAGAGAGATTGAGAAATAAGGGAGGTCAGAATATGTATACACCATATCCAGAGAATATGATGGAATCCATCAAAAAGGTAGAGGCTACAAGAGAAAAACGTATGTCTACAGAGCCGAGACGTCTGACCGCTGATGAAAAAGATGCTCTTCTTAAGGAGTTCCATCCTGATTATAATCCAGACGCTTTTGCCGAGATCAAGGTAGGTCCGAATAAAGGGCAGAAAGCGCCCCTTGAACTGGCGGAGATGCTTCACTCCACAAGCCGTCTGGTCAATGACAAGGTTGATATCACGAAGGTTGATTACGATGTGGACGTACTTGTGATCGGCGGAGGCGGCGCAGGTTCCTCCTGTGCCATCGAAGCCCACAATGCAGGCGCCAATGTCATGATCGTGACGAAGCTTCGTATCGGCGACGCCAATACGATGATGGCGGAAGGCGGTATCCAGGCGGCAGATAAGGAGAACGACTCTCCGGTCCAGCACTATCTGGACTGCTTTGGCGGCGGACACTTTGCCGCAAGGCCGGAACTGGTAAAGCGTCTCGTAATGGAAGCGCCGGATGCGATCAAATGGCTGAATGAGCTCGGCGTTATGTTTGATAAGGATGCAGACGGACGTATGGTAACGACTCACGGCGGCGGAACCTCCAGAAAGAGGATGCACGCATGTAAGGATTATTCCGGAGCAGAGATCATGCGTACTCTCCGCGACGAGGTACTGAACCGTCAGATCCCGGTGATAGAATTTACCTCCGCGGTAGAGATCATCAAGGATGAAAAGGGCCAGGCGGCAGGCGCGGTCCTTGTCAACATGGAGACGGGAGATTATTCTGTTGCAAGAGCCAAGACGGTGGTGATCGCAACAGGCGGCGCAGGAAGAATGCATTACCAGGGATTCCCGACGTCTAACCATTACGGAGCAACCGCAGACGGACTGATCCTGGGTTACCGGGCAGGCGTACCGCTTCTCTACCAGGATTCCATCCAGTATCATCCGACGGGCGTTGCTCATCCGGTACAGATCCAGGGCGCGCTTGTTACGGAGAAGGTTCGTTCTGTGGGCGCTCAGCTTGTCAATGCAGAGGGTGAAGCTTATATTCATCCGTTGGAGACACGCGACGTCAATGCGTCAGGAGTAATCCGTGAGTGCAGGGAAGGACGCGGCGTGGAGGCGCCAAGCGGACAGAAGGGCGTATGGCTTGATACTCCTATGATCGAGATCCTCGGCGGAGAGGGAACGATCGAGAAGAGGATCCCTGCTATGTTCCGTATGTACATGAAATACGGAATTGATATGAGAAAGGTGCCGATCCTGATCTATCCTACACTGCATTATCAGAACGGCGGTCTTGAGATCGACGGAGAAGGATTCACGAAGAACATTCCAAACCTCTTAGCGGCAGGAGAAGCGGCAGGCGGAATCCACGGAAGAAACCGTCTGATGGGCAATTCCCTTCTTGACGTGATCGTATTTGGAAGAAATGCAGGTAAGAAGGCTGCGGCAAAAGCAAAGGAAGTGGAGCTTGGCGCTATGAATCTTGACCATGTGGCAAGCTATGACGAGGAGCTTAAAGGAGCTTCTGTCTCCACAGAAGAAGTGTCACCGAAGCTTCTGCCGAAGTATGCAAGGCATGAGAGATAGGTTCGTTTGTGCAGTTGATTTTGCGCAAGAGCAGCAATTCAGGAGAGCTTTCATCTTTGCCAGAGTGTTTTTGCTTAGGGAGGGCGAACCTGAATTGTTTGCATATTGGAAATGGATGAAATTTTATAAGGAGATTAGATTATGCGTGAGATAGAAGTAAGCAAGATTACGGATGTCGTAGAGAAGCTTTGTATCGAAGCGAATGAGCATCTTCCTGAGGACGTGAAGTGTGCGATCAAGGATTGCCGCGCGTGCGAGGACGGAGAGATTGCCAAAGGTGTTCTGGATAACATCATCGAGAACTTCGAGATTGCAGACAGAGAGTGCGTGCCGATCTGCCAGGATACGGGTATGGCGTGTGTATTCCTTGAGATCGGACAGGACGTACACTTGACCGGAGGCAATCTTACGGATGCTGTAGACGAGGGTGTGCGCCGCGGTTACGACAAGGGATATCTTCGGAAATCTGTTGTGAAGGATCCGGTGCGCCGCGGCAATACCGGAGACAATACGCCGGCGATGCTCTACACAGAGATCGTTCCCGGCGATCAGATCAAGGTGACTGTTGGTCCTAAGGGCTTCGGAAGCGAGAACATGAGCCAGATCCGCATGTTCAAGCCGTCTCATGGGTTACAGGGGATCAAAGACTTCATCCTCGAGGTGGTAGAGACAGCGGGACCGAACCCGTGTCCTCCGATGGTAGTGGGCGTCGGGATCGGCGGAACCTTCGACAAGGCGGCTCTCCTTGCGAAGAAAGCGCTGATGAGACCGATTGATTCCTCCAATCCGGATGCATTCTATGCGGATCTTGAGAAAGAGATGTTAGAGAAGATCAATAAGCTTGGCATCGGACCGCAGGGCTTCGGCGGAAAGACCACGGCGATCGGATTAAATATTGAAACTCTGCCAACCCACATTGCAGGTATGCCATGTGCAGTCAATATCAACTGCCATGTCACACGCCACAAATCGGAGGTGATCTAAGATGGCAGCAAAGAAGATTACATTACCATTGACAGAAGAGCTTGCGAAGACACTGCACGCAGGCGACAGCGTACTTGTGACAGGAACAATCTATACATCCCGTGACGCAGGCCACAAGAGGATGTGTGAGGCGCTGGAGAAGGGTGAGAAGATCCCGTTCGATCCGGCGGACGCTACCATCTATTATGTAGGGCCGACACCCGCAAAACCAGGACAGGTCATCGGTTCCGCAGGACCGACCACCAGCGGGCGTATGGACGCCTATGCGCCTACTATGATGTCAGTGGGAGCGCGCGGTATGATCGGTAAGGGCGCACGTTTGCCGGAGGTCGTTGATGCGATGAAGAAATACTCTGGAGTATACTTCGGAGCCATCGGCGGTGCAGGCGCGCTTCTTGCAAAATGTATCAAGAAGGCGGAGCTTATCGCTTACGAAGATCTGGGAGCCGAGGCGCTTAGGAAGCTGTATGTAGAGGATATGCCTTTGGTTGTCATTATCGACAGCGAGGGAAATAACCTGTATGAGAGCGGAAGAGCAGCATATTTAAAGGAGCACGAATAAGCAGCACCGCAATGGCTCAGAGGTTGAGGAATGAACTGCTTTATTTAAAGAAGGGAGTCAGATGACATGGAGTTATTTGGAGGGATATTGACAGTTAAGTCTGTAGTATTTCTGACATTCTCAATCTTCGCAATTGCTGCCGTGGGATATTCTATCGGCAGGATTGAAGTAAAGGGAATTGACCTTGGAACTGCCGGAGTATTTATTGTTGCTCTGGTCTATGGGTGCCTGTTATATACGAAGCTGTCGGATAATCTGATGGCGGGAGAAGTGACGTTCGCAACAGATGCGCTGAAGATTGTGGAGAATATGGGACTGGTTTTCTTTGTGACTTCTGTCGGCTTTATTGCCGGACCGAATTTCTTCGGGAACCTCAGGCGGAATTTCAAGTCCTATGTTCTGCTTGGCGCGATCATCATCCTGGCGGCGGCGGTTACCTGTGTATTATGTATCCTTATCGGCGGTAACTTTACAGATCTTGAGCACGATCAGTTCAAGGCCATCCTGGTTGGGATCCTCTCAGGGGCATTGACCAGTACACCGGCATTCTCCGCATCAAAGGCGGCTGTGGGCGCGGACCTTGAGGCGCTGGTATCTGTGGGATACGGTATCGCATATCTGTTTGGTGTGATCGGTGTTGTTCTGTTTGTGCAGATTGTTCCGAAGATCATGAAGGCTGATATGAACGAAGAAGTGGCAAAGATTGCCGCGAAGGAAAGCGGAAGCAGTAAGAAGAAGAACCGGATCCTGACCGAGGTGGATGAGTTCGGGTTCATGGCGTTCTCTCTGGCGGCAGTCGTAGGAATCCTGGTGGGAAGCATCAGTTACCGGAACTTCTCACTGACTACTACCGGAGGATGTCTTCTGACGGCTCTGGTGTTCGGGCATTACGGACATATCGGCAAGATATCCATCGTGCCGAAGAGTTCAACGCTTAAGATGCTGAGGGAATTGGGACTGATGCTGTTCCTGATCGGGGCAGGAGTATCCGGAGGGGCGAAGTTCGTGCAATATTTTGAGCCGATCTATTTCCTCTATGGAGCGATCATGACGATCCTGCCGATGATTATTGGATTTGTCATAGCAAAGAATGTGCTGAAGCTGCCTCTGCTTAATAATCTTGGTTCACTGACCGGAGGCATGACCAGTACGCCGGCGCTTGGAACGCTGATCAATATGGCGGGAACGGAAGATATCGCGTCCGCATATGCGGCGACCTATCCGATCGCACTGATTGCGGTGGTACTGGCTTCGCAGCTGATCATATTGTTCTGTTAAGAAGGATTGAGACGGTATAAGAGTCAGACGAGACACGTTGTTTGAAAAGGGACTGTTGTATTAGTGAAGGAACTGGTACAATGGTTCCTTTTTTGTATTTGGGGTTGCATATCTATATAAAGACCTATAGAATAAATGGTAAAAGGGGGTGCGGTATATGTCCAGAATATTTAATGTGTCGGCGGCATGTATGCCGGATGAGCATTATATGGTGAATATTGATGAACGACTGAGGGCAATCAAAGAATTAGTCGATTCCGGAAAATATTTTACGATTAATAAGGCAAGACAATATGGAAAGACGACAACATTGCTGGCACTAGAGAAATATTTACAAAAAGAATACGCTGTTGTTTCTCTGGATTTTCAGATGTTTGGAGCTGGAGAATTTGACAACGAAAATACATTTGCACTTTCCTTTGCCAGATCTTTTTTGCAGGCATTAAGGAGGAATAAAGATGCTTGTATGACCGAAAATATTAAGGCAGCAGGCAGAATGGCCCAGATTGTAGATGAAGAACGGGCTAATTTTCGTCTGAAAAGGCTGTTTGAATATCTTGGAGATATCTGTTGTGTGTCGGATAAGAGGATTGTCCTGATGATAGATGAGGTGGACAGTGCAAAAAATAATCAGGTTTTTCTTGATTTTCTGGCACAGCTTCGGGCATATTATATCAGGCGGAGTACGCAGCCGACCTTTCAGTCCGTCATATTAGCAGGAGTATATGATGTGAAAAATCTCAAGCGGAAGTTTCGGACGGAAGATGAGCATATAATAAACAGTCCATGGAATATTGCCGCCGATTTTAAGATTGACATGAGTCTGCCGAAGGACGGCATTTTAGAAATGCTGGAAGAATATGAGGCAGATCATCATACTGGTATGGACAAGGCAGAGATGGCGCAGCTGCTCTATGATCATACGTCCGGCTATCCGTTTCTTGTGTCCAGACTATGTAAATATATGGATGAAGATTTAGCAGAAAATTCAGCATGGACGCGTCAGGGATTCTATGAGGCAGTCCGTATGATTCTGTCAGAGAAGAATACATTGTTTGAATCGCTGACAGGGAAATTGATGGACTTTCCGGAGCTGGATGATATGTTGCAGACACTTCTTTTTACGGGAAAGAGTATCGCGTATAATCCGGATGAACTGGCGGTAGATATTGCTTTGATGTTTGGATTTGTCAGGGTGCAGGATGGTAACGTCGTAGTCTCAAATCGTATATTTGAAATGAGACTGTATAACAGATATTTATCAACTGCGGAAATTCAGAGGCAGAGGATTTACAAAGCTTCTTTAGAGGATAAGAATCAGTTTATTACGGGCGGACATCTGAATATGAGACGAATCCTGGAAAAATTTGTAGAACATTTTGATGATCTATACCATGACAGTGAAGAAGCTTTTGTAGAAGAGGCCGGAAGAAAGTTCTTTTTGCTCTATCTGAGACCGATCATAAATGGAACAGGGAATTATTATATAGAATCTCGTACAAGAAGCCTTGGCTGTACTGATGTGATTGTGGATTATTGTGGAGAGCAGTATATTATTGAAGCGAAGATCTGGCATGGCAATGAGTACAATATGCGGGGTGAGCGTCAGCTGGTTCGATATCTGGATGATTATCATACCGATAAAGGTTATATGATCAGTTTTAATTTTAATAAAAAAAAGAAGATTGGTGTTCATGAGATTGTGGTAGGAAATAAGGTTTTGATAGAAGCGGTGGTGTAAATGAGTGGACATGTTATACGATAAGGACATCCGTGAACCGCTTTTTGATTTTCTGGAAGCGTATTACGGTAAGATCAGGATTATAGAGGAAAAGCAGATGGGAAGATCCCGTGCAGATGTCGTCATGGTTACTCCATCGTCCGTTGTGGGGATCGAGATAAAAAGCGACGCGGATACCTATGCAAGACTTAAGCGTCAGGTAAAGGATTATAACCAGTATTTTGACTATAATTATGTGGCGGCCGGTTCGAGTCATGCCATGCATATCGAAGAGCATGTGCCGGACTGGTGGGGGATTATTACGGTAGAACAGGCGGACGGGGCGGCGGACTTTTATGTTCTTCGAAAACCAAGGGAGAATCCGAAGGTCGATGCGAAGAAAAAGCTGAGCCTTCTGTGGAGGCCGGAGCTGGCGCATATCCAGGAATTGAATCATATGCCCAAATACCGGCAGAAAAGCAAGCAGTTTGTGATTGAGAAGATTCTTCTCAGTGTTCCGCAGGATATTTTGAGAGAACAGATAAGCCAGGAATTATTTGAGCGGGATTATACGCAGATTGAGGAATTGATCAGGGATTATAAACGAAAGCATCAGGGCAGCTGGTGAAGATATGTCCCGCGGCCTGGCTGTCTTGTCAGCCTGCCGCGGGGATTGGAGAGATTCCCATTAACTGAATAATCCGCCGAACAACCCTTTTTTCTTAGATTTTGAAGATTTCTTCGGACTGTAGGCGCTGCCGCGATCTCTGGTACGGCGCTGGTTGACAGCCTTGTATAATTGATAGACTGTCTCTCTGCTGGTACACAGACTAAGCGGGATGTCGTCGTCCCTGAATCTGGAGCGGAGCCTCTCGTACTCACGGTCGCTGATTGCATTGGCGCTGTTGATATTACGGCCTTCAAACATCTCATCGAAGGCGTCTCTGATCCTGATAAATTTGGCCGGATTGTCGGTGGTTAATCGGTTTATCTGTTCCATTAATTCTCTCTGTTCCATTTGTTCTCCTCTCTAGACGGGGATGATATTAAGGTACATTGTAATATTTGTCTCTTCGGGTACTATGCTTTGTGCAATCTGACCGCTTTTGGCATAATATAGTATAAAGTAATGTACGAAAAGACAGATTTTTATGTAGTGTAATATAGATTGAGGATTAATGCAATAGTAAAACAGTAATATTTTCTGCATTTGATAAAAAAAGAATCCTTGGGGAATCCTTGAATATCATTCAGGGGCTGGAAACGGTATTGACCGCCAGCCCCTTTTTTGTCTGTGTTATTATTTTGCCGCCTTTTCGGCAAATTCCGTTGTCACAAGATCCTGATACGGAGCCCTCTTGGTCAGTTCTTTGGCATCTTCCAGGATATCTTGCAGAAGTTCAAAGCTTTCTTCTTCGAATATAAGGTTTTCCTTCCAGGTGTCCTGATCATAGTAACGAGTTACGATTGTTGTGATCGTGTCCTGGTCAGTTTCCTTAAACTGCGGTGCGATTATGGCGGAAATCTCCTCCGGGGTATGTTCCTGCACATAATCCATGCCTTTTTGAAGCGCATTGGTGAATCCCTGGATAACTTCCGGATGGTCGTTGATATAACTCTGTTTCGCGGAGAAAGCGGTATATGGAACGTAACCGCTGTCAGTTCCAAGAGAGGCAACAACATAGCCTTTGCCTTCTTTTTCAAGATTTGTCGCTCCTGGTTCGAACTCAACTGTAAAGTCACCCTGATTTTCAGCAAAAGCAGCCGCGGTAGAACCAAAATCAATGCTCTGATCGATATTTAC
Source organism: uncultured Dorea sp. (assembly GCA_910579015.1). GTDB lineage: Bacteria > Bacillota > Clostridia > Lachnospirales > Lachnospiraceae > Sporofaciens. Next base: position 10,097 of record CAJTRO010000025.1, on the reverse strand, counting down.
ATCGCCTGCCGGATCGATGCCGTTTTGTCTCAGGATATATTCAAATACCATCTCCGGCATACCGCCTTTTCGTCCGCCAAGAACATTCTTGCCCTTGATATCTTCCCAGGTGAAATCCGGCATCTCTTCCCGCGCCACCAGGAAGTTCCCGGCGCGCTGTGTCAGCTGGGCGAAGTTCACGACGTAATCATTGGCGCCCTCGTTATAAGTATAGATTGAAGCTTCTGAGCCCATGAAGCCGATATCTGCACTTCCGGATATTACTGCGGTCATTGTCTTGTCGGCTCCAAAACCAGTCACAAGCTCCAGTTCAATCCCTTCTTCCTCAAAATACCCTTCCTCGATCGCAACATACATCGGGGCATAGAAGATAGAGTGCGCAACTTCATTGAGAATGACCTTTGTAGATTCTTTAAGAACCTCCTTATCCTTTGTATCCGTGATCTCCTTCGTCTCATCGGATGACGCAGTAGTTTCTGTCTTCTCATCTTTGGAAGAACAGGCGAGCAGGGTGGTCACAGCCAGGGCGATGACCAGAACTGCTGCAAGCAGACGCTTTTTCATAATAATCCTCCTTTAAAATCCTAATGGTATAATATATTCAGGGCAGAGGATTATGTGTCTTGATTCTGGGGGTCTTGATTGACCGTATGCTGTTCTGGCATCTTTTTCAATTGTCCGCCGCCGATAAGGATGGTATAATGAGACAAATCCCTCTGTGCGGCCAAGATCAGGTCTTGGCGTACCTGTCATATTGGAGATGACGTTTGGAATGCCGGCAGGAGAGGCGCAGGCTGTACAGGAGGAGAACTCGTGGCGAGGAGGGAGACAATGCGAAGAAAGGACCGTGAAGTGAAATCAGCAGATGAGATCCGGGGGATCCTTGAGACCTGTAAGGTGTGCAGGCTTGGATTTTCAGATCAGGGCAGTATCTATATCGTGCCGATGAATTTTGGAGCCGTCTTTGAAGAAGGAAGGCTTGTCTTATATTTTCATGGAGCGAAGGAGGGAAAGAAGCTTTTACTGTTAAGGGAAACCCCGGTGGTAGGGATTGAGATGGACTGCCGGCATGAACTTGCGGCGGGGAATACAGCCTGTCAGTACAGTTATTATTATGCGAGCCTGATAGGGAATGGAAGGGCAGAGATTGTCACGGAACCAGACGAGAAGAGGAGAGCGCTGGCCGTGATCATGAGGCATCAGACCGGAAGGGAATTTACAGAATTTGACACGAATCCGAAGCTTGAACAGGCAGTGGAGATCATCCGGGTGGTGGCAGAGGAATTTTCCTGCAAATGTCACAGCAGGGATGAAAGCTGACTTTTGTCAGGCCTGGCGGCAGGGCGCTTTACAGTCTGCGGTTTTTGAATTGTTAAAATTTTGTAAACTAATGCTTTAAACCATGAAAGTATTGTGATATACTATTACAAGTATATGCTATTGAGAGATACAAAAACGGAAGGATGGAATATAGAATGTCAGATAAGAAGAGAGTCATAATGCTCGGCAATGAAGCGATTGCCCGGGGCGCTTATGAGGCGGGAGTGAAGGTGTCCGCCGCATATCCGGGTACTCCAAGCACCGAGATCAGTGAGTATCTGGTACAGTACAAGGATGACCTGTATTGTGAATGGTCACCCAACGAGAAGGTTGCAACAGAGGTTGCCATCGGAGCGTCTGTCTCCGGAGTGCGCGCCATGTCCTGCATGAAGCATGTGGGGTTTAACGTGGCGGCGGATCCGGCGTACACCGTTTCCTATATGGGAGTCAACGGCGGTCTGGTGATTGTTGTCGCGGATGATCCGGGGCTGTATAGTTCACAGAATGAGCAGGACACCAGGATGGCTGCCCGGGCGGCGCAGCTGCCGGTCCTGGAGCCGTCGGACAGCTCTGAAGCGAAGGAGTTCATGAAGCTGGCATTTGAGCTGAGCGAGCAGTTCGATCGTCCCTTCGTGTTCCGCACGACGACGAGGCTTGCACATTCCCAGGGAGTTGTTGAGCTTGGTGAGCGGAGGAAGATAGTTGACAAGCCTTATGAGAAGAATATCAGAAGAACGGTTATGATGCCGGCTAATGCGAAGCTGCGTCATGTCGAGATTGAAAAGAAAAACCTTGAGCTTGCAATGGCCGCCAATACGCTTGCCGTGAACAGGGTGGAGATGAAGGATACGAAGATTGGTGTGATCACAAGTGGTATCCCTTACCAATACGTGAAAGAAGCGCTGCCTGAGGCATCTGTGCTGAAGCTTGGAATGGTGAATCCGCTTCCGAAGAATCTGATCAAAGAGTTTGCTTCGAAGGTGGAGAAGCTGTATATAGTGGAAGAACTGGATCCGGTGATCGAGGAGCAGGTGAAGTCATGGGGAGTGGAAGCGGCAGGGAAAGAGCTGTTTACCGTGCAGGGAGAGTATAGTGCGAACATGATCCGCAGGGCGATCCTCAGGGAGGAGCCGGATATTGCGGTGCCGGCCAAGGTTCCGGTAAGACCGCCGATTCTCTGTCCGGGATGTCCTCACAGGAGCGTTTACTATGTGGTAAAGAAGCTGAACCTCCATGTTGCAGGGGATATCGGATGCTATACGTTGGGTGCGGTTGCACCTCTTTGCGTGGTGGACACGACGATTTGTATGGGGGCAAGCATATCAAGCCTTCATGGAATGGAGAAGGCAAAGGGAAAGGACTACATAAAGAACTGGGTGGCGGCGATCGGAGATTCCACGTTCCTCCATACGGGAGTGAATTCTCTGATGAATATGGTATATAACAATGGAACCGGGACGGTGCTGATCCTGGATAATTCCACCACGGGCATGACCGGTCATCAGGACCATGCCGCAACAGGCAGGACGCTTCAGGGCGATCCGACATATGCCATTGATATCCCGGCGCTGTGCCGGTCAATTGGCGTGAAGAATGTGACAGAGGTAAATGCCTTCGACCTTGAGGCGTTAGAGCGGGTGATCAGGGAGGAAACGGCAAAAGACGAGGTATCTGTGATCATCACGAAGACTCCGTGCGTTCTGTTAAGCAAGGGGAAGAAGCCGTTATATACTGCCTGTGAGGATAAGTGTAAGAAGTGCGGGATGTGCATGAAGCCAGGCTGTCCGGCTATGACGAAGCGGGAGAACGGGACGATCCGTATCGACGATACCATGTGTACGGGTTGTGGACTTTGTAAAGATCTGTGCAAGTTTGGCGCGATCGAGTTGGTAAAGGCAGGTGACAGATAATGGCAGTGAAAAATATTATGATCGTAGGCGTCGGAGGGCAGGGAACGCTTCTGACCAGCAGGATACTTGGCGGTCTTGCCACCGCAGGCGGCTATGATGTGAAGCTCTCTGAGGTGCACGGAATGGCACAGAGAGGCGGGAGTGTGGTCACATTTGTCCGCTATGGCGAGAAGGTGGCGGAGCCCATCGTTGAAGAGGGACAGGCAGACGTGCTTATTGCGTTTGAGAGGCTTGAAGCCCTGCGGTACGCGCATTTCCTTAAGAAGGACGGCGCGATGATCGTGAATGACTGGAGGATAGATCCGATTCCGGTGGTGATTGGTGCGGCAGAGTATCCGGAAGGGATCATAGAGACTTTGAAGAAGGACCATAAGGTCTATACTGTGGATGCGACGGAGGAATCAAAGAAGCTGGGCAATCCGAGAGTATTTAATCTGATAGTGCTCGGGATTGCCGCACAGCATATGGATTTTACGAAAGAGGAGTGGTATGACGTGATTGAGCGTACCGTACCGCCGAAGACGATTGAGATCAACAAGAAGGCATTTGACGTGGGATATCATCTTGTTTAGACCATAGTAAAAGTAAGATCAGAATAGGAGTATGAGAAAATGGCAAGAACAGCGATAGAGGACTGGAAAGAAAAGATCAGGGATCCGAAGATTGAGTGTATGGGCAGAGATGAGATGAGTGCCCTTCAGAGTGAGCGCCTGGTGAAGCAGGTAAAGAATGTCTATGAGAATGTAGAATTCTACCGTAAGAAGATGGATGATATGGGGGTAGAGCCCGGAGATATCAAGGGGATCGAGGATATACATAAGCTTCCGTTCACGACGAAGGAGGATTTAAGAGATAACTATCCGTTTGGATTGCTGGCAGTTCCAACGGAGAAGATTGCCCGTGTACAGGGGACATCCGGAACAACCGGTAAGCTGACGCTCGCTTCTTATACGCAGAAGGATGTGGATGTATGGGGCGAATGTGTGGCAAGAGGGCTTACGATGGCAGGTCTTAACTCTTCGGACCGCATCCATGTATGCTATGGATACGGACTTTTCACCGGCGGAATGGGACTTGACCTTGGGGCGCAGGCGCTTGGAGCGATGGCGATCCCTATGTCTTCCGGCAATACGAAGCGCCAGCTGATGTGTATGGAGGATTTCGGAGCGACTGCGTTCGCATGTACTCCGTCTTACGCGCTGTATCTTGCAGAGGCGGCCCAGGAAGCGGGAGTGGTAGACCGTCTTCAGCTCAAGGCAGGCATCAACGGAGCGGAGCCGTGGACGGATGAGATGCGCAAGAAGATCGAGAGTATCCTTAAGGTCAACAGTTTCGACATCTATGGATTGTGTGAGATTACGGGACCGGGCGTCGCCATGGACTGTATCCATCACAAGGGGCTTCATGTGTATGAGGATTATTTCTATCCGGAGGTGCTGAATCCGGCAGACCAGTCTGTGTGCGCTGACGGCGAGACGGGAGAGCTTGTATTCACAACCCTTGCCAAAGAAGGAATGCCTCTGATCCGTTACAGGACAAAGGACCTTACCAGTATCGAGCACAGCATATGCGAATGTGGAAGATCTCTGCCGAGGATACAGAAATTTACCGGACGTACAGACGATATGAAGGTGATCCGCGGCGTCAACGTATTCCCAACCCAGGTTGAGACTGCGCTTCTCTCCATAGGCGGCGGAGTTGCGCCTCACTATATGCTTATTGTTGACCGTGAGAATAATCTGGATGTCCTGACCGTCATGGTAGAAGTTGATGAGAAGTATTTCTCTGACGAGATCCGGAAGCTGGATGCATTGAAGAATAAAGTAGGAGCCGTATTAAAGCAGGCGCTTGGCGTATCTGTAAGAGTGAAGCTTGTCGAGCCTAAGACGATCCAGAGAAGCGAAGGCAAGGCAAAACGTGTCATTGACAACAGAGAGCTGTAAGAGGAGGGAAATACCATGGGTGAAAGCAATACAATTCAGCAGTTATCAGTATTTTTGGAGAACAGAGAAGGACGTCTGGACGACGTGCTGAAGGTCCTGGCGTCAAACGACGTAAATATCGTGGCTTTAAGCCTTGCGGACACGTCAGACTATGGAATGCTGCGTATGATCGTTTCGAACCCGCATAAGGGGCGTCTGGCGCTTAAGGAGGCAGGAATTACGGCCATGCTCACAGACGTAGTTGCATTACGCGTCCCTCACGCCGCAGGTTCCCTTGGCAGAGCCATGCACCAGATTGTAGAGGGCAAGGTCAATGTGGAATATATGTACGCGTTTGCCAACGGAAGCGACGCGGCGGCGGTCCTTAAAAGCGACGATCCCGACCGTGTGACCGAGATCCTTAAGGACAGCGGTTTCGACGTCTACAGCGCCGATGAAGCATACCGTGCCAATCAATAAATCCTCAGGAGACGATATTAGAGGCGGCGTAACAGCCGCCTCTTTCTATTGCAGGCGGAAGAAGGCTGAACTGTTAGTTACTGTACACACGCAATAACTGTTATGACAGCAGACGGATGGCATGGGAATCCACTTGAAAATAGAAAGAACGAAGTGTATAATAAGGAAGAATTACATTTCACATAACAAAGGAGGATATACATATGTTAGATAAAAAAGTAGTAGAATTATTGAACCAGCAGGTGAACAAGGAGTTCTATTCAGCATACCTGTACCTGGATTTTTCCAATTATTATTTTGACCAGGGACTTGACGGATTCGGCAACTGGTACAAGATCCAGGCGCAGGAGGAGAGAGACCACGCGATGCTCTTTATCCAGTATCTCCAGAACAACGGGGAGAAAGTTACATTAGAGGCGGTTGATAAGCCGGCGGTTGAGTTAAAGAGCGCCAAGGCTGTGCTTGCGGAGGGACTGAAGCATGAGCAGTATGTGACCAGTCTGATCCATGCGATCTATGACGCCGCATATTCCGTGAAGGATTTCCGCACAATGCAGTTTTTGGACTGGTTTGTGAAGGAACAGGGCGAGGAGGAGACGAACGCGGACAATCTCGTGAAGAAGTTCGAATTGTTCGGGGACGATCCGAAGAGCCTGTATATGCTGGACAGTGAACTTGGGGCACGCACATATTCTGCGCCGTCCCTGGTACTTTAATCATGAACCGCAAGAAAGTCATCTGCTCCTGCCGTCACGTGACGAAGGGGGATATTGCGGATGCAGTAAAGAGCGGAGCCGGTTCGTTTAAAGAGGTAAAGAAGCTTACGAAGGCCGGCAAGGGCTGTGGCAAATGTAAGAAGAAGGCTAAGAAGCTGACGAAGAAACTATTGAAGGAAAGAGTAGAATGAGTGTGGATATGAAGACAGCCATCCTGGAGCGGCTGAGGACTTCTGAAGCGGTCTATGTGCTGATGTCAGAGAGTACGAGGCTTCCCTATGTAGAATGTGACGCCGAGACATTTGACGATCAGATCCTGTTGTTTTTTGCAGAAGAGGATGCCAAGAAGACGGCGGCCGGACTTATCAGTAACAAGACGGCGGTGCGGATTGCCAGGGTTGAGAATAAGAACCTTCTGGCGTTTTATACCAGTTTGTTTACATTGGGGGTAAATTGTATCATAGTCAATGACGGGACCTCCCGCAAAGCGGCGGTACAGCTTAACGAGCTGATCCGAAGAGAGGGAGCCGACAAGCTTCCCAAGGGACAGGTAAGGGTGGAGAACCCGGAGCTGCATCTGACCGCGATCTATTTTGTACAGGAGCTCCGTAAGAATCCGGGGCAGGCGATGACAGAGGAATTAAAGGAACTGTATGAAGAGATGCTGGCACATTTTGGAAGGGGCAGATATATCGTCGCCACAGGGCAGGATCAGGGGATCCCGGCGCTTAAGGGGAATGACGGACAGATCTATCAGCCGTTGTTCACGGATTTTCTGGAGTTCCAGAAGTTTAACAGAGAGAATCTGTTCCGGGCAATGGTGGTGGAGGCTGATAAGATCCCGAAGCTTATACCAAAGGAGAGTTCGGGAGTTGTGGTCAACCCGCTGGGAGTGAATGTTCAGTTTAAGCTGGCAAGAAGAGAATAAGGAAATGAAAAAGACCAGATAACTTGCTTATCTGGTCTTTCCCATAATCTCAATTTCATGTATGACTTTTAAATATCTAAACCGTATTACTATTATAATAAATATATAAAAGGGTACATATAAATTACGATTAGAGTGTTGCTTAAGTTAGATCTTTGTTACGTTTACTGCCTGAGGTCCCTTAGCACCTTCAGTTACATCGTATTCAACATCTTGACCTTCATCCAGGGACTTGAAACCTTCCATGTTCAGTCCGGAGTAATGTACGAATACGTCGTTACCAGTCTCATCGGAGATGAAACCATAACCCTTTTGGTTGTTAAACCATTTCACTGTACCTTTCATGACAATACCCTCCATAGTAATTTATTAGAAACACATCATCTATAAAAATAGCAAATAGATAACTGTTTAATAGCCTAGCATATATTTATAAACGCGTCAAGAGATTTGACGATCTTTTTCATATTTTTCGCAGAAAACGGGATTGTTTCAAGCGTCTTTTTACTTGACGAAACAGGTGTAAGAGTGTAAAGTATAACATATCTGAGTAGAGTTTAGTTTAGTGCGGAGATAGAAAGAGATAACAGAGGAACGAGAGAATGATTACATTAACGGGGAAAAAGGTGTCGGAAGGCATTGCAATCGGCAAATTATCTTTTTTTAAGAGAGATACGAAGGAGATCCGGCGCATCTATGTGAAGGATGTCGAGAAGGAGGTCCAGAGATTCCAGAAGGCGAGACAGAAGGCGATGCAGGAATTGCGGGAGCTCTGCGAGACTGCGGCGAAGGAAGTAGGAGAGGCGAACGCCGCGATCTTCGAGATGCAGCAGATGGTGTTAGAGGATCACGATCTGGTCGACAGGATTACGAATATCATCGTAGATCAGAAGCTGAACGCAGAATATGCGATGCAGAACGCCGTGGAGAATTTCATCGCAACGGCTGTGTCCAGTGACAAGGAATATGTGCAGGGACACGATGCGGATGTGAAGGACGCGTCGAACCGTGTGCTTCGCATTCTTTCTAGAGGATTTAATAAGGAGAAGATGCTGACGGACGAGCCGTTTGTGCTGGCGACAGGAGAACTGTATCCCAGTGAGGCGGTCCAGCTTGATAAGACGAAGGTCCTTGGATTTGTTACCAGATACGGGACGATCAATTCCCACACGGCGGTTCTCGCCCGGACGAAGGGGATCCCGTCGGTGATAGGCCTTGGCGAGGCTTTGAAGAAGGATTACGAGGGGAAGACGATCATCGTCGACGGTTTTGAAGGGAAGATTTATATCGAACCGGATTATACGACGATCACCAAGATGAAGCAGAAGCAGGATACCAATCATACCCAGGCGCAGAATCTTGAGCGTCTGAAGGGTAAGGAGAATGTGACGCAGAGCGGTCAGAAGATTGATGTCTGCGCGAACATCGGCACCAGGGAAGACATAGAGAATGTACTGCGGTGCGATGCCGGAGGGATTGGGCTGTTCAGAAGTGAATTTTTATATATGGAGAGCGGATCGAAGCCGCCTACGGAGGAGTATCAGTTCCAGGTATATAAGCTGGCTGCCGAGTCGATGGGGATCAAGAAGGTTGTGATACGTACAGCGGATCTTGGCGGCGAGAAGATCGCCGAGTGTCTGGATCTGGGTGAAGACCCCAATCCGGCGATCGGATACAGGGGGATCCGGGTATCTCTTGACAAAGAGGAAGTGTTTAAGACACAGCTTCGGGCGATACTGCGGGCTTCCGCATTCGGGAATCTTTCCATTATGTTTCCTATGATCACATCTATAAAGGAAGTAACTACGGCGAAGCTGATCCTTGAGAAGGCGAAGAAGGAACTGAAGAATGAGAAGACGGCCTTTGACGAGGATATTCCGGTGGGAGTTATGATTGAGACTCCCGCGTCGGTGATGATCAGCGGAGAACTGGCAAGAGAGGTTGATTTCTGTAGTATCGGAACGAACGATCTTCTACAGCTTACGCTGGGAATGGACCGGCAGAATGAGAAGCTTGACCGGTATTATGATACCCATCATCCGGCGCTTCTTAAGATGATCCGGATCATTACGAACAATGTCCACCTGGAGGAGAAGCATATCAGTGTATGCGGAGATATGGCGGCGGATCTGGATCTGACGGAGTACCTGATCCAGATTGGTATTGACGAGCTGTCTGTTGCGCCGAACCAGGTGCTTGCGCTCCGCAAGAAGATCAGAGAGATCCAGTGATCAGGGATACCCGCAGGGGCGGAAGGATTGCGGGATGAAGAAGGAACACAGGCCGGAGAAGGGATGGAGAAAATGGAATTTAGTCATTTTGACCAGGAAGGCAATGCGGTCATGGTAGATGTCTCAGAAAAGGAGATTACTTGCAGGACTGCGCTTGCCAGCGGAAAGATAAGGGTAAGCAGTGAGGTGTTTGAGGCCATTGCCGGGAAGAAAGTGAAGAAGGGCGACGTGCTGACAGTTGCGCAGATTGCGGGGATCATGGGGACGAAGAAGACATCCGAGCTGATTCCCATGTGCCATCTTCTTAATCTTACGAATTCGAAGGTTACCTTTGAACTGGATCCCGGGCGGTCTGAGATCCTGGCATACTGCCAGGTCAGGACAGAGGGGAAGACAGGCGTCGAGATGGAGGCCCTCACCGGAGTGTCGGCTGCGCTTCTGACGGTTTACGATATGTGTAAGGCGATAGATAAGAGGATGGTGATAGAAGATATCCATCTGTGTGAGAAGCAGGGCGGGAAGAGCGGAGACTTTATTTTTTAGAACAGGATAAAAACGGGGCTGTCGGTTAATACCGATTTTTAAGCTCT
>CAJTRO010000024.1:35630-54968 GCA_910579015.1 uncultured Dorea sp. | reverse complement strand
CGAAGCCTGATCCCGATCCTCAAGGGGGGAGCGGTAACCGCCAGATGGCAGAAAGCGCTGCGGTTGCATCTCAGGAGAATCGTGAAAGCGGGCTTGTAGGATTTCAGGGAGAGTACGCAGTCTCAGAAGTCGACACGCCTGTATCGGTCATCGTGGAGTTTGTACATCAGCCTGCAGAACTGGTTGAGGCGATCGCAGAGGCCAACGAAGAGGAGGTGGATGAAAGCACCAAAGAACTGAATGCCTTGGCAAAGAAAGATAAGGAGGATTTCTACAAGGCGCTTGAAGGCGTAAACTATACGGTGAAGTATGAATATTCACTGGGTATGAACGGAGTGGCGGTCACCGTTCCGCAGTCCATGGTGGATGATATTGCCCAGATGGAATGTGTATTTGCCGTATATCCGGACGAGACACATGTGAATGTGATCGAGCCGGAAGGAGACTACGAGGAGGAAGAGATTGCTCCACAGTCAGCGGACCAGTTTCAGGTTTTTTCGGATACGTCCAGGGAATCATCCGATGCGGTCGTAGAGCCAAAAGATCAGTCAGCGGACCAGGCGGCCGATAGTACCGAAGAGGACCAGAACGCTCAGGACGATACAGTGTCCGGCGAAGAGACATCTGAGGATGAACCGAAGGACGAGGATATCAATGCAGATGCAAGTGAAGATTCCAACGAGGAAACAGATGAGAACGAGGATGCAGATTCTGACGAACCGGCAGGCGACGAGCCGGCTAAGGAAGATCCGGAAGATGTGACAGGACCTGCTGACCAGAATCAGGATCCTGCGGCAGAGGGCGAAGACACGAACATGGCCGCAACACAGGAGCAGATCCAGGCCATTGCGGATGTGACAGATCCAAACGCTTATGTCCAGGGTATGGAAGAGAGTGTCAAGTTCCTTAAGGTTGACGAGCTTAATAAGCAGGGGCTTACCGGAGAGGGCGTAACGGTCGGTGTAATTGACACCGGTATTGATTACGAGCATCCGGACCTGGCAAATACATTCTCAGCCAAGCTTCCAAACGGGAACGCGCCAAAGAGCGAAGAGCTTTTGAATGGTAAATTTATCGGAAGAAACTATATCAAGGATAACGGCAGAAAGGCCAATGATCCTATGGACGACCAGGGACATGGAACCCACGTGTCCGGAACAGTTGCGGCAAGAGGAGAGAACACGAGTAATGTGAAGACAGTCGGTGTTGCTCCGAGGGCTACGCTTGTTTCATATAAGGTTATCAACGCCAAGGACAGCTGTACAGACACGGATGTTAACATGGCGATGGAAGATGCGGTGAAGGACGGCTGTGATATTATCAGCATGTCTCTTGGATGGAGCGGTGCGAACAACGCCACACATACGACAACTCTGATGCTGAACAGTCTGGCTCTTGTAGATAAGGATGCGCTCTTTGTTGTGTGTGCAGGAAATTCGGGAAGCAAATCTTATACGATCTGGTCTCCGGGAACTTCACCGCTGGCGTTGACCGTTGCAAATGCCAGAATAGAATCTGAGAACCGTCTCCTGACAGTGAACCGTGACGGCAATGAGACACCATTACGTCTGATCCGTTCCGGATGGGGCGACAAGGTTGTTGAAAATAACGGAAAGTATACGGTCGGATCACTTCGTGCCGATGCTGACGGAAAATACAAGATGGTCCTGCTGCCAACAGTTGACGGAAAAAATCTTGGAACCGGAACACAGGAAGAGTTTGATGCGTTTGCCGGCAAGGTTAAGGCTGAGGATTACGCAGGAGCGCTTTTCGTAGTGAGCAGAGGACAGAGCTTTGACAGTCTGGTTCCGCGTATCCGCAAAGCCTTTGGCACAGGCGCAGTTGCTGTACTTAACACAAAGGAGCGGGAGGATGATTTTGAAGGAATCTCCTGGTGGCAGGCATGTTACAATAATTATCTCCCGGTATTTACCGCTCAGTATGACGTAGGGCAGGCTTTGGTCAAGGGGCTTACAGTAGGACAGGCTTACAGCTTTGATTTCAGCAAGGCAGAGCCGCTCCACAGCTCGGCCGCAGAGGATATCGGATGCTATCCGGCGGCAGATACGTCCATAGGACCTGTAAAGGATACTTACGATGCCAAGCCGGACCTGGCGGCTCCCGGAACAGCGATCATCTCTACAAGCTGGAGAAATTATATCGGTGTTCAGGATTATGAATATTCATACGTTGCAATGAACGGAACCTCCATGGCAACTCCGCATGTGTCAGGTATCGCGGCATTGCTCCGCCAGAAGAATCCGAAGCTTACCGCGATCGATATCAAGTCTGCACTTGTAAGTACGTCAGACCGTACACTGTTCTCTGATAAGATCAGCCGTCTGGCTGTCGGCGCAGGTATGGTGGATCCGGTGAAGGCGGTTCAGGCAATTGACGATCTGGTAGTCATGACAGCACAGAATAAGCAGGCATTTACCTCTAAGAATAATGAGTTCGTGTCGAACACAATACAGACACCGACCATCAGCTTTGGAATGATCCCAAGGGGCGAGACAGAAAGAGAGATCGAAGTCACCGTGGAGAACAAAGGCAAGAAGAGCCATACATATAATGTCGGTTTCGAGAATATGTCCTATACGCCGGATAACAGCAGTACCGCAGCATCTGCGGCAGGAAATATATTTACTGCTTCCGAGAAGACGATCACTGTTGCGGCAGGAAGTTCGGCGAAGTTCACGGTAAAGACGAATTTGAAAGCAGATACTGCCACAGGAGCTTATGAGACGACGGTTGTCTTAACCGACGGAAGCCAGAGAGTGATCTCTCCGGCGGCGGCATATGTATATGAAGAGAAGCCGTCAGATCCGATCATCGAGAACCCAGTGGACCATGACCTGACATTCATCCACACGGCGGCGATGTCTACGGGCGAATACATGCAGCTTAGAGATTATGGATGGCTTGGAAGTGACAGAACGATGTTGCAGTTCAAGTTCCTGGATCCGACGATGGATACCTGGCAGCCATTGCTGTATAAGGACGGCCAGCTGGTTGGTTCCCTTGGCGGTGCCAATGAAGTGGACAGAAAGTGGCTTCAGGATTGGTGGTATGATACGATTGTTCTTACGAACTTTACACCATGCAGGCTCGAAGAGGACGGAACCATCGTAACTACGGGTGATACGGCTCCGATAACGGAAGAGGGCGCTTATAAGCTTGCGCTCCTGTTTAAGAAAAAAGGGACAAGTCACAGAGTAGTAGAGATAGCAGACATTTATATTGACAATACGCTTCCGGAGATCAAGCTGGCCCGCGGAGACGACCAGAACAACTGGAAAGGCGTGATCGAAGGCGAAAACGTTATCTACTCAGGAAATGTTTTTGACGCCGGAACAAAGGATATGCAGGACAGAGGCATCAATTCTGCGGTCAATGAACGAATATTTGGAAAGACGACCAGCCAGAGCGATAATGTAATTGTGGCTGAGATCGGCAATGAGTTCTATCGTGCAGAGATCGATGAGAATGGTGATTTCAGGCTCAGCGTGCCGACCGCAAAGGCAGACGGCGCCGCAAAGATCTATTATGGAGATCATTTTGACGCACTGGGTATCAGCCAGGAAAAAATACCGGACTGGTTCTCGGAAGGCTTCACCCCATACGACATGTCTTATGCGCAGTGGAAACAGGCAGATAACGTGCCGTCCATGAATTTATACGGTTTCAGAGCCGCCAACATGGGAAGCTTCGATGTGAAGCTGGCGAAGGTAACGCCGGAAGCCGCCGCAAAATCAGATTTACAAGAGCTGATCGATGATCTGAAGCAGAAGCTTGAGATGACAGACGTCTATACAGCTGAAAGTCTTGCAAAATTGACGGAAGCGCTTACAGCAGCGGAGGCGTTGATGGCGAATGGAAACGCTTCTTTGGAAGAACTGTATGCACAGATTGAAGCTCTTAAGAATGTGGATTCAGAAATGGAAGTAAAACCGGACGTACCGGTAGATCCGGAAGATCCGACAAAACCGACAGATCCGTCAAAGCCGACGAATCCGACAAATCCGGAAGAGCCGGTAAAACCGGTGAAACCAGGTACGAACCAGACGACTTCCGGGACCACGAATAAGAACACCAGCAGCAGTGTCAACACTGGCGATCATAATCCGATCGTGCTCTGCCTGGTAATGATCCTGATGTCTCTGATCGCAATGGAAGTGTGTGTTGCATACAAACGCAGAAGACATTTAAGAAAATAATAGTTTAAAGCAGTTATCAATTGGATTTTGGTAATTGTGTAGTAAATATGCCGATGAAAAATATGCAATTTTACCAAAATTGCATATTTTTCTATAATGCTCTATCAAAAAAATGTAGTATTTGCTATAATAGACAAAGGCAATGATATATATAGAGAATATATATATTAGAAGCAAAATACATAACATAATAAGGAGGCTGATTTATGAAAAAGAAATTAGTTGCAGCACTGCTGGCGGCGGCGATGGTATTATCGCTTGCGGCATGCGGCGGAAAAGGTGACGGAGGATCATCAGGAGGATCAGGGGGATCCGATGGCGGTGCACCACAGGAATTGCACACATCTCTGAACACAGAGCCGTCCACTCTTGATACGATCAAGGGCAATGATATGTATGGATGGGATATTAACAAGAACACGCTTGAGCCGTTGACACGTCTGGTAGAGAAGGACGGAGAGCAGGAGCGTGAAGGCGCCGGCGCAGAGAGCTGGGAGCCGAACGAAGACGGTACAGTATGGACTTTCAAGATCCGTGATAACAAGTGGTCTGACGGCAAGGATGTAACAGCGGCAGATTATGCTTACGGTATCACACGTACACTGGATCCGGACGCTGGTTCACCGAACTCATTCTTTACTGCGCCTTACATTAAGAACGGCCAGAAGGTAGTGAACGGAGAAGTCGGAGTAGAGGAGCTTGGAGTAAAGGTTGTTGACGACAAGACGCTGGAGATCACACTGGAGTCTCCTACGCCATACTTTATGTCCATCACTGACACAAGAGCTTGTTATCCGGTTCGTCAGGATATCGCTGAGAAGTACGGCGAGACATATGGTTCCGAGCTTGATACACTCGTATTTAACGGACCGTTCAAGGTAGAGAGCTGGACACACAATTCAGAGATCGTACTTGTTAAGAATGAGGACTATTGGGACAAGGATAATGTAAAGCTTGACAAGATCAACTTCGCGATCGTGACAGATTCTAACGCAAAATACAATTCCTTCGAGAGCGGAGCTATTGATATCTCATCTGTAGGCGAGCAGGAGTGGGTTGACCGTTTCGACAAGAAAGAGAATGCTGTGCGCGTAGATACAAAGCAGCCGGCAATGCGTTTTGATTTCTTTAATGTGAATGACAAGCTGTTTGCCAACCTGAACATCCGCAAGGCATTTACACTTGCAGTTGACAGAGAAGATATGGCAAAGACCATTTACCAGGATCTGCATGTTCCGGCATACTGGTGGGTACCGGAAGGTATCTCCACAGGAGAGAACGGCGAGTACCGTGAGCAGGTAGAAGGACCTCTTGAGAAGATGGCAAAGGAAGAGAAAGCTAAAGATCTTCTTCTTAAGGGTATGGAAGAGCTGAATCTGGGAAGCGATCCGTCCAAGATCACTGTGAAGTATTCTCTGAGTGCGACAACACAGTGGGCACGTAACTACGGTGAATATGTACAGCAGAAGTACAAAGATATCCTTGGCGTGAACATCGAACTGGATTTCAATGAGTGGTCTACATTCCAGCAGAAGACGAACAACGGCGAATTCCAGATGGCTAACATGGTATGGACGACAGATTATGACGATCCGATGTCCATGATCTCATTATTTACGACAGAGAACTCCGGCAATATCCCGACAGGCTGGTCTAACGAGAAGTTTGATGACTTTATCGCACAGGCAAGCCGTGAGATGGACGAGACAAAGAGAACTGAACTCTATGCTCAGGCAGAGCAGGTTCTTTTTGAGGAAGGATGCAACATCTGTCCGCTTGTAAATGAGAGAAAGATTTCCTTCAATTATGACTATGTAAAGAATCTGAACGAGCGTGAGACAACGACGACAGGATTTAAGTATGTATATATCGAAGGGAAATAGGTAATCAGCAGATACCGCCGTCTAAACCAGGCGGCGGTATTTTATGCTGCGGCGGTTAGAAGCCTCTTCGGGGCTTCATCTGCCGCGGCATATGGGGAAGCTGCTTGTTAGATTTTCCCCATATCACCCGGAGACGGGGCACTTTCAATCAGGAACAGACAGATTGACTTCTGACGGCGCTGTTCCGGATTGAAAATCCCCTGTCTCCGGATAGAAAGGAAGAGGAGATATGGCAAAATTTATCGTGAAACGTATTGGATATATGTTGGTTACGCTGTTTATTGTTGTTACTGCAACCTTCTTTCTGATGCATAGTATCCCGGGAGATCCGCTGGCGCATATGGCGAGGAACCTGCCGGAGCAGACGAGAGCGAATTATTACGAGAAGTACGGACTTGACAAGTCCACAAGCGAACAGTATTTAATATTTATGAAGAATCTGGTTTCAAAAGGCGATCTGGGCGAATCTTTGAGATATCCGGGGCGTGAGGTTACAGATACGCTGCTTACTAACGCTTCTGTATCTGCACAGCCGGGAGGCATGGCGCTGCTTGTGGGTATCACCATAGGTATCCTTCTGGGGATCGTGGCTGCTCTGAATAAGAACCGGTGGCCGGATTATATTGTAATGTTTATTGCGATACTTGGTATTACGGTGCCCGTGTTCGTCCTGGCGTCCGTACTCCAGTATTTCCTGAGTGTAAAGTTGATGGTCCTGCCGACGACGGGATGGGGAAGCTGGAAGAATGTGGTTCTTCCGGTAATTGTACTGAGCTTCGGAACCATTGCAACTTATGCGCGTTATGTAAAATCTAACATGCTGGATGTAATGGGACAGGATTATATCCTGACTGCTGAGGCGAAGGGCGTCAGCAAGTTTAACGTAATTAAGAGCCATGTCCTTAAGAATGCGTTCCTTCCATGTATGACGCTTCTGGTAGGACAGGTATCCGGAATCTTCACAGGTTCTTTCGTAGTTGAGAAGATTTTCGGTGTTCCGGGACTTGGATTCTATTATATTAACTCAATCAATGACCGTGACTATACGATGATCATCGGTACGACAGTATTTGCGGCGGCTCTGTTCGTGTTCGTCCAGCTGATCGTCGATATTGCGTATAGCATGATGGATCCGAGAATTCGTGTGAAGTAGGAGGAAGAGCAGATGAAGGAAAACCATGTGACAGATATGATGGAGAATATACCTGATGATAAATTTAAGATCATCGGGATCGATAAAGATGCCGAAGCTCCCACAAGACCGAGGATTGGTTACTGGCGGGATGCCTGGAGAAGACTTCGCGAGAATAAGGTTGCCTTTGCGGCGTTGATCATTCTGCTGATCCTTGTCTTCTTCATTTTATTCGGACCTGCGATCAGCGGTTATGAATTCGAGCAGATTGATGCGGACGCAATTAACAAAGGACCAAGTGCGGAGCACTGGTTTGGAACAGACGATCTTGGAAGAGATCTGTTTGCCAGAGTATGGCAGGCAGGACGCGTGTCTATCATCATCGGTATCCTGGGCGCTGTGATCGCCAGTGTCGTGGGAAGTATCTACGGCGGTATTGCCGCATATTTCGGCGGGACCGTGGATGATATCATGATGCGTATTGTAGAGGTACTCTTGAGTATCCCTTACCTGATCATCGTTATTCTGATTTCTGTTATCACAGACAGTAAGAGCCTGGGGACGATGCTGGTTGCCCTGACGCTTACCGGATGGTGCGGGATCGCGCGTCTGGTGCGCGGGCAGATGCTGCAGTTAAAGTCTCAGGAATATGTGCTTGCGGCCAATGCGCTCGGTGTTGCACCGATGAAGATTATTTTAAAGCATATGATACCGAATACTCTTGGAATGATCATCGTTGCTATCACATTTGATATTCCGGGATATATTTTCTCAGAGGCATTCTTAAGTTATGTAGGACTTGGAATACAGCCGCCGTCAACAAGCTGGGGTGCACTCGCTTCGGCAGCGCAGCAGAACTTTATGTTCTATCCATATCAGCTTATGTTCCCGGCGCTCATGATCGCCCTTACCATGCTTTCATTTACACTGCTTGGTGACGGACTTAGAGATGCGCTGGATCCGAAATTACGAAAATAGGAGAGACGGTTATGGAAAAAATATTAGAAGTTGATAATTTGAATGTTTCCTTTAATACATATGCCGGTGAAGTAAAGGCCGTGCGGGGTGTGAGTTTTGAATTGAGCAGGGGCGAGACGCTTGCATTCGTAGGAGAGTCCGGCTGCGGCAAGACCGTGACAGCCAAGTCGATCCTCCGTCTTTTGAAGCCTCCGTTTGCGGTGATCAAGCCGGAATCTAAGATCATCTGTAACGGGAAAGACGTACTTAAGATGGATAAGAAAGAGCTCTGCGAATTCCGCGGAGATGATGTCGGCATGATCTTTCAGGATCCTATGACATCCCTGAATCCGACCATGACAGTCGGCAGGCAGATCATGGAGAGTCTTATGATCCACAAGAAGCTTGACAAGAAGGCGGCGAGGGAGGAAGCCATCAATATGCTTAAGATGGTTAATATCCCAAGCCCTGAGAAGCGTATCGACAACTATCCTCATGAGATGTCCGGCGGTATGCGTCAGAGAGTTATGATCGCGATCGCTCTGGCATGTAATCCGAACGTCCTGATCGCGGATGAGCCGACAACGGCGCTGGATGTGACGATCCAGGCTCAGATCATGGATCTTATGATGGAACTGAAGACCAAGATGAATACGGCTATCATTCTGGTTACTCACGACCTGGGTGTTGTTGCGAACTTCGCAGACCGTATCCAGGTTATGTATGCAGGCGAGGTAGTGGAGAGAGGCACGACAAAGGAGATCTTTAACGAGAGCAAGCATCCTTACACATGGGCGCTTCTGCGGTCTGTGCCGAGACTTGGAAGCGAGTCGAAGGAAGAGCTCTATGCTCTTGGCGGAACTCCTCCGGATCTTTTACTTCCGCTGAACCATTGTCCATTTGCTGACAGATGCGAGTACTGTATGCCTATCTGTAAAGAGTGTAAGCCGCAGGAGACGGTGCTTAGCGATACCCATAAGGTATCCTGCTGGCTCATGCACGAAAAAGCTCCGAAGGTAGAGTCATTTTATGATAGGAGGGATAAGTAATGGGCGAATATATTGTAGAAGCGCAGAATCTGTGTAAGTATTTTAAAGCAGGGAAAAACCAGACGCTGAAGGCTGTTGACGGTGTTAATATCCGGCTCAAAAAGGGCGAGACTCTTGGGCTTGTAGGGGAGTCCGGCTGCGGCAAGACTACCTGCGGGCGTACACTGGTGAAGCTCTATGACGCAACCAGCGGTACAGTATTGTTTGAGGGGAAGGATGTGTCCAAGCTTCGTGGAAAGGAACTGCTGGGATTCCGCAAGGACGCTCAGATCATCTTCCAGGATCCGTATGCTTCTCTGGATCCGCGTATGACCATCGGTGAGATCATCACGGAAGGAATGAACGTGCATTTCCATATGTCTGAGAAGGAGAAGGAAGAGAAGGTGAACGATCTTCTTCATAAGGTCGGACTGAATGCAGAATATGCGAACCGTTTTGCTCATGAGCTGTCCGGAGGACAGAGACAGCGTGTCGGGATCGCGCGGGCGCTTGCGATAGAGCCGAAGTTCATTGTCTGCGACGAGCCGATCTCCGCTCTGGATGTGTCTATTCAGGCGCAGATCGTCAATCTGCTGATCAAGCTGCAAAAAGAGATGGGACTTACTTACCTGTTCATCTCTCACGACTTGTCCATGGTAAAGCATATCTCAGACCGGGTAGGCGTTATGTATCTGGGTTCTATGGTGGAGCTTGCGGGCAACCATGCGCTCTATGACCACCCGATCCATCCGTATACACAGGCGCTGATCTCAGCGATTCCGGAAGCGGATTTAGATGAGGAAGAGGGCAAGAAGAGAGTGCATCTGGAAGGCGAGGTGCCAAGTCCGATCAATCCGCCGCCGGGATGCCGTTTCAAGGGCAGATGCAAGTATGCGAAGGAGATCTGCGGACAGGAGATGCCGGAGCTTAAGGAGATAGAGCCGGACCACTTTGTGGCGTGCCATATGTGCGGCAAGGAAGACTGGTAAGAAGAACGGCAAATATAAAAGAACAGGAGTAGAGAGAATGCTGGCAAGATCATACATAGAGAGGATACTGGATCAGGCGGTTTCCTGCAAAGTTGATTATGCGGAGGTATTCTTTGAGGATGTGGAGCGGACGAAGGTCGATCTGATAGATTCGGAGGCGGCAGGATGCGCTCTCGGACGAGAGAGCGGCATTGGTATCCGCGTGTTTAAGGGATTGGAAAGTAAATATCTGTATAGTGCAGATGTGAGGGAGGAGACAGTGTATGCCCTCATGAAGGAGCAATTGGGCACGGGAGGCGTTTTCGATAAGAGAACGCCTCTTTCCGAAATATCACCTCATGGGATCGTGACGCAGAAGACGGCGCCCTGTGACAGACGGCTTCGCGAGAAGATCGACCGTCTCAGGGAGGCTGTGGAAACTGGAAAAAATGTAGATTCCTGTATCGTACAGGGACGCGCTGTTTATGTGGATGCGGACCAGAGGGTACAGATTGCGAATACGGAAGGGACTTATGTGGAGGATCGGCGGATCCGCACGCGCGTCCGTTTCATGATGACGGCTAAGGCCCCCGGATATGCAGACAGGCAGACCGGATATACGGGGCCGGGTGCTATGAGCGGGCCTGGATTCCTGGATTCAGAGATATTGTTGGAACAAGCGGGGACGGCCGCGAAAATTGCCAAGGGGATGCTGGGTGCGCGTCCTTGTCCGGTCGGACGGATGCCGGTCATTATTGCTAATGGCTTTGGCGGGCTGTTCTTCCATGAGGCGTGCGGACATTCGTTGGAAGGAAGTTCTGTGGCGTCAGGATGTTCGGAGTTTGCCGGCAGGCTCGGGCAGAAGGTCGCGTCAGAGAAGGTGACGCTTATTGATGACGGCTCCATTGCGGGAGAGTGGGGTTCCCTGGGCGTCGACGACGAGGGGATCCTGACACAGAAGAATGTGCTGATCGAGAACGGGATCCTGAAAGGATACCTGCTGGACCGTCTGAACGCGAAACGGATGGGAATGAAACCTACGGGATCGTCGAGGCGGGAGAATTACCGGTTTGCTCCGGTGTCACGAATGACGAATACATACATTGCCCCCGGGACCGACAGACTGGAGGATATGATCGGTTCGATTGAGAGGGGATTGTTTGTAAAGGGCATCAACGGCGGTTCTGTCGATCCGTTGACGGGAGAATTTAACTTTAATACGGATGAAACCTATCTGATCGAGAAAGGGAAGGTTACCGTACCGCTTATGAGCGCCACTCTGGTCGGCACAGGGGGAGAGATCCTTCCCAAAGTCGACATGGTGTCTGATGACTTTGCCCTGGGACACGGCTATTGTTATGCCGGAAGCGGTCAGCTGCCGATCGGCGCGGGACAGCCGGCAGTCCGGATCACAGAGATGACAGTAGGAGGAAAGGAATTATGACAGGTGCATGGGAGGACGCTGGTATTATTGAGTTTATGAAATGGCTTAAAGGGCAGGGGTTTGACCATCTAAGGCTTTTTATCAGTACCAGGAGATCTCTGCGCCTTGTGGTGCAGGGACAGAGCCTGATACGCCATGAATGCGGGGACAGTAAGATGTACGTTGTGGAGGCGGCGTGGAACGGTGAATATTGCTGTGCCTATACGAACTGTCTGAAGGAGGATACCGGTCTTATCCGGCAGCTTAGGGAGACGGCAGGCATATATCCGGATAGGGAGATTCCCCATGAGATTGCGGAAAGTAAGGATTTCCGGGAACAGAGATGGCATGAGGCTGACAGGGATGCGGTTATTGACGGATTAAGATGTGCAGAGCAGGATGCGCTGGCGTGTGAGAAGGCACATTTTGTGGAATCCTGCGAATATCATCAGTATGAGGAGACGGTTACCCTGCTTGACGAGCAGATGCATTACCTTGCGGATGACGACGGCGGAAGTACTTTTACGATCCGGGTGGCCGCCAGAGACGAAGGATTTGTGGCGGCAGCGTCGAAATACGGGATAGTAGATGCCGGGGTGACGGATAATTTCAAAAAGACGGCCTGTGAGCTGGCAAAGAGAGCGGCAGAAGACGCACGGATCGGGCTTCATGCCGTAAGAATGAAGTCCGGCACTTACCCCATCGTCATAGCGAATTGTGTGATGGCCGAGATCACGGGGCATTATCTTCCTATGTTCTACGGGGAGAACCTTATACATCGTACAAGCGCTCTGGCAGGAAAGGAGCATACGCAGATCGGATGCGGGCTTCTTCGGATTGAGGAGGATCCGTTTGGCAAAGAAGGAACCAGAAGGCGCAGGATAGATGATGAGGGTGTTCCTGTTTCCAGGAAGACGCTTGTGCAGGAGGGCGTATTTGAAAATGTGCTGTATAATAGAAAGAGCGGCGCCAAGACAGGAAAGGAGAGTACCGGAAACGGATTTAAGCCGGACGTGACGGCGGATATCGGGACTGGTGTGACGAATGTGATCCTCTCCTGTGAGGGAGAAACTCATTCGAGGGAGGAGCTCCTTTTGGCGGCCGAAGGCGGAATCTATATTACGAAGATTGAAGGCATGTTCGCTGGGGGAAGTACACGAAGCGGGGAGTTCTCTCTGCTGGCATCCGGGAATAAGATTGTTGACGGTCAGATAGGGACGGCTGTCAGCCAGTTCACCATATCGGGGAATATCTTCGGATTGTGGAAGGATATAGAGATGATCGGGGACGATCCGGATTATAAGACGGAGGCTGGGACGTGCGTTGTGAGTCCTTCGGTGAAGGTGAAAGAGCTTATGGTGTCCGGGGAGTAACAGAATATCTGATCGGATGGTTTCATACAGGGAGAGGCTGTTGCGAAATAACCGTTATACGCCATATATGTAATATTACATATATATTGTGTATAAACAGTATTTTGCAACAGCCTCTTTATTATAATTATAGTTATTGCCTTGCTGTGGCATTTCTAAAGATCTGTCTTTGGTGTATGAACATATTTTTCAATCAGGCATTGATGACATTTTGTTTCTTTATCATAGTTGACTCTTAGCAACAATCTCATTTTTACCAGCAAGTGTCGCTTCCAGCAGTTCGTCTGATGCGGATAATGTCTCGGCAATTATATCCCAATTTCCGCCTTCGACTGCATTCTTAAATTCGTCCGCTACTTCTCTGTTTGGAATATAAACTTCACTTTTTTGAGATACAAATGCAAGATAACCAAGATGTACAAGCAGTGTCATGACGTCATCTGAGCTTTTCATGCTTACCATGTCATTTTGAAAACGACGGGTGCTTATTTTACAATGCTTACCTCCCAACATGGATATGATCATATCCTTTAAGCCATCCATATTCATATTGATATAGGATTTTAAGCTTTCGTAAGTTTCAGTCTCTGTCCAGTAGGTGGCAAATTCTTCGTTCCGGATTGCTTCGATGACAGAATTAGGGCTGTATATAGAGTGTTCGTTTGAAAATGAATACCCGTCATACCAGCTTTTCATCTCGTTAAAATCTATGTTATAATCCTGGCAGAGACCATAGACTTCAGCTTCGGTAAATCCGACATATTTTGCCAGTTTCCTGGGGTTGACCATTGTATACTCCCGGAAATCAGTAAGAGCCGACTGGGTTCCATATTTTTTAACTGGTAAGATGCCGGTCATGTAAGCCGCTTCAATCATTTTATCAGTCTGGCTGCTTTTAAACAGTCCGCGTAAGAGCTGGACATATTCTTCCTGTAGTTTATGTTCCGCTTTTGCTTCTCTGAACAAGGCATCCCACTCATCTATTATGATAATAAATTTTTGTCCGGTTCTGTCGCTAATGTCAGATAGCGTGACCGGAAGGGAAAAGCCGTCTGTTTTTATGGATGTAAACGTCTGGGATAATTCCGCGACGACTTCCTTTTGCAGATAAATTACGGTGTCCTGGATATTTTCGACTGTGGAGATAAACCAGGTAATATCAAGATATATTACATTGTATTGGTTCATATATAAATTACAATCTGGATGGTTGGTAATTTCAAGACCTCGAAACAATTCTTTTGAATCACAGCTTTTGTCATAATATGCACATAGCATTTGTGAAGCAAATGACTTGCCGAATCTTCTTGGGCGGCTGACACAAGTAAGTTTGTCCTTGGTTCCCAGAGTCCTGTTTACGAATGCGATCAGTCCGGATTTGTCAATGTACAGACCTTTTCTTATCGATTGAAATCCGGCATTACCCAGATTCAGATATCTTCCCATTAAGATTGCACCCCCGTTTCAGATCATTATAATTTTATACGTTAATCACAATTTAGCACAGCATTCTGTAGAATTGAGATATAGTTCTAGTTAGATTATATACACTTATTGTTCGATGGTCAATTATTTATAGAAAAGCGCTGTGGATATTATATGGATAGAAAATTTTAATAATACGCCTTATTTATCCGGAAATCCGATTGGACTTGTATCGTGTCAGAAGTTACACTTAATATAGAAGCTGTCAGAAGAGTAATTGTAAAAAGTACGCCAGTTTGGTAAAGGAGGAATTGCAGTATGGTTGTAAACAGAGTCTGCGGTATGTGTCAGGGCGGATGCCAGGTGCTTGTCACGGTAGAAGACGGAAAGATCGTGAAAGTTGAGCCGGATAAGGCTTCTCCCAAAGGGCGGCTCTGCATCAGAGGGGCGCTCACCCCGGAATTGTTATACAGCGGAGATCGCCTGACTTATCCGCTTATCCGGGACGGAAAAAAGGGAGAAGGCAGATTCAGGCGCGCCTCGTGGGAGGAAGCATATAGATATGCGGCAGAGCTGATCAGAAAAACGATGGAAAAGTATGGTGAGCGTGCCATGGCGTCTTATCTTGGAAGAGGAGTTCTAGGGATGCCGGTGGGAAGAATCCTTTCTGATAATCAGAAGCCCTGTCTGATGAAGAGGCTGGGTTCGCCCAATGATTTTAACGCGTCATCCATATGTAATATGGCATCCAGCATGGTAACTCCGGTGACGACCTCAGGTCTGAATACCCGCATGATGGTGCAGGATATCCCGAACAGTGATTACATATTCTCATGGGGAAAGAATCCGGTGACAGACGACGGACCGCAGATGCTGATCAAGAGTATTAAAGCGGCGAAAGAGCGGGGAGCTAAGTTGGTCGTCATTGATCCGCGGAGAAATGGTATCGGAGAGCTGGCTGACCTGTGGATACCTGTGATCCCGGGAGCAGACGGTGCGCTGGCGCTGGCCATGTTAAAGAAGATCATTGACAGTGAGCGGTATGATAAGGAGTTTGTTCGAGATTATACACGCGGTTTTGATGAGCTCAGGGCATATCTTGATACGCTGACGGCAGAACAGCTTTCCAAATGGTGCGGTGTGTCAGAAGAGCTGACGGAGAAACTTGTGGATATCTTCTGTTCGACAGAGAAGATTTCTCTGGCTGCTTACACCGGCCTTGAGTACCAGCTCAGTGCGATCCAGAATAACCGTGCGATATTCACGCTCTGGGCGATCACCGGCAAACTGGATGTGGAAGGCGGAATATATCTGAATTGCAGGAATGTGCCGACATTTGTGCCAAAGGAGCTTCCGGTGGAGAATAAGCCGGTCGGGATGGATGAATTCCCGATGTTCTACAAATTTATCGGCGGCGGACAGTTCTGCCGTTTCCCCAAGGCTGTCCTTGAGGATGATCCGTATCCGGTGCGGGGGCTGATCTTAGCGGGCGGATCTCCGGCGCTGACGTTCCCGGACAGTAAGAAGTGGCGGAAAGTATATGAGAAGCTTGAGTGTCTTATCGTGTCAGACCGTTATCCGACGGAGGACAGCCGTTATGCGGATGTGGTCTTCCCGGCTTGTACGGTATTCGAGACCTACAAACCGGTAATGGGGGCAGACGGAAAAGTCACGCTGATCGAGCCGGTGATCGAGCCGGTGGGCGAGAGCAGGGATGACGTACTTATCCTTGCGGGGATTGCAAAGGAGCTGGGTGTTGGAGATGATTATCCCGGAACCAGGGAGGAATTAAAAGAATGGCTTTGCCAAATGGTTCCGCCGTATGCGGGAGATTTTGGGACGGGGGGAGGACAGGAGACAAGAATTTACCAGAAATACAGGACCGGAAAGCTTCGGGCGGACGGACAGCCGGGATTCCCCACACCGTCCGGCAAGTTCGAAATCTGTTCAACCCTTCTCGAAGAGAATGGATTTACCCCGTATCCGGAATACAGGGATATCCGGTCGATCCCGGAATTTGCCGATCCGCAGTTTCCGTTCACTATGACGACAGGTGCGAGAAGTATGCACAGGATGGGCGTATTTGGAGCAAACCTTCCCGGTGTTGCGAAGGCAGAACCCTATCCATACATGGACCTGTCGCCGGAGGATGCCGGGGAACTTCATATCAAGGACGGAGACTGGGCGCAGGTGACGACTCCCTTCGGGACGGGAACATTCAAGGCGCGTGTGTGCGGCATGGCACGGCATTGTATCCATATCCCGCATGGCGGAGGCAGCGCCTATATGCCAAAAGCGTGGAGGATTGGTAATGTCAATGAACTGACAAGCCTTGATTATAACGATCCGGTCACTGGCTTTGTCACCATGAAGTCTGTTCCTTGCCGGGTGGAGAAGGCGGATGAGGCTTCTTTGGAGCTGCTCTTTAGAGACAGCGAATAAATATCTTTTTGAACAAGTTACATAAAAATGGGAAAAGCACTTGAATTTTTGTATCAGATTTAGTACAATTATTACCAGTTGAGGATTATTTAACAATCTATACGGGTTAAAGGCTTCACGAATCAAAGGACTGCGTAAACAGTTAATAAAACTTTAGGAGGAATTAATCATGGCAGTAAAAGTAGCGATCAATGGATTCGGACGTATCGGACGTCTTGCATTCAGACAGATGTTTGGGGCAGAGGGATATGAGGTTGTAGCGATCAACGACCTTACATCTCCTAAGATGCTTGCACACCTGTTAAAGTATGACTCTTCACAGGGCAGATACGCTTTATGTGACAAGGTAGAGGCGACAGAGGACTCTATCATTGTTGACGGCAAAGAGATTAAGATTTACGCAAAGGCTAACGCTGAAGAACTTCCATGGGGAGATCTGAACGTAGACGTTGTTCTGGAGTGTACAGGTTTCTACACATCTAAAGAGAAAGCTTCCGCACATGTTAAGGCAGGTGCAAGAAAAGTTGTTATCTCCGCACCAGCAGGAAATGACCTTCCTACTATCGTTTACAATGTAAATCATGACAAGCTGACAGCAGAGGATACCGTTATCTCCGCTGCTTCCTGTACAACAAACTGTCTGGCACCGATGGCTAAGGCTCTTAACGATCTTGCAACCATCAAGTCAGGTATTATGTGTACGATCCACGCTTACACAGGCGATCAGATGACACTTGACGGACCGCAGAGAAAGGGTGACTTAAGAAGATCTCGTGCAGCGGCAGTGAATATCGTACCTAACAGCACAGGTGCAGCTAAGGCTATCGGTCTGGTTATCCCGGAACTGAACGGCAAGCTGATCGGAGCTGCTCAGAGAATTCCTACACCTACAGGATCAACAACAATCCTGACAGCAGTTGTAGAAGGCAATGTAACAGTAGACCAGATCAACGAGGCTATGAAGGCTGCTTCTAATGAGTCCTTCGGATACAACACAGACGAGATCGTATCCAGCGATATCGTTGGTATGAGATATGGTTCATTGTTCGATGCCACACAGACAATGGTTTGCCCGTTAGACAACGGAACAACAGAGGTTCAGGTTGTATCATGGTATGACAATGAGAATTCTTACACAAGCCAGATGGTAAGGACAATCAAATACTTCTCTGAATTAGCATAATTCTGGAATACCCAAAGGGTCCGGTCTGATTAAGGACCGGATCCTTTTTTGGTACTGTGCAGATATAATCATATTAAAATCATTGAAAGGGGAAAGCCGCCCGAAAAGTCTATAATATGGATGGAAACACGGATGTGCCGGTGTTTTGTCCGGGGCGGCAGTCGATTTACATGCTCAATAAAAAATCAGTAGATGATATCAATGTAAAAGGCAGGAAAGTATTGGTAAGGTGTGATTTTAACGTACCTCTTATCGACGGAAAGATCACAGATGAGAATCGTCTGGTTGCAGCGCTTCCTACTATTAAGAAGCTTATTGCTGACGGCGGAAGGATCATTCTGTGCTCACATCTTGGTAAACCGAAGGGAGAGCCGAAGCCGGAGTTATCTCTTGCACCGGTGGCAAAGCGTCTGTCTGAGCTTCTTGGACAGGATGTAAAGTTTGCCGCAGACGCAGAGGTTGTAGGGGAGAATGCGAAGGCCGCAGTAGAAGCTATGCAGGACGGCGAAGTGGTACTTCTTGAGAACACCCGTTACAGGATCGAGGAGACCAAGAACGGCGAAGCGTTCAGCAAGGAGCTTGCTTCTCTCTGTGAAGTATTTGTGAATGATGCGTTCGGGACCGCACACCGTGCACATTGCTCTAACGTAGGCGTGACACAGTTTGTTGACACGGCGGCAGTAGGCTATCTGATGCAGAAGGAGATTGATTTCCTTGGAAATGCAGTGAATAATCCGGAGAGGCCGTTTGTCGCAATCCTTGGCGGAGCGAAGGTATCCAGCAAGATTTCTGTAATCGAGAACCTGCTTGACAAGGTAGATACCCTGATCATCGGCGGCGGTATGTCCTATACCTTCTCAAAGGCACAGGGCGGAAGCGTCGGCGGATCTCTTCTCGAGGCAGATTACTGCGAGTATGCGCTGAATATGCTTAAGAAGGCAGAGGAGAAGGGTGTGAAGTTACTGCTTCCTGTAGATACAGTGATCGCAGATGATTTCTCTAATGATGCCAACAGCAAGGTTGTAAAAGCGGGCGAGATTCCGGACGGATGGCAGGGACTTGATATCGGACCGGATACCGTGAAGATATTCTGCGACGCAGTACAGGATGCGAAGACGGTTGTATGGAACGGACCGATGGGATGCTTCGAGATGCCGAAGTTTGCTAATGGTACAGAGGCTGTTGCGAAGGCTCTGGCTGACACTGAGGCGACAACGATCATCGGCGGCGGCGATTCCGCGGCGGCAGTAAACCAGTTGGGCTATGGCGATAAGATGACGCATATCTCAACAGGCGGCGGCGCATCA
>CAJTRO010000024.1:26145-35620 GCA_910579015.1 uncultured Dorea sp. | reverse complement strand
AGTTCCTTGAAGGCAAAGAATTGCCAGGCGTAGCAGCCGCTAACGACAGGTAAAAAGCTTGGCGATACCTGAATACTTGGTGAGGTTTTGTCGAACCTAGTATGAAGGCAGATACTCCGAATGAAGAGAGGAGTATCCTCATTAGAAAGCTTGGCGAGATATTTTATTTTATAGAGAAGAGGAGATCCACAGACATGGCAAGAAAGAAAATCATAGCAGGAAACTGGAAGATGAACAAGACTCCAAGTGAGGCAGTCGCTTTAGTTGAGGAGTTAAAACCATTAGTTGCAAATGACGAGGTTGACGTTGTATTCTGCGTGCCGGCAATAGACATTGTGCCGGTTGTAGAGGCGGCTAAGGGAACCAACATTCAGGTTGGAGCAGAGAATATGTATTTTGAGGAGAGCGGCGCTTACACAGGCGAGATTTCTCCGAACATGCTGGTAGACGCAGGCGTGAAGTATGTTGTTCTTGGACATTCTGAGAGAAGAGAATACTTCGGCGAGACCAACGAGGATGTGAATAAGAAGGTCCTTAAGGCTTTCGAGCATGGTATTACTCCAATTATGTGCTGCGGTGAGACTTTAGAGCAGAGAGAGCAGGGTGTGACCATGGATTTCATCCGTCAGCAGGTGAAGGTTGGATTCCAGAATGTAACGGCAGACCAGGCTAAGACAGCTGTGATCGCATATGAGCCGATCTGGGCGATCGGAACAGGAAAGACGGCGACGACAGAGCAGGCACAGGAGGTATGTGCAGGAATCCGTGCATGTATCGCTGAAGTGTATGATGCGGCAACAGCAGACGCAATCCGTATCCAGTACGGCGGATCTGTCAATGCGGCGACAGCGGCCGATCTGTTTGCACAGGCTGATATCGACGGCGGTCTTGTCGGCGGAGCTTCTTTGAAGGCTGACTTTGGTAAGATTGTAAACTATAAGTAAGTAGAAGATGGAGATATCCGTCTTCGGAGTATCCGGATTGACAAAAACCGGGCAAGAGGGGTTGTTTTTTCAGCCTCTCTTTTCTGTTAGTGCTGGGGAAAGGAACCGTATAAGGAAAGGAACTGGATATGGAATGGTCAGACGGTAAAGTAAGATGTAAATGGGCGAATCCAAAGAATGAAAAATATATCCATTATCACGATGAAGAGTGGGGGGTTCCCGTTTACGACGATCACAGGTTGTTTGAGATGCTGGTTTTGGAATCTTTTCAGGCAGGACTTACGTGGGAATGTGTTCTGAATAAGAGGGAGGACTTTCGCAGGGCTTTCGATGAGTTTGAACTTGAGAAAGTGTGCGCCTATGGCGAAGAAGAGATCGAAAGGCTTAAGAATGATCCGAAGATTATCCGGAACAGGCTTAAGATCCAGGCGGCGGTGGCGAATGCACAGATCTTCCGCAAGATTAAGCAGGAGTTCGGCAGTTTTTCGGATTATATCTGGCACTGGACCGACGGAAAGGTTATATACGAGAATGACCGGTCTTCTTCAAAGCTTTCTGATGCAGTGTCAAAAGATCTGAAGAAGCGGGGGATGAAGTTCGCAGGGACTACGATTATCTACGCTTACCTGCAAGCGGTCGGGGTAATCAATTCTCATGAAGAGGGATGCTTTCTAAAGCATAGTGGATAAATTTATTTTTTAACGAATTCGTATTTTCAAATATACGCAAGTATTGTATAATTATTCTTGGCTGTAAAAGCTGTTAAAGAGGATGGGGGAACATATTATGATCTACGAAGAGATACCGGTACAGACGGAGGGTTCGGCGGATTATGCCAGGCTTCAGGTGTTTATACAGGATACTCCGCTCGACAGAAGTCTGAAGAGGAAGAGACGTCCGCTGATACTGATCTGTCCGGGAGGCGGATATGAACGGACAAGCTATCGGGAAGGAGAGCCGACGGCGCTTCATTTCTTAAGCAGGGGATATCATGCGTGTGTACTGCGGTATTCGGTTGCGCCGGTTCATTTTCCAACGCAGGTTTTGGAGGTTGGATGCGCGGTCAGGATCATACGGGAGAATGCAGAGAAGTGGAAGATTGACACGGATCGCATTGTCGTCCAGGGATCGTCGGCGGGCGGGCATCTTGCCGCGTGTTACGGCGCTTTCTGGAATCAGGGATTCCTTATTGATAGGGTTAAGCTTGGGGCAGAGGAGTTAAGACCGAGAGGGATCATGTTGAGCTATCCGGTGATCACTTCTGATCCGGAGTATGCGCATATGGGCAGTTTCGAGAATCTTCTGGGGGAAGCGTATGATACGCTTGCCGATAAGGTATCTGTGGAGAAGCAGGTGACGGAGAAGATGCCGCCTTGCTTTATCTGGCATACGCTGGATGATGATACGGTGCCGGTAGAGAATTCACTGATGCTTACGAAGGCGCTTCATGGGAAGGGGATTTCTGCGGAGCTGCATATTTTCCCGGAAGGGGTTCATGGACTGAGCCTTGCAAGTCCGGTTGTAGAACGGGAGGATGGATCGGGAGTACAGTCAGAATGCGCGAGATGGATCGAGCTTGCGGATGCGTGGCTTGAGAGGTTATTCGAGTAATCTGTCCGGCCGGCAGATACGTAATAAAAATAAAATGATGAGCAAAAGGAGTGTTATGTTATTATGAACAAGAAACCAACAGTGCTGATGATATTGGATGGTTATGGACTGAATGAGAAGACAGAGGGCAATGCGGTCGCAGAAGGCAGGACGCCGGTGATGGACAGGCTGATGGCAGAATGCCCGTTTGTAAGAGGGAATGCAAGCGGTATGGCGGTAGGTCTTCCGGACGGACAGATGGGAAATTCTGAGGTGGGACATTTGAATATGGGTGCGGGACGTATCGTGTACCAGGATCTTACCAAGATCACGAAGTCCATTAAGGACGGAGATTTCTTTGAGAATCCGGCGCTTCTTGCCGCATGTGAGAATGTGAAGAAGAATGACAGCGCGCTCCATATGTATGGTCTGGTATCTGACGGCGGCGTGCACAGCCACAACACGCATATCTACGGTCTTTTGGAGCTGGCAAAGCGCCAGGGGATCAAGAAGGTGTATGTACACTGCTTCCTTGACGGCCGTGATACGCCGCCGGCTTCCGGTAAGGAGTATGTGGAGGAGCTTGCGGCCAAGATGAAGGAGATCGGCGTTGGTGAAGTGGCAACCGTGATGGGACGTTATTACGCCATGGATCGAGATAACCGCTGGGACCGTGTGGAGAAGGCTTACCGCGCTATGGTCTACGGAGAAGGTGAGAGGGCCTGCGGCGGACCGGAGGGGATCCAGGCTTCCTATGATAAGGATACCACAGATGAATTTGTGCTTCCAACGGTTGTAACGAAGGACGGTGCTCCGGTCGCGACGATCAAGGACAATGATTCTATTATCTTCTTTAACTTCCGGCCGGACCGTGCAAGAGAGATCACAAGGACCTTCTGTGATGATGGATTTACCGGATTTGACAGAGGCGAGAGAGTGAAGACTTGCTATGTGTGCTTCACCGAGTACGATGTGACGATTGAGAATAAGCAGGTGGCATTTGTAAAAGAGGAGATCACCAATACATTCGGTGAATTTCTTGCATCGAACGGAAAGAAGCAGGCGCGTATCGCCGAGACAGAGAAGTATGCACATGTGACCTTCTTCTTCAACGGCGGTGTGGAGGAGCCGAATGAGGGAGAGGACAGGATCCTAGTGAATTCCCCGAAAGTGGCCACCTATGATCTGAAGCCGGAGATGAGCGCTTACGAGGTGTGTGACAAGCTGACAGAAGCTATCCGTTCGGGTGGATATGATGTGATCATCATCAATTTTGCGAATCCGGATATGGTAGGACATACCGGAGTGGAGGACGCTGCCATCAAGGCGATCGAGGCGGTTGATGAGTGCGTAGGGAAAGCCGTAGAGGCTGTGAGAGAGGTTAACGGACAGATGTTTATCTGTGCAGACCACGGAAATGCAGAACAGTTGATTGACGATGAGACGGGCGAGCCGTTTACGGCACATACCACCAATCCGGTGCCGTTTATCCTGGTCAATGCAGATCCGGCTTACAGGCTTAGAGAAGGCGGATGCCTGGCAGATATTGCACCGACATTGATAGAATTGATGGGAATGGAACAGCCAAAGGAGATGACAGGGAAGAGTCTGCTTGTGAAATAGTGGTTGAAGTATCATATCCAGGACGAGGCAGGATCAGCCGCGTCCTGGATTGCTTTATATAATTATTTGTGAAAGGGAGGTCTGTATGCATATCGTGATCGTGGAGGATGACGCCGTGATCCGTCAGGAACTAAAGCTCCTTCTGGAAAATGCGCTCTATCAGGTAACGGCTCTTGAGGATTTTTCGGATGTGTCTTCTGTTGTGCTGTCTTTGGAAACGGATCTGGTGCTTCTGGATCTGAATCTTCCCCTGGAATCAGGTTTTGACATCTGTACGAAGATACGGGCAAGGTCGGCGGTGCCGGTCATCTTCGTGACCAGCAGGACGGATTCCATGGATGAATTGACGGGGATCTTAAAAGGCGGAGATGATTACATCACGAAACCATTTCAGGCGCCCATTCTTCTGGCGAGGATCGGCGCTGTCTTAAAAAGGACGCAAAGGCAGTTTGAGGGGGAACCGGCGAGATTCGTTCATAAAGAGGTGGAGCTGGATATCTCAAGGGGGACGATAAGTTTTCATGGAAATCAACGGGAACTGTCGAAGAACGAATTGAAGATCATGCATCTGTTGTTTAAGAGAAAGGGGCAGATTGTTCCGCGGGCAGATATGATCGAATATCTGTGGGATAATCAGGTATTTATCGACGACAACACTCTAAGTGTGAATATCACGCGTATCCGCGGGAAGCTTGCAGAGATTGGGATAGAGCATCTGATTGAGACCAGGCGCGGTATGGGATATCGAATATAATGACGGAAACGGCTTGACTTGAAAGAGGATTTTAGAGAGCGTGCGTGCATGAAATGGGGGCAGAAGGTTATGGGAATGTTGGATTATCTGAGAGACAAGATCCTGCTGTTGGTACTGCATACGGGATGTATGCTGCTTATGGCAGGATTTTTGTATGCCACCGGATACGATCCGGAATACTGTATGCTGATTCTGGTTTTCTGGGTTCTGATCCTGGCAGGCTGGCTGGGATATGGATATTATAACAGGAAGCGGTATTTTGAAAAGTTATGGGTGATGCTTGAGAAGATGGATCAGCGGTATCTGTTAGGAGAACTGATGCCGGTATCTCACAGGCTGGAAGATCGGCTGTACAGGGAGATGATCCGGATTTCTAATAAGTCTGTGATCGAGAGGATCCGGCAGATTGAGGATGAACAGAAGGAATACCGGGAATATATTGAGAGCTGGGTGCATGAGATCAAGGCTCCGATCACGAGTATTGATCTGATCTGTGAAAATTCCAGAGATGCGATTCTGGTCCATGACAGCCGGCAGTCTGTTGTCCGCCGGATTCGTCTGGAGAATCAGAAGATCGAGAATTATGTGGATATGGCGCTTTATTATGCGCGGTCCGATGAAGTATACAAGGATTATGTGATCCGCAAGACAGATTTACAGGAGGTTTCCGTAGTAGTCCTAAAAAGGAACAAGTGCTATCTGATACAGAATCAGATACAGGCCGAGGTGGATTGTAAGGATTCGGTGTATACGGATCAGAAATGGATTGCATTTATTCTGAACCAGCTTGTCTTGAACAGTACGAAATACCAAAGGGAGAGCGGCGCGTGGATCCGGATCTATACGAAGGTATATGGGGGCGGGGGAATCTTGACGGATGGAACCCTCCTGGATGTTGAGAAAGAGGATGTGCATCCGGCCGGCGGCAGGGAAGAACGTGTGTATGGAGTGCGTCTGATCGTGGAGGATAACGGCGTCGGTATCAAGGAAGAAGAATTAGGCCGTATCTTTGAGAAGGGATTTACGGGGAGCAATGGGCGTAAGACAGAACGTTCGACGGGGATGGGACTGTATCTGTGCCGGAAACTGTGCCAGAAGCTGGGAATAGCCGTCTATGCTGAATCGAAGGAGCAGGAAGGGACGAAGATCGTCCTGGAGTTTCCTGTGAGTACGTATATGGCGGTTTCCGCAGATTTATCTACAGAACGTTAATTTCTTCAACCTTATTATTAACAATTTTCAAAAATTACCTAAAATATAAGGAATTCCATTCCTTTTTGATGTAAAATTAAGCTGCCCAACAGAAATCTTTCAAAACTGTAAGATAACTGCAAGGAAGTGTGATACTACATGTGCTGTTTATCTGCTAAAGTAAGACTGAAGAGAAGATGAAGTCCGGCCTGCATAAAGATACGGATTTCATCAGAAGCATCCAGAAACAGAAGGGAGAGACGGTACAATGAAGAATTATATCCGTGTATGTGATGTGGAGAAATATTATGGCAATGCCTCGAATGTGACGAAAGCCGTTGACCGTGTTAGTTTTACGGTGGCACAAGGGGAGTTTGTAGGAGTTATGGGGGCGTCGGGTTCCGGCAAGACGACGCTTCTGAATATGCTGTCAACTATCGACCGTGTGACAGCAGGGCATATCTGGTACGGCGATACGGATATTGCGGAAATGAAAGAGAACGATCTTGCAAAGTTCCGGAAGGCGAATCTGGGATTTGTCTTCCAGGACTATAATCTTCTGGACACATTGACCATCGAGGAGAATATCATCCTTGCTATGACGATCCGTAAGGAGAGCAGGCAGGAAATCCAGAAGAAATGTGATCAGATTATGAAGCTTCTGGGGATTGCGGATATCCGGGATCAGTTTCCCTATCAGGTATCCGGGGGACAGAAACAGAGATGTGCCTGCGCAAGAGCTCTGGTGAACCGGCCGCGCCTGATTCTGGCGGATGAGCCGACCGGGGCCCTGGATTCCAGGTCGGCCCAGACGCTGCTTGAGACATTTACAGACATGAACGAGAAGATGCAGGCTACGATCCTGATGGTGACACATGATGCATTCTCAGCCAGCTATTGCAGCCGGATCTTATTTTTGAAGGATGGACGGATTTTTCACGAGCTGGTCCGGGGCAGGAAGGAACGGCGCGTCTTTTTAAATGAGATCCTGGATGTACTTGCCCTGACGGGAGGTGAAGTAAGCAATGTTCAATAAACTTGCTTTTCGCAATATGAGACGTTCGGCCAGAGATTATCTGGTATATTTTCTTACGATGACCTTTGTGACGGCGCTGATGTTCGCGTTCAACAGCCTGATATTTGCAGATGATATTGAAGAAATGTTTGATGCCGCGGGGATTATGGCGGTGCTGGTCGGTCTTGCGGCTTTTTTTATCGTGCTGATCGTGGCATGGCTTATCAACTATATGATTCGGTTTATGCTGGAGAAGCGGAGCCGGGAGTTTGGTATCTGCCTTTTGGCCGGCATGGAGAAGAAAGAGATTGCCCGTCTGTATATCCGTGAAAATGCCCTGCTCGGAACGTGCGCGTTTCTTGCCGGAATGGCTCTTGGCGTGCTGTTAAAGCAGGTGATCATGGCCATTCTCTACAGTATGCTCCAGATCAAATACGATATCCATATGGAATTAAACAGATTCTGTGTTCTGATGACGGCAGGATGCTATGCGGGATGTTATGTTCTGGCGCTGTTTAGGAGCGGCAGGAAATTTCGGAAGATGAATATCCGGGACTTGATGGAAGCGCAGAAGAAGAATGAGGAGATAAAGGAGTCTCATGAACAGTTGAAGAAGTGGCTCTTTTGGGTTTCACTGCTGTTTCTGGCAGTATTTGCTGTATTTATCTTCTTTATCGGGATTCAGGATGCAGGTCAGGCGCTGTTCTTTCTGACAGGCATCGTTCTGGTGATCTATCTTTTCTATATCGGCCTGTCATCCTGGCTGATATGTTATGTACAGAAACGGGGAGAGGCCGTCTACCACGGGCAAAACCTGTTTCTGCTCAGGCAGTTCTCGTCAAAGCTTAAGACCATGAGCTTTACCATGGGGACCTTGACGGCGCTGTTTACACTGGCTTTTCTCGGGTGCACGGTTGCACTGATGTTCAGTGATTATCAGAATAAGCTTCTTGAGACGAAGTTTCCCTTCGACGTACAGATTTACAGTGGTGATGTTAAGGATGATTTCGCGGATGAGATTGCGGTGTTAGAAAAGGAAACCAGAGTGCTGGATGCATTTCCTTATCACATCTATGCAGATGTTCCGTTAGAAGACCAAAAAGAGACAGAAGATCTCCGAAGGGAACGCGCCAGCCAGGTAAATGTATGGCTGAGCACGCATCTGAAAACATTCGGGGATATGTACCGCAACAAAGACGGGAGCCCGAATCTTAAGCGGATTGAAAAGGATTCCGCCGACGGGGCTTTTTATTGCAGATATGACACGTATATGCGGTTGTCGGATTATAATCATCTTCGCGCTATGTTAGGCTATAAAGAAGTCTTGCTTGGAGAGCGGGAATATCTCATCCATGTTAAGGACAGGATCCTTTTAGAGGTTGAGACCATGAATGAGGATATTGTGATAGAAGGGGATGAAGGAGAGCTTGAATTTGCGGGGTATTATTCGGAACCATTTTCACAGGACGGGCATAACGGCGGAGATTACGTGATTGTTGTTCCGGATTCGTCGGCTTCATCGCTCACTCCTTATTATGCGGAGCTGGCTGTAGATATAGAGGGAGAAGCGCCGGCCGGGCTTGGAAGAAAGCTTGATGAGCTGGCAGAACCGGAAGACTTTGAAGAATCCGGTAAGAGCGGACGATCTGAGAGCGGGGAGGAAACCGGTAAGAGCGGACAATCTGAGAGCGGGGAAGAAACCGGTAAGAGCGGTCAGTCTGAAACCGGGGAGGAAACCGAAGAATCCGGTCAGTCCGAGCGCACAGGCGGAATGTCTGAGGAAGAGGAAGAGAATGAGGATATGGCTTTTTTCGGACATAAGATAATGGAAGGAAATGTTTGCTGTGGTTCGGATACGATCGTCGTGATGTCGGTTACGAATATGGTGAGGGATAATCTGATCCCGGAGATGAAGTACATGTTGTCTGCTCTGATCTTTCCCTGCTTTTATATCGGCCTGGTGTTCCTGTGTGTTGCGCTGACGGTTCTGTCCGTCCACCAGCTCAGTGATTCTGCAAA
This sequence comes from uncultured Dorea sp., assembly GCA_910579015.1. Taxonomy (GTDB): domain Bacteria; phylum Bacillota; class Clostridia; order Lachnospirales; family Lachnospiraceae; genus Sporofaciens. The sequence continues at coordinate 26,484 of CAJTRO010000024.1, read as the reverse complement.
ATATAGGTTCCGTTATCTGGTGCTTGGAAAACTGGGAATGAATAAACAGGAGATTGGTATAGTCATCTTAAAACAGCTTGTCTGTTATTATCTGTGTCCTGTGATCCTGGCGGTTGTGATCGGAGGAAGCGTGTCTGTATTTATGAGCGGGAAATTTATTTTCTATACGGGGATCCAATCAGCGGTGTTTCAATATTTCGGCTTAACATTTCTGTTGTTTTTTGGGATATATGCGCTTTATTTTATCACGACTTATGTGAGTTTTCGACGGAATGTGGAGACAGATTTATGATAATATTATTAACAAAAACTTAAAAATTTTATCAATTGTGTATAAAG
>CAJTRO010000024.1:0-26135 GCA_910579015.1 uncultured Dorea sp. | reverse complement strand
GGATGGTATAATCAGAAGAAAGTTATAATTGAACAAGGATGGAAGAAGGAATAAAATGGGAAGACGAAAGAAGAAAAAGATGTATATAGGTATAATGGTTGGAGGAAGCGTAATTTTAGTCGTATTGATCTACATTGCGGTTGCGCTCTTCTTTACCCGCCATTTTCTGATGAATACAACGATCAACGGGAATGACTTTTCCGGAAAGAGCGTATCAGAAGCGGAACAGTTCTTTAAAGAACAGGTGGCAGATTATACGCTGGCCGTCGTTGATATCAACGGAGGAAAAGAGAACATCAGCAGCAGCGATATCCTTCTGACATATAAGGAGAACGGAGACATTGAAGATATTCTGAAGAATCAGGGAGCGTTCCTGTGGCCGAAAGCATTCTTTGGAGATAATACTGTGGAAGTTACCTTTGACATGTCGTTTGACGATGCGAAGCTTAAGGAGAAGATCAATTCGCTCTCCATCATTCAGGCAGGGCAGACTCCGGCACAGTCTGCCAGTCCGGCGTTTGACGGCAGTCAGTTTGTGATCACTCCTGAAGTTTACGGTATTACTGCGACGCCGGAGATTGTGAAGGAGAAGGTTACGGCGTCCATCAAACAGATGGCCAAAGAGATCAATCTGGCGGAGCAGGGCTGTTATGAGGCGCCGCGTTTTTCTTCTGATTCAGAAGAGGTGAAGCAGGCATGTGAGAAGATGAACGGATTCTGTAAAGCAAGTATTACATATAACATGGATGTTCCGGTCGTGATCGATCAGTCGACGATTGCTCCGTGGCTGTCTGTAGACGGAGATATGAATGTAATTGTCGATGAGAATGCCGTAAGAGCATGGCTTGAGCAGTTTGGGAGCCAGTATGATACGGTGGGGACAACCAGGACCTTCACTACACCGACGGGGAAGAGTGCGTCTGTGTCCGGAGGGACCTATGGGTGGTCCATCGATGAGGATACGGAGTTTCAGACGATCATGAATGCACTTAATAATCAGGAGGTTGTAGTGAAAGAGCCGCAATATTACAACAGCGGCGTTGCGGCGGTGCATGGTATGCCAGACTGGGGCAGCACCTATGCGGAGGTGGATCTGAGTGCACAGCATATGTGGTATATTGTGAATGGCGCTGTGGCGATGGAGACGGACGTGGTGACCGGCCGGCCTGTTCCTTCCAGAGTTACGCCGGAGGGAGTATACACGATCCTGGAGAAGAAGCTTGACAAGGTTCTGGTCGGAGAGAAGGATCCGGCGACCGGAAAGCCGGAATACGAGACGCCGGTGGATTACTGGATGCGTGTCACCTGGACAGGTATAGGGTTCCATGACGCCAGCTGGCAGAGTTCCTTTGGCGGCAGCCGTTATCAGACGAGTGCGGGTTCTCACGGATGTATCAATATGCCGGTAAGCAAGGCGGCGGAATTGTACAATCTGATAGAGGTCGGCGTACCGGTCATCATCCATTATTAATTATCTGCATAAAAAGGTTACCATAATCTCAGACTTGGATGTCAGCAGGATTGTGGCAGCCTTTTTTTGTTTGGAAGTCAAAAATATAGTTTTCACGGGCAATAAGAATTCATTCCCGATGCGGCGAAGTAACGAAGGACTATGCATATTTTTCATGCATATAGACAGAATAAATACTTGCGCGGTTTCTGCAATTTTTATTTGTGAAAAAATAGAAGCGGTTATGTACCGGAGATAAAAGGGGCTGTCTTTTGACAGCCTCTTGTGTTACGAAATTATGATCATTTTTCAGCGGTATCGACAAATACGATGCTGGAATCTCCTTTCCGGGCCTGGTCAAGCACTGCGTCGGCTAATTTCTGGAAAGAACCGTAGGAGGAGGTTGCCCCGGACAGAGCGTCAATATGCTCTCCGTTTTGATCCTCCAGAAGCTGGCCGGCATAGTACCGGGTATACTCGTTGGGATAAGTACCGTTGGAGTGGAGCATGGTCTGCATGTAGGCATTATCCCAGCTCTTGATAAATCCGCTGGCATTCTCAGCGTTATATTCTACAGATACGATGCTCCCGTCTTTTACCATGATCGTAATGTATTCCTTCCAGCCAAAGTTATATTCGGCCGCCTGCGCCGTATAATAGCCGTCCTGAAGCTCTGTCTTGTCGTTACATGCCGTCAACGACAGGAGCAGTATTAAAAGAAGAAGAGTCAGTCTTAATATGCGTCTCATCTGTCAGATTCCTCCTTCAACATAAAATTTCTCACCTGGGCCTGGAGATTCTCGGCTTCTTTGGCCAGTAATCCGCTGGACTGTTCCATTCCGCCTGCATTCTGAAGATTCTGGTCTGCAATGGCAGAGATGACGTCAATCCGTTCTTCCATAGATGCCAGAGCGCTTTCCTGTCCCTGAACCGCAGTTACAAGACGATCCGTGATCTCACTGATCTGGCCGGATACAGAAGAGATAGCCTTGAAAGATCCGGCCGTGTCGGCTGTAAGCTCCACGCCGTTCTGGATAATGGCTCTGGTGCTTGTCACCATGTCTGTCGCGTTCTGAGCCGCCTCGGCGCTTCTTGCCGCCAGCTGCTTGACTTCATCCGCGACGACTGCGAATCCCTTGCCGGCGTCTCCGGCCCGGGCCGCTTCAACAGAGGCGTTGATGGCGAGGATACTGGTCTGGAAGGCAATGTCTTCAATTGCTTTGGCGATCTTGGTGATCTCCTGGGCGTTGGCGCTGATGCTGTCCATTGCGTTGGTCAGAGAGGTCATCCGCACATTGGCATCCTGTATGCACTGTGCGATCTCTTCCGTCTTACTGCGCGTCTCACTGCTGCTTTGCGTAACGCTTGACAGCCGTTTCTTGACCTGTGAGACTTCGTGGACCAGAGCCTCCGTGGACTGGTTCTGCTCCATAGATGCCTGGTGTAACTGTCCGGACTGTCCGTTCAGTTCCTCGGACATGCTGGAAAGCCGTGTGGCGGCAGAGCGGAAGCCGGTCAGCGTCTCATTCATGGACTGAATGATCGTGTGAAGGCTCGTGCGGATCAGAGCAAAATCTCCCTTGTAATCGACAAGAGATTCAACACGCAGATTACCATCGGCAACCTGTGTCAGTACCTGCTGGATATCCGATATGTAACGGTTGACGCTGACTATGGTTTCAGACAGAGTTTTAGTCAGCACTTCCAGTTCATCTCCGGAATGGATAGGAGCTGTCTCTGTATGAAGATCGCCGTCAGAAAGCGCAACCATCCGGCTGGTCACATTCTTGACCGGACGGGAAATGGAGACTGCCAGACGCAGGACCACCAGGATGGATACGATCAGCACCGCGAGAGTGGCCAGTACAGACACCAGCATGGAGGCATTGATGAAATGGCCGTAGTCTGATTTGGGTATCTGGATGACCAGAGACCATTGGGTTCCGCGGATAGGGGAAAATGCGACCAGCATCTTCTTGCCGTCGACCGGAAATTCAATGGCGCCGGTCTCGTTGCTGGTTACATGGCTCAGCGATTCCTCATTGCCGTCATTGAGCCCGGTCAGGGTATTCTGGTTCAGAACCTGGGACTGGTCCGGATGTCCGGTGACAACTCCGTCCTGGTTGACCATATAAGCTGTTCCGTGTCTTCCGATGTTGATACTGCCGATCACGTCGTTGAGTGCATCGTACTTATATACACCTACGACATAGAACGCAGTCTTCCCGTCTTCCTTCACCGGCATCCCCATGGTGATACCAAGCTTCCCCTGGTAAATGGTAGAGGAATTGGTAGTCATATTGTCGGTCTCCTTAAGAAGATCAAAAAAACTGCCCTCCAGCGCCTCCGGTGCGCCGCTGATCCCCTGAAGCAGACGGCCGTCCAGACTATATAGGCCGATGGTATGAAGTTCATAGATTTCTGCGGCCTCCGTCAGGACCTCCTTGCGGTTCGCCTGTAGTGTCTTCGCATCATTGCCTGCGGTTTCTGATGTCATGCGGGAATCTGCGGCAATTGTCATCATCCGGTCAGCCAGCATATGAATATTGGCTTCAACGGTTTTGGCTGATTGCCGGGCCATCGGCTGCAGGCTGTCCATCAGAATGTTATTCGCTAACGACTGCATGGAGAATGCCATAATCACGCAGCATATGATAACCAGAATCAGGATATTAAGAGTGGTATTTCTCAATATTCTCCCGTTGAGGCTTCTTCTGGCTGTACGAGTGTGGGAGTCCTTTTTCTTTACGCTCACGTTCTTATCTCTCCTTTTCATTTAAGTATTAATATTAAGGCAGGTTTATCCGTTTGTTAAAATAAACCGGTGCCTCATCAAGTATATCACAGATATTTTGGGAAATAAAGGATTTAACCTGATATTATGTCAGAGAACTATAATCAATCTTTTTGTCCTTATAATAATATTCTCTGTCATGTTCACCGATTTCGCGCAGGATCCGGCAGGGATTCCCGACTGCCAGCACATTGGCCGGAAGGTCCTTTGTGACGATGCTTCCGGCTCCGACTACCGTGTTATCGCCGATCGTTATTCCCGGCAGTATCACGGCGCCGGCTCCAATCCAGCAGTTTCTGCCGATGTGTACCGGCATATTGTACTGATAGTAGGCGGCTCCCCGCAGTTCGGGCAGGAGCGGATGGCCTGCGGTGGCAATGATCACATTTGGCGCAAACATGGTATGATCACCTACATAGATATGGGTATCATCGACCAGCGTCAGATTGAAATTGGCATAGACGCCTTTCCCAAAATGAACAAATGCTCCGCTTTGGTTGGCATGGAGCGGGGGTTCGATGTAACAGTCCTCGCCGATCTCTGCAAACATTTCTTTTAACAGGGCCTGGCGTTTTGCGCTCTCAGACGGCCGTGATGTGTTAAAATCGTAAAGAAGCTCAAGCCTTTTTGTCTGTTCTGGCATAATCTCATCGTCACCCGGCAGATAGAGCTCTCCGGTGTGCATTCTTTCCTTCATCGTACTCATGTCAGATTCCTCCTTGTGGAATGGTTTTTAATCAGTTTACACTATAATCATCCTGTTTTCTACATATTTTAACAGGATTGAATCTTGTTATCGAAGATTTCCTGTGATAGAATGCTTGTGAAAGAATAAAAATAATGTTGTTTTCACTTGACAAAGCGAAAAGATGTTGCTATGATTAAAAACAGAACGCACTCTGTTTTTGGTAAAACTTAAGAAAGAGGTGCATTATGCAAAGAGTTTATTCATTGATTGTTGATAATACTACAGGTGTCTTAAGCCGGATATCAGGGCTTTTCAGCAGACGAGGGTACAGTATTGACAGCATTACCGCCGGAGTGACGGCAGATCCGAGATTTACGAGGATTACGATCGTTGCGTCGGGGGATGAGCTGATCCTGGCGCAGATTGAGAAGCAGGTACGCAAACTGGAAGACGTAATTGAGATCAAGGTGTTAAAGCCGGAGGAATCGGTGTACCGTGAGCTGATCATGATTAAGGTCCGCGCGGATAAGACGGAGCGGTCGGAGATCATCTCAGTGGCGGATATTTTCCGCGCTAAGATCGTAGATGTGGAGAATGACTCTCTGATGATCGAGCTTACAGGAAATCAGTCGAAATTGGAGGCTTTTTTGAACCTGCTTGACGGGTACGAGATCCTGGAGCTTGCAAGGACTGGAATCACAGGGCTTTCACGCGGGAGCAAGGACGTTACATATATTGACTGATGGCACGTATCGGCGGATTTACGCAGCGGCTGATTTACAGACCGCAGAGGAAAGAGGATGTAAAACAGAGAATAGATGAGAGTACCTGTTTTCTGTTTCACAATATTATTTCAACATATTTTATTTTATAAAATGCAGGAGGAATGCTAAGATGGCAAAGATTTATTACCAGGAAGATTGTAATTTATCATTACTGGAGGGAAAGACGATCGCAGTGATCGGATACGGAAGCCAGGGACATGCTCATGCCCTGAACGCGAAGGAGTCCGGCTGCCATGTGATCATTGGTCTGTATGAGGGCAGCAAGTCTTGGGCGAAGGCCGAGGCACAGGGATTCGAGGTTTATACGGCGGCTGAGGCTGCAAAGAAGGCGGATATCATCATGATACTGATCAATGACGAGTTACAGGCCGCTATGTATAAGAAGGACATTGCTCCGAACCTTGAAGAAGGCAATATGCTGATGTTCGCTCATGGTTTTGCGATCCATTTCGGACAGATCGTGCCTCCGGCAGGCGTGGATGTTACGATGATCGCGCCAAAGGGACCTGGACATACGGTAAGAAGTGAGTATCAGGCAGGTAAGGGGGTTCCTTGTCTGGTTGCAGTAGAGCAGGATGCGTCCGGCAAGGCTCTTGACAAGGCTCTGGCATATGCTTTGGCGATTGGCGGTGCAAGAGCGGGCGTTCTTGAGACGGATTTCCGTACAGAGACAGAGACAGACCTTTTTGGCGAGCAGGCAGTTCTCTGCGGCGGTGTATGCGCATTGATGCAGGCAGGTTTCGAGACTCTGGTAGAGGCCGGATATGATCCGAGAAATGCTTACTTTGAGTGTATCCATGAGATGAAGCTGATCGTGGATCTGATCTACCAGTCCGGTTTTGCGGGAATGAGATATTCCATCTCCAATACGGCCGAGTACGGCGACTATATTACCGGACCAAAGATTATCACAGAGGATACAAAGAAGGCTATGAAGAAGATCCTGGCCGATATCCAGGACGGAAGCTTTGCGAAGGAATGGCTGACAGAGAACAAGGTCGGCGCACCGCATTTCCGCGCTATGAGAAGGAATGCCGCAGAGCATGAGTGCGAGAAGATTGGCGAGGAGCTTCGTAAGCTGTACAGCTGGAGTGACGAGGATAAGCTGGTGAATAATTAGAAATCTTTATTTTAACATTAAGTATGTCTGAATGAAGCCGATATATATACATGCGGGCTGTATTTATGAGGTATCAGCCTTGATGTAAGAAAGGAGCGGGAAATATATGGATATTGCTGCATTATCAACGGCTATGTCTATGGAAAAGCTGCATGTGAACGTCGGCTATGCCATGATGTCCAAGGTTATGGATACCATGGAGATGTCGACAGAGGCGATGGCCGAGATGTTAGAAGCGGCGGCGCAGATATCAGGCGGCGCTTCCGTGCCTGGGGTAGGCGAGAATATAGACATACTGGTCTAAGGCTCTATCGTGACAGTTTCTTACATAGAGACATACAGACGGCAGAGGGCAGGTCCGAGGATCGCAAGGCGAGATCCGGGCCTGTTTTTTTGGTGCGGAATTTGTAGAAAATTGCGAATTATTTTACTATATTCCGACAGCAAAATCCTGTACAATATAAGACAAGGAGTATTAAAAGGGGGCTTGAAGGAGATGTGTGAAAAGGAATTATCTATCTGTATCGGGATCCATCATATAGCGACTGTCGTCGGTGTGTTGGAAGGGATCTATTATCTTTTTACGGGGAGGCAGAAGTTCTGGAAGAGCTGCGTCATATTTCTGATGACTGTTTTTCAATCCTTTGCGGGGCTTAAGATCATAGCGGATCTAAGAAGGGGAAGGTCGAGACTGACGGACAGATGTCGGCGCCTTAAAAGGCTTGGATGCAGCAGGAGACAGGAGAAGGGCGTCCTGTGGGGGATAGCCGCACTGTCGGCGCTGTTTAAGACGGTTCCGGTGCATTTTTTGGCATGTGACTAAAGAGCGTCTGATTAAGGGAGGACGTGCATAATCCGGATACATAACGCATAGATTACTATAAATTCTATGAATGGCGTTTCTATGAGAGGGAAAAGACAGAATCAAAGACAGGATGAAGAAAGTCATTCTTTCAGAAATAAGATTGCAGAAATATCAGAGCTTCCCAAGGATGTGGCTCTTGGTATGCCTGTGCTGACCGTTATCGGACAGATGGAGCTGTGCCTTGAGAACTACAGGGGGATTATCGAATATACAGATTCGCTGGTGCGCATACAGACTAAGACGGGGCAGATCCGCATTACCGGGGCGCGGCTTCAGGTCGTATACTATACGAATGACGAGATGAAAGTGAACGGGCATATTAAGTCCATTGAATATCAGCATTAGGAGGAGGTACAAGATTGCTGTTAAAGATCATCCGATATGTCAGAGGGTATATCCGTATCCGGATCGCAGGATATTCAGCGGAGAGGTTTTTGAACGCATGTAGTCACAGGGGGATTATGTTATGGGGGCTTACACCGGCAGGCCGGGCTTACGAGACGAATATCTCGATTGAAGGCTTCCGGAAGTTAAAACCGATCATCAAGAAGACAGGAACAAAAGTGAGCATTGTAGAGCGGTTCGGTCTTCCTTTTTTTTTACATAAATATCGCAGACGCAAGATGTTTTTCGGGGGTGCATTCTTATTTCTTGCACTGATCTTTCTGATGTCCAGATATATCTGGAATATAGATATCACAGGCAATCAGTCTTACACGGATGACACCCTGCTCAGATATCTTGAGACCTGCGACGTCAAAAACGGGATGCCGGTCGGGAAGGTGGACTGTGCAAGGATCGTCAAGGATATCCGTAAGGAGTATGACGATATCATCTGGGTATCGGCTTCCATCAGGGGGACGCGCCTGATCATACAGGTGAAGGAGAATGAGGATACGATACGGCAGATAGATGAAGCCGCGGCAGAGGAAGAGGATGCGGGCGCAGACCAGCAGGCGCAGGCAACGGACATTGTGGCAGACAAAGACTGCGTTATCACGAAGCTGGTTCCCCGAAGCGGGATTCCCATGGTCGGGGAAGGCGCCGAGGTGAAGGCAGGGGATATCCTGGTGTCCGGCCATGTCCCGGTGGTAGACGACGGGGGAACGGTTATTGCCTATCAGAGCCGCGTGTCTGATGCAGATATCCAGGGAAGGACTGTGATAGAATATAAGGACGAGATGGAAACCGGATATGAACAGAAAGAATATATTTACAGAAAAAGAGAGCATTCTTCTCTGAAGAAGGTGGAATACTTTTTGAAAATAGGGAAGTATGACCTGAGGTTCGGCAGTATAGACAACGACTATGAATCCTGGGAAATGTACGCTTATGAGAAGCAGCTTCGCATCGGCGAGAATTTCTATCTTCCGGTTGCCTATGGGAAAAGAACGGCGAAGCCGTACCAGTCCCAGGCAGTAAAATATACAAAAAATGAGATCCGGCAGCAGTTAAGCGGAAAATTTCAGCGTTATTGTAAAGATTTGGAGAAAAAAGGGGTAGAAATTATTGAGAATGATGTTAAAATATACACAGAGCCTCAAAAGGCAGAGGCCAGGGGGAGACTTACCGTCTTGATGCCGGTTGGCACACAGACTGTATCTCAGGCGCCGGAGATTCCGGCGTCGGAAGAACAAGACGAGACAGGAGAATAACGGATGGGATTAATGGAAGCAGTCATGGATATACCAGCCGAGCACGAGAGTAATGTGTTCGGCCAGTTTGATGCTTATGCTAAGAAGATAGAGCGTACCCTCCATGTGACGCTGATCGCAAGAGGCGAGAGCATGAAGATCATGGGAGAAGCGGTGAATGTAGAGAAGGCGAAGAAGGTCCTGGGACAGTTGGTGGAGCTGTCAAGAAGAGGGAACACGATCCAGGAGCAGAATGTGGATTACACTCTTGCGCTGGTGATGGAGGACAGCGAGGGCAGTGTGCTGGAGATAGATTCGGATATCATCTGCCATACCCTGCAAGGGAAGCCGGTCAAGCCAAAGACCATTGGACAGAAGAAGTATGTGGACGCCATGCGTAAGAAGATGGTCGTATTCGGCCTGGGGCCGGCCGGAACCGGCAAGACCTATCTTGCCATGGCCATGGCGATCACGGCATTCCGCAATAACGAGGTCGGCAGGATCATATTGACGCGCCCGGCCATAGAAGCCGGCGAGAAGCTGGGATTCCTTCCGGGAGACTTACAGAGTAAGGTCGATCCGTATCTGCGTCCGCTGTACGACGCGCTTTATCAGATCATGGGAGCGGAGAGCTTTCTCAAGAATTCAGAGAAGGGGCTGATCGAAGTGGCGCCCCTGGCATATATGCGCGGGAGGACGCTGGATAATGCGTTCATTATACTGGATGAGGCGCAGAATACTACGCCTGCGCAGATGAAGATGTTCCTTACCAGGATTGGTTTCGGCTCCAAGGCGGCTGTGACCGGCGATATCACCCAGAAGGATCTTGCACCCGGACAGGTGTCAGGTCTGGATGTTGCCATCTCCGTGCTTCGGAATATAGACGATATCGGGATATGCAGCTTAACCAGTAAAGATGTTGTCAGGCATCCTCTGGTCCAGAAGATCGTTAAGGCATATGAAGAATACGAGAACCGCGGCAGGAACCGGGGAGAAGCCAGGAAGAACAAAAGGAGAAGACCATGACACTATACTTTGAAGAAGAAGGGGAATATATGCTTCCCCTTGAGTGCCGTAAGACAGCAGAAGAGGTCATTGAGGCCGCGCTTGATATCATAGGCTGTCCTTATGAGGCAGAGGTGAGCATCCTGCTCACAATGAACGAGCAGATCCAGGAGATGAATACAGAATTCCGGGGAATAGAACGGCCGACAGACGTGCTTTCATTTCCTATGGTCAGTTATCCTGAGCCGGGCAGGTTTGAGTTTCTTGATGAGAGGGAGGACTGCTTTAATCCGGAGACAGGGGAACTGTCTCTGGGGGATATTGTCATTTCCAAAGAAAAAGTTACGGCACAGGCCGAAGAATACGGGCATTCCATTCTGCGGGAGTATGCGTTTCTGATCGTACATTCCGTACTGCATCTGACCGGCTTTGACCATATGGAGGAGAAAGAGCGTAAGACGATGGAAGAAAAGCAGGAAGAGATCATGGATTGCATAAATATTTTACGATAAGAGGTAACAATGCATGGCTGAAAAACGAAGACGAAAAGAGAAGAACTTTCTGATACAGGGATCGATCCTGGCATTCGCCGGGGTGATCACGAAGATCATCGGAGCAGTTTACAGAATTCCTCTTATGAATATAGTGGGAACGGAAGGAATGGGGTATTATAACGTCGCATTTTCCATCTATACGATCGCATTGATGCTTACTTCCTACAGCCTTCCGCTTGCCGTGTCCAAGCTGGTCTCTGCAAGAGTGGCCGTGGGACAGTACCGGAACGCATATAAGGTGTTTCGGTGCGCCCTGTCGATCGCGGTGATCGCAAGCGGGATTATTTCGCTGGTTATATTTTTTGGTGCGGAGTTTATTGCGGGTACGATCATGGCTATGGACATGAGTGTCTATGCGCTCCGCGTCCTTGCTCCCTGTATCTTTGTGGTTGCACTGCTGGGTGTGATCAGGGGATTTTTCCAGGGAAACGGCTCCATGATGCCGACCGCATTTTCACAGATACTGGAACAGATCGTCAATGCGGCGGCGTCCGTCGCAGGCGCATATGTGCTTCTCAAGATGGGAATGGAGATTGCCGGGACAAGGGGAGATGATTCCTACGGGGCGGCCTATGCGGCGGCAGGCGGAACGATCGGAACGATTGCCGGCGCTTTTTCTGCACTGCTCTTCGTGGCGATGATCTTCTTTGCCTACAGACGTTTATTCAGACGCAAGATGTGGCGGGACAGGAGCCGGAAGAAGGAAAGCTATCGGAAGATCTACCGGATACTGTTTATGACGATCGCACCGGTCATATTAAGCGCGACCGTTTATAATATCAGTGATTTTCTGGACACGGCGATATTCAGCAACACCATGGCGGCCCAGGGCTTTAAGAAGACGGAGTACGCAAGCCTGCTGGGGATATTGGGAAGCCAGTACAGTACGCTGATCAACGTGCCTCTGGCCATGGCAAGTGCGTTGGGAGCATCTCTGATCCCCAGCCTTGTCACGACCGTACAGACCGGAAGCCGCAAGCAGATACATATGAAGATCCATACTGCGATCAGATTCAATATGCTGATCGCGATTCCGTGCGCCGTAGGTTTTCTGATCCTGGCCAAGCCGATCATGGATCTTCTGTTTTATACACAGGATAACAGCACTGCCGCGCTGATGCTGCAGATCGGAGCCGTCTCGATCATTCTGTATACTTCGTCTACCGTGACCACCTCCATCCTTCAGGGACTGGACGATATGATGACTCCGGTAAAGAATGCGGTTATTTCACTGGTTATCTACATTGTTGCGCTGTTTGTCATGCTGGTCGCATTCAAATGGAACATCTACGCAGTCGTGGCCGGCAGGATCGTATTCTCCGGATCCATGTGTATCCTGAATGCACACGCACTCAGGGAGCGTATCGGTTATGTGCAGGAGCGCAAGCGGACGTTCGTGATCCCGGTGATGGCGGCAGGCGTCATGGGAGCTGTCACGGTGCTTGTACATCTGCTCTTTGAATTATTTGCAGGAGAGAAGATCGCGACGGTTGTGGCTATCCTGGCGGCTGTGGCGGCGTATGGCGCGGTGCTTGTACTTCTTGGCGGAGTAACGGAAGATGAGATCTCTGGTATGCCGAAGGGAGCGGCGATTTTGAGAATATGTTATAAGCTGCATCTTTTTAGGAGCTGATTGTGTATAAATGACTGAGAAAATGCCGATACTGTACTAAAAAAGGAGAGGTCCTTATGAAGACGAAGTATAGTATCGGTTTTTTTGCGGTTATGGTCATAGCGCTGACACTGGTCATCGGCGCATACCAGCTGAGTTACCGGCAGGCTAAGGAACGCCTGGAGACGAAGACGGCCGAGGAGACGAAGCCTCGTGAGCCGGCAGTGACGGTGCAGGAGCCGACGGCTGTTGCAGCTGACGGCCAGGCGCTTAAGGATGGCTGTTATTATCTGATGGAGGTAAACGGATATGTGGTCGTATACATGAGCGATAAAAAGACGCCTTATGAGTATACGGATATCAAGTGCGACGGACTTCCCTCGGAGATGCAGGAGGAGATCAAAAACGGGAAATACATGGAGGATGCAAAGGCGCTGTATGGATTCCTGGAAAATTATTCGAGTTAAATGAGAGGGAACTGTCACTGCAAGAGATCCTGTTGTGATAGTTCCTGTGTCTGTTTATTGCATTGACGGTAAAGACGGCGGAAACAAAAATACAAGTAGACTTCACAGAAAAGATAGTGTAAGATAAAGAATGTGATTTTCAGAAAGGATGAAGGACTATGGATGAGCAGAAGATTGCAAGGATTAATGAGCTGTATCATAAATCAAAAGCCGAAGGGCTTACGGACGCAGAGTTAAAGGAACAGCAGATATTAAGAAGAGAATATGTGGATGCGTTCCGGCAGAATCTGAGGAGCCAGCTGGATCAGATATCGATCAAGGAGGCAGATGGAAGTATTACGAATCTGGGAGAGAAGTTTGGAAACAAAAAAGGAAATTAGACGATGGATCCGGCAGAAAAGGCAGGAGATGTCAGAGGAGATATGGGTAAGGGACAGCAAAGTTGTCACGGATACCCTGATTACGCATCCCTGGTTTTTTGATGCCAGGGATATCTGTACATATGCGGCGTATAACCGGGAAGTCAGGACGCAGGAAATGATTGACGCGGCCTTTGAGATGGGAAAGAATGTGTGGGTTCCAAAGGTAATGGGGGAGGTCATGCATTTTTTCCGTATCAGAAGTATGAGCGAGCTGAAGCCTGGGATACACGGGATATTAGAGCCTGCGGGTGATACAGGAAAGAATGCCTGGATGGACGGACCGGGAGAGGAGCCGGGCAGTCTTATGATCATGCCGGGGACGGCCTTCGATGAATCATGCCGCCGGATTGGATATGGAGGCGGATATTATGACAGGTATCTGGCGCAGTATCCGAAGCTTAGAACGATCGCGCTGGCTTTTGAGTTTCAGGTGTTTCCCAGGATACCATGTGAAGCGCATGATATCTGCCCGGATATTCTGATCACGGAGAAGCAGTTACGAAAGAGTTAGAAGGAGGACTTTATGGAGACAGGATTACCCAAAGATCCGATACTTTTGATGAGTGTCGTCAATACGAAGCTAAGGGATCATTACCACACGCTGGACGAGTTATGCGAGGATCTTAGAGCAGATAAAGAAGAGATAACCGGGAAGTTGAAGAAGGCTGGTTATGAGTATGATGCTGTCAGAGGGCAATTTGTCTAAGAGCTGTACGGTTTAGAAAGGGAGAAAAGTCAAGTAAAATGTATCAGGAAATTGACTTTCGGCTGCCTAAACGTGTGAGCAGGCAAGATTCTGAAAGGATACAAGAGGAGAGCGGATAGAGAGGGAATATGGAAAGAAACATAAGCGTCATAAAAGATGTGAATGGGAAGCAGATTGTGGTAATAAATGACATATGTTTTAAAGGCAGACAGAATATTGACTGGAATGAGGTTGAACAGTATTTAAAGCAATATGTCGGAGAATTTGTAGAAATTGCTGAAAGTAAAGAAATCATATACATAGGCAATGATCTTCCTGATGAATACGCAGGTTCCAATTATACGGCAAAGTTGAAAGGTGCTCTTGCAAAGGCGAAAGCGAATGCTGCACAGGGAATTCCTGAGATGATTGAGATTGCGGAAAATAAGAGATTCAAGGAAAATCTGGCGAAAAAGCACGATAAAAATGCTAGATTTGGATGGTATCGATATGATTCCCGATTTGCTCTTCCAATTTTTGATGACGCTGGAGAAGTTTTGCGTTATAATGTTTTTCATGTGGAGCTTGTTATAAGACATGCAGTGGATAGGAAATTGTATCTATATGATATTATAAACATAAAAAAAGAAACGAGTACCCCGCTTGAGCCATAAAGCTGTACGGTAAAAAACTCGCTTCTTTTTATGTGCTGATTATATGCTAGAAAGGGAGAAAAGTCAAGTAAAATGTATTATGAAATCGACTTAGACAAAATAGACACTAATGCAGAGCCGCCCACAGAGGAACCGGCCCGTCAATACTACTTCATGGCAAAATGCCGGGAATGGGTGAGGGAATTTGAACAAACACACGGCCGTGTTCCCACCGCCTGTGTGACCACCTTCGGATGTCAGATGAACGCCAGGGATTCTGAGAAATTAAGAGGCATCTTAAAAGAAATGGGATATAAGGAGGAGGTCGAGGATAGAGCGGATTTTGTCATCTATAACACCTGCACGGTGAGAGAGAATGCAAACACACGGGTGTATGGAAGGCTTGGACAGCTTAAGCCAAGGAAGAAGAAGTATCCGCATATGATGATCGGGCTGTGCGGCTGTATGATGCAGGAGCCGGAAGTGGTAGAGAAGTTAAAGCAGAGTTACCGGTTCGTGGATATCATTTTTGGAACTCACAATATCTATAAATTTGCGGAGCTGGTTGCGACGCGCTTTGTGTCAGAGCGAATGGTGATTGATATCTGGAAGGGTACGGACAAAATCGTGGAGAATCTTCCGAATGAGCGGAAATATGAGTTCAAATCCGGGGTAAATATCATGTTCGGCTGTAATAATTTTTGCAGTTATTGTATCGTCCCGTATGTGAGAGGGCAGGAAAGAAGCCGGGCTCCGGAAGCGATCATAAAAGAGATAGAACGGCTTGCGGCAGACGGCGTAAGCGAGGTGATGCTCCTTGGCCAGAATGTGAATTCATATGGAAAGACACTGGATACGCCGATGACCTTTGCCGGACTTCTTAAGGAGATTGAGAAGATCGAGGGGATCAGGCGCATCCGGTTTATGACTTCCCACCCAAAGGATCTGTCCGATGAGTTGATTGAAGTCATGAGGGATTCAAAGAAGATCTGTAAGCATCTCCATCTTCCGGTGCAGTCGGGGAGTACGAAGATCCTTGCACGGATGAACCGCCGTTATACGAAGGAGCGGTATCTGAATCTGGTAGAGAAGATCCGCGGGGCGGTTCCGGACATTTCACTTACGACAGATATTATTGTGGGATTTCCGGGGGAGACAGAAGAGGATTTTGAGGAGACGCTGGATATCGTAAGGAAGGTGCGCTATGACAGTGCATTTACATTTATCTACTCCAAGCGGACGGGAACGCCTGCCGCCGCTATGGAGGATCAGATACCGGAAGAGGTGGTCAAGAACCGGTTTGACCGGCTGTTAAAGGAAGTCCAGACTATTGCCGCTAAGTCCTGCGCGGTACATGAGGGAACTGTTCAGGAGGTGCTGGTGGAAAATATCTGCGACCACGATCCCGAGATGGTGACCGGAAGACTGAGTAATAATCTTCTGGTGCATTTCCAGGGGGAGAGCGGACTGATCGGGAAATATGTAGATGTAAAACTCAAGGAGTGCCGGGGCTTCTACTATATCGGTCAATTGTCTGTTTAAAGTAAGCCTCGTTCGTCTTAAGTCAGCCCCCAATGGATCGTGGGACTGACTTAAGAGCTTCAGTGAAGGAGGCTTTTTGGTATCTGACGTTTCATATCATCCAGATTGGCACGATCAGGTTGTCTTTATCAAAAGCGCCGAAGGTCTCTGCCATACACAGGACGCCCCCGGTTCCTCTTTGAAGGGGAGATCTGTCGATTATCTGAAATACCTTTGTCAGTTTTTTCTCTGGTGAAACCGCCTTTTTGATTTCCAGCGGGCACAGCCTGCCGTCGCTTTCTAAAATTACGTCAATTTCTTTGGCATCCCGGTCCCTGTAGTAATAGATAAAGGGTTCTTTGGCAGCGTTCTGGAAGCTTTTCATTATCTCAGATACCGCATAATTTTCCAGAAGCGCACCGTTCATTGCACCAAGCATGGCTGTCTTGGGACTGCTCCATTTTGTAAGATAGCATATCAGTCCGGTGTCGTAAAAATACAGCTTTGGCGTCTTGATTGTCCGTTTCAACACATTATTTGAGTACGGATGAAGTAAAAATACAATCCCCAGCGTTTCTAGTATATTAAGCCAGTTTTTGGCTGTGGTCTGGTCAATGTCCGCATCCTCGGCAAGAGAATGGTAATTGACGATCTGTCCGGCTCTGGCCGTGGCCGCAGTGATGAAGCGGACGAATTTAAGAGAATCGATCGCCCCGGACAATTCTCTGACATCTCTTTCTATATAGGTAGACAGGTAAGAGGAGTAATAAACACAGCAGTCAGGAAAGGCACCGCTGACAATGCCCGGCATACATCCATTCCACAGCCTTTCAAAGATCTCTGGAGTGGATACGGCCTGTATTTTTTTACTTTCTGACAGCAGTGTTTCAAAATCTGTTGTAAATGGCACACAGTTTTGACCGGTTATCTCACGCTGTGACAGTGGAGACATATGGAGAAGTCCCACTCTGCCGGCCAGAGATTCCTGTATGCCCTGCATCAGCCGGAAAATCTGGGAGCCGGTCATCCAGAAACTGCCGGGATCGTGATGTTCGTCGATATAAATCTTAATATACGTAAATAATTCAGGTGCATATTGGACTTCATCAATGAGTACAGGCGGTCTGTGTATCTGTAAAAATAATGCTGGATCTTCTTTTGCCAGACTTCGTTCGTTCAGATCATCCAGAGAAACATAGCCTCGGTTGTTTCCTTCCTGGGCCGCAAGTTTTTTAAGCATAGTTGTTTTGCCGGACTGTCTGGGGCCTGTGACCAGGATCGCAGAAAAGGACCGGCTCATGTTCAGTACGGCGTCTTCCAGATGCCGCTTGATATATGTCATTCTACAGTGCTCCTTTCTGTTATATAGTAAATTAAGTATATCGGATTCCTCGATGAACGGCAACCTGTTTTCGGCAAAAATATAAGAAAAAGAAAAATTTGCCGAAAAAGACACGGCCGGATATTTGTGTTGCCCGGGAACAGAAAAGTTATGTGTAACACGGCAGAATTGTGGTATAATGTGGATAGCTGACCAGTAAGTGGTTAATGTGATAATATGAGAGGTATGGTATGCTGGATGTAAGGATAAAAGAGTATCTGTCCCGAATCGGTATCCGCAAGATATTCGAGCTGGATACGGCTCTGTTAGAAGCTTGCGGACCAGAAGAGGGCAGAAAGCACATTGAAAGGCTGACAGAATTGTATGACCGCTCAGAGGAACGGCTGGTATATGGAAGCAGAGACACGCCGTATCTTTACCGTCAGGAGGAGCTTGTCGATTACCTGAATCAGAGCTTGCAGATCAGCCTTCTGGCCGCTTCTTTCTACGATCGTGTGTTTTTCAGGCGGGCTATGGAGTATCTGCTCAGATATGAGAATTTCTGGAAGGGGGATATTATTGATATCGGCTGTGGAAATGGGATCCTGTCCTGTTTTCTTGCACTCTGCCATCCGGATTCCTTCGTCACGGGCCTGGATCTGTCTGGAAACGCTGTCTCTGTGGCAGAAGAGCTTGCAAAGAAGCTTCAGATAGGGAATGTGCGGTTTGACCGTCCAAAAGCGCCGGGGAAGAGGAAGTGCGGCACCCTTTTTACCTGCCGTACCGTACATGAAAATATCGTGCCAAGACCGCTGTGTGAAGAAGCAAAAGGGAATATGCCGTCAGCAGGAGAGCAGACAAGGCGGTATGAGGCGTATGCAGAGGAGCTTTCGGCGTTTGTAAGGCCAGGGGGGTATCTGATCAGCATCGAGCGTTATGAAGGCGGGCCGGCGGGCGCAGGTCTGGCCGGCGCTCTAAGACAACTGGGTTTTTGCCCGGTAAAAGAAACCCAGATGCAGTTTTCCTGTAAGAACGGAGATGAGACGGCCTCGTTTCAGACAGGGATTTTTAAGAATAAATCGTGTATTGAGAAATAAATACCACCTATAATCTTGGCTCAAAATGCTTACACTATGTATGAATAACATAAGTGAGGGCATTTTTCATGAAGAGATTAAGCGAATATTTATTTTTATGGACACTTGGCGGATGCCTCTATTACTTTTTTGAAATATTCTTCCGCGGT
Organism: uncultured Dorea sp.; assembly: GCA_910579015.1. Lineage (GTDB taxonomy): Bacteria > Bacillota > Clostridia > Lachnospirales > Lachnospiraceae > Sporofaciens. Next base: position 7,313 of record CAJTRO010000024.1, on the reverse strand, counting down.
TTCTCCCACTGGTCCATGTTCGTACTTGGCGGAATCTGCATGGTCTTCTTCACGGTACAGGGGCAGGCGGTTCACTGGGAGGACGCGCTGTGGAGGCAGATCCTTCGATGTATTATATTTGTAACGGCGATGGAATTTATCACGGGAATTATTGTAAATAAATGGCTTCATATGGCGGTATGGGATTACAGCAATCAGCCCTTTCAGCTGTTCGGGCAGATCTGTCTTCCCTTTATGATCATCTTCTCCGGGCTGTGCGCCCTGGGTATTTTTCTTGGAGGATATCTTTCTTACTGGCTTTACGGAGAAGAGAAACCACATTACCATGTCCTGTGATACAGGAATTTTGGGAGGATGAGAGATGTCATTTACAATCTATGTAAGAATGAAAAAGCCGGGCAGAGGCATGAGCAGGGATCTGCCCCCTGTCCCCTTTGTTCTTGGGGAGAGACCGGCGACGGTGCGCAGACTGCTGCTTGACCTTACAGAGCTTGGCGTGAGGGACTATAACGAGAGGAAGGATGAGGGACAGCTTCTTCCTTTTCTGACGAGGGAGGAGATCAGCACCCAGGCTTTGCGGGGCAAGGTCGCGTTTGGCGCGCACACAGGAGAGAAGGCCTTGCTTCATAAGGCGTTGGAGAATACGATCCAATGCTTTGAAGACGGTATCTACCGCGTTTTTGCCGGAGATGAGGAGCTGACGGGGCTTGAAGATGCGATCCCGTGGAAGGATGACCTGATATTTACCTTTATACGGCTTGTGATGCTGTCAGGCTAGGAGATTTCCCGGCGGACAGATAGCGGAGCATTATCATGGATTAAGAAAGAAGGAAAGATGATGGCAGATTTTACATATCAGACGAGGAGAAAGTTAACGGAAGACTGGGTGAAGAGCGTGGCAGACAAGGGGAAGCACCTCTCAAAACGGGAAAAGGAGATGCTGCCGGACGTCTATGGTTATACGATTCCCCAGAATGCCTGTAATGAGATGCGCAAGGCTCTGGCAGACGGACAGGGTACGTTGAGCGGATTATATCAGAGCAGGTTTAAGAACCTGGTGGACGTCTGCGTGCCCGAGGAATCCCGGGAAGAATTCTATTATGCGCTGGATCAGATGAACCAGTACCAGATGACGGCGGGGTGGTATCGGAGAAGCCTGCGTTCAGACAGTTATGCACCTTTTGCAGAGCAGAGCGTGAAGATCCTGCGGGGCTATTCAAGGCTTGGGTTCTATGGTGTGCCGCTTTCAGGGCTTCTTACAGGGAATACACAGCCGGAGTTTTACGACCATGCAAGGAATGAGTATTTTTCGTATGCAGAGATACTGGCGGCGCAGATCGATCTGGGAAATAAAGAGACGGTGCAGGCAGTAAAGGATATCCTTCTTGGAGAGGGGAATACGGCGATGTTAAGCCACGAACTGATCAGGGGGATCGTGATGAGCCAAGACAGGGAATTATATGATGTCCTCGGCAGATTCCTTCTGGCGGCAAGGCTTCAGGAGGGCGCAAGGCAGGCGGTCTGCGAGACGATGGATGCCGGAAGGCCGGAAGCGTTCCTGCATCTGTTTGCCGTTATTGAAGAGCACGGCCTGATCCGCTATTCTTCTGTAAAACGGGCGGTATCTGCATGGATCGGGATTTTCAATGAGAAGAGTGTGGACCGGATCACGGATAAGCTTCTTACGATGATGGGACGGTGCCTGAGAGAGCCGGATTACTGTGAGAGGCAGCTTGATTCGGAGGATTCGATCGCCATAAGCTGCGCGCTCTGGGCGAAGGGATTCTATGACGCGAAAGCCGCGGTCAGCGCAGTCTGCGGGCTGTCTGCCCGTGGTTCGAAGCATCAGAAGATGACGGCTTCTTATTTTATCCAGTCTGTTCAGGATGAACGTCTGAGGATGCAGGCGGCAAAAGAGGTCATCTTAAACAATGCTGACGATCTGGAGCTTACGGCGTGTTTTATGCCGGGATTCATGGAGTCGGCGGGCAGTCATTTTTTCCGGCTTGTAAAAGATGAGAGCAGTAACTCTTATACCTTCCGGGGCGGCAAGGTGGTGGAACCAAAAAAAATGGCGCCGGAAGAAATGTTTTCAAGCTGGGAGGAAGCCTCAAGGTATTATCAGCTCTTGAAAGAGATCCTTACGAAGATTCCAAAGAAGGGACTTACACTTTCGCCGTGTATCTTCCCCTGGCATCAGGTGACCATGACTCAGTCAGACATTGCGGCCCGTCTCTGTCTGATCGCATGGATGCTGCAAGATGAGGCGGTGCTTGACGAAGCTGCGGGATACATCCCCATGATCGGACAGGGAGCCGGGTATTCCAGTTATGGTATGTCCCGGGCCGCCGCCACGAGGCTTTTACTTTATCGTCCCAAGAGCCTGGCACGGAAGAAGATATTATTTGAGCTTCTGCATAATCCGGAGGAATATACCAATCAGGAAGCACATCTTCTGGCGGAGGATATGGAGCTTACCGGGGATGATTACGTACAGATCGAGAAGAACCTGAAATATAAAAAAGGGCGGAAAGGCACCTTATCGCTTCTTCGCAGACAGGAGAAGGGCTGTCTGGTATCTACGATTGCCAGGCTCTTAGAAGAGAGATCAGAGGAATGTCATATGGGGGCGCTGGATCTGGCGCTGGATTTAAAGAAAGAGGATGCCGGATGTTTTGAGGAAGTGATCCCGCATCTTCGGAAGCTCTCTGAGCCGACCGGAAAGGAGAAGGTTCTCTTAAAGGAACTTCTGGGAGAGGAGAGCGGGGCACAGGATATCCTGAATACACCGGGCTATGGCCTGTATCATGCAGAGGAAGAATGGGTGCTGCCTCCGATGGAGATTGACAGGAATCAGGCGTCGACACTGTTTACATACGGCGAGGAGGCGTGTATCCGTGTATATAAGGAGCTGGATGAGCTGATCGCAGAGAATGCCTCGCGCTCTTATAAGACGGCGTGGGACCAGGAGGAATTATTGGGAAATGACCTTAAGTTCAGCCGGTATATCAGCAATGAACCGGGGGCAGAACCGCTGGACGCCTATCCGTTTCCGGAACTCTGGATGGAATTCTACGAGACGAAGATTGGCTCACCCAAGCTTCTCCTGGAAGTAGAGCTTTACCGCCAGTGCTGTATACAGAGAGGCTTCTATGAGCACAACCGAAAGCTCTACAAGCAGGTTTTTGGCGGAGGGCTTATGAAGAAACCGCCGTTTCAAAACCTGCTTCCAGCTGTCCGTTACGGCAGACAGGCGGGCACGGTGCTCTCCACATTGTTTTCACAGTATGTTCCAGGTGTGTTAAAGGCACATTTCGCCCTGCACGGGATGGCAAGATATCTTTCAGTGCTGGACACCTCGAACGATCTGTTTTCCGTCGATGAAAAACGCTGGAACGGAGAGATTGAAACTTACACGAAGCGGACGGCACAGCTTCCGATCTTTGCGGAGATGATACACTGGCTCTCATATGCAGAGGGTGAGAAGTGGGGGAGCGCGTTTACTCTGAGATTCGATCTTGGACGGCATTATCTTGAACAGAAAGACCGGGAGCAAAACAGGCAGTACTCTTATCTGAATTCTTTCCAGTCTTATCTGGGACTTGCGGATTATGTAGAATGCTATATACGGGGAATCTGGGATAAGGCGGCGTTTTACAAGGCCGTGTTTACATTTTCGGAACTGGGAACTCTTCTTGAGTCTGTGAGCACCGTAGAACAAAAAGGGGCGGTGTCCTCAAGAATGGCAAGGGTTTACAGCCTGAACGCTTTCTTTGGGAACAACGTGATCGTGCCGGTGGACGGGAAATACCGCTTCGATACTATAGGGGAAGAGATGCCTAAGATGGCGTTTGCACATGAACTCTACAGAGAACTGATCCCGCTTGTGTTAAGCGTCGAGTTAAAACGCGGAGAAGGCCCTACGCCGTTTTCTGAATATATCCAGAAGATCCGTGTGATCTATGGTATTGATTATATGATACAGATCCTGACGGCGCTTGGCAAGGATCCGCTGCAACGCGGTTACAGCTATTTTTCCTCCAACAGCGAGCGCAGGTCTGTGCTGAGCCATTTGCTGAAAATATGTATGCCGAAGCCGGATGAGGGGGCAAAAGATCTAAAAGCGGCCCTTAAGGGGACGGACATCACCAAAAAACGGCTTGTGGAGCTTGCCATGTATGCACAGCAGTGGATCCCGATGATCGAAGAATATCTTGGGCTTCCCGGATTTGCGAGCGCCTGTTATTATTTTATGGCTCATACCAGCGAGCGTTTCGACGAGCAGGTGACTTCCACGATTGCAAAGTATACGCCTCTTTCACCGGAGGAGCTTGGAGACGGGGCGTTTGATATCCACTGGTTCTTTGAAGCATACGAGCATGTGGGGGAGAAGAATTTCAAGCTTCTGTATGACGCGGCGAAGTATTCTTCCACGGGAACGGCTCACGGCCGGGCGCGGAAATATGCGGACGCGGCTCTTGGAAAGGTTGATAAGGAGACGCTGAAATCAGAGATTGACGCGAAACGCAACAAGGATCTGCTGATGAGCCTTCCGCTCCTTCCGCTTGCCGATAAGAAATTACAGCGGGAGGATGAACTGTTTGACCGCTATCAGTTCATCCAGAAGTACAGGAAAGAGAGCAGGCAGTTCGGCGCACAGCGCCGGGCAAGCGAGGGACGCGCGTCTGAGATCGCCTTGCAGAATCTGAGCGTCAATGCGGGCTTTACCGATGTGACGCGTCTTGTACTCCGGATGGAAGGGAAGCTGGTGGAACAGTCGCAGGGCTGTTTCGACTGGCGGCCGCTTGAAGAGATCGAACTTAAGATCACTGTGGACGAGAGCGGAAAGAGCTCGATTCATTGCAGAAAAGACGGGAAGGCGTTAAAGTCTGTTCCTGCAAAGTATAAAAAGAACGAGACTGTTAAGAAATATCAGGAAATGAACAAGCAGTTAAAGGAGCAGTACAGCCGGACAAAGCAGATGATGGAGCAGGCTATGGAGGATAGGACGGATTTTGAAGTCTGGGAATTCTTAGAGCTTAGGACGAACCCGGTGGTACGCCCGATCGTGGAATATCTGGTGGTGAAGCTTGCGGATGCAGAGGCGGACGGTGCGATGGGGTTCCTGACAGAGGACGGTATCGTGGACGACAGGGGAAATGTAACCGTGGTAAGACCAGACGACAGAATCCTGATCGTCCATCCGTTCGACCTGTATGTAAGCGGACGCTGGCACGGCTACCAGAAGCTTCTGTTCGAAAGGAAGATCAGACAGCCTTTCAAACAGGTCTTCCGTGAACTGTACCTGAAATTAGATGAAGAGCTGGAAAAAACGGAATCACGGCTGTTCTCCGGCAATCAGATCCAGCCTCAGAAGACGACGGCCGGGGCGCTTCGGGGACGGCGATGGGTGGCAGATTATGAGGACGGCTTGCAGAAGATTTATTATAATGAGAATATTGTCGCCTGTATCTATGCCATGGCGGACTGGTTTACACCGAGCGATATCGAGGCTCCCGCCCTGGAGTGCGTGATATTTTCAGACCGGAAGACGGGAGAGCCAAAGAAGATCAAGGATATTCCGGATATCATATACAGCGAGGTGATGCGGGATGTGGATCTGGCCGTGAGCGTGGCACATGCGGGCGGTGTGGATCCGGAGACCAGCCACTCGACCGTCGAGATGCGAAGAGCCATTGCCCAGTGCAATCTGGACCTGTTCAAGATCGGGAATGTGCGTCTGGAGGGAAGCCATGCCCTGATCGACGGGAAGCTCGGCCGGTATTCTGTGCATCTGGGAAGCGGTGTGGTACATCAGGCCGGGAATTCCATGCTGTTTGTAGTGCCGGTGCATTCACAGCACAGAGGGCGTATCTTCCTTCCGTTTATCGACGACGATCCCAAGACGGCGGAGATCATGTCGAAGATCCTGCTGTTTGCGGAAGATACGAAGATCAAGGATCCAGGCATATTGGCACAGATACGGTAGAGAGCAGAGCTTATATTGCGGGGAGTATTAAGATATGTATAGTTCAATCATTGAGATTAAAAAAATGCAGATGTTCCTGCACGAAGATAATTTAAAAGGTACGATCAAACGATGCAAAAGGATTTAACAAAAGGAAGTGCTTTAAAAAATATTATTACATTTTCTCTGCCCTTTTTACTGTCTAATTTTTTACAGACATTTTACGGCATGGCGGATTTATTTATCGTTGGCCAATATAACGGCGCGGCGTCCCTTACAGGTGTGTCGATCGGAAGCCAGGTCATGCATATGCTGACGGTTATGATCGTAGGGCTGGCGATGGGGGCGGCGGTGCTCATAGGAAGATATGTAGGAGAGGGAAAAGAACAGGAAAAACGGACGGTCATCGGCAATACGATCATAATCTTCCTGATGATCTCCGTATTGCTTATGGCGGTACTGCTGATCTTTATAAACCCCATCATAACGGTCATGTTTACGCCGGCGGAGGCGGTTCGGGAGACAAGGCTGTACTTAAGGATCTGTTTTACCGGGATTCCGTTTATTGTTGCATATAATGTGTTAAGCTCCGTTTTCCGGGGATTGGGAGACTCGAAAAGTCCCATGTATTTTGTGGCGGCCGCGTGTGTATTGAATATTCTGTTGGACTATCTGTTTATCGGATATTTTGATATGCACGCTGCCGGCGCGGCGTTCGGGACGGTTTTTTCACAGGCGGCAAGCGTCCTGATCGCTTTGACGGCGATCGTTAAGAAAAAACTGATAATTGTAACACGTGGAAATTTCCATCTGGACCATCCTGTTGTTTCGAATATCTTCAAGATCGGGTTTCCAATCTGTATACAGGACGGGCTGATCCAGATCTCATTTATCATTATCACGGTTATAGCGAATTCCAGAGGCGTGAATATTGCCGCCGCCGTTGGGGTTGTGGAAAAAATCATCGGCTTCTTCTTTCTGGTCCCATCCAGTATGTTGTCAGCGATTTCTGCGATCTGTTCGCAGTGTATTGGTTCCAGACAGCATGAAAGGGCGTCAGAGACCTTGCGGTACGGCTGTCTTATTGCGGTCGGATTCGGCATATTCTTTACCGTGATCTGCCAGTTTGTATCGGGATCGCTTCTGTCTTTGTTCACCAGCGAAGAGATTGTGATAATGTATGGAAGCCAATATCTGAAATCCTACGTTGTGGATTGCATTTTTGCGGCGATTGCATTTGGTTTCAGCGGATATTTTACTGCCTATGGGTATTCTATGATCTCCTTTGGACATAATGTGATCTCTATCATACTGGTGAGGATTCCGGGCGCTTATCTGATGTCTA
>CAJTRO010000023.1:32255-56570 GCA_910579015.1 uncultured Dorea sp. | reverse complement strand
CCACTGTGTCCACTTATAGAATTCCGGATCCGTTGTATTCACTTCTCTGTCCCAGTCATACAGGGCGGCGATCTCGTTGATCTGCTTCTTAATATTCTTCACATTCTCCGCTGTGGAAACAGCCGGATGCACACCCATCTTAATGGCATAGTTCTCAGCCGGAAGTCCGAACGCATCCCACCCCATGGGATGGATGATATAGTATCCCTGTTGCAGCTTGTACCTGCTCCACACGTCAGAGATCACATATCCCCGCCAGTGTCCGACATGAAGCCCGTTCCCGGACGGATACGGGAACATGTCCAGGCAGTAATACTTGCGTCGTTCTTTTCCGTTCTCATCCACCTTGACATTCACCGGGTTCTTCTCCCAGTTCTCACGCCATTTCTTCTCAATCGCCTTATGGTTGTAAGGTATCTTCGACATGATATTCATTCCTCTCTTTCTAAAAAATGATTCTCATATGCCAGGATATAAAAAACCTTTGCATCTCCAACGAGACGAAAAGGCTTAAGATCTGCACACTTCTTCATCTGCTCTATTTCTTACTTATTATATGAAGAATGTAAAAATAAGTCAAGTAATATTTTCTTATACAAAAGTCACAATTTTAGTTGTTCCAAATCCCTCTTTAGTGTATAATAGTTGTACACAGATCATACTGATGATTTCAGTAAATGAATAATACATAAAGGAGAGGTTTACAATGGTAAATTTATTGACTGGCCCAAAAGGGAGCGGAAAGACACAGAAAATGATCGAACTTGCGAACAAGAAAGTAAAAGAATGTAACGGTAACGTTGTATTTATCAAGAAAACACATAGAGACACGGCAAGTGTTACATTTGATATCCGTACAATCTGTATGGATGATTTCACCTCTATTACGAACACAGACGAATACATAGGCTTTTTATACGGTATGTACAGTTCTAACCATGACATTGAGTGCGTTTTTATTGACGGCGTTATGAAACATGCCGACATCTCCCTTGAGAATGTACCGGATTTCGTTGAGAGACTCAAGAAGATTTCAACAGAGTGCGGAATCGAATTCTTTGTGAGCCTCAGCGCTGACAAGAGCGAACTGACCGGAATCCAAGAAGGCGGATACAGCTATCTGAATTAATTCAGAGCATATATCTGAATCCATCCAGTACATATATCTAGATTCATTCAGAGCATACAACAGGGCATCACACAATGTATGGGAATTCATTGCGTGATGCCCTTTCTTTACACTTTTACCGCGGATTGCCGCTATGGTTTCTCCTTAATCTCCAGCGACATGACAAGATTCGCTCTTTCGTCCTCTTTGTACTCCATGACGACCTCCTGACCTGTCTCACAGCGGACTACATCAATAAAATCAACCACTGAGATATCAAAGATATCTTCCGATCCTTCTACCATGATATAGTAATGAGACGTCCCGTCAATAACCGCCTGGGCAATCTTCGTAATCTTTCCGGTGATCTTTTTCACTTCCCGCGTATCCTGCTCCGCTTCTTTGACGCCGTTGCTGAACAGCAGTTCCAGATAATTCTCCTCACACTGGCTTACACTGTCTCCAATCGCCACGATCTGGTACTTCTGTACATTGACCATGGCATATTTCTTCACAAGCCCTGCATCGTCTTTCAGCGCGATAAAATACGTCGGCTCGTCGGAAATATTCAGAAGCAGCGGGAATGTCGCCCTGTATTTCAGGTTCTGTACCTGCCCTTCCGCCGAAGACATGGCCGACGCCTCCGTCGCGCCTTCCACCTTATAGTATTTCGTCTCCATCGTCCTCTGGTTGGACAATACAAAGCCCACGTTCGACTGGTCTCCGTTCACGGAAGTTACACCCGTATACATCCACACATCATCATCAAGCGCCAGATAATTATATCCGTCCGTGGTCTTAAGACAATCCTTCTGGCTCAGGACACTGTTGAAGAATCCGTGTTTCAGCGTCCCGTAATAGTCAAACAACTCTACCAGAAGATCCGCAGAATACGCACGGTCCACCCACTCCGGCACATTCTTGATATCATAGGTATCCATATCTCCGGTAATCGCGTTGCACAATACCACCTTGCCCACCGTCTCCCCGCCGAAGAGGCCGATATTGAACTTCTTCACCGGTGCGATCCAGTATGGGATCCCTCTGTCATCAATCTCGAAACTCAATTCTCCATAGATGTAGGTCGGATGTGCAAACCGCAGATGACGGTAGATATTCCGGTTCAGATGCTCGCTGGTCGTATACTTGATCCCCTCTTCGAGCTTCACCAGCTCCGTCGTCTGTGTCGCCATATTGATACGGATATATGCCGGAATACCATTCTTGCGGTTGGTAAACCACTTGATCAGGTTCGCATACCGAAGCGGCGACACCCTGACCGGATTATCCTGATAATTGATCTGGCTGTAGATACTGTCCACCTCAAACTGAGACACCATATCTACCATGCTTCCCATCTTACGGTCGCCCAGGATCTCTGCCGTATCCTTGTCAAGAAGCGGGATCTTATCAAAGGAAAGCTCCTCGATATCCTCCGTAAACTCCCCCTCCTTCACAGTAAGCAGCTTCTGGTATTTCTTTGCATTGATGATCGGAGAAGACAACAGAGAACCCAGCAGATATATCACTCCTAATCCTGCGATCACTACTCCAAAGCCCTTCATCACTTTGCTCTGCTTCATCTCTTTTTTCCCGAGCCTCCTGCGCGCCGCATAAACGGCCGCAAGTGCGATCACCAGGAACACCACAAAAAACCAGGTATCCGATGAATGGATATTGAATGCCGGCAGCGCCGCATAGTAATATCCTCCCGCCGCAACAATCAACGTCAGTAGAATCAATAATTTTTTCTTAATATTCATATAATCTCCTTAAAAAATATACCCTTAGAACTTCCGGTTCCATGCTGAAGCAGTGAACAACATAAGGAACGGGAATATCTCTAACCGCCCTGCCAGCATGTCAAAACAGAATACCAGCTTCGACAGTGGCGAAAAATGTGCGAAGTTACCGTTCGGCCCCACCGCCTCAATACCCGGCCCGATATTGTTAAGCGTCGTCAGGACCGAACTGAATGTGGTTCCAAAGTCCATGTTATCAATGGACACCAGCAGGACAGAGCCTGCAACGATCCCTATATAGGCCATCAGGTAGATATACAGATTCGTAAGCACGTCTGTGTCCACCTTCTTTCCGTTCATCCGGATGATACTGACAGCCTTGGGGTGTATCATCTGTGTAATCCCTCGTCTGACGCATTTTGCCATCATCATAAAGCGCGCAACCTTCATACCGCCTCCCGTGGAAGACGCGCTGGCGCCTATGATCATCAGAAGCAGGAGCACGCACTGGGAAAACATGGGCCAGTGAGTATAGTCCGCTGTGGCGTACCCTGTAGTCGTAATGATAGAAGCAACCTGAAAGACTGCATACCGGAATGCCTTCAAGGGATTGGCATACAGATGGTTCATATTCAGTGTGATCAGCAAAGAAGCCGACAGGATCAGTAACAGATAAGTCTTTAACTCCTCATTCTTCCAGACGGGCTTCCAGTCTCTCATCAGAAGAAAAAAGTACAGGTTAAAATTCACGCCGAACAGAATCATGAATATCGTGATCACGCCGTCAATATACGCACTGTTATAATATCCCACACTCGCCGAATAGTTGGCAAATCCACCGGTTCCCGCCGTACCAAAGGAAAAAATCAGGCTGTCGAACAGGTTCAGTCCTCCAAGCAGAAGAAGAATCACCTCTATCGCCGTCATCCCAAAATACATCCCGTAGAGGATCCTGGCTGTCGACATGGTTTTGGGCACCAGCTTGTCCTTCTCCGGCCCCGGAACCTCCGCCCGCATCAGGTACATCGTATTCTTCTTGTCCAGCGTCGTCAGCACCAGCACGAATACCAGCACTCCCATGCCTCCAATCCAGTGGGTGAAGCTCCGCCAGAACAACATTCCCTGAGGCAGCGCCTCGATATCCTCAAGAATCGTAGATCCTGTCGTCGTAAACCCGGATACCGTCTCAAAAAACGCATCCAGATAATTCGGAATGCTCCCCGAAAGCGAAAACGGCAGGGCGCCAAACACGGACCACAGAATCCACGCGCTCGCAACAATAATCATGCCCTCTTTCCCATAAATATTCCTGTTTTCAGGCTTCTTCATCCCCATCAGCAGAAAGATCACTCCTGCAATCCCCGCAGGAACCAGGAAAAACACACCGCTAAATTCCCGGTAGATCAGGGATACCAGCGCCGGCAGCAAAAGCAGGACCGCCTCCACCCCCAGCATCTTCCCCAATATATACCGTATCATCTTCGTATTCATAACTGCTTTTACGTCTCCCCTATGCAAGTATGTCTGTAAATTTATTAATAATGTGCTCTTTGGTAACTACAATCACGCTGTCTCCAACCTCTATATGATCCTCACCGCCTGGGATAATGATCTTGCGTTTTCTTCCGATACACGCGATCAGGTGATTCGGCTTGGTAGGCAGATTCTTAAGCGGGATATTGGTAAAGTCGCATTTCTGCTTGATGATAAATTCCATCGCCTCCACTTTACCGCCCAGCAGACGGTAGATTGTCTCTACACCGGCGTTACTGAAGGAATTCTTTCTCGCTCTTACGTAATTCACAATCTCGTCGGCCGCCGCGCCCTTCACGGAAACGATACTGTCAATCCCAAGCCCTTCCACCATCTGCGCCCTGGAATCCTCATTCACCTTGGCGACAATCTTGTCTACCCCCTGAGCCTTTGCAAACAATGACATGATGATATTCTCCTCATCCATGCCCGTCAGTGCAACCACTGCGTCCGTGTCCTGGATCCCTTCCTCTATCAAAAGATCATGGTCCGCCGCGTCTCCCTGTATGATCGTGGCCTTTGGGAGCGCCTCGCACAGGTATTCACACTTCTGCTCATTCTTCTCGATGATCTTCACCTGCATCCCTGCTTCGAGAAGCTGGCGCGTAAGATAGAAGCACAGATTCCCTCCGCCGCAGATGATCACCCTCTTGATCTTGGTGTTCTTACGCCCCAGAGACTTGAAAAATGACCTGAGATTCTGGTGTCCTGCCGCAATATGCAGCCTGTCATCTTCCTGTAGTACAAAATCTCCGTCCGGGATAAAAACCGAACTTCCTCTCTTGACCGCACAAACCAGAATATTCATACGGAACTTCTGATCAATTGCCGCCAGAGACAGCCCCGCCAGCGGACTTCCCGGCTTTAACACATGCTCTACAAGCTCCACTCTGCCCTTCATGAAGGTCTCCACCTTGCTCGCCTCAGGAAACAAAAGGATCCTCGCAATCTCATTTGCCGCCGACAATTCAGGATTAACCGCCATACTCAGATGCAGATCCTCCTTAAAGAAATCAATCTGCCGGTAGTAGATCGGATTACGCACTCTTGCTATCGTATGCTTTGCTCCCAGCCGTTTGGCAAGCAGACAGCACAGCATATTCATCTCATCCATAGAAGCACAGGCGATCACCAGATCCGCACGCGGCACGTCCGCCTGCTTCTGCACCTCGATATCCGCACCGTTACCCGTAATACAGAAAATATCGAGCTGGTTCACCGCTTCCTTTAGTTTTCCCGCATTCTGATCAATTAAAACAATATCATAGTCCTCTTCTGATAACTGGGCTGTCAGCTTATGCCCGACCTTACCGTCACCAATAATCACTATCTTCATTTCTTTGATCCTCATCCATACCTCTCTTGTATTTACCATGTATGGCTTACCGGACAACACATCCTCTTGTATCCCATCATGGCAAAAGAGATTATAGCACTTTTGTACTAAGAAAAAAAGCCCTTACGGGCTTTTCTTCTATTCTTAAGTAATTTGTAATCTTTTGTTCTCTGCCAGCCGGAAATTCTTACTCCTCAGCCGCCCTCTTAGCGATCTCCGCCTCCTGTACATCGGACGGAGCCTGCTCATAGCGCGCAAACTCATAGGAATAGGTTCCTCTTCCGCCTGTCATGGAACGCAGTACCGTACAATACCCGAACACGCCTGTCATCGGGATATCGGCCACGATCTCTTGTAATCCGCCTGCGATCGGGTTCATGCCCAGAACACGGCCGCGCCTCTTATTCAGATCGCCCATAACATCTCCTGTGTAATCGTCAGGAACAACAACCTTGATCGAAGCGATCGGCTCTAAGAGCACCGGACCTGCTTCCATGAAGCCCTTCTTGAATGCCTGGACCGTAGCGGTCTTGAACGCCATCTCGGAGGAATCTACCGGATGATAGGATCCGTCATAAAGCGTTGCCTTGACGCCGACTACCGGATATCCTGCAAGAGGTCCCTTGATCACAGATTCCTGAAGTCCCTTCTCCACAGCCGGGAAGTAGTTCTTCGGAACTGCGCCGCCGACTACAGTCTCTTCGAAAACATACGGTGTATCCAGATCGCCGGACGATGCGAACTTCATCTTTACATGTCCGTACTGTCCGTGTCCGCCGGACTGCTTCTTATACTTGTAATCTACGTCGGAATTCTTCCGGATCGTCTCGCGGAACGCAACTTTCGGCGTCTCCAGTGTAACTTCGCATTTGTATCTCTCTAACAGCTTGCTGACAGCAACTTCAAGATGCTGATCGCCCATACCATAGATCAAGGTCTGGCGGTTCTCGCTGTCATTCACAGCCTTCAAGGTAATGTCCTCTGCCATCATCTTCTGGAGAGCCTGTGAAACCTTGTCTTCATCACCTTTGTTCTTGGTCACATACTTCATATATGTATACGGCTTGGAATACTCTGTCTTTCCGAAGAGTATCGGCGCAGCCTTCGCGGACAGCGTATCGCCGGTCTTCGTATTCGTAAGCTTGGCGATCGCTCCGATATCGCCTGCGAATAATTCCTTCACCTCTACCGGCTTATTCCCCATCATAGTATAGATCTTGCCAAGCTTCTCATCCGTCTCTGTATCTGCGTTGTAGAGTGTATCCTCACCCTTCAGTACACCGGAACATACCTTAACGAAGGAATACTTGCCGATGAACGGATCGACCATCGTCTTGAACACATAGGCTGATTTCGCTTTCGCGAAGTCATAATCCGCCTCGTAGATCTCATTGGTCTTGCGGTTGATACCTGCGCACTCTCTCCAGTCCGGACTCGGGAAGAATCTTACGATATCTGACAGAAGGTTGGCAACGCCCTGTGCCTGCACGTTCGAACCCATGGCAACCGGCACGATCCGTCCTTCCATAACCTCGGTACGCATCGCCGCGCGGATCTCTTCTACGGAGAATTCCTCTCCCGCAAAATAACGCTCCATGTACTCGTCGCTGATCTCTGCAACTGCCTCCAGAAGCTTCTCACGGTAACTCTCAAGGTTCGGCTTACAATAATCCGGGATCTCGCATTCTTCTCTCTGGCCGATGCCGGTATAGCGTCTGCCGGCATTCTTGATAACGTTGACATAACCAACCAGCTTCTCATTCTCTCGGATCGGCTGGAAATGCGGTGCGATCACCTTGCCGTATCTGTCGTTCAGATCTTCCACAACCTGACGGAAGCTTGCGTCGTCCACATCCATCTCCGTTACGTAGATCATACGCGGCAGATTATACTTGTCGCACATCTCCCACGCCTTCTCCGTCCCGACTTCCACTCCGGCCTTGCCTGAAACCACGATCACCGCCGCGTCTGCCGCACTGACAGCTTCCTCAACCTCTCCTACAAAATCGAAATAGCCCGGCGTGTCTAAGATATTGATCTTCGCCTTCTCCCACTCGACCGGTATCAGAGTCGTGCTGATTGAAAATTCTCTCTTCTGTTCCTCTTTATCGAAATCACTGATCGTATTATGGTCTGTGATCTTCCCCATACGGTTCGTCGCTCCTGATACATAAGCCATCGCTTCAGCAAGGCTTGTCTTGCCGCTCCCCCCATGTCCTAAGAGAACAACGTTCCTGATCTCGTCAGTTCTGTAAACCTTCATATTTTCGGTGCCTCCTTATACTTGGTAAAATCTCATGTTTACATTGTACTAAAAAAATCAGGGTATTACAACTCTTTTATGCAGGTTTACAATTTAATTATAACTATACTTTTTCACGGGAGTTTAACACTTAATTAAAAGAAAAATCGTCACAGACCGCATAAAGTCTGTATTTTTTTGTCAAATTTTCAAAATTACTTTGTTGTATGGTGTTGTGTTTCACGTGAAACTATGATATAATGAAAGGTATGAAACTTTGGTATGACAGAAAATCTAAAAACCCGACCTACTTTGTTCAGATCGGCATAAGAAATGGAAAAAAAACTACAACAAAAAATATCGCAAGAATCGGACGTTATTCAGACCTTCTAAAGATAACCGATGACCCGCTCTCTTATGCGAAAGAGCAGGTCGCTAAATATAATGAGGAGGCTAAACATAAAAAACAGGTTTCTTTGGAACTTAACATTAACTTTGCTGAAAAATTAAAGGCTTCTGGTTCTGTCGTTTCTTCCAGCCAACGGCTTAACATTGGTTATTTTTTCCTTCAGCACCTTTATCATGACCTGGAAGTCCATTCATTTTTCGATTCCATAACGGCTGAATCTAAAATTACCTTTGACCCGAATCTCATAAACCGTTTCCTTACCTGCGCACGCATCCTTAAGCCTGACTCCAAACTCGGGACGCTGCAGCACTTGGGAAATTTTTATGAACGGCCAGAGTTTGATTACATCCACATCATGCGTACCATGGATCTCATGGCAGAACATTACGATGAATACATCAACCACCTTTTTGATAAAAGTAAGCACATTATAAAAAGAAACACTTCTGTTTGTTTCTATGACTGTACGAATTACTATTTCGAAACGGAGACTGAAGATGAAGATTATGTGGATGAAGTAACCGGTGAAGTAACCAAGGGGCTCCGTAAGTATGGCCCTTCTAAAGAACACCGTCCGAATCCTATTGTTGAAATGGGGCTCTTTATGGACTCTGACGGCATCCCACTTTCCATGTGCATTACTTCCGGTTCGGACAATGAACAGACAACTGCTATCCCTTTAGAACGGAAACTCACACAGATGTTTAAGCAAAAGAAGTTTATTTATTGTGCGGATGCGGGGCTTGGTTCACTTGGTATCCGAATTTTCAATTCTATGGGAGGACGTGCCTTTATTGTTACGCAATCCATAAAGAAACTTTCCGGCCGTTTAAAGAAAGCTGTTTTTAACGATTACGATTACAGGCTTCTTTCCTCCGATGTGCCTGTCACAATCGAAGACATGAAAGCTTTTGACAGGTTCGCCCCTGAAAACAGGGAGTTATACAATGACAGAGCTTACAAGATCATAAATGCGGATAGTGCTTTTGACCTGGGGCTTTATGAAGAAAAAAAATTAAAAAATGGAAAAACCATAAAAGTAAAATCAAAGGCCACGGTAAAACAGAATGTTATCATTACCTTTTCCAGGAAAATGATGGAATATCAGCGTTATATCCGTAACCGCCAAATTGAACGGGCAAAAAAACTGCTTGCAAACCTGGATCCTGAAACCTATAAAAAAGGGCCGCATGACATCACGCGTTTCATTAAAAGGACTTCTTCCACAAAAAGCGGAGAAGAGGTCAGCGATTTGTATGAAATTAACCAGAATGTCATAGAGGAAGAAGAAAAGTATGATGGCTTTTATGCTGTAGCCACGAATCTGGAGGAAGATGCAAAAACAATCATAGAAATCAGTTCCAACAGGTATAAAATAGAAGACTGTTTCCGAATCACCAAAACAAATCTTTCTGCACGCCCGGTATATCACCAGAAACCCAGGCGCATCGTTGCACATTTCATGATTTGCTATACAGCCCTTTTGCTATACCGGCTGCTGGAAACAAAGCTGAATCGATATGGGACACACTTTACCATTGACCAGATCATGGAAACTTTAAATAATATGGAAGTAGCAAACCTGGAAGATATGTGTTACATGTCAACTTATAACAACTCGCAGGTATGTACTAGCCTGAATGCCATTTTTGCTCTTGGTCTGGACAAAAAGTACTATCAGCCAAAAGAACTCAATAAAAAAATCAAAAAAATTTCGAGATAGCATTTCCATACAACATTCTTTATCAGCGTATAATGGCGCAACCCCTGTAAAATCAAGGAGTTGCGCCACTTTGCTTTTTTTCAAGTGTTAAAAATGGGATTATAACACAAGAATCTCAAAAAGCAATCACAATATGACATTTTACCAGTAAATTGATAAATCACTTGACCAGGCAGACATTCTTCCTTACGGGGAATGTCTGCTTAGCCGATCACTTATCTTATCTTTTCTCTACCCGCACTTCACAATCCTTATGGTAAAAAGAAATTCCATAACAGGTAATGTTGCGGTATCCTTCGGCCTTAAGTTCTGATGCATATTCTCTGTCATATATCTGCTGTACGGCAGCTTGTGCATCTTTTTCCAGATCGTCAATCGTCTTCGATACTTTAATCTCTATAACAAATGCTTTTCCTCGTAAGGATGGACTTTTTATCATCAGATCAGAACGTCCGTTTCCACTTTCCCTGTTCGACTTTACCAGATACTGGTCGCTCTGGCTCAAGATCCCTGCGAGGAATCCATGGTAAAAGCTCTCGGCGCTGTCATAAAAACTGATCGCAGACACCAACTGTCCGTTCAGTATCTCGCTCATCTTACCGGCATCTTTATTTTCCATGGCATCATACAGATCCCGGAAATCCTGCTTCTTTATATTATCCCTAAACCAGTTCTGGATTGTATTCTGATAGATTGTCTTTACTTCCACATTGGGAATCTGAACCTTCAGAAAAATGGTAAGTTCTGATAAATACTCTTCTTTCTTCGTCAGATATCCGGTAAAATAAAGAAAATTCCACAGATTCTCTCCACTGTCATACATATCCCCGTAAGTGACCTCTTCATGTACAGGGATATCCAGCATGTTTCCGTTAAGAAGTGTCTCAAGCTGCTCTTTCATTTTCCGGTCAGCACGTTTTACCATATCTTTAATAATTTCGTTGGAACTGGTGTTGATCCAGTATGGGCGTGGAAATGCGTCGACACTGGCATCCAGATCGTACAGAAATTTGATCACGCTCCACGGATTATACACTTCTATATCTCCAAACCTATATCCGTCATACCACTTTTTCATATCGCTGAAACGTTCTTCCACGCCGTAATATGTCATTGCATGCAGCACCTCCTGTTCCGTAAAACCGAAATGCTCGCTATATCTCTTATCTAGTATGGAAATAATATTCAGGTGGTTCAGCCCTGTAAAAATGCTCTCCTTCGATATACGGAGACAGCCTGTGATCACTGCAAATTTCAGGCACTTGTTTGTCTTCAGCGCCGACTCAAAAAGCGACCATATAAAACTTACCATCTCATCATAAAATCCGGCAAAATAAGCATTCTCCAGCGGCACATCATACTCATCCATCAAAATGATCACCGGCTGATCCATAACTGCAGACAGACACTCGCTAAGAAACTTAAGCGCGCCGGAATATTCATCGTAAGATCCTCTCCTGCCCATAATCTCTCTGAATATCTGCTTATCTTCCTCTGATAATTTTTCGGATTCGAGGAGGAAATTATGTCTTTTGAACTCCCGTACAATCTCTTCCTTTATTTTGTAATATGCCGATTCAAACGTATTCTGTTTTGCCGATTTAAGCGTCAGGTTAATGACCGGATATTTCCCCATCTGGTCCGCATATTCTTTGCCGGCAGACATAATACGCAATCCGCAGAACAGCTCCCTGTTTACAGCGTTCTTCTCTACGTTTCCTGTATCCTCGAAAAAATACCGAAGCATACTCAGATTCAGTGTTTTCCCGAAACGCCGGGGACGGGTAAACAAGTTCACTTCTCCTTTCAGATCAAGCAGTTCCTTTATGAACATGGTTTTGTCTACATAATAATAACCGCTTAATATCACTTCCTCAAAATCATCCACACCAATTGGCATTGCTTTTTTCATACCATCACCTCTTCGTGCTCCGTTCTTTCTAATTCTATATCAATTCACCTCTTTGTGCTCCGTTCTTTCTAATTCTATCCCAATTCACCTCTTCGTGCTTTTGCTCTTTCTAATTCTATACCAGCGGCTTTTCACTGTAATATCCGTTTCCCACAAGATAATCCACAAACTGCTGGGCCGTCCGGCCGGACAGCCCGCCATGGCCGAGCTCCCACTTATTTGCCTCCAGAAGCAGCTCCTCCTCCGGCATGGTAATCCCATTTCTCTTCGCCAGCTGCCGTACAATCTCCTGGAACTCCTTCTTCTCCGGTTTCCCGAAATAGATCGTCACCCCGAACCTTGCCACCAGAGACAGCTTCTCCTGGACCGTATCGTTGGTGTGCAGTTCCTCATCCCTGTCAGCCTTATCCCGAAAGGTCTCCCGGATCAGATGCCTCCGGTTGGATGTGGCGTAGATCAGGATATTATCCGGCCTCCGCTCCAGTCCGCCCTCGATCACCGCCTTCAGATACTTGTACTCAATCTCAAATTCCTCGAAAGACAGATCGTCCATGTAAATGATAAACTTATAATTCCTGTTCTTAATCTGTGAAATAATCTGGTTCAGATCCTGGAACTGATGCTTGTACACCTCGATCATCCGAAGCCCCTGGTCATAATACTGGTTCAAGATTGCCTTGATAGAAGAGGATTTCCCCGTCCCCGCATCACCGAACAGCAGACAGTTATTCGCCCTCCTGCCTTCCACAAATGCCTTCGTATTGTCAACCAGCTTCTTCTTGGCAATCTCATACCCCACCAGGTCGTCAAGGTGTACGTGGGCAATCTTCGTGATGGGGACAATCTTCACCTCATCATCTATGTGCTCCACCCGGAACGCCTTATGAAGCCCAAGCTTCCCTACACCGAATTCCTTGTAGAACTGTGTCATGGTATCTTTAAATCCGCCTGCATCAAGCGTATCCGCCAGATTCCGGCTAAGCTTACAGATCCGGTCGCGGATACGCTTATTGAACACCTTTCCGTGTCCGCTGGTTCCCTTATATTCCAAGATCAAAGCCAGACATCCGGCGTCCAGCGCCGTTTCCATTTCCGCAAAATCAAAGTCAAATAATTCCTTGAAAATCCCGAAATCGTGGAGTGCAACGTCGTTGATACTGCCCTCTGCCGCGCCTACGATCTCACAGGCGGTACTGTAGGCGTTCTCGTGGCTTGCCAGAAGGTAAGTCAGGTAATTATGCCAGAGATTCCTCTCGAACCCATGGCTCACCGCCATCTCAAGAATCTCATTCACACAGTCGAACAACAATCCTTTCAGATCCTCTTTATTGTAATAATCATTCCCGTAATTCTCCATCAGGAAGGTCATGTCACGAAGAATCTGTCCTTCCTCCATATGCTTATATAACATCAATTCATTTGTTCTCATTCTCTGTATCTGTCCTTTCCTGGTGTAGTATCCGCACTAATAATTCCCAAGTATCCTGAGACTCCTGCTCTCCTGCCGAAGCCCCCGTATGGCATTCTTTACCGCCGGTTCTGCCAGATTCCCGTCAAAATCTACGAAGAACCGGTATTCCCAGTTCCTTCCCTCCACCGGCCTCGACTCGATCCTGGTCATATTAAGGTCGTTGTAGATAAAATGTGACAGCAATTGGTACAAAGATCCGCTCTCATGTGGTACTTCGAAGCAGATGCTTATCTTCTTCGCATCCTTGAGAAATATCTTCTGATTCGTCACTACAATAAACCGCGTGGAATTGCCCGGATCGTCATTGATATTGCCCTCAAGCACCTCAAGCCCGTGGATCTTCGCCGCCTGCGCACTGCACACCGCCGCCTGGCTCTTATCCTGCTCCTCCATGATCTTCTTCGCCGCAATCGCCGTGTTGGCCACGCTGATCTGCTGCCATTCGCTGTGGGCGTTTAAGAACCTGGACGCCTGCATCAGCGCCACCCCTTTGGAGTATACCCGCTCTATATCCGAAAGCTTTGTACCTGGAACACCGGACAAGGTATGTGTGATCGGTATGATCGTCTCCCCCACGATATAATTTTCAAACTCGACCAGCAGGTCGTACATCTCGTCTACCGCGCCGGCCGTCGAATTCTCAATGGGGAGCACCGCGTAATCTGCCGCCCCCTCCTCGATCGACTCCATGGCGTCCCGGAAGGTACGTACATAGAAGCTGTTGCATTTCTCACCGAAATAACACTGCATCGCCGCCTGGCTGAATGCCCCTTCCGTCCCCGGAAATACAATTCTTGCATTCTGTGCGTCCAGAGTATCCACTCCGATAAACGGCAGTCTTCCGAGAGCTCCCGCCTCCACAAGCTGCCGGTACTGAATCTTGCGGTCCATCGCCATCAGCTGAGAGAAGAGCTCGTGTATGCCCTTCCTGTTGAATTCTGTAGATGCCTTGCCCGTCACGTCTGCCAGCTTATCCCGCTCACCCTGGCGGTCGAAGATCTTCATCCCGTTACGGATCTTACATTCTCCTATACGGCTGCCCGTCTCTATCCTGCGCTCAAAAAGCTTTACAATCTCATCGTCTAACTGATCTAACTGCATTCTTAATTCTTCTATTCCCGCTTCATCCGCTTCATCCGTTTTACTCACTTTACCAGCTTCATCCACTCCATCCGTTTTACTCACTTTACCAGCTTTATTCACTTCATCCGCTCCATTCGCTTCCTGTATCCCTCTCATACTCATTTTCCTCTTTACCTATATGATCACAAATATTTAACTCAATACCTTTCCATGATATCTTACCACATGTAAGTTTCTTTTAAAAGAACTAACTTCTCCGATTATTCCATGTATAAAATCCCCCCTCCTGTGCCATACTTATCCACATGAGACATAATTTTCTAACCTGCGGGACCACCGGATGGTGTATGGAAATATTATTTACGGGGCTTCATTCGCTCCAGAATGAGAACCCCAAGCTCACCGGAAATACTTCCATCTGGATGTTCCCGATCTATGGCATGGCAAGCTTTCTGACACCCTTGTGCAGACTGCTTAAGGGAAGAAACCTGTTGCTGCGTGGAGGCGTATATACCTGCTGCATTTTCTGTGGCGAATATGTGACTGGTTCTCTTTTAAGAAAATTTGACGCGTGCCCCTGGGACTACAGCGGAGCCCCTTTCAGCATAAAAGGACTGATCCGTCTGGACTACGCGCCGTACTGGTTCGGCGCCGGATTATTGTTCGAAAAAATCTGTTTAAAAAAATCCTCTTAAAACATTGAAAATCTATCCTATTTGTTATATTATAATATGAAAGATTTTCAATGAAGGAGGAAATGCTATGAGTATACATGAACGCGGCAGCAGATTTAAGAGTATTTTTCATTTTAAGAATTCATTATATTTCATTCCTTACAGATTCTTTGATACGTTCATTCGTAGATTCACCGGCAGTTTCATTAGCAATTTCACTGATAGATTCCATCGCAGATTTATCCTTTATTCTTATTTTCATATTTCTGTTTTCTTTCAGGGGATGCATCCTTTCGCATCACTGCGGACATGCTTTTTTGCATTGCCGCTGATGATATAGATTCACTTTTTATTTTTACATCATAAGGAGGTTTTTATGAGACATTTAATGAGTCCGCTTGATTTTTCAGTAGAAGAACTGGATCGACTGATGGACCTGGCCGTTGACATCGAAGCTAATCCGGCCAGGTACGCACATGCCTGCGAGGGGAAGAAGCTGGTAACGCTCTTCTACGAACCCAGCACACGGACAAGACTGAGCCACGAAGCTGCTATGCTGAACCTTGGCGGAAGCGTACTTGGCTTCTCTTCTGCCGAATCCAGCTCCGCCGCCAAAGGAGAGAGCGTATCCGATACCATCCGTACAGTTTCCTGCTATGCTGATATCTGCGCCATGCGTCATCCCAAAGAGGGCGCGCCTATGGTTGCCTGCCAGCATTCGTCCATCCCGGTCATCAACGCCGGCGACGGAGGCCATCAGCACCCGACTCAGACACTGACCGACCTGTTGACGATCCGCAATCTGAAGGGACGCCTAAGCGACATGACTATCGGCCTGTGCGGGGATCTGAAGTTCGGACGCACCGTTCACTCCCTGATCCACGCTCTGGTAAGATACACGGGGATCAGGTTCATCCTCATCTCTCCGGAAGAACTAAGGCTTCCCGGATACATACGCTCCGATGTACTGGATAAGGGGAATGTCCCGTACAAAGAGGTCGTCCGTCTGGAAGACGCCCTTCCGAAGCTTGATCTGCTGTATATGACGCGTGTACAGAAGGAACGTTTCTTCAATGAAGAAGATTACGTCCGGATGAAGGATTTCTATATCCTGGATTCCAAAAAGATGGAACGGGCGCCGAAGGATATGTATGTCCTCCACCCGCTGCCGCGTGTCAATGAGATTTCTGTCGAAGTAGACACAGATCCAAGAGCCGCTTATTTCAAACAGACAAAATACGGCGTATATATCCGGATGGCGCTCATCCTGACGCTGCTTAACATCGAAGTGTAGGAGGGATTCATTATGATAAAAAATACATTAAACGTCGGACGCATTGAGGAAGGCTTTGTACTGGATCACATCCAGGCCGGACGCAGTATGGATATCTACAAGTACCTTCACCTTGACAAATTAGACTGCTGTGTCGCCATCATAAAGAATGCAAAAAGCAGCAAGATGGGCAAGAAAGATATCATGAAGATCGAGTGTCCTATTGATTTTATTGACCTGGATGTGCTGGGATTTATCGACCACAATATCACGATCAATCTCATCAAAGATTCCAAGATTGTCGCGAAGAAATGTCTGCATCTCCCGAAGGAGATCACCAACATTATCCGCTGCAAAAACCCACGATGCATCACTTCTATCGAACAGGGATTGGATCATGTATTTGTTCTTACTGATCCCGATAAGGAAGTATATCGATGCAAATATTGTGAAGAGAAATATCACGGAAATTTAAATCACATTTTTTTTGCATTATTTTTTAATTGGTACTTTACTCTTTTGTAAATGAATGATATCTTTATATTATATATTTCACAATACTAATGGAGGTCCTATAATATGGCGAGAAGAAAAGTAGAAGAAAAGAATTATCCCGAATTAATTCAGGCATCAGAAGAGAGGATTGCTGATTTATCTTCTGAATTAAAGCAGGAAAAAGCGAATCTTAAGCAGTTAAAAAAAGATCAGGTACGCTATGAAGCTATGGTAGAAAAACAGAAAAAACAGGAAGAGGTTCAGAAAGCCGCCGAGCTTCTCGTAGCCTCCGGAAAGAGCATGGAAGAGATCGAACAGTTCCTTGCAAATTAATCTTCACATATTCCGATACCAGCGCTTAACGGATGAATTATGGTTCATCCGTTTTTTGTTTACAAGCTTCAGATCACCCATCTTAAAAGCCAAAACCGGGGCTGTTGCAAAATAACTGTTATACGTCATATACGGAATGTTATTTGTAATAATATTATCCATATATGGCGTATAAACTGTATTTCACAACAACCCCGATCTTATAAAATCATGTCTTCTATACAATTCCCTGGGCGGTCATCGCCTCTACAACCTTCTCAAATCCTGCAATATTTGCTCCGATAACATAGTTGCCTTCTGCGTTGTAACGCTTAGCCGCGTCATCCATGTTATGGCAGATATTAACCATGATCCCCTTAAGCTTCGCATCTACTTCCTCGAATGACCAGCTCAGACGCTCGCTGTTCTGGGACATCTCAAGCGCTGATGTCGCAACTCCGCCGGCATTGGCCGCCTTACCCGGTGCAAACAATACGCCATGCTCCTGTAAGTACTCAGTTGCTTCCATGGTAGTCGGCATATTCGCGCCCTCTGCAACCAGGAAGCATCCGTTCTCAACCAGCATCTTCGCATCTTCTATATGGAGCTCATTCTGAGTTGCACATGGAAGAGCGATATCGACCTTCACGGACCATACGCCGCGTCCCTCGTGGTACTCGGAATTCGGACGGTACTTCTTATATTCCGTAAGTCTTGCACGGTTTACTTCCTTGATCTCCTTAAGGGCGGCCACATCAATCCCGTCCGGATCATATACCCATCCTGTCGAATCACTGGCTGTCACGACCTTAGCGCCCAGCGCTTCTGCCTTCTCCGTTGCATAGATCGCCACGTTACCGGAACCGGATACGGCAACCGTCTTGCCGCTAAGCTCCTTGCCGTTGATCTTCAAAAGCTCTTCCGTCAGATACAGAAGTCCGTAACCTGTGGCTTCTGTTCTCGCAAGCGAACCGCCATAGCTCAGTCCCTTACCGGTAAGCACGCCCTCATACAATCCGCGGATCCTCTTATACTGACCGAACATATATCCGATCTCTCTTGCGCCTGTTCCGATATCACCGGCCGGAACATCTGTATCGGCGCCGATATATTTGCAGAGTTCTGTCATAAAGCTCTGGCAGAATGCCATAACTTCTCTGTCTGACTTGCCCTTCGGATCAAAATCGGAACCGCCTTTTCCTCCTCCGATCGGAAGACCTGTCAGTGAGTTCTTAAAAATCTGCTCAAAACCAAGGAACTTGATGATCCCAAGATTCACAGATGGATGAAGCCGTAAGCCTCCCTTATATGGACCGATCGCACTGTTGAACTGCACGCGGTAGCCTGTATTCACCTGAACCTGTCCCTTGTCGTCTACCCACGGTACACGGAACTTAAACTGTCTCTCCGGCTCTACCAGTCTTTCAAGCAGAGCGTCCTTCCTGAACTTCTCTTCATTCGCTTCGATCACAACCCTTAATGATTCCAGCACTTCCTTAACTGCCTGATGGAACTCCGGTTCAGCAGGATTCTTCGCAACTACTCTCTCAAGGACTTCATCAACATATGACATAATCTTTACCTCCTAAAATCTTTACTCTGTTTCCCATATTTTAATGGATTTTTTCATGGAACACAAGTCTTTTTTCTTACTTTTTTATATTTTTTGCAATTTTACTATTAAATTCCTTCATTTTATATCCGAAGATTGTGTATTTTTCGGGATTACAGCCGGCCATTCTTGCAACAGAGCACGCTCTAAGTTTCATTCTTGGAGCCGTCAAAATATGAATCCCCTGTTTTTTTCATCTGGCCAAAAGGCCGGCACCAATCTTCCGGAATCGAAAAAGGAGCTGCCGCGAAATAACAGTTATCCCGCAGCAGCCCCGTCTAAGCTTCTCTATCGGCCTATGCAAGCTGTCTGATGCATTCTATCATATGTGTATAATCCTTCTTTACTTCCTCGATCATCGGCTCCATATCCTCAGAATACGCATCTGCATTTCTAAGGAGCTCAGCCAGCTCAGAAGCAGACTTATAAAGAGGCGTGATAGACAGATTCTGACATACACCCTTGATCGTATGCGCCGCCCTGAACGCTTCGCTCATATTCCCTGCCTCAACAGAGTCGGTCAGCAGAGCATAGCTCTTGTCGTCCAGCATCTTAAGCAGGAATTTCTGTACCCTCTCATCCTTACGAAGCCTTCCCATCACGTCGTCATAATCTGCGCCCATTGCTTCATAGCATTCCTTTACAGTCATTACTCATTTCCTCCTATACTCATCTTTGTCTTATTATAAAAGCAGTAGTTATTCCTGCCGTTACGCTTCACCTCATACAGAGCTTCGTCAGCCATATGGAACAATGTATCATAATCTCCATTGCAGTCCTTCGCACACGCGACGCCCATACTGACGCCGATCGTAAATTCCTTATACTGTGTACACAACAGATTAAAGATACGCTTCACCAACGGCTCCGTGCCGTCCTTATACGGCATGAAAAGAAGGAACTCATCGCCTCCCATCCGGGCAACGATATCCACGTTTCTCGTGTTCTTCTTAAGCCGCTCAGATACAAACTTAAGGACCTCATCACCAAACAGATGTCCATATGTATCATTCGCCTGCTTAAAATGATCCAGATCGAACACAAGAAGGATGAACTTCTTCTCATCATCCCCTGCGAGACGCTCTATGATCTGTGATTTGGCTGCCTTATGGTTCAGAAGGCCTGTCAGTGAGTCATGCGACGCCATCACCTCAAGATGGTTCATCTTCTGCAATTCATCATGGATATCCACGATCTTACCGATCGCGCCCGCATACTCCGGCGGCTCCCAGCTCTCCCACATGGAACGTGCGATTACCTTGCTCCACCTCTCCTGCCCGTTGATATTCAGCAGGTAATTCTGCTCGACCATAGGCTCCTGAGGCGACGTCTTCTCAAGCCTGTTCAGCAGGTCTTCGAAATCATTTCTTGAGAATATGGTCGTGCCAAAGGCATCCTTCTTCGGATTCAGGATAGTCTCAGGTATATTCAGATATCTTGCCCCCCATTCCGACAGGATCAACATCTCCGGAGTAACCGTATATTCGAACTGAATCTCCTGAGACAGCTCCGCATAGAACTGATACTTTACACGTTCATGCTCCAGAAGCTTGAGCGTCCTGTCTGAGACATCCAGCTCACCCTTCTCCATCATCTGCTCTACGACGTCCAGTGTCTCCTCCTGAAGGTTCTGTCCCTCAGAGCGCAGCCTCATCTCGTCTCTTAACTCATCCGATATCTCCTTAAGACACTCCATCAGGACCGGATTGAAGACTCCGCACTCTCCGTTCAGGATCATATTGACCGCCTTCTCATGGGAAAAAGCCGCCTTATATACGCGCTTGCTCGTCAACGCATCGTACACGTCCGCCAGCGCCACCACCTGGGCGGCGATCGGAATCTCATCTCCCACCAGCCCGTCCGGATATCCTCGTCCGTCAAACCGTTCATGATGCCACCGGCA
Source organism: uncultured Dorea sp. (assembly GCA_910579015.1). Taxonomy (GTDB): domain Bacteria; phylum Bacillota; class Clostridia; order Lachnospirales; family Lachnospiraceae; genus Sporofaciens. Next base: position 35,742 of record CAJTRO010000023.1, on the reverse strand, counting down.
GATCTGGAATCCAAGTCTGATCAGAGGCTCATTCTCACGCATCGGAATATCGCTCAGAAGTCTGGCGCCTTCTGACGCATGTCCCTTCATAATCTCGTATTCCTCATCCGTCAGGCGTCCCGGCTTATTCAGGATCTCTGACGGTATGGAGATCTTGCCGATATCATGGAGCGCCGAAGCGTTGCAGATCAGATATACGTCGTCCAGCGAGATCCCGTACTTATCCTTCTTGATCAGCCACTTTAAGATCAGCTCCGTCAGCACACGGATATGCAGTACATGCAGTCCGCTCTCACCGTTACGGAACTCTACGATATTGGAGAGAATCTCGATCATGAGCTTGTTGTCATTCTCCTTCTCCATGATCTGGTTCGTCACCATATGCGACAGTTCCTTCTGCTTGGTAAACAGGATGATCGTATTGACAACCCTTCTGCGCACGGTACGCTCGTCGAACGGTCTGCTGATATAATCCTGCACTCCCAGGTCATAAGCCCGGTCCACATAAGCAGGCACCGTCTCCGCAGAAATCATGATGACCGGGATATCCTTGATCCAGCCATTCTTGTTCATTACCTCCAGTGTCTCGAATCCATCCATCACAGGCATCATGATATCAAGCAGCATCAGCGATATCTCCTGCTCCTTGTCATGCAGGATTGCAGACGCTTCCATTCCATGCTCCGCCTCCAGAATATCATATTCGTCAGAAAGCATATCTGACAGCAGAGAACGATTGATCTCTGAATCATCAACAATCAGAATCTTCTTCTTTTCAAAAATATTATTATTGCCCATCTACTTTTCTTCCTAAAACCTATTTTTAATTACTGTCATTCCTCTTTTACCCGGTTATCCCAGATAACTTTTCAGAAGCTTCATAAGCTTCTGGATGTCGATCGGCTTCGCCACATGCTCGTTCATGCCGCATTCCATGCAATGCTGGATATCTTCCGAGAACGCATCCGCCGTCATGGCTATGATCGGCAGGTCCGCGTCAGGACGGTCAAGCGCACGGATCGCCGTCGTCGCCTCGTAACCATTCATGACAGGCATCCTGATATCCATCAGGATTACATCATAGAAACCAGGCTCAGACTCTTTGAACTTCTCAACACAGAGCTGTCCGTTCTCCGCCCATTCGACTTCAAAGCCCACGTCCGTGAGAATGTCTTCCGCGATCTCCCAGTTCAGCTCGTTATCCTCAGCCAGCAGGATCTTAAGCCCTTCAAAGCTCTGTACCTCGCCCTTCCTCTCCTCCTCTTCATATGCCTCGCCTTCCATAAAACGGCTCAGCCCCATATACAGATTCGACTTAAAGAGCGGCTTGGATATGAATCCCTGCGCCCCTGCCGCACGCGCCTCGTCCTCTATATCGCTCCAGTCATAGGCAGATATGATCAGGATCGGCAGATCCTCTCCCACGATCTCCCTGATCTTCCTGGTTGTCTCCAGACCGTTCATCCCCGGCATCTTCCAGTCTAACAGTACGACTTCATACGGCATATTCTTCCGGAAATGCTCCTCGACCATCTGTACCGCCGTTCTTCCGTCCAGCGTCCACTCGGCGTCTATCCCGATCTCCTTAAGAGCCGCGGCCGCGCTTTGGCACAGATCCTCGTTATTATCCACCACCAGAAGCCTCCACGGCGGAAGCACCATGTCCATCGCCTTGACCGACACCTTCTCAAGATCCACGGTCACATGGAACTCACTGCCCACGCCCTGCTTGCTCTCTACTTCGATCGTTCCGCCCATCATATCCACGATGACCTTCGTGATTGACATGCCAAGGCCTGTCCCTTCTATCTTCTGGACCTTCGTATCCTCCCGTGAGAAAGTCTCGAATATCCGCTTCTGGAACTCTTCCGACATCCCGATCCCGTTATCCTTCACCCGGAAATGACACCGCACGTAAGAATCCCCGAGCGGCGACTCTTCCTGTGACAGATATACATTGATCCTTCCTTCCGAAGGCGTGAACTTCATCGCGTTCGACAGCAGATTGATCAGGATCTGGTTCAGACGCACGCTGTCGCAGTATACCTCCTCCGCCTGTATATCACGGATAAAGATATCAAAATGCTGATTCCTCTCCCTGATCTGCGGCTGAACGATATTCACCAGGCTCTCCATCGCTTCTCTTAACGACACCATATCCATATTCAGAGACAGCTTGCCGCTCTCTATCTTGGACATATCCAGTACGTCGTTGATCAGTCCCAAAAGATGCCGGCTCGACAGGCTGATCTTCTTAAGGCAGTCCTGCACCCTCGCCGGATCCCCTGCATTGGCTATCGCTATGGCCGTCATGCCCACGATACCGTTCATAGGCGTCCGGATATCATGGCTCATGCTGGACAGGAACTCACTCTTTGCCTGATTCGCCCTAAACGCGGCCTTCTCTGCCCGCTCCAGTTCTCTGAGCTGCTGCTGTGTCAGACGGTAATACAACACGAATATGATCCCCACTGCAAGCAGGATGATCCCGCAGGCCACCAGTATCGTCGTCTGACGCTGGCCGTTCAGATTAATGATCGCATCGTCAAGCACTCCATACGGCATAACAGATACCAGATACCAGGAAGACTCGGAAAGAGAAGCACAATAAAGATGCTGGTGCACCCCCTCCGTGTCCATCAACAGAGCGGAATAGTCCTTTCCGTCTGCCATAGCACTCTTAAGCTCCTCAAGATAATCCTCCGGATTCTTTTCTTCCTCCCGGGAAATAACCTCTTCAATACGCTTGAAATAATTATCTCTGAACGCATCTCCGGATCTGACGACAAACTCTCCGTCATCACGTATGATATGTGAATAAACCATCGAATTATCCTCTTCAAGGACAAGCGCATCCTCAAGATATTCCATAGTAATACCGGCCACAACCACGTCACTGCTTAATCCGTCCGCCATCGGATAGTCCGCGTCAACCACAATCAGAAGCAGCTTCTCCCCGCCTGCACTGAATCCGCTTGTGATCGACTTTTCATTATCCGCAATCGTATTCTTAAATTCTTCTTCATTCGTGAAATCGACCGGCTCGCCAAACACAGTCTCCCCCGTACCGTCCTTCCGGTACAGCCCCAGATGGACAAACTGCCTGACTTCCGCACTCAGCGCCAGATCTTCAAGCATATCCTCCCCATATGAAACAGTTTCCGGAGGGGTACGCTTGACCACTCCTTCGAGCTGTGAAATCTGCAATGATATGATCGCGTCAAACTTCTGTTGCAGCTGCTTGCTCATCTCCGACATATAAAGCTTGCCAATCTCATTGATTGCTTTAAGGCTCTTCCCGCTCATAGTAGAACCTATCCAGAGAAAAATAACAACACACAATATTACCAGACAACTGACACTGGCAAACAAAAATTCCTTTGTTTTCTTAAACATGCTTTACCTCTCCTAAAACTATACTGAAATCATTATAAACAATCCTTCCACTGAAATCAATTCCTTTCTGAAATTTCAGAAAATTCTCTAT
>CAJTRO010000023.1:0-32245 GCA_910579015.1 uncultured Dorea sp. | reverse complement strand
TTTAAAATGTGATTGCAATTCAATTGTCAGCATGATAAAATTAATTCAGCGAAATTGGTACTTTACAAGGGGGTTTTTTGTGAGTTATGATTCTAAAGAACTGCAACACATGCATTATTAACGGTGCAGAGGCCGATGTCAAGGTAAAAGCAAGGGTCAACTGCATAGATGAGAGAATTATTTTGTTTTTCGATGACAATAACGTACTGGGTATGAAGACAGACCGCCTTGAGGTGGACTTTTGCGACAGCCAGGTCGGCTATGTAAAGACCTTCTGCGAACTTGAGATAAGGAAGAATACCGATCCATACATACTTGAGCCATGGTCGGCCGACTGCAAGATCCTTGAGATGATAGAGATCCTGCAAAGACAGAAGGAGCTCCGTGTCAGGCTTGTAAAGGAAGCGAATTTTATCTCAGAAAAGGTCGGACATTTTACCGGTGTCATCCAGAATATCAGCGTAGGCGGTATCTATCTGACTACCAATACGCGCCTTGCCGTAGACGATGAATTCCAGTTCCAGTATTATTTTACAAAGACTCCTCAAGAGATACGTGCGGCGATACTGAGGGAGACGCTCATCCGTGATAATCATTATGGTTATGGATGCAAGTTCATTGACGTTCCGAAGAGTGTGGAACGCGAGATCCGTCAGTTCGTTTACCGCCAGCAATTGAATAAGATGTGGTAAGGGAGTGCTAAGCACTCCCTTTTCTGATCCCATCTTTTATTTAAAATAGTCAACTCCGGATTCAAAGATCTTGATGTCCTGCTCCCCGTAGATATTTACCGCCACATTCCTTGCGCGCCTCTCAGAATGAGCCATCTTGCCAAGCACGCGCCCGTCAGGGCTCGTGACACCCTCGATCGCGCAGCAGGATCCATTCACATTCCACTCTTCATCCATCGAAACATTGCCCGCAGGATCGCAGTATTGTGTAGCCGCCTGTCCATTCGCAAACAGCTTCTCAATCCATTCGGCATTCGCCACGAATCTCCCTTCTCCATGGGATGCCGGATTCGTGTATACTCCGCCAAGCTCTGCCTTCGCAAGCCACGGCGACTTGTTCGACACCACCTTCGTGTATACCATCTTGGAAATATGCCGTCCGATGGCATTGTAGGTCAGCGTCGGTGAATCCGCATTCTGCCCGGTGATCTCTCCGCCCGGGATCAATCCCAGCTTCACAAGCGTCTGGAAGCCGTTGCAGATGCCAAGCACCAGCCCGTCACGCTCATTCAGCAGACGCTCCACAGCCTCCTTAAGCTTCGCATTCTGGAAGGCTGTCGCGAAAAACTTCGCGGAACCATCCGGTTCGTCGCCTGCGCTGAAGCCGCCCGGGAACATGATGATCTGGGACTGGTCAACAGCCTTCTCGAATACCTCCACCGAATCAACAATGTCAGCGGCGCTCATGTTCTTGAATACCTTGACAATTGTCTTTGCTCCGGCGCGTTCGAACGCCTTCGCACTGTCATACTCACAATTTGTCCCCGGGAACACCGGGATAAATACGGTCGGCACCGCAATCTTATGATTGCAGATATGGATATCCTTCGTGTCATACAGCCCTCTTTCGATCTTCTCCTCCTGACCGGGCGCGCCGGAATTGGTCGGGAATACCTTCTCAAGCGTCTCCTTCCATGCCGCCTCTGCCTCACAGATCGGAATCGACATATCTCTATAAGAAATGCAGGCGTCATCCGTCACTTCACCGATCACCGTGTAGGTAATGCCAAGCCCTCCCACTTTTCCTTCCGGCACTTCCGCTATCAGATCCCCGAACGCCGGTGCAAAGAGATCCCTCTCGTCCACGTTGTGCTCGATCTTAACACCCATACGGTTGCCAAACGCCATCTTGCTGACAGCGGCCGCAATGCCGTGCCTGTCGGCCGCATAAGCTGAGATGATCCTTCCGGCGCGGATATCCTGCGTAAACTTCCCGTACTGCTCCATCATCTTCTCGTAGACGGGGATGTCGTATTCATCCACCATCATCCGAAGCTGCACAAGCTTGCTCTTAGCCTTCTTAAGCTCCGGCGTGATGATGTCGCCCTCCTTCGCCACATCCACCGCAAATGACACCAGCGTCGGCGGAACGTCAATATCCTCGAAGGTGCCCGACATACTGTCCTTCCCTCCGATAGACGGCAGTCCAAACCCAATCTGGGCGCTATAGGCACCCAAAAGCGCTGCAAACGGCTGGCTCCAACGGCTGGGTTCCTCACTCATCCTGCGGAAATACTCCTGGAAGGTAAACCGGATCCTGGTAAAATCACCGCCCGACGCCACAATCTTCGCCACCGACTCTGTTACTGCATAGATCGCTCCATGGAACGGGCTCCAGGTGGACAGGTACGGATCGAAGCCATAACTCATCATCGTCACGGTATCACAGTCACCCGTCTGTACCGGAAGCTTCGCAGCCATAGCCTGCGTCTCCGTCGTCTGATACTGCCCTCCGTGAGGCATGAACACAGATCCGGCTCCGATCGAGCCGTCGAACATCTCAACCAGCCCCTTCTGTGAGCATACGTTCAGATCCCTTAAGACGCTAAGCCACTTCTCCCTTACGCAGCCGATCTCTTCTCTCACCAGGATGCTGTCCTTCCTCTTCGGGATATCCACAGCAACCCTGGTCTCCTGATGGGCGCCGTTGGTATCAAGGAATGCACGGGACAGGTTCACGATCTCCTTCCCTCTCCACAACAGCACAAGCCTTGGCTCCTTTGTTACCACAGCGACACAGGTCGCTTCCAGATTCTCCTCTGCGGCATATCCCATGAAGGCGTCCACATCCCCCGGATCGACCACGACAGCCATACGCTCCTGGGACTCCGAGATCGCAATCTCTGTCCCGTCAAGTCCCGCATACTTCTTCGGCACCTTGTCAAGATCCACTCTTAAGCCGTCCGCCAGCTCTCCGATTGCAACAGACACGCCGCCCGCGCCGAAGTCATTACACTTCTTGATGAGCCTGCTCACCTCTTCTCTTCGGAACAGACGCTGGATCTTGCGCTCCGTCGGCGGATTCCCCTTCTGAACCTCCGCTCCGCAGGTCTTCGTGGACTCCTCGGTGTGCACCTTAGAAGAACCGGTCGCACCGCCGCAGCCGTCCCTTCCTGTGCGTCCGCCGAGAAGAATGATGATATCTCCCGGATCCGACGTCTCACGGATAACCGCACGCCGCGGCGCCGCTCCCAGCACAGCGCCGATCTCCATACGCTTGGCTGCATAATTGGGATGATAGATCTCCTTCACCGCCCCGGTTGCAAGGCCGATCTGGTTACCGTAGGAGCTGTAGCCGCGGGCCGCCTCACGGACCAGCTTCTTCTGCGGAAGCTTGCCTTTCATCGTATCGCCCGCGGATACCGTCGGATCTGCCGCTCCCGTCACGCGCATCGCCTGATATACATATGTACGCCCTGACAATGGATCGCGGATCGCGCCCCCAAGACAGGTGGCCGCACCTCCGAAAGGCTCGATCTCCGTCGGGTGGTTGTGCGTCTCATTCTTGAAATTCACAAGCCATTCTTCTTCCACTCCGTCCACACTGACAGGTACAACGATGCTGCATGCATTGATCTCCTCCGACTCCTCCTGATCCTCAAGCTTCCCTTCCTTCTTAAGCCTGCGCATCGCCATGAGCGCCAGATCCATCAGACAGATAAACTTATCCTCCCTGCCCTTAAAGATCTCGCTGTGGTCGCTGAGATACTGACGGTAGGTATCCTCGATCGGCTGATTGTAGTCTCCTTCCCCGAAGGTAACTTCTGTAAGCTCCGTGGAAAAGGTCGTATGACGACAGTGATCGGACCAGTAAGTATCCAGCACACGAATCTCCGTCATAGACGGATCCCTGTCTTCTTCCCCGTGAAAATATTTCTGGATATGGAGGAAATCCTTAAAGGTCATAGCAAGTCCCAGAGAATCGTACAATTCCCTGAGCTTACCCTCTTCCATATCTTTAAATCCATCAAAAATGATCACATCCTCAGGCTCTTCAAAACGTGTCACCAGCGTCTCGGGCTTCTCCATCCCTGTCTCTCTGGAATCCACCGGATTGATACAGTGGGCTTTGATCACTTCAAACTCCTCGTCAGATATCCTCCCGTCTGCTCCGTGGATCACATAGGTCGTGGCGGTCCGGATCACCGGCTTTTCGTTCTCCCTGATAAACTGCACACACTGAACGGCGGAATCTGCCCTCTGGTCAAACTGCCCCGGCAGAAATTCTACCGAAAAGATCCGGTCTGCCTCTGTCACCGGAAACTCCTCCTGATACAGCGTATCCACCGGCGGCTCCGCAAACACTCCGTTACACGCCCTCACAAACGTATCGTCAGAGATATTCTCCACGTCATAGCGGATCAGCACCCTCACATCATCCACGCCGCTGATGCCCAGATAATTGTTGATCTCACTCTTAAGCTCCCGCGCCTGTACCCCAAATCCTTTCTTCTTTTCTACATATACTCTTCTTACACCACTCATAAATCATCCTCCATACCTGAGTTCTACCTGTCATTGGTGTTATTTACTGGTATCGGCATACACAAAACGGCTGCTGCCGATAGATATATTGTAACACAAAACTTTCTATTATCAAAATTATTTCCGCTCTTTGTGAAAGATTTTACCGCGGGATATGAAGAAGAAGATCCCCCACACAAAGAGAAGCATTCCGACAAATACTGCTGTGATCCTGGCAGCCATATCCGCAAAGAAGCCTTCCGGAAGCATACGAATCATATAATCTTCACTGGGATCAAACATCCACAGGTCATTGGTGAAAAATATCTGGTGGAAGATGGTAAAACACCGGGTAAAGTCGACTGTAAAAGCAATCCCAAGCAGTACGATCACTCCGAAAAGGATCACCACAGCCCGGGTATAAGCCTTTGGAAGCACACGCTTACAGTCTTCCCTGCGGATCATAAGCCCCGCAGTCAGAAGGACTGCAATGACCGCACATACATTCCTAATCTTCAGGCCGCCAAGGAACAGGTTCCTGACATCCGCCATATGCAGACGATCCTGTTCATTGAAGAAATCCTGGCTTCTGCCGTCTACCTCCGTGACTATGGACAGCTCTTCTTCCCTTCCGATCAGATAATCCATCATATAGTCCGTCACTTCCATCACATCCTCAAGCTCCATTCCCAATGGATCTGTCACGTTATATTTCCTGTATTCCTTCTCGTAGAAGCGGTACTCGGGATCCCCATAGATGACCAGCCAAAAACTGGTAAGAAGCATGACGAGGATCAACAGAAGCATCGCCGCAGAGGCTGTTATCTCCGTTACGATTGCCGATGGATTCCCTTTTGTCCCTTTGCTTGTTCTCAATCCTGCCCTGACATCATCTGCCATGATCATTTCCTCCCTTAATCAGTAATTACAGGCTGTCCCAGAACTTCTGCATCCTATCTGCCGCATTCTTAGCCTGACAGAGTTCGTAACCTTTCCACTCCCGCGGAAAGGTCTCCTGATACCGCCGGTCAAGGAATCGTTCATCCAACAGAAGGACCACTCCTCTGTCTTCGTCTGTCCTTATCACTCTCCCCGCCGACTGCATAACCTTATTCATCCCCGGATAGAGATACGCATAATCGAACCCCCGAAGCCCCTGGCCGTCAAAATACGTCTTCAGAAGTTCCCTCTCCCGACACACCTGGGGAATCCCGGTGCCGACGATCACCGCGCCGATCAGCTTGTCCGCCGCCAGATCGATCCCTTCCGAGAATATCCCTCCCATCACGCAGAACCCCATAAGGCTGTGTTCCTTCGCCTCCTCGAAATTCTCAAGAAATATCTCCCTCGCCTCTTCCGTCATATACTGGGACTGCATCACATACTCGATCTCTTCTTCGTCATCCAGCATATTCACAAATTCCTCATACACCTCTTCCATGAACCGGTAGGAAGGGAAAAACGCCATATAATTCCCCGTCCTTGCACGGACCGTCTCTAACAGGTATCTTGCATACCGCAGATACATCTCCTTGCCGCGCATGGTATATTTCGTGCTGACGTCCGTCCCCAGAAGAAGCTTTTGCTTCTTTGCATCAAACGGCGACTCGGCATAGATCGCATAATCCTCCTTCGCTGTACTGAGAAGCTTCCTATAATAATGCATCGGAAGCAGAGTTGCCGAGAAGAACACGGTGCTGTTTCCCTTATCCAGAAATTCCTGCAAGCATCTGGCCGGATTCACGCAAAAAAGCCGAAGCATAAACCTGCCGTCCCCGCCAAGCTCCGAATAGATGATATAATTCTCATCCAGCCGGTCGTGGATATTGATGAACATCCTTACCGCAAAATACAGATCCAGCACTTCTTTCCGAAGCTCTTCCTCTTCGCACTCCTCCAGAAACCGCTCCGTCTCCGTCAGCAGAGCCGTCAATTTCAGATAGATATGGGACACGCTGTTCAGCACCTGATACTCAACGCATTCCCGCTTGAGTTCAAGAAGCTGCCGGTTACACTCCTCAAGCCTTTTTGCCAGTTTCTCATCCTTTGTCCTGACCAGCCTCTTTATCCGGAGAAAATCTTCCTTATAAAGTTCGGCGCTGTACATGCTCCTGCCGCGCTCCACCAGATTGTGCGCCTCGTCAATGAGGAAGATATACTCTCCTTTATTTCCCTCTCCAAAATAACGGCGCAGATGCGCATTCGGATCAAATACATAATTATAGTCGCATACCACCGCGTCCGCCCATTCCGACACATCCAGGCTCATCTCGTGAGGGCATACCTGCCATTTCCTTGCCTGCTCCTCAAGGATCTCCCTGTTCAGCTCGTCCGAGGAAGTGATCAATTCATATACCGCGTCATTCACCCTGTCATAATGTCCCCTGGCATAAGGGCAGTAATCTGGATTGCAGTTCGTCTCTTCGCAGAAGCAGATCTTCTCCTTCGCAGTCAGCACGATCACCTTCATGCGAAGGACCTGCTCCCGCAATGTCTCGAACGCCTGCCAGGCGACCGTGCGGGTAATGGTCTTCGCCGTGAGGTAGAAGATCTTCTCTCCCAATTCCTCTCCCACCGCCTTTACAGCGGGAAATACAGTCGAAATAGTCTTCCCCACGCCGGTCGGTGCCTGTATGAACAGCTTCTTCTTCCGCAGGATCGTGCGGTATACGGACGCCGCCAGATCTTTCTGCCCCTCCCGGTATGTAAAGGGAAACCGCAGTTCTTTGATGGACGCGTTCCGCTTCTCCTTCCACCGGATCTGGTGCGACGCCCATCTCTCATACCGGCCGAGCACATCGAAGAACCAGCCCCTAAGCGCCTCGAAGGAAAAGACACTCTGGAAACGCTTGATCTCTTCCGTATCCATATTACAGTATGTCATCTGGACGCCGATCTCTTCAAGCCCGTGCTGGTCTGCATAGATATACGCATAGCACTTCGCCTGGGCCAGATGGACTAAGACCGGCTCCTTCAAAAACTCCAGTTCCTTAAAGACGCCTTTGATCTCATCGATCACCACGCCGTCCGGCCGGTCGATCACGCCGTCTGCTCGTCCCTCTACCGCCAGAACGAAGCCGTCGCACTGCACCTCGCACTTTAAGGGCACCTCTGCATGGTACTCGCTCCCCATCTGCCTCTGAATCTTGCGGTGGATCTTCCCGCCCATCTGCATGGCGTCCTTATCTGTTCCCGCTATTCTGTTGTCTATATCTCCGCTTCGCAGGATAAACTCCACCAGATTACGCACGGATATACGGATGACAGGCTGTTCCATGTCTGCGCTCCCCCAGTTCTTCTTACAGTTCCCGGTTCCATTTTCAGACATTTCCCCAACAGGAACCGGACATACATCAGTATCATACCACACATGATCAAGATGTGACAACCCAAAACAAAAGGATATCCGCCGCACACTTTGGGATACCCTTTTGCCTGATCCTGTATGATTCTTTTATATGCTCAGATGATAATACACACCAGTCCGCCGTTGCTGTCGTTCACGATCTTCTGCATGGTATCCTGGAGCTTCTCCTGACTCTCGTCATTGATCATAGCCATCTTATTCTGCATTCCGTCCATCACCAGTTCCTCGATGGATTTCCCGAATATATTCGTGCCCCAGATTCCTTCCTCACTCTCCTTCGCATCCTTGATATAGCGGATCAGATCCTGCGCCTGTTGTTCATTTCCCACGATCGGCGCAATCTCCGTCTCGATATTAGCACGGATAAGATGAATCGAGGGCGCCTCCGAGTGGATCTTAACCCCGTATTTATTCCCCTGCTTGATGATGGCGGGCTCCTCCAGCGTGATCTCCTCTTTCTTGGGACTTACAACCCCGTACCCACGCATCCTCACCGACGCAAATGCATCTCTGACGCCCTCATACTCCGCCTTAAGCTCCGACAGGTTCTTCATGGCCGCAACCAGCTCATACTGTCCCGCGATATGGGTTCCCGTCAACTCGCTCAGCATCTCATAGTAGAATTTCTCAGCAACGGCAATGCGTACCTTCACACATCCGGTATCCATCTCGATATGGTCCACCTTCATCTCCTCTATGTACATGCACTCCGGCAATTCGATACCGGCCGCCGCGTCCCTGATCTCCCCGAACCGGTTTAAGATATCCTTGATATGTACCAGCAGTTCCTGCTTGATCTTGTGGTCTCTTGGCAGCATCTCCACCCATTTCGGGATGAAGAACTGAACCTCGGAAACCGGGAACTCATACAACACAGCCTCCATGATCCGGGTGATATCCTCCTCCTTTAGCTGCTCACAATTTACCGTGACCGCCTTGACGCCGTACTGCTGCTCCCATTCAAGAGCCGTCTCTTTCGCCTCGTCGCTAAAAGGCTTCTTCGAGTTCACCAGCACCACGAATGGTTTGCCGATGCTCTGCAATTCCCGGATCGTCTTTTCCGTCCCTTCCCTGTAGTTCTCCCGTGGAATGTCCGTGATACTGCCGTCCGTCGTCACCACGACGCCGATCGTTGCATGGTCATGGATGACCTTGCGCGTCCCGATGCTCGCCGCCTTGGTGAAAGGGATCTCATGATCGAACCACGGCGTCTTCACCTGACGCTCCTCTCCGCCTTCTGAATGGCCGGACGCCCCCTCCACCATATATCCAACACAGTCGATCAGCCTGACCTTCACCGCCACATCCTCCGACAGCCTGATCTCGGCCGCCTCCTTCGGAACAAACTTCGGCTCCGTCGTCATGATCGTGCGCCCGGACGCAGACTGGGGAAGCTCATCCTTTGTCCTGGCCTTCCCATGCTCATCCGCCATGTTCGGCAGCACCAGTACATCCATGAACCGCTTGATAAATGTAGACTTTCCCGTCCTTACAGGACCTACGACTCCTATGTATATCTCTCCATTTGTCCTGGCTTGTATATCCTTGTATAAATGATATTGCTCCATGCTTCCTGCCCCTTCCGTTCGTGCTGTTAGAATATATGCACCCCGGGGGCTTTTTAGACTACTTTTGGGAAGGATTCCCAGAGCATGTTTGAAAATCACACTAATTCTTAGATCCCGTTGTGGCAATTCCTTCTACAAATTGTTTCTGGAATACAAGGAACAGCACCGCCATCGGAATGATGGCAACCACAGCTCCCGCCATAAGCTGGGGATAATTCGTCGTAAACTGCCCTTGCAGCATGGCAAGCCCGGAAGACAACGGCATCTTTTCAATTGACGTATTGACGATCAGCGGCCAGAGAAGATCCTTGTACGCAAACAATGCTGTAAAGATGGACAATGATACAATTCCCGGTTTCACAAGCGGCAGCATGATCTTCACAAATATCTGCCCGGGATTGCATCCGTCCAGGATAGCCGCCTCTTCTAATTCGTCCGGCACTCCCATAAAGAACTGACGCAGAAGGAAAATGCCAAACGTACTGGCCATTCCGGGCAGTACCAGCGCCATGACGGTGTTGGTGATCTGTATCTTGCTTGCAAAAAGATACTGAGGCAGCACGAAGATCTGCGCCGGAACCATCATCGGCATAAGCACCAGGATAAAGAGCAGATTCTTAAGCGGGAACTGCATCCTGGCAAACGCATACGCCGCCATAGAGCTGAACAGTACCGCAAATATGATTCTAAGCAGTACCATCAGGACCGTATTGATAAAGAAGTCAACGAAGGGAAGCTGCTCCCACACATCTTTATAATTTACCGGGGACCATGACTGCGGGAGGAATCTGGGCGGAAACTGAAGTGATTCTGACAGATTCTTAAAAGAAGTCAGGACACTCCAGATAAACGGAAATACCATGACCACCGCGCCTGATAACAGGACAATATAGATAAGTATACGTGTTATATGCTGTTTCTTCTTCATATTCCCCTCCTACTGGTAAATTACCCACTTCTTCTGTGCGTACATCTGTATACAGGTAAGGATCAATACCAGCCCCAAAAGCAGTGAGGCGAATGCAGAACCAATTCCCTTGTCGTACTGCACAAACGTATATTTATAGAACAGATAAACTAAGGACTGCGCCGACTTAAGCGCCGGATTCGTTGAATCTACCATCATATAGATGTGGTCAAATACCTGGAGCGAACTGATGGTTGTCGTTAAGATCACGAAGAACAACGTAGGCGAAACCAGCGGAACCGTGATATACATGAATTTCTTGTATCCGGATGCCCCGTCAATCTCTGCGGCCTCATAGAAGGTCCTTGGGATATTCTGAAGCCCGGCAAGCAGGATGACCATGTTATACCCGACCATTGCCCAGATTCCTACGATCATCACAGATAACAGGACCGTCTTACTGTCTCCGATCCAGTTCAGCCCGTCGATCCCAAGCTTCGAAAGAAGGAAATTGATAATGCCGAACTCTGAATTATACAGCCATCTCCACACCATGGCAACCGCCGCCGGTGCAGATATCACAGGCAGAAAATAACAGATCCTGAAAAATCCCTTACATCGGATGGATGTATTCAGAAGTACGGCCGTAACGAGGGAAAGGAATACCCCTGCCGGGACCGTCACCAGAGTATAGACCACCGTATTTTTAAAGGCTCCCGCAAACTCCTCATTTCCCAAAACTGTTATATAATTTCCAAGCCCCGCCCACTTTGGCGGCTGAAATCCCTGTATATCATTCAGACTGAACCAGAGTGTCTGCAATATGGGCCAGAGATTCAGTATACAGATCAAAATCACGCTTGGCGCAAGAAACATATATGCCCACGCCCAATTCTTAGGTTTATTTTTCATAATCTTTCCTTTCGCTTATCTCATTCTTGTTTCCTTAAAAACAATTCCTCCAATAGAGAACTGTACCTTCTTACCGTCTTCTACAATTCCGACATAATCTTCTGCCTGCGCCGTTCCGTCAAGAATACTTTTGATCCCCTCCCGATATACATCCAGTACCTCTGCGGGAAGCCTGTACTGGCTGCATCCTGCGGGCTGGTCCCCCGCATGGCCGTGGGACGGGAAGATACACTTGATCTGTTCCTTATATTCTGAAAGTCTGACTATACTCCGGTAATAATCCACCAGCGAAGCCGACGGCGCAAGTACGCTGTGCGTCAGATGTCCCCACACCTCCCATGTAAGTATGACGTCGCCGGTGAACATCCACCCCCTGTTTGGTTCCCACAGGGCGATGGAGCCCAGCGTATGGCTTGGGATCTCCAGCACCGTAAAGCAGTATCCGCCCAGATCAAAGCTGTCCCCGTCTCTGACCGTCCAAACCTCGCCGGACGGCCCCGGCGCCCACTGGTCTGCCTGATATCCCCGTGCAGTCACTTCCTTAAAATACATCCGGAGAAATAATTCTCTATCTTCTTTCTTCATGGGACGCTGACAATAGACTTCATCAAATCTTCCCGCATACACATACGGAAACTGACAGTTCCCGGAATTATGATCTCCGTGCGCATGTGTATTTACCACTATTATCTGCTTGTTGCCGCACAGATTATGTATCGTATGCTTAAGATCCGTCACTCCCAATCCTGTATCGATCAACAGGGCCTTATCAGCCCCGTTGATCAGATACATGGTCGTCTGGTCCATCTCATTCATGGCCCACAGATTCTCTTCTAAATTAACAATCGTTGTCAATTCCATGCTATAACCTCTGGTCTTTATTTTTTCAGCGCTTCGTTTATCTTCCCGGCGGCCTCCTTACATCCTTCATCCACCGGCAGAGTAAGCGAAAATACCTGTGTCATATAATCTTTCTCAATATCAACCCACTTGCTTCTCGTCTCGCAATACTGGCTGGAGAATCCGTATTCTGCCGCATCTACGAACACCTGCGCATTGATATCCGGGAATCCCTCCACCCAGGAAGACTGCGTGCCCTCGTAAGCGGAAATGGCGGCTCCTGATTCACATTGGATCGTATTTGCCTCTTCACCTGCCAGGAATTCCATGAACTTCCATGCTTCCTCCGGGTGCTTTGTATTTGCAGAAATGCTGTAGCCCATACCTCCGCAGAGATTCGCTCTCTGTTTCCCTTGTGCCAGCGGAGCAACGTCACAGTTCAGTCCGTCGATAGATGTAAATTCACTGCACATCCAGGAACCGCCGATATGCATGGCCGCCTTCCCCGACTCAAAATACTGGTCGGCGGTCGTGTTGGCATAATCCGGCATGGCCGGTGAATATCCTTTCTCCACAAAATCTGCCAGATACTTTACAGCCTCCACCGTGGCAGGATCGTCGAATCCGGATTTTGTCTCATCCCCGCTGATGATATCTCCTTCATTCTGCCAGATATAATGGTAGATTGCATCATTCGTATTGTACTGTACCAGAAGTCCATAGATCCCTTTTTCCTTGTCCGTCAGCTGTCCTGCGGCTTCCTTGAGCTTATCCCAGCCCCAGGTCTCGTCTGGATATGCGATCTTTTTTTCGTCAAAAATATCTTTATTGTACCAGAGGCCGAAGGTGCTGTAATCTTTCGGAATTGCATATTGTTTTCCGTCGATGTTGAAATCATTATTGACATTCGACGGAAATTTGTCCATATCTACCTTGTCACTCTTCTCGATACGTTCAGATATGTCCATGATCTTTCCGCCTCTGGCATATTCATACACCTGCTCGGGATGCATCCAGAATATGTCGGGCAGCGTATTACCCGCGCCGGAAGCCTGCATCTTTGTCCAGTATTGTTCCCACGGCGTCATCTCTACTTTGATCTTGATTCCGGGATTCTCTTCTTCAAAGGCCGCGGCCATCTGCTCCATCCCGTCCTTTTGCAGCTTATCCCACAAGGCGAAGGTCAGAGTTACATCTCCTGATTCGTCCTTTGCTTCTTCGGAACTATTGCAGGCCGTTAATCCCGAAAGGCAGACCGCGCCCGCAGCGACAATAGCTGTCAATTTCTTCCAATTACATTTTTCAATCATCTTTTTCATATGTTTTTTTCTCCTTCTTGGCATTTTTTATATTATTTTCACATGTACATGTAATAATTCATCTTATTTTATGTTGATATTATACATTTATTTTCAGGAAAATGAAATAAACGTATTTTTCATTTTATTATAGATTTCTTGCATCTTTCCCATTGTTACTGCCAAACATATATGATATCATATAGACAACTCATCACAATGGCAGAATACATGACCAAGAGGGAGCTTATATGCGCGATCATTACGATTTTTATCTGGATCTGGACAGCGTACCAAAAGAGCTGGATATCCGTATCATCAATATTGGTTTTTCACACAACCAGCCGAATTATTCTTACGGATACGACCGGAGAGAATACTTTATCCTTCATTATATTATCAGCGGATGCGGGACCTATACGGTGAACAAAGAGACCTATGACCTGAAAGAGAATGACGGTTTTATCGTTCCGCCTGATACTACGGTGATCTACCGTGCTGACATGAAGGATCCCTGGACCGTATATTGGGTGGGTTTCCACGGAACAAAGGCAGAATATTATCTTTCACGGATCAATGTCAGATTACACAGACCTGTTTTCCATTTCTCCGAGAAGCCCCTTCTCATAGAATGTTTCGAAAAGCTGTACGCCGAGATCCAGAGCCAGAATATCTCCTTCGAACTGATCGTCGGGTATTTCTATCAATTAATGGGATTCATACAGAAGGGAAGCGTACCAAACCAGACCTCCTATGAACCGGTCTATTATTATAAGAATGCACTGCGGTTCATAGAGCATAATCTGCGTCTTCCACTGACGGTTAAGGACCTTGCGAACGACATGGGGTTAAGTCCGTCCCATACCTACAGAATCATAAAGAAAGAGTGCGGACTGTCTCCCCATGAGTTGATTGAAAAGATGAAAATGAATAAAGCCTGTGAGATGTTGGAGAAGACGAATATTTCCATCCAGGAGATCTCTCTGCTTCTCGGATATGAATATGTATCCCATTTCTTCCACGTATTTAAAAAGGTGGTCGGGACAACTCCCGGGGAATACCGAAGCAATCCAAAACAGACGGACCAGACGGAATCTCCCTATATGAATTCTCCTGTCAGGTCAAAGCCGTGATCGCGCTGGAAAGCGTACAGCCTGTCCCGTGGGTATTGACGGTGTAGATCCGTTTCCCGCAGAACCACCAGTACGAGCCGTCCCGATAGAGAAGATCATCGGCGTCGTTCAGATCATGTCCTCCCTTGCACAGCACCGCACAGGAATACCGACTGCTGACCGCCCTGGCCGCCGCCTTAAGCTCTGGCCGGGCAAAGAGCGCGCTTATCACGGCAATCCCGCAGATACCGCTTCCGAAAACTCCTCCTTTCAATTAACGCAAAAAAAAGCGGATATACCCCTCATTGGTATATCCGCTGAATCTGCGAAATCATATATCCCTACGTTGGCATTATCCAAATCAGGTTCTCCGGTCGGGACCGTATCAGTCCCCTCTCAGCCTGCTTCGGCAAGCTCCCTCTTCTCTATTCGGTTACTCTTATTATACACGAAAATTATTTCTTTGCAATAGAAATATTATTTTGCAGATTCCTGATACTCCTTTAAGCATTCTGCACTCTTCTCCAGGCTGAACTCGTGCTCGTTACCTGTATCGATAATCGTTGAGAAGGTTGAGTATAACGGCATTACGATCCCATTATGATATGTTATAAATTCTTCCTGGTTAGTCGCATAGGATACCGCTTTTCTTAAGTTGATATCAGCAAGCGGGTTGCCGTCTTTCATGTTCAATTCACAGTATGTTGTTGCATGTCTTACATATTTGTATACTGTGTACTCACTGTTTTCCTCTAACGTTGCAACATCGTTTGAATTAACGGAGTCAAGGATATCTATCTCATTTGCACGGAAAGCAGAAGTTGCGGCTGTCGAATCTTTGATAAACTTGATTCCAACATTCTTGATCTTAGGCTCATATTCTGTTCCTGCCATATAACCCGGATTTTTCTCAAATGTCACCTGATAATCGTCCAGATTTACCAATGCATAAGGTCCTGACATCCAGAGATGGTTGTTTCCTGACTTGATGTTCGCTGAATCACCGTAACATACATCCTTTGTAGCATCGTATGAAGCAACATCAAATTTGGAGTTCATCTCTGTAACCGCCTCTTTGTTAAGGATACCAGCTGACTGATGTCCCAGATAGCTTAATACCTGCGGGAACGGTGTTGTTGTCGTAACTTTTACAACCTGATATACGCCGTTTGCATTATCAGCTTTTGTCTTATCTGTTGTCAGAGATTTCACTTCACTTCCAAGACCTTCTGACAGGGTTTCCATAATCGGCTTACCTGTAGTCGCGTCTTTTACTGTGTTGAGCTCATCAAGGTTATCAAGGACTGTAACCTCCTTCATGTGATTGTGAAGGTTGTATGTCTTGTGAAGGGCAACGCTGTTCTGGTCTGCCGCTCTTTCAAGAGAGAACTCTACATCCTCTGCACCGACACGTACATCTGTAGCGACCGCATGTTTGTCTTCCACCTTTGAGAAGAATACATCGTCACGGAGAATGAAATAGTAGTCCTCATTTCCTTCGGCGATCGCATGGTTCAATGAAAGTGAGCCTTTTGACGTAACTTCATCATTATCTTCAAGGTTTACAACACGGATATTGATGTTGGATGATAACTGGTTGATAGAACCGTCATTCGCCTGGATCGGATCCAATGATGTAAGTGTGCTCAACGTCTGTGTCAGCATCAACGTTCTTGATTCATTCTGAGAGGTATCTACGTAAGAGTAGTTTTCCCATACTGCGGAACGTGAACTTGGATTACGGACTGTGCTTTCATCTACAACCTTGTTGTTGATCGCACGCGTACCTTTTAATGCATAAAGAGGAAGAGAATATGCCATCTCTGTGACCGCATAGTCCTCAAGCTCTTTATAAGTAGCCTTGTATTCCTCTGCTGTCTCTGATGCGGCCTTGTCGATCAGTTCATCAACTTTAGAATCGTCAATCCCGCCTGCATTGTACTCACCGTAAGACGCATATACGTCTCTTGCGGCATAATCCGGGTTACCTGTAACGGTTGTCCACCCTGACATTGCAATATCCCATGCCCCTGTATCAAGAACCGTCTTAAAGCTTGAGTAGTCAGGCTGGGTATTCAGTTCAATATCAAACCCTGCCTTGCTCAACTGATCGCGTAAAATGTTGAGGTCAGCTTCCTGTGCTGAATAGCCCAGTAACCTTAATGTTACTCCTGATGTGCTTCCTCCTGATCCTTCTGTAGATGGTTTTTTCGTTTTCCCACATGCTGACATTGAGAGTCCCATTACCATACAAAGGAAAAGTGCAAGAATTCTTTTTTTCATATACCAAATCCTCCTTTAAAATTTTTATGTGATGCATGATTGCTGATCACCTGTTCATATCAGACGTCTACACGTCAAATTTTAATGTACCGTCTGCAACCTCCTGCCATCTGTGGCACGCCGCAAAATGATCCGGCTTTACTTCCACAAACTCTGGATTCTCTGTACGGCACTTCTCTGTTGCGAATGGACATCTTGCCGCAAAACGGCATCCTACTTTGGGATTGATCGGTGAAGTGATCTCACCTTTCAGTATAATTTTCTTACTTTTCTGCAATACATTGATAGATGGAATTGCAGATAACAGCGCTATCGTATACGGATGCAGAGGTTCGCTGAATATCGCGCTCTTCGGCGCCTTTTCAATCAGCTGTCCCAGATACATCACTCCGATGTTCGTTGAGATATGCTTTACAACCGATAAGTCATGTGAAATGAACATATAGGTAAGCTGCATCTTCTTCTGAAGGTCCATCAAAAGATTCAATATCTGTGCCTGCACAGACACATCAAGAGCAGATACCGGTTCGTCGCATACAATAAACTGTGGATTGATGGAAAGTGCACGTGCAATGACCACGCGCTGACGGCGCCCGCCGTCAAATTCGTGCGGATACTGGTTGTAAGAACGCATCGGCAGTCCCACCAGTTCCATCAACTCTTCCACTCTCTTCCTTCTTTCTTCCGCTTTCTCATAAACCTTGTGAAGCTTCAACGGTTCCTCGATAATCTGTCCGATCGTCATACGCGGATTCAATGATGCATATGGATCCTGGAAAATGATCTGCATGTTCTGGCGCATATAACGCATCTCATCATCCGTAAAATCATTGACATTCATGCCGTCATATAGAACGTCGCCGCTTGTTGCCTCGTGCAGACGCAGAATCACTCGTCCAAGGGTACTTTTCCCGCATCCGGACTCTCCTACGATTCCCAGTGTCTCCCCTTTATTGATCGTCAGATTTACATCATCTACCGCATGAAGGAATCCTGCCGGAACCGGGAAATACTTCTTAAGTCGTCTGGTCTCTATCAAAACCTTATCTTCCGTACTGCTCATTATGCTTCCTCCTTGCTGAACAAATCAAAATGACACATGAACTTGTGCTCCTCTCCACGTTGCGGCGGCTGCTGCGTTTTGCATATCTCCTGGCAATAACGGCATCTTGGATGGAAATAACACCCATCCGGCAGATCCGCGGCATTCGAGATGGTTCCTTCAATAGGGATCAGCTCGGCCGCATCGTCATCCATTTTCGGAATAGAGTCAAACAGTCCTCTTGTATATGGATGCTTAGGATGAAGATAGACATCTCTCACGCTTCCGGTCTCCACAATCTGTCCCGCATACATGATCGCAACATCGTCACAGGTCTCTGCGACAACTCCGAGGTCGTGGGTAATCAGGATCATGGACATCTTATATTGTTCTCGAAGCTTATTGATAATATCCAAGACCTGTGCCTGAATCGTAACATCAAGAGCGGTCGTCGGCTCATCTGCGATCAGAAGCTTCGGATTACAAAGAAGACTCATTGCAATAACAACCCTCTGTTTCTGTCCGCCGGAAAACTGATGCGGATAATCATCATAACGGTCGCTCTTCACACCGACGATCTCAAGAAGCTCCATTACACGTTTCTTTGCTTCTGCCTTTGAAACCTTCTCGTGGGTAAGCACAACCTCCGCAAGCTGTGCCCCGACTGTCATGATCGGATTGAGCGCTGTCATCGGATCCTGAAAGATCATAGCAATACCATTACCGCGCATATCACGATTCTGTTTATCCGTATTAAATATTACGTTATTGCCTTCAAAATTAATCTCGCCGTCTACGATAATCCCCGGCGGATCCGGAATAAGCTGCATAATTGATAAGGCTGTCGTCGTCTTACCTGCACCGGTCTCTCCTACAAGTCCGAGCGCCTCTCCCGCACGGACCGTAAAATCAATCCCGTTTACTGCCTTTGCTGTTATCTCGGATGTAACATAGTGAACATGAAGATTCTTAACATCTAAAAGTACATTATTTCCCATATCTTATCTCCTGTTATTATTTCAATTTTGGATCAAGCGCATCACGCAGGCCGTCTCCGAAAAAGTTGAAAGCCAGTACAATAATGATGATTGCAAGACCTGGATAAATAGCTATGTACGGGTTTGTCTCAAGGAAAGTCGAACCTGCCTTTAAGACGTTCCCCCACTCCGGAATGTGCGGTTCCACACCGATCCCCAAATAAGAAAGAGAAGAGGTTGAAAGCACGGCCGAGCCAATCCCCATTGTTGCCTGTACGATGATCGGCGCCAGTGAGTTTGGAATAATATGTTTAAAAATAATTGTACCGTTCTTAGCCCCGCACGCCTTCGCAGCCTCTACGAATTCCTGATTTGAAATACCGAGAACCTGCGCGCGCACCGTCCTTGCATATGCCGGAATACTGGATACGGACAATGCCAGGATAAGGTTCACTGTACTTACGCCAAATGCCGCAATGATCGCAATTGCAAGAAGAATACTTGGAACGGCATTCAGTATATCCATCACACGCATGATGGCATTATCACGTTTTCCTCCGTAATATCCGGAAACGGCGCCTAAAATACCTCCGAAGATGATCGGGACGATCGTGGAGATAATACCAATGATCAGCGAAATACTTGCTCCGAATACAATCCTTGTAAATACGCAGCGTCCGTAATCATCACATCCGAACGGATATGCAAGGCTTGGCTCTGCAAGTCTTGTCATGAAATTATTCTCAACCGCAACACTGTATTCAAATGTCAGATTCGATCCAATTGAAATGGTAATAAAGAACACTACCAGAAACATACCAATCACCGCTGTATAGTTTCTGAACAGGCGCTTTATGACGTCAATCCACTCAACGCTTACCTCTTCATTCTTATTGCGGTATTTGCCGATCGCAATCAGGCCAAGCATGAATGCAAATACATTTCCAAGCCCGATTCCGAACAGGCAGATGACGGCAAACGGCATGAACTTCTTATCCGGTTTCTTGCCGAATGTGTATTTGTTAACTGCAAGTACAATGATGAAATTCAACACCGCATATAACCCATACAGTCCAAGTCCTATAAAGAATGTGCTGACCACATACTCTTTGAACAAATTCAGTGAAGAAATTATAATTACAAAGATCGTCACTAACAGGGAATAAATTGCAAGCTGATATTCCAGATTCTTCTCTTTCTTCACGAGCATTGCGCCCGCAATAAATATAAAGAAGTTTCCCGTCACGACAAATGGAAGTAAAAGAATACCCAGCTTTCTTGTCCCATCTGTGATCCCCTGATCTGATTGAATTACTTCTTTTCTGATCCGCTGTGCGATCAAAAGCTGGATCACGCCTTCAAACGCGTACACTCCCGTTACCGCCGCCATCACGGGAGAAACGGTCTCGCCTGTGAATGTCAGCCATGCCAATACTACAGCAAGTACAAAACTAACCTGATATGAGAGCTTAGCCGTTGTAAATTCAAGAGAGCCGCTCAATTTTCTTTTATATACCTTTTTCAAATAGAAATCTTCTTTTCTATCCGTCTTTTCTTTAGCCATTTAAGCCACTTCTCCCTTCTAGTAATTCTTCATCTTAGACTTAATCCGAGGATCGATCAGTGCGTAGAGGATGTCAATCATCAGGTTCATAAGCGAGACGATAAATGAAATATACACGACGCCGGCAAGTACAACCGGAATATCCGGAATAAACTGCTTATCTACGATGTAAGAACCGATACCGTTGATACCGGAAACCTTCTCGGTAACCGCCGCGCCTCCCATGAGGTTACTGAATGACATACCAACCATTGTGATGATCGGAATCATCGCATTTCCTAAAATATGCTTTAAAACAACCTTTTTCTCCATAAGCCCCTTTGAACGTGCGGTAAGTATGTAGTCCGAGTTCTTAACTTCCAGCATGGAAGATCTCGTCATACGGGCAATAGACGCCGACATACCGGTACCGATAACGATCGCCGGAATGATAAACGATACCGCGTTCCCCGGCTGAAATGTGGCCGGAAGCCATCCAAGCTCAATGGAGAACTGTAAGATCAGCATAAGACCAAGCCAGAAGTTCGGGATTGATAAGCCTAATAATGCTATAAACATAGCCAGGTAATCAAACGTCGAATACGGCTTGATCGCTGAGATAATACCTGCCGGGATGGAGATGATAAGCGCAACCAGCATCGACCAGAATGTTACCATAAGTGTGACGGGGAATTTACTCATAAGCGCCACAATAACATTCTCATTTCCCTGATAAGAATTCCCGAGATCAAATGTGATCAGGCTCTTAAAGGTTGTAAATAACTGTGTCAGATAAGGCTGGTCCAGACCGTAAACTTTATTAAACGAATCAATCTGTTCCTGCGTTGCCGTCGGCCCCAGAATGTTTGTCGCCGGATCCATCGGTGCAATATAGAGGATCGTAAATACAAGCCATGTCACACCAAAAAGAACAAAGATCATCAAGAACAGACGCTCTGTCACATACTTGGCAATCGGACGGACATACAGGAACATCAAGATATACATCGGCAGCGATAATATAACTGACACCGCCAGAAATGCCGGATTAGCCAAAAGGTCCTCATAACATGAGGCCATTGTGATCTCCGACACATTCGACATCTCGCCCCGTTCTTTTGCCTTGTCGCGGGAATACTGGAGCAGATTCTTTTCTGCAATGGCTTCTGCCTGCTTCTTCTCCTCGCTCTCAGATACCTTTTTCTTAAAATATTCATTCTTCTTCTGTACCTGGCGGAGCGCCTCTTTATAGAACTGTTCTTTCAGTCCCTGCCGTTCATACTCGGCCTTCAGATCTGCCAGTATCTTTGCAAACTGATCCTTCCCCTTCTTACTCTTATAAGTAAAGAAAGTTACCAGCATCGTGAAGAATCCTAGTATCCAAAGGCAGATACGATACTGGGAATTCCGATACATTCTGGCGAATGTACTACTCATCTTTTTCTTGTTCATTTCCACACGTCACCCCTTTTATAAAACACTTTATCAGCACGCACAGCCGATCATAATGTCTATAATCTCATCGTTAGTTTCTCTCATACCTTCTTTTCCAAGGCGTCCTACATTCCGGATCGTCTCATCTGCACCCTTTGTAACGATCCCGTCTCCGGCACAAAATTCCTGTCCGCAGATGTACATATTGTATCCGAGGATCCCTGCGTCTGTCGCCGCCGCTATCTTGGCCGCGCAGGATGCTTTCGCTCCGTCACATACGATCCCTGATGTAATTGCAAGGGCATTTACAACTGTATGTGTGATCTCCTCATAACCGCCGCCACAGAGATACGCTATGCCCGTTCCGGCCGCCGCGCCCGCACAGACCGCCCCGCAATAAGCGCTCAAACGGCCAATCCCGGTCTTCTGGTAGATCGCCGTAAGATTGGATAATGCAAGTGCACGGTATAGCTTCTCCTCGCCTGCATTTAATTCATTCGCATACTCGATAACCGGAAGGGAGCAGGTTATTCCCTGATTCCCGCTTCCTGAATTGATGATAACCGGAAGCTCACACCCATTCATCCTGGCATCAGATCCGGCCGCCGCTCTTGCTTTCGCCCGTGTACGTACACTGTCCCCTTCCATGTTAAGAAGAACGCTTCCGATATTCGCACCGTAATCTCCCCTGAGCCCTTCTTCTGAAATCGCCACGTTATATTCAATCTGTCTTGCAAGTACATCACGGATATCTTCAATATCCACTGTATTGATAAAATCCCAGATACTCTGCATATCAAGAAGTGTGCGGTCCGTAAGTCCTTCTTCATCCTCTCCCTTCACTTCAATCTCAAAGAGCTTCTCTCCGTCTTTTTCGATCAGGACAATGTTCGTGTGATAATTTACAATCCTTACTTTCGCATAAGAATCTTTATTATAAACTGTCACGACGATCTCAAAAGTAAGACCATTATCAATATGCCTTACTTCTATCGGAGTGCCGGCCAGAAATTCTCTCATCTCCTGGCGCAATTCCTTCGTTGAAGATGAAATAACTTCCAGTTCCTTCTCTGCCTTGCCGGCCACAATTCCGGCCGCGGCAGCCGCCGGAATCCCTTTCAGATGATCGGTATTAGGCACGATTACTGATTTTACGTTCTTTATAATGCTTCCACTTGCCTCGATCAATACCCTGTCCGGCACAGCTCCTAGCACATCTCTTGCCTTAGCAGCCACATACGCAAGCGCAATCGGCTCTGTACACCCCATCGCCGGTACAAGCTCTTCTTTTAAAATCTGCACATATGCACCGTATTTTACGTCTGTTTTATCCATAGGCTTTCCTCTCTTTTTATTTTTCGTGTGATAATATCATTGATATTATCAGTGATATTATTATTGATGCTATCACAATAACATACTTTTTCATTTTTTTCAATTCTCATTTACTTTTCCTGTTCTTTTTGTTAAAATCATACAATGTAACCGCAAATTTTTCTATGAAACAGCCCCCTCCAGTATGTTCAAGTCATAATGCTCTGTCTATTTTTACCATATGCCTTTCTGCCGATACGGAACCAGGCAAATGACCATACAGATGAGAGGCCTTAACATCAATTCAGGGAAAGGACATTTATAGAAATGAAAACAGCAAATACATTAAAAGACACTATTTATCAGAAAATTATGAATGGCATCCTGTCTTTAGAATACAAACCAAATGACATTCTAACAGAAAGAGAATTGATTGAAAAATACGGATGCAGCAAATCTCCCGTGCGCGACGCACTCGTTACGCTCTGTAATGAGCATGTTCTGATCAGCCATCCGCGCTATGGCTATGAAGTTGTACGCCTTACACAGGAAGATGTCAAATATATCCTGGAATACCGGCTTTTGCTGGAGAGCGCTTTGCTGGGGAGCTCCTATGCTTCTATCGGACCGCCCGAAATCGACGAGCTGATACGGCTGGATGCATTATGTCGGAAAACATTAGATGAAAATATGTGGACACACTGGGAGGCCAACACAAAGTTCCATCTGACGCTTGCCTCCTATCAGGGGAATCCATTCACAATACGCCAGCTGGAATCCGCCATGCTCACTTTGAAACGCGCCTATGCCCAATTCTATCTGAACACATGGACCACATCTAATCCAAATAACGATGTCCGCTATCACGAAACACTCATCAAAGGACTTAAAAATCATGATAAGGATCTATGCATGTCTGCCCTTCGAGATGATCTGACTGATTTTGCCGTATAAATATAAAAAGGGCTGTCGGTCCATACCGGTCCCAGCCCTTTTTCTCTATCTTAATTCATCCAGATCCTCCGGAAGTCCGAAATAGATCTTCTCGCCCTTATCGACAACGATGCACGGAAGTCCCACGCGTCCTGCCTCCTTGATCTCTTCAAATTCCGGTCTGGTATCCCTGTATGCCAGGAACTGCTTTAGCGGCAGCATACCTGACGATATATCAACTGCGGCGTATGGAATATCTGCCTTGGAAAGAGCCTCTTTCACTGGTGCGCAGCCCGGTCAGTGCTCGCTTGAAAATACTACTATTTTTCTCATGATAATAATCCTCTGCTTTCTCTTTTTGTTTGTATTTATTGGTATCTTTTTACGATTATAAATCTTGCCGCTGATAAAATCAACCTTAACTTTTCAGTTCTATCTCCAGAAGCTCGGACACCGGTATCCTCGTCCCGTCCGTCAGAACCAATACCCTCTCGTATTCGTCTATCTTCCTCACACATCCGGCCGCCGTCTCATAAGAACCGCCGGACTTCCTCTCATCCGGTACAAAATATGTGACTGTAACGGCCGGTTCTTCGCCAAGACGCCGCCGTATGTCTTGCAGCTTCCCGTCTAATACGGCTTTGCAGGATTCGTCTAATTCAACTCTTTCCTCTGTAAGCCTTGCGGCCTCCTTAACCGCATCGTAATGTCCTGTCAGCGCCGCAAAAGGAGCGAACTGAGCGGCACGGTCCGCCGCCGGCATAGGCGGATGTGTCTTAGATACATGGTGCGGGAGCATGATGATATCGTCATATCTGTGCATGTCTCCGGTATTCATAAATGTCATGCCTTGTGCCCTCCGATCTGCCTGTTGCGCTCCATCGCCGTCGCCCCCTCCATCAGGCTCATTCCCTTTAAGACCGCATTCTTCCCGTACTTCTTCTTAATATCCAGCATCGCCTCCTGTAACCGTCTCTCCCGTCCCAGTCTGGCCTCCTTCTCTTCCTGCTCCTTCTTAAGGGCCGCATAATCGGTAAACAGATCAAGCTGTTCAAAGACCGGCTCTTTCTCCACCGTCGATTCGTCCACTACCCGATTGGCGCCAATCGAAATCCGCCTGATAAGAAACTTCTTCTGGACAATCTGATCATACAATCCAAGAACCGCCTCCAGGATCATCTTCGCGGAGGATGTCTGTTCCTTCAGGTTCACGGTTCCGTGGTCGTGCTTAGGAACACTGCGCCCATAACGGTCTGTCGTAATCTTCCCCTTATAGGACTTCCCTGCTTCAGAAGCCGACAGATTCTCTCTGTCATAGCCCACCGTCAGGACCAGCTGATCCGTGACCAGACGCTTCTCCACCAGATCCAACGCCAGCTGGTCGGCCATCTCCCGCACAACCAGCCTCGCCTTCTCTGCCGTATAGGGAGAATGCAGTACCTGTCCCGAACAGATGCTGTTCACCGCCGGCTTATATGCCTTGATATCAGCCATGGTACAGGGCTCAACACCCCAGGCATGGTCGATCAGAAGCTCCGCATTCACCCCGAATAACCTGTATAGAAGGTCTTCATTGTAATATTCCCCCGGCTTCCCCACAGAACATCTCGCAATATCCCCCATCGTATACATGCCATGCTCCGCAAGCTTCTTCGCATATCCTTTCCCGACGCGCCAGAAATCCGTGATTGGCTGGTGTGTCCACAGAATCCGCCGGTAACTCTTCTCGGTCAGATTGGCAATGCGCACGCCGTTCTTATCCGGCGGGATATGCTTCGCCACAATATCCATCGCCACCTTGCACAGGTACAGATTCGTCCCGATCCCTGCTGTGGCCGTGATCCCTGTGGCCGTATGGATATCCTGTATGATCCTGCCGGCCAGGGCGCGGGGCGTCATCTGATAACTGTCCAGATAATGGGTGACGTCCATCATGATCTCATCTATAGAATACACATGACAGTCCTCCGGCGCCACATACTTCAGATATATCTGATAAATCTTTGTGCTGTAGTCAATATAATGCGCCATCCTTGGCGGCGCAATAATGTAATCCAGCGCCTTTGACGGAGAACTCTTCAACTCGGTATCATCACAGGATGAACCGTCAAACCGACGCCCCGGCGCCAGGCTCTGCCTTTCGGCATTCACCTCCTTCACCCTCTGTACCACCTCGAACAGCCTTGCCCTTCCTCCTATCCCATAAGCCTTCAGCGACGGGGAGACCGCAAGGCAGATGGTCTTCTCAGTACGGCTTAAGTCGGCAACCACCAGATTCGTGGTCATTGGATCTAAGCCTCTCTCCACACACTCCACGGAGGCATAGAAGGACTTCAAGTCAATTGCGATATACATCCGGTTCTCCTGCGCCATAACAATCACCTCAACATAATGAAATATTATATCAGAACTTATGTTTGTTTTCAATAGGAATTTGTTAGCATACACCGGCAACAAATATTTCCAGTCCGATTACAATGAGGATGGCGCCGCCAAGTACCTGCGCTTTATCCGACAGCCCTACGCCGAATCTCTTCCCAATCTCCAGTCCGCATATACAGATTACAAATGTAACGACCGCAATGATCACTGCCGCCACGAATGCCTTCAGAAAATCATACCCCGCGATGGTGAATCCGGCAGATAATGCATCAATAGAAGTCGCAATCCCCTGGATGATAAGCGCCCAAAAGCCGACGCCTCTTCCTTCCTCCTCCATCTCCTTGTTCTGTATCCCTTCACACAGCATCTTTCCCCCAATAAATCCAAGGAGCAGAAAGGCAATCCACGGAATAAATCTTTCAAAGATCCTGAAATACCTTGCGATCGTATGAACGAGGAACCATCCGGTCAAAGGCATCACCGCCTGAAATACAGCAAATACGCCTGCTATCTCGCACATCTTTGCTTTCTTCATTCCCGGCTCATTCAATCCATTTGCCAAAGATACTGAAAATGCATCCATGGCAAGTCCCACTCCAAGTAAAATACTGTTAAAAAGAAACATCAGATCCAGTCCCATTCTGGTTTCCTCCTGTGTATTGTGATATTCTCTCAAAGCTTCTTCCTCTTCCTCCTTACTGGATACCGCCTGCGTCTTCCTCAGAATAACGGCAGGATGCCGAATATTGATCGTCGGATATTGGCCGTCGGATATTGGGCGCAGAACGACAAAAAACCCGGCCATAACCATTGAGCTATGTCCAGGTCTTAATCCTGCATATTGCATATAAAGAGACTGTTCGTATGGCTTCACAGTTATACAAGTCTCGCAATTTAAAACAAGCCAAACAAAAAAAAGACCAGTATGTTGACTTGCAGCGCTTCCGGTGCGCTTGCTGCTCTCTCTCGGAATTGACTTTGATTTGTTTCATTAATATAGCATTTCTGGGGGAGTTTGTCAATTCGAAAAAATTTGCGAAGGTCAATCCCCGGTATGTTGCAGGAATGACTGGCAGCGAACTGGTTAATTACAATTTCGCCACCCATGGCTCATATATTCCACATTCCAAAATATCTGCAATTCTCTTACAAGCCTGACCATCTCCATAAGGATTACAAGCCCGGGCCATTTTATTATATGACGCTTTATCCTCTAATAATTCTTTAAAATTCTCATAGATAACATCTTCATTTATGCCTACCAATTTCAAAGTTCCTGCATCTACTCCTTCTGGTCTTTCTGTTGTATCCCTCATCACTAATACAGGTTTCCCATAAGAAGGCACTTCTTCCTGAATCCCTCCGGAATCCGTCAAACACAAAAAACATCTAGCTTCAAAATTATGACAATCAAATACTTCTATGGGATCAATAATATGTATCCTGTCACAACCATAAAACTCTTCATTAGCCGCTTTTCTGACAATAGGATTCATATGAATCGGATACACAGCTTTACAGTCCGAATGCTCATCAAGAACACGACGAATTGCCCTAAACATATGATGAATAGGTTCTCCAAGATTTTCACGGCGATGCGCCGTTATAAGAATCAACTTATCATCCCCAACCCAATCAAGTTCCGGGTGTGTATATTCCTCCGTCACGGTATATCGCATAGCATCAATAACTGTATTACCAGTAATATAAATACTACTAGGGTTCTTTCCTTCTTTAATTAAATTTTCTGCTGCAAGCTGTGTCGGAACAAAATTATATCGACTTACTATAGATACAGCCTGACGATTAAACTCTTCTGGATATGGCGAATCAATATTATATGTCCTTAATCCTGCCTCTACATGACCTACCGGAATATGTAAATAAAAACAAGCCAATGCAGTCACAAAGGTTGTACTGGTATCTCCATGTACTAAAACTACATCGGGCTCCTCTTTTTCCAATATTAACTTAATCTTCTCCATTATACCAGTAGTAATATCAAACAATGTCTGATTATATTTCATTATAGAAAGATCATAATCAGGTATGACATTAAATGTCGTCAATACTTGATCCAGCATTTCTCTATGTTGACCAGTAACACAAACAACTGTTTTAATACCTTTTCGAATTTTCAATTCATTAACTAGAGGACACATTTTTATTGCTTCCGGTCTCGTACCGAAAACTAGCATTATCTTTTTCATAATTCTGAAATCCCTTCATTATCACGACTATCTCATATATGTCTAATTTTCCATATAAACATTTTTACACTATTAGGAAGACCATCCCAGATTAAATACATATATCTTTTTTTCCCTAAATGTTTATTAAACCATTTTTCTACCTCTTTATATCCACCATTTTTATATAGGGAAAGAATATGACTTCTATTTTTCCCCTCACTACTTGGCCGGTTCAATTGCCCATTATTAGACGCAACATTTTGAAAACTTGATCTTTTTAACAATAGTTGGCTCTTACAATCATCAATCATCGCCTTCCCTTTTGCCGAATTTAAAATAATACATGATATTCCTTTTTCCCCTATATATGGTCCTCCATTTTGATACAAATATTCAGGGTGTACTTGTTGTATCCCCCAGTAATCGCCCAGAGTAACATCAGATACCCTGGCTGAACATGCGTATTTGCAATTGTAACAACTTTCTCTATAAATTTCCCCGTTCATAAATAATTGATAATACGAAGATACTCTTGTACTTAGTATTTTATTTCTAATTTTGTTTTTCGCTTTATATGTTATCGTCCCTTGCAGTCCCCACCCATATTTCTTATCTCTGAATTTAAAATCAATTATATTACTATTCTGTTTATCCTCTAACAATTTTACGTAATCATGAAAAATCTGCTCGCTCGGTACACCATGACATATAATATCAACAGTCAGAAGGTTCGGGTAATTCTTCATCCCTAAAAATCCTTTCAAACCATCTACTTGACAAGGCGTTCCTGAAAAGAGCACCCTTCTCTCATTCTCCAAATCCTCTTTTACAAGCTTATAAACATTTCCTATTTTACTCTGAACGTATTTAGATCCCTTCACTTTCATCAAATCATTAACATTATCGATTCTAATATGCTTAGGTACAAGTGATTTATTTTCAAATTCTAACGCACATCCATAGACACATCCATTGTCATTAATAATATGATTCGCCAAAACAGTAAAAACACCACCTGATGATGATTCGTACAACTTATCATAATCAAGCGCACAAGCAGCATACACCTCTTTTGTAGTCTCAAACAAATTATTTTTCTGAAAAGAACAAACTTCTTTACATCTTTTACATTGAACACACAATATTTCATCAACCTCGGGATACATATACCCATATGTGTTTTTTTTCATTTTTATTGCTTTTGTAGGACATACATTTTCACACGCCCCACAAGCACAGCAATTTTTCTCTTCTTCATACAAAATTACTTTCGAACCCAACATTTCCTTCTTCAATTTAATCTAAATCTTACCTTTCTTTGAAATCAAATATTCTAATAACACTTTATTTTTCATTAAGCACAATATAATAAAATAAACAACAACACTGGTCAATATTATTACTACAGCTGAAAAAAATATTGATTCTATAATTGATACTACTACACGATTTACTATTATTACTACAATACATCCCAAAATAGAATGTAATAAATTTATACCAACTTCTTTTATATCTATACATCGAAGCATTCCTTCTGCTTTAATAAAACAAAATAAAAACATGATCAGTTCAGCTATCATTGTAGTCACTGCGGCCCCTATTTCATAATACTGGGATATAAAAAAAATATTCAAAATAATATTTACAATTGCAGCTAAGGTTGTTGCTTTTAGGGTTTCCTTTTCCAAACCACAAACAATATTATATGCTGAGGAAATCAACCCTCCATAAATTGCAAATATAATAGCTAAACTCAAAAATATTAATGATTTTGAAGCCTCTAAATATAACCTACCAAATAGAAGGAAGATAATGTTTCTTGATATAACAATTAACCCTACAGCAGACGGGAGAATTAGCAATGTCATTATAGATATCATTCTAGAATATAATTGCTTAAAGTTTTCATATTTTCCAACACCTATATAATAAGAAAGTCTTGGAATAAATACCGTATAAATTGCAGCCAATAAAGTCTTAATTATTGAATATATTCTAACCGAAACGCTATATAATCCTACATGATAATCATTGGTCATTATTCCTAGCATAGTTGTATCTGCACCAACATACAATGTCACAGCCACTTTATTTGCAAAAAAAATCATTATAGGTTTTAAATGTTTTTTGCAATTACATTTTTTTCTTATCCTAATCGTACATTTTTTCTTACAATATATCCAATTTGAGACACTAATTATGCCACTTGTCATTACACTCAACATAGCATACTGATATAAATCCTGTGAACTTCTTACAAACAAAAAGGTCAGACAAATATTGATTATCTGCACAAAAATTGTTCGAATCGTTATATAAAGATAATCTTCAAATATAGTATTTACCCACTCGATACCAATAGTATTAAAAAATATCAAAAAACTTTGTATAAATAAAAGTATTTGATATTTTTCCAAACTCTCGAATGTAAATAACAAAATTATCAAAAATGCATATGAAACTGCTGTAAAGATAACATTAATTGTAAAACACTCACTCAAATATAAATTTAATTTTATCTGGTTATTTCTTCTTTTTGCACCTTCTCTTATACCATATGTACTAATTCCTAATCCAGATATTAATATAAAATATTGTATTATAGAATTTGTATAATTTATACTTCCAATATGATTCACTCCCAATATTCTGGAAACATACGGATATGTAACAAGTGGTCCAATTAAATTTAATATGGTCCTTATAGCATTTAATATTGCATTTTTCTCAACAGATTTCTGTTTCATACTTGTTCCAATTTCCCTATTTAATATTTACTTTAACTAACATTTCTAAACTCGCAACATCTTTTATAATCTTTGATATTAATCTTTTTATCCCATTTAATTCATAGTATGTATCCAAAATATACATTCGACTTTTCCATATTAATTTATATTGTTTCAATTTTGAACTTATTGTCTTATTAATACTTACAGAATGTTCGTGAATAAACTCTTGATTAGTTAATAATGCTGTCTTATAACCTTTATCTTTTAATCTAAATCCAAGTGCAGTTTCTTCACAATACAAAAATATGTTTTCGTCAAACATACCTGCATCTATAAACATACTTGAATTTATAACTAACATCGAACCTGCTACGCAATCACAATCTGAATAACTTTTTCCACATGTATCTACATATGTCAATCTAAATATTTTCCCAAGTAAAAACAGATCAAAACAAATATAATCTAACCAACCGGGCAACAACCAGCCATTTTTATTAAACCCATCTTTCAATTCCTTCATACGCGGAGCAACAACTGCATAATTTTGGCTTTGATGTTCATACAAAAAATCCACACATTTTATTAAGCATTCTTCTTCAAAAATCACATCTGGATTTGTAATTGCAATATATGGGCTGCAATAATTTTTGATTAGATACTTTATTCCAAAATTATTTCCATACCCATAACCACCATTTTTCCCCGACTGAATAATTTTAACTTTATCATCCTCTATAGTCTTTAAATATTCTATGGAGAAATCAGAAGAATGATTATCAACAATTACTATATGATCTATTATATCAAATTCTTTTATTAAACTAACATATCTGCACGTTTGCTCAGCATCATTATAATTAAGAACTACAACATCAACCATTTATATTGCCTTTCTTTCTCTCTATTTTAAGGACATAATACATTAGAT
>CAJTRO010000022.1:25403-59018 GCA_910579015.1 uncultured Dorea sp. | reverse complement strand
CAGGTAATCTTTCTCCCAGAGCGCCCACCAGTTCAAACCCGCCATATTCTTTCATCTCTACCGTAAACGGTCCTGATGCAGCTAATCCCCGAAATGCCTCCGCTGACGCATTATCGGCGAGTTTCATGGTCATTACTGAGTCGCCTACAGTGATATACATAATATTTTTCCCCTTTTCTATTTTCTCATCAACCGCAGTCTTTGCCGGGACACCTCCGGAACCGCCCTCTGTCTCTGCCGCTCCATTACTGTTTTCTGAATTTTCCACTCCCGCCGGATTCTCTCTTTGAATCACATCTGCCGGCTTATTACTGACCTTACCGCATGCTGTCAATGAAACTATCAGTACCGCTGTCAAAATCAAAGACCACACTGCAAGCAACGGGACATCAAATTTGTAGCGCTGCAGAGCAGCGGGGTATTTGACCCTCGCGGCAGTCGCCAAATGTGCATGCAAGCATGCCCGCTTGGCTCGTTGCTCGCGGGAATAAAACCATAGATTTTTTTTCGTCCCTGCCATCTATGCACATTCCGCCTTTGTCGTCAGGATTTCTCCTTTTGCATTCTCGTCATCCATAATGATCTCGCCGACAGACGGCACGTAAATATGTCCTCCGGCAGGATTTTTGATACTGTCAACCGGCGTTGTGAGGGTTGCCTCTACTTCCGATTTTTCAAAGCTCAGATCACACCCTTCCATCTGGCAATCGATCAGTTTCAGATTCTTACAATAACATAACGGCTGCGTACCGATGATCTTACAGTTTTCAAAAGTCACGTTTTCACAGTACCAGGCAAGATATTCGCCCTTTACCACACTGTTTCTCACGACTACATTCTTTGCATGCCAGAGCGCATCCTTGGTATCAAAATTGCAATTTTCAAACACGCAGTCCTCGTTGTACTGGAAAGAATATTTACCCTTAAGACTCACATTGTCAAAATGCAGACAGCTTGAGCGCATCATGAAATATTCGCCCTCGGCACTGGTATTTCTCATGTCGATTCTTTTTGTTGACCAGCCAAACTCCGGCGAGATGATATCGCAGCCGTCCATCTTAACTTTGGAACATTCGCGGAGCGCTTTGATTCCATGCAGCTTACTGTTCCTGATTTCTATATCATTCGTATACCAGATTGCCGCACGGCAAAGCTCCGTCATCGTAACTCCGTCAATCTTCACCCTCTCGTCATGCCAGAATGGATAACGGAGATTGAAAAAAACATTTTCCACCTGAATATCGCTTGCCTCCTTGAACGCACTCTCGCCGTCTGCCGGACCGTCAAACGCACAATCTTTTACATAAATGTTTCTGCTGCCATATAAGGCACGTTCCTCGTCAAATGTCCTGTTTTTCATTACTTCCATGATAAAATCTCCTTTTCTTCATTTATGATTTAAAAGCGTCAATAAGCATGACCGGCTATTCTCCGTCACTGATCAACACAATCTTGTTGCTCCATCCTTCCAGTACCGGATTTTCTTCTACAGCTTTTACAAATTCGTCTGTAGCATCAATCGTTCCCACTTTCGTATATTCTCCTGTAACTTCGGCGTCATGGTAAAAGAGAATGATCCGGTTAGGTTCTGAATAATATACATCTCCTGCCTTTACAGATGTGACCGTTTCCGCGCCGGACGGGATCTCATAGCGGCTTGGTATATCATAATACTGCATATACTCCCATCCTTCAAAATTATCATAATCATAGATTGGGAGTCTCCAGTCTGAGGTGCCTACATGATATGCTACGGCTCTTGCGGTATCATTATCTTCCAGTTGAAGCGTATACGGGGCTCCGTTATCGCCAAAGTGAACCTCCAACTCGGTTGTGTCTACCTGGCTGAAATCCTGTGATTCCCCATCATTCGGTCCGGAAGCCTCATTCCTGCCGGCGTTCTCAGTTTGGGCATGGCTGTCATCTCCTGCATCATTATCATCCCGTCCGCAGCCTGTGACTGCAGCTGCAATGCTTATCACCGCAATACTTACCATAAATACAAACGCTGTCATCTTTTTCTTCATTGATTTAACTTTCATTTTTCTGCTTTCCTTCTTTCATCTTTTTCTATTTCTCTATTTCCATCTGTCTTTACTATAAATCATTCAGCATTATATAACAAATACTTATATCCTATATTCTCACATGCTTTTTAGCTATATTATACTGTTCATTCCGTCCACTCTGACAGTTCTATTCATTTTGACAGTAATACCGCAAGATCCATTCTTCGAATCTTTCCAGATAACAACCAGGAAAAACCAGTAAATAATGCAACTACGAAAACACCCGGAAGCAGTATCGCAAGGATATCCGGATGAGAGATAAAATCACTGATCCCCGCCAGTTTCATCACAGCGCCTACCAATGGATCTGTGGCAGCAAAAGCCAGGACAATGCCTGCCATCGACCCAAGAAGAGATACAGCCGTAAACCGCAGCGCAAAGGAACGTCTTAACTGACCGGCGGACAATCCTATGGATTGATAGATTCCAAGGTCTTTCTGTTCTGCCGCAAGAATCCGGTTACCTGTCATAATGGTTGTGATCAATATAAACAGCGTCACCATCAGATACATCACAACCAGCGCGACCTGCATGACACGGATGATCCCGAATAGACCCGGCCATGTATTTTCATGAACATGTACGTCACCTCCGTACATACTCTCAAGCTGCTCCCTGATCAAACCTTTCTTTTCCGGCTCCCTCAAAAAGAAGTGGTGACACCAAATCTGCGGATCATCCCGCCCGATTTTCAGATAGCCCTCCCGGCTCATTCCTAAGTTCGCCCCCATCTCATTGGCACATTGATAGATGCCGGTGATCACATATTCTGCCTCTCCCGCATCGCCGCCGACAGACACGGTATCTCCAATCTCAGCTCGTTGGTCTTGTGCGATGAATTCTGTGATTACGATCTCATTATCCCCGGTGCACGCTCTTCCTGACAGCAGATGAAAACGTTCCGGCTGGTCTGTCACATTGGCAGTATAAGAGACGCCGTTCATATGCACCGCAGGCATTGCCAGGAGATAGGTATCCGTGATCGGCGTGATCTGTTCGAGTTCCTTTCGCATCTCTTCTACCCGCAGATTTCCAAAAGCCTGAATCCCGATATCGTGGTCCGCCGGGTTAAAAGCATCCATCATTCCTTTTCCATCCTGTCCGAGCCAGGAGTCCATTAATGTTTCTGTATCTAAAATGAGAAAAAATATTATGATAATCGAATTTAAGAGGAGAATCCTATGGAATTGCGTGTTTTACAATATTTTCTTGCCGTTACAAGAGAACAAAGTATTTCCGGCGCCGGAGAAACCGACGGTGTGCGCTTTCTCACAAAGACTGCCAAAGCATTGCAGGAAGATTTTCCGGATATCCACTTCCATATCATAAGCGGGGATGGTATAAGTGTGCTTGAAAATCTTGACCGCGGATTAATTGATTTTGGTTTGGTATTTGGTGAAGTAGATACCTCGAAATATAACATGTTGAAGGTTCCTTATAAAGATACATG
The DNA here is from genome assembly GCA_910579015.1 of uncultured Dorea sp. Lineage (GTDB taxonomy): Bacteria > Bacillota > Clostridia > Lachnospirales > Lachnospiraceae > Sporofaciens. The sequence goes on along the minus strand of CAJTRO010000022.1, from coordinate 55,499 downwards.
GGGCGTTCTGATGCGTCATGACGCAGATTTAGCAGAAAAAGAAGTTATTACCTCAGAAGACTTGCAGGACAAGCCGCTGATCCTGTCCCGTCAGCGGTCAAGCAGATCTTCTTTGATCAAATGGCTTGGGAAAAAGTACGAGGATCTAAACATTGTCGGAACATACAATCTTCTGTTTAATGGTTCTCTCATGGTAAAAGACGGGATGGGATATGCTTTATGCTTCGATAAAATCATTCATATTACAGAGCACAGCGGCCTTTGTTTCCGGCCTTTAATGCCAGAGCTTTCAGAAGAAATGCATATCATTTGGAAAAAGTACCAGATATTTCCAAAAGCGGCTGAAAGCAGGCATAGATGCCGAACTTGATTTTACCACCGCCTTTATTCATATGGCAAATACGCATTTGATCAAATTTGACACCATCTTCAGAACATTTGATACAATAATCATCTTCACGGCGGCTGAAGCGATACCATATGGATTTGACAGAGGAAGGAATGGCAGTAGTAGCCCAATCAGAATATCCCCCATTTGTTACAACACTGCCTAAATGCTGGAACTCTTCGTTTTCATATTCAATGGAGCCTTTCAGCCAATTTTCACTGTCTAAATACATAACAATACCGCATTGGTCAAATCGATGGTAGCTTTCAGAAAAATCAGTTTTAACAACAAAGCTGAAAAACTTTTCATCCGTTTCCATTTGAAACACCGGCGCAGTATCATTTTGAAAATGATAATAAGTTCTTTGCCACAAATCGGTATGCGGTACTGTAACAATCTCTACTTTCCTACTGTCAATGTAATACTTCTCTGGTTCTCGTGTCCACTCGAATTTTGTCATATCCATAGAATCTTCCTCCCTATTTACTGCTGACTTTATTATATATTATTTTGTCTAAAATGAAACCGGCTCCTTCTTGCCCTATTCATCAAAGCAGAACTTGAATTTCTTCATTCGCTTTCACACAATTATGGTCAGTGACGGACATCATGCGAAACTCTTTTTTGGCACATTGTCCTACCAGTTCTGACGGAGTAAATTCCCCGTCGTCGCTGTATCTGCTGTGCATATGCAAATCTATCATACGCAGCCTCCCATCTATGATTTATAAACTTAAAGCAGTCCTTTGTGTCGAAAGATAAATTTCTACACCTTTCATGTCATCATAAATCTTTCTTCTTATCTGCAGTTACTTTCGATATCATTTTTTCATGCATAGCAGCCATAAGGAGCAGTATCGCCAGCAAATAAACCGGAAACAAGGATACGCTGATATGGTTTGCGATAAATCCGAAGATCGGCGGCATGAAGCAGGTTCCCACATAGGCAGACGCCATTTGCACGCCGATCATCGCCTGTGACTTATCCGCCCCAAAATGTTCCGGCGTGGAATGTATAATAGAAGGATACACCGGAGCACATCCCAATCCAACCAAAATCAACCCGATCAATGAGCCTGCGCTGCCAAACGGCAGAAGTAAAAATACAATGCCAGCCAAGATAAAGCCTTGACCAAGCCGTATCATCTGCGTATCATTTAACTTTAATGTCAAAAATCCGCTGAAAGCCCTGCCGGCTGTAATCCCCATAAAAAACAGGCTCGCAAACCCCGCGGCAGTTTCCGCTGACAATCCCCGGCGCAGCACAAGATAGCTGCTTGCCCATAACCCGGTTGTCTGTTCAAGAGCGCAGTAGCAGAAAAATGTGATCATGACTTCTTTTGCTCCCGGAATTTTAACAATCTGACGTAAGGAAAGGGGGCGGGCTGTTATTTCTTTTTCCGTCTGCCCCATATCATGGTTACCCTGTTTTTTCCACAATGGCAGGCTGAAAATCAACACGGCGGTCAATGCGATCTGAAGGACGGCGATATAGCGATAACCCATATTCCACCCTTGTCCGCCGGTCAGGGCATAACCCATGATGTACGGGCCAAGGGACGCGCCGACGCCCCACATACAATGCAGCCAGCTCATATGCCTGCTTGCATAATGGAGAGCAACATAGTTATTCAAGGAAGCGTCCACACTTCCGGCGCCAAGCCCATAAGGAACTGCCCATAAGCATAACGCGGCATAGGAATGGCTGATGGAAAACCCAAACAATGCTGCTGCAGTCATTAACACACTGGCAGCCGTAACTTTGCCCGTTCCAAATCTTCTGGTCAATCTGTCGCTTTGCAGACTGGAAATGATCGTCCCTGCAGCGATAATCATAGAAATACCGCCCGCATAGGAAACAGGTACGGAAAACTCCTGATACATTGCGGGCCACGCGGAACCTAACAGGGAATCCGGAAGCCCCAGACTGATAAAAGCAAGGTAAATGATGACCAACAGTAGATGGATCATTTTAACGTCCTCCTGTGTTTTGTGCTTATCAAAAGAATACCGTCAAATAGTACTTGATACAATACATATTCGGACATATAATATAAAAAAAACGCCAAACAGGAAGGTACGCAAAAATATGGCATTACAAGAATGTGGATTAAACCTGAATAAAGTATCAAAAGAACTCCAACCCCATGGAACCCCTCAATTCCCCTGTGCCGGATATTGTTCCTCCCACACGGACAGACAGGAAGATATTATCCCATGGCACTGGCATGAAGAGATTGAAATTGTGTATATAGAAAATGGACAGATGAATGTAAAGATACCGTCAAATACTTTCTTTTTGGAAAAGGGAGACTGTATTGTTATCAATTCAAATATTCTTCATTATGCGGCGGCTGTCACGGAATGTAAATTGCGCTCCCTTGTTTTTGACCAGACGCTCATTACCGGAAGTGAGGATCTTGTATTTGCCAAAAAGTATATGCAGCCGCTATTAACCTGTAATGGATTTTCCCATTATTTTATAAATGCAGGCAGCAACAGAAATGTGGCAGACTGGTTTAACTGTGCGTTTGAAGCTCTTGCACAGGACTGTTACGGATATGAATTTACCGTGCGGGAAAATTTATCCCGTATCTGTCTTTTTTTATGCAGGGAATTGAATCCGCAGACGGATACGCAAAATGTTCCGCCAAGCCAGGACAATCTCCGTATCAGAAAAATGCTTGCTTACATCCACAAAAATTTTGCCGATGATATATCTCTGTCAGAAATTTCAAGCGCCGCCGGCATTAGTGAAAGGGAAAGCCTGCGCTGTTTTAAGAAAACGATCCAGCTTTCCCCGATCCAGTATCTGTTAAAGTATCGGATTATGCAGGGGGGCTGAAATGTTGCGAAAGCATCCGGCGGACAGTATATCAGAAATCGCAACCCTATGCGGTTTTGACAGCCCCAGCAACTTTGCTAAAATATTTAAGCGCTTCTATAACTGCACACCACGGGAATATAGAATTAAAATATGACAATATCCATGAATTACTTATTCTTTTTTCCGTTATTTTTACACTTTATAGCAGACATCAGATGTATAATACCACAGATCCCGGCATAACCACCCCATATTTTCAGATCTGCATAACTTCCTGCCAATGATCCCCCCATTAATGCACCGATCATGTACAGAATGATACAGGCGATATTTCCGCCGTTCTTTTCTTTATTTCTGGTTGCAATGGACACGATTCCTGCTGTCAGCAGACAGATTGCTACCATAACCCCGGCGCTTCCACTTACCTCTCCATTATCTTCAAGTGCGTTTACCAGTCCCGCCGCACAGGACTGAAAGGTCACAAATACGCATAAAACAATTGACAAGATACCTGTTACTAATTTAGCTGTCTTCATTCCTTTTCTTCTCCCTATTGTAATGCTAATTCCTGTTCTTGATATATATCCTTGAATAAATTATCAGCTGACTGATCGTTTACCTTCAAAATAACCGGATTGGATACATCCTGAAGCGTATATATAAAGGCTACCTCTAAAGAAGAATCTTTCATAAGCTCTTTGGCAAGATTGCTCTCAGCCTCATTCGGTTCCATAAAGTCTCCTGATGTGAAATCACACTCTATCCCATTCTGAAATACCTGTGGATAGAAGGTTGACTGTGCCGTCTTTGTCTCATCCGATCTATTCGTATATGTAAAATAAATCCGTACTGCATCAGCTTCGTTATAGTCTTTCGCTATCTCATGCCTTACATATACCAGACTTCCTTCCGCGTTCTCAAGATTGATCTGTTCAACCCTGGTGTTTGCCGACGCGTCTTCTTCCGCCCCTTCTTCTCCTGTCGTGTCTTCTTCTTTATCATCTTCCGCATCCGTCTCTTCCGCTTTTCCACCGCTGTCAGGGGCGTCACTGTCACTGCATCCCCATATAGATATCATCGCCAGCATTGCAATGATCATCATAAGTAATTTTTTCTTCATTTCTCCTTCTCCTTCATCCTATTTTATACTACTTTATACTACTAACAGGTATATGTCAATATTTTGTCGTATATATTTATTATAAATATTGTCTGGTAATATTTCAGAATCTGCATATTAAATTAGTCACTATAACCTTGCAAGGAGTTCGTATGATGAAACCACTAAAAAGTAAAGTCAGTATCACTCTCGATTCAGATGTCATAGAAAAAATCAAACAGCTTGCCGAAGAAGACGACCGTTCTTTTTCGCAGTATATCAATCTGATCCTCAAAGAACATCTAAATCAAAAAGAAGCATAGGCTTATGTCTTATGCTTCTCCATTCTCTCACATCTGTCTTTTCTCATGGTATGCTGTCAGCATACATTTCCATAAATCTATAATCCGACCACTGAATCCCCATACACCCTGCCTCTGACCACTGAATCTCCATAACCTCAGCCTCTCAGATCAAGATTTCCAGAAACATCCATAACAGCGCCGCTATTGTTATGAACGCAAAATCTAAAACCACATATCCCGCCACACGAAGCAAAATATTTTTTGAGTTTAAAAGAGATACTCTGTCCCGGCATCCCATATAATTAAACAGAAACCCTATTTCCGCCAGCTGAGACAATAAAAATAAGATCTTCTGGAACCATGCTCTCCAGCCAGTGAGTAAAACATCTTCTTCTCTGATCTCCATAGACAGAAATAAATTAAACATCAGCAGATATCCAATGACTGCCACAAGCATTTTCCACGGTGTTCCGCTTCGAAAACCAGGCGGGAGGATTCTACGCCATTTCGGCTGTTTATCACCTGCCGGCTTATCAGTCTCTTTTCTCACAACAGAAGGATACAGTGTTTCCAACGCCCGCTCCAGTTCTTCCACATTCTGAAACCTTTCATCCGGATTCACGAAAACGCACCTGCGGATCACCGCACCCAGCTGTCCGCCTGCAATCTCTTCTACCGGAAATTTCCGTAAGATCATATAGTTTAGTATCGTTCCCAATGCATAGATATCCGAACGGCAATCCGTCTGACGGCGCCCGAACTGTTCAGGCGCCGCAAACCCTTCCGTCCCCATGACTACCGTGTCCCGGTTTTTCCCCGGACTTACGATTCTGGCAATATCAAAATCGATTATTTTCACATGGTTCTGCAACGTGATCATGATATTCTCCGGCTTAAGGTCTCTGCACACAATGGACGGTCTTGCCATATGAAGCGGATATAATGCACGGCAGATCCTTTTCACAATACAGACACTCTCTTCTATGGTCAGCTTCTGCTCCCTCAGGATGTCTTCCAGATTACGTCCCTCAATATATTCCTCAATCACGATCAACTGCCGTCCGTCCTCAATATATTCGTAAATCTGAGGGATGAAATCGCTTCTATGGGATTTCAGGAAAGCATAAATGGCTGTCTGTTCGATATTCATATATTTTTTCACAGCAATCCTTCCATTGATGCTGTTCCTTACAATCCGCACATTCTCGTTCTCATTCAGCAAGCCTAATTCCTGATACTGAGATAAAATATATTCCTTTGACAACTCCATCTTCTCACCTTCTTCTCTTGCTTTTCCATTCAAAAAATTATATGATATTTTTAATGTATAATCAAGAAAGGATTTTTAAAATTGATCACCAGCAAAACTACCGATGAACTGTTAAAACTACTATCTTCCATGGAATCCCGTTCTTCTTTGCATGACCTGTCAGATGAATTGGATAAGCCTGAAAACAAGACGTCTTTTCCTGACTATATTTCTCAAAAGATGCAGGAACGGGGGATTTCACCGGGCAGGCTCTGGGAACTCTCCCTGATACAGCGCAATTACGGATATCAGATTCTTAACGGAACCAAAACTCCCGGCAGGGACAAAATTGTCGCAATATGCCTGTCGCTGTCGCTTCCCTTAGCGGATACCCAACACGCCCTCATGCTGGCAAACGCCGGTCCCTTATATGCACGGAGAAAGCGGGATTCCATATTGATCTTCTCTCTCCAGAAGGGACTATCTGTGATGGATGCAAACATGCTTCTATATGATCTTTCAGAAGAACCGCTCTCCTGACCGTACATCTGGTTACTCTTTCCCCTGCGCCTCTTCCTTTACGGATCGGCGCCATGTCAGTAAGAGCCCGGAACAGCCAGGAACGGCAAATTAATTTCCTCTTTACCACCCGTCTCTTCCATGGTATAATCAGAGTGTCTAAAAGACTGGCATCTCATCGTTACGGCCAGTCTTTCATCAACTGAATATTTTACCTTCGGTATCCTCTGGCAAAATCCATAGGAACCAGACCGACTTGGCAAGATATGAGAATATAACTACCAGGAGGAAGCAAGAATGATCACGATGGAGCACGTATGTAAATCGTACAAGATTGCAAAAAGAAACGCCGGCTTCGGTGAGGCCGTCAAAGCACTTTTTCACCGGGAATATGAGACGATCCATGCATTGAACGATGTAAGCTTTACCATCCAGGACCAGGAGATGGTCGGATACATCGGTCCCAATGGAGCCGGAAAGAGCTCTACAATTAAGATTCTAAGCGGAATATTAACCCCCGATCGCGGAACCGTCCTTGTGGACGGCAGGATTCCATACAAGAACCGCACCAGACACGTCAAAGAGATCGGCGTCGTGTTTGGCCAGCGTTCTCAATTGTGGTGGGATGTTCCCGTCATAGATTCCTTTGAACTTCTTAAGGATATCTATTCTATTTCAGAACCCCTGTACAGACAAAGCCTTGAAGAATTAACTGAATTACTGGATCTAGCAGAACTTCTGCGCTCTCCTGCCAGACAGCTTTCCCTCGGACAGCGGATGCGCTGTGAGATCGCCGCTTCTCTTCTGCACCGGCCGAGGATTCTGTTCCTTGACGAACCTACCATCGGACTGGACGCGGTGTCAAAGCTTGCCGTGCGGGATTTTATCCTGAAGCAGAATAAGACGCACGGCACTACCGTGATACTGACCACCCATGATATGCAGGATATCGAAGCGCTGGCAAGCCGTATCATTCTGATCGGGAAAGGCAAGATCCTGATGGACGGCACGCTGGATGATATCCGAAGAGGCGGCGGCAGCATTGACGAGACAGTGGCCGAATTATACCGTACATATGACATCTGATAGAAAGGACTTTAAATAATGAAAAAATATCTCTCTTTCTTTCGACTGAGATTCATCATGGGATTGCAGTACCGGGGCGCCGCCCTTGCCGGTATCTCTACTCAGTTCGCATGGGGTTTTATGGAGATCATGATCTTCCGGGCATTCTACCGTGCCGATCCGTCCTCCTTCCCCATGAGTTTTTCCGCCACAGTGTCATACCTGTGGCTGCAACAGGCATTTCTCGCCCTCTTTGCGGTATGGATGATGGAAAATGAGATCTTCGATTCCATCATAAACGGCGATATCGCCTATGAACTATGCCGGCCGGCGGATCTCTACAGTATGTTGTTTTCAAGAAGCATTGCGTCACGCTTGTCAAGAGCCGTACTAAGATGCTTCCCCATCCTTATTGTCGCCGTATTCCTGCCGCAGCCATATGGGATATCCGCACCGGCAAGCCCAAGGCATTTCATCTTGTTTCTGATCACGCTGATCCTTGGACTGCTGATGACCGTATCACTGTGCGGACTGGTCTATATCCTTGCCTTTTTCACCATATCGCCGGCGGGGCTGCGGCTGATGTTCAACTCAGCCGCAGACTTCTTCGCCGGAGCCTTGATCCCTCTGCCATTTTTTCCAGAAAAGATGCGGGAAATCATGGAACTGCTGCCATTTGCGTCCTTGCAGAATGTTCCTTTGCGGATCTACGGCGGGAGCATGAGCAGTTATGAGATGCAGAAGGCAATTTTCCTACAGATTTTCTGGCTTGTGGTCACTACATTTGCCGGGAAAATACTCTGCCATCTGGCGCAGAGACGCATGATCGTACAAGGAGGTTAATGGCTTCATGAGAAATATCGGTTCAAAAATATACAGCTCCATCCGTCTTTATCTCCATTATGTATCCATCAATATCAGATGCGTGATGCAGTATAAAACTTCCTTTTTCCTGACGGCGTTTGGACAATTTCTGGTCTCTTTTACCACTTTTCTGAGCGTATTCTTCATGTTCCAGAGATTTTCCAGTGTGGAGGGATTCACCTACAGCGAGGTCCTGCTGTGTTTTGCCGTCATGCTGATGGAATTCTCCCTTGCAGAAATGTTTGCCAGAGGGTTTGATCAATTCTCCGGTATGGTCAGACGCGGGGAATTCGACCGGGTACTGGTACGCCCGCAAAATGAGATCATCCAGGTACTGGGAAGCAAATTCGAGCTTACCCGGTTCGGCAGAATGCTTCAGGCTGTTGTGATGTTCGTATACGGCATCCTTAAGAGCGGGATTGATTGGAATTTCTCCAAAATACTTACCGTGATCTTTATGCTGATCGGAGGGACAACCGTCTTTACCGCCCTGTTCCTGATCTACGCCGCGTTTTGCTTCTTTACGTTAGAGAGTCTGGAATTTATGAATATATTCACAGACGGGGCAAGAGAGTTCGGCAGGTATCCTGTCGGGATCTATGGGGAGAAGATGCTGCTGTTCGCCACATTTTTTGTGCCCTACGCACTGATACAGTACTATCCGCTCCTGTATATCCTTGGACGAAGGACCGAACGGATCTACATGTTCCTGCCGCTTCTTGCGTGCGGGTTCCTGATCCCGGCGCTTCTGTTCTGGAAATTCGGAGTGAGGCACTATAAATCAAGCGGTTCCTGATCCCGGTCTTTCGCATAACTTCCTTACACTCCTGTTTGGAGACGAGAATGTGATCTCCTTTCAGATGCCCGTAGGAGAGGTTGAAGATTCCTTAAGAGTCAACAGCCGGATGCTGGACTTTTTCTCTGTTCTTCTACGCTTCCAGCTCCCGGAGGATTCCGTAAATCCCAGGAATGATCCTCCGGCGCTGCAAGCAAAATGTCTGAGATTACCCATCATCCCTGCACTCTTCTTCGCAATCCGATATCCCATTTTCAGATTCTGAACTTCTATCATCTCCATTTTTCAATTGTCTACTTGACGGGGAGCAGTTCATCCCGCTTCCTTACAATCTCCATGAAATCCGCCTTCGTCTCTTCCATCTTAGCCGGATCCCTGAGAATCGCCGACGGATGATACACCGCCGTCAATGCACAGTCTTTCCGGTATGTCCACGTGCCATGCTGTCTGGTAATCTTATAACCCGGGGAAATGATCCGCTGTGCGGCAACCCGCCCCAGACAGACGATGATCTTTGGCTTGAGCAGATAGGTTTCATACTTTAAATAAGGAAAACATGCCTCTTTTTCCTCCTCTTTGGGATCGCGGTTCCCCGGAGGATGACATTTCAGGATATTGGTGATATAGATTTCTTCCCTTGTAAGCGAACAGTTCTCCAATAATTCGTCCAAAATCTTCCCGGACCGTCCGACAAAAGGTATCCCCTCCTGATCCTCCTGTCCGCCGGGGGCTTCTGCGATCAGCATGATATCCGCACTGCGGCTGCCCCTCCCCACGACCGGCAGATGTCTGGTCTTGCTCAACGGACAGCAGGTACAGACAGTGATATGCTGTTCTATGTCATTCCAGGTATACATAGTCTCCTCCTCATTGGCAATTAGAAACATAACCGACTGTAATCACAATACAACCCGATACCCAATCCTGTCAAGCATATCCATATCTGTTTCTATTGAATAACCGGCTGTCGTGAGCATATCCCCGGAGATCGCGGCATTGGCTCCCGACCGGAAGCATCCCTCTCCCTTATCCTCCATCAGCCCCCGGCCTCCGGCAAGGCGTATCGCCGCATCCGGAAGTATGAAGCGATAGACAGCTGTGATCCTCCTCATATCATCCACAGTCAGACGGGGATTTCCCTCATACGGCGTTCCCGGGATCGGGTTCAGCATATTTACCGGAACGCTTCTGATCCCCAGCTCTCTCAGGGTAAGGGCCATATCAATCCGGTCCTCCACCGTCTCCCCCAGCCCCATGATGCCCCCGCTGCACACAGTCAGCCCGGCTGATTTCGCCGCCTTTACGGCCTCCACCTTATCATCAAAGGTATGAGTGGTACATACATTCGGAAAGTTTCTTCTGGACGTCTCCAGATTATTATGTACCCTGGACGCGCCGGCCTCCTTTACTCTTCGAAACTGTGCCTCACTTAACAGTCCAAACGAGACGCAGACCTCGATGTCTGTCTGCTCACGGATTGCACGGATCGCACCGCACATCTGATCGATCTCCTCATCTTTAAGCGCTCTGCCGGAAGTCACGATAGAGTATCTGAGCACTCCGCGGTCTGCATTGTATTTTGCCTGACGCACGATCTCCTCCGTCTCCAGCAATGGATAGTCCTCTGTGGATGTATGGTAATATGCCGATTGTGCACAGTATTTACAATCCTCCGGGCATTTACCGCTCTTGCCGTTGATGATCGTACAGAGATCGAACCTGTCTTCACAGAAATACCGGCGTATTTCATCTGCCGCCGTGCATACTTCTTCTAACGGCTCCTCGTATAACCGCATTGCCTCTTCCTTCGTTATCTGTTCTCCGCCCAGCACCTTCTCTTTTTGCTCCTTCACAAATCCCATACACAGCCCTCATCTTTCCTGTATTCTTCATTATTCGAACATGTACTAACTATATATCACGCCGCCTGCGATTGTCAACCTGCACACAAAATATTGTTAACATTTCAGGCGCAGTCAGCCCCCTATGGATCGGAACAGCCACACTTCTTACAATATTTCGAAATGTACCAAATACTTGTTGACAAATCAACTTCCTGTTGTTATATTCTATGTGGTAAAGAAGTTGATTAATCAACTTAATACTTGATCAACTTGATACCTGAAAGAAAGTGAGTTTTATATGATCCATAGATTTGAACAGCTTACAACCGGCGTTTCACAGATCTACAAGAATATCCAGCGAATCAAAACGCTGGAAATGCGCTCTCTTGGATTGAAGGGCACCCACGTCATGTGTCTCTATTTCCTCAGTTCGCACCCGGACGGACTTACCGCCTCCGACCTCTGTGCGCTGTGCAAGGAGAACAAGGCGGGGATCTCACGGATCCTGTCGGACCTTAAGGAGCAGGGATTTATATATTACACCCACCCCGAGGAGAAGAAGAAATACCGCTCCAAAGCTTTTCTAACAGATACCGGGAAGGCACAGGCAAGAAAGGTCAACCGGCTGATCTTCCGTGCGGTGTTAGAAGGCGGGCGCGATATAACCGCCGAGGAGCGCGACACCTTCTACCGTGTACTGCACCTGATCTCCGATAATCTGGATAATTTCTGTGAAGGGCTGGAAAATTCAGCCAGAAAGGATGATCCTCTATCATGAACAAAGCAAAGAAACTCTACTGCCGTACATTTCAGCTGGGACTGAAGACAGCCCTGCCGTTTCTCCCGTACCGGCAACATCCTGATCATCACCGACGCCGGGATTATGAAGCTTGGGCTGACCAGACGTCTTGAGAAGGTCCTTACACAGAGCGGTCTGTCCTACTGTATCTATGACAAGACTGTGGCCAATCCCACAACAGCTAATGTCGCGGAAGCGCTTGAACTGTACCATTCCAACAACTGTGACGCCATCATCGGTTTCGGGGGAGGCTCCAGCATAGACTGCGCAAAGGCCGTCGGCGCACGGATCGCCAAGCCGAAGCAGTCCCTTGCCCGGATGAAGGGAATCCTCAAGATACATAAGAAGCTTCCCCTCCTTGCGGCAATCCCGACCACGGCCGGGACCGGAAGCGAGACCACCCTTTCTGCTGTGATCACCGATGCAGATACCAGATATAAATACGCGATCAACGACTTCCCATTGATCCCGAGATATGCGGTGCTCGATCCGAAGGTTACATTAAGCCTCCCGCCGTCCATCACCGCTTCCACCGGCATGGACGCGCTCACCCACGCGGTAGAAGCATATATCGGAAGATCCACCACCTATGGGACAAGGAAGAATGCACTGATGGCAGTCAGCCTTATCTTCGAAAATATAGACAAGGCATACACCGACGGGACCGATATCACCGCAAGGCGGAATATGCTGCGCGCCTCCTTCTATGCCGGATGTGCGTTTACAAAATCCTACGTCGGATACGTCCATGCAATCGCCCATTCTCTGGGCGGAGAATACAATGTGCCTCACGGTCTCGCCAATGCAATCCTGCTTCCATTCGTACTGGAAGCCTATGGCCCCGGTATCCATAAGAAATTATATCAGTTGTCCGTGGCCGCCGGTATCTCTAAGGAAGGAACGCCTTATGACGCCGCCGCCAGAGAATTTATCACGGCAATCCAGGATATGAAGAAACGCTTCGGCATCGGAGACACGGTGAGTGAGATCAGGGAGGAAGACATCCCCAAGCTCGCCCACTATGCGGACAAGGAAGGAAATCCTCTGTATCCCGTGCCTGTGCTGATGGATGCGAAGGAACTGGAACGGTTCTACTATTTACTGAAGGAGACAAGTTATGAATGAACAGGAAATCAAAAATATTGTAACCACCCAGCGCAAATATTTCTACACTGGCGCCACACTCAGCGTCGATGCCCGGATCAAGGCGCTTCGAAGATTAAGAGCCGGGATCCTCAAGCATGAGAACGAGATCAACAACGCACTGAAACGGGATCTTGGAAAAAGCGGTTTTGAAAGCTATATGTGCGAGAGCGGCCTCGTTCTCAGCGAGATCAGCTATATGCTGAAGCATATCCATTCCTTTGCCAGAGAAAAATCCGTGATCACTCCGCTTGCACAGTTTCATTCCAGGAGCTATAAGAAGCCGTCCCCTTACGGGGTGGTATTGATCATGAGCCCCTGGAATTACCCGTTCCTTCTGACGCTGGATCCTCTTGTGGACGCCCTTGCTGCTGGAAATACCGTTGTGCTAAAGCCAAGCGCCTATTCTCCCTGCACAAGCGCTGTGATCTCTAAGATCATCCGGGAATGTTTTGATGCGCAGTATGTCTGTGTTGTGAACGGCGGACGCGCCGAAAACACCTGCCTTCTCGGGGAGCATTTTGATTATATCTTCTTTACTGGAAGCCAGTCGGTCGGCAAAGAGGTCATGAAACAGGCCGCCGCCCGCCTGACGCCTGTCACCTTAGAGCTTGGCGGAAAGAGCCCCTGTATCGTGGAAAAGAGCGCAAACCTTAAGCTTGCCGCCAGACGGATCGTCTTTGGCAAGTTCCTGAACTGCGGGCAGACCTGTGTCGCTCCCGACTATATCTACTGCGACCGCGCCGTGAAGGACAGACTGGTAAAGGAGATAAAACGTCAGATCCAGAAGCAATACGGCAAACAGCCTCTGGAACGTGAGAATTACGGGAAGATCATTAACGAGAAGCATTTCGACAGGATACTTGGACTGATCGATCCAAAGAAGGTTGTCTGCGGCGGAACATCTGACCGCGCCGCGCTGAGGATTGAGCCGACCGTCATGGACAACGCCACCTTCGGGGACGCTGTGATGCAGGAAGAGATCTTCGGTCCTGTTATGCCGATTCTGACCTACGATTCACTGGATGAAGCGATCCGCAACATCAACTCACAGCCTCATCCTCTGGCATTGTATATCTTCACCAATGACAGACATGCCGCAAAGACAGTGACCTCACGCTGTGGATTTGGCGGAGGCTGTATCAACGATACGATCATCCATCTTGCCACCTGCGAGATGGGATTCGGCGGATTCGGCGAGAGCGGTATGGGTTCGTACCACGGAAAAGACGGTTTCCGGACATTTTCACATGAGAAAAGTATTGTAGACAAGAAGACGTGGATCGATCTGCCCATGCGGTATCAGCCTTATAAGAAAATAAATGCAAAATTGATCCGCATGTTTCTGAAATAGACGCATTAAAAAGATACTGCGAAACAGCAAGTTACAACAAGTATTTACTGTTTTGCAGTATCCTTTTTATCTTATTCTTTACCGTTAAAGCAATATGTGCAGACCTTGCACGGCTCTATCCCGATGGATTCTAACAGATCGTCCAGCCTGTGGTATCTAAGCGTCGTGAAATTCTGCTGTTGTCTGATATCCTCAAGCATCTGTGCATACCTGCAAGAGCATGGATTGGAATACTCGTCCAATACCTCCTGCGGGCAGTCCTCACCCTCACGCTTCTTGATCATCTGTCTCGTAATGAGCTCCATCTCCGTCTTGGATCTGGAGAAATTCAGATACTTACATCCATACAGAAGCGGCGGGCACGCCGGACGGACATGTACCTCCTTCGCACCGCTGTTGTAGAGAAATTCCGTCGTCTCACGAAGCTGGGTTCCCCGCACGATGGAATCATCGATCAGCAAAAGCTTCTTATTCTCGATCAGCGCCTGCACCGGAATCAGCTTCATACGCGCAATGAGATTCCTCTGGCTCTGGTTCGTCGGCATAAAGGATCTTGGCCAGGTAGGCGTATACTTGATGAATGGTCTAGCATAAGGAATCCCTGATTCATTGGCATATCCGATTGCATGGGCGATACCGGAATCCGGCACGCCTGCCACCACATCCGGATGTACGCTGTCTCCGTCGCGTCTGGCAAGCATACTTCCGCATTTGTAACGCATCTCTTCTACGTTGACGCCCTCGTATGCAGAGGTCGGATACCCGTAATAAACCCACAGGAAAGAGCAGATACGCATCTCCTTACCGGGCTTGCGCAGTGTCTCTACCCCTTCCGGAGTAATATATGCAATCTCTGACGGTCCCAGCTCCTTATAATCCCTGTAACCCAGATTGATATATGCATGGCTCTCGAAAGACACGCAGTACGCATCCTCCTTATGCCCTACAACCAGAGGCGTCCTCCCATAGCGGTCGCGCGCCGCGTAGATACCGTCCTTCGTCATGACAAGCAGCGTCATGGAGCCTTCCACAATATCCTGGACATACTCGATCCCTTCTACGATCGAGTCCTTCTCACAGATCAGTGCCGCAATCAGCTCCGTCACATTCACCTGTCCGTTCGTCATCTCCTGAAAATGCGAACGAGCGTTGTCATACAGCTGTCTTAACAGCTCATCATAATTGTTGACCTTCCCTACCGTCGTGATAGCAAAGCTTCCTAATCTGGAACAGATCAGAAGCGGCTGCGGCTCAAAGTCTGAAATACATCCGATTCCGATATTCCCCTTCATCTCCCCGACATCCCGGTCGAACTTCGTCCGGAACGGAGAATTCTCAATGTTATGAATGGCACGGTTGAAACCGTCCTCCCCATAGACAGCCATTCCACCTCGACGCGTTCCAAGATGTGAGTGGTAATCCACACCGTAAAAAAGCTCTAATACACAATCCTTTTTTGATGCAACGCCAAAAAATCCTCCCATATAATATCTCCTTTTTTCTGCTGTATAAATAATCTGCCATATCATCTGTCTATACAGATTATTTATATTCCTTATATGTCCATCAATATCATATCACATTCCCCGGCAAATGACACCCCTAAATCTAACAAATCTTCGTCGTCATCCCTGCCCAAAAGCAGCCTACCAATACATGAACGCCCAACCCGCAAGGGGTGATAATACTATCATTATAATAGAAAATATAAACGAATCCACCGATGTGAGCGTTGCACGCTGTTCTGACGGGAACATATCCTGGAGGATCGCATTGGTACGGACTTGAAGCGCATCGTCTCCTGCCGCCGCCAGAAATCCCCCTGCCGCCACGATCCCATACCAGGCTGAATGTTCTGCCAAAACTCCGGCGGATACGAAGAACATCGTGGTTAAAAACACCTTCCTGTAACTAAGTCCCGGAAATTTCAGTATCAGCCTCGCTCCGGCAACGCCTCCCATTTCCATGAAAAACAGAACCGGACCAAGCCCCCATTCAGGCATCCCCTTTTCGAGAAGCTTTGCCTGGAGGAAAAATAAAAGCAGAGTATCTACCGCGCCTGCAAAAGAATTGCACAGCATAAGCCCCGTTACCTTCCTGACTTCTTTCAGAAACCGGATGCTTTCTCTGAAACAAGCCGCCAGCTTTTGGGCCGTACCGTATTCCCCGTCATGCTGCGGATCCACAGCATACACTTCATGCAGGGACGACAGGAGCAGAATCTGGATCGTACTCGAGATCAGGCTTGTTCCATAGGCCATCCTGTACCCTATAAAAAGAGCGGCTCCCGCGCATAAGGTGGAAATCCCGCCGCAGATACGGTATATCATCAGCTGGTTAGACACGTATTTCTCAAATCTGTCTTCCATCTTAGCAAGTTTTAATGAATCGAAAGCCAGCGCATCGCCCGTACCTGATGAAAAATTATAGCTTAACGCATGGAACGAAAGCGACAGACACACCATGAAAAGATTATTCGAAAGAATCATGACGATGTTACCGATCATTCTCATAATACCGCTTACAATGAGCATTTTCTTCCTGCCGAATACGTCGGCGAGAACCCCTGACGGGATTTCAAAGAAAAGACTGGTAATATGAAAAACAGTTTCTGCTATGCCGATTTCTACTAAGCTATAGCCTCTTGCCGCCAAAATAGCAACCCAGGCGCCTGTCAGCGATAAACTGCCCAGTGCGGACGACGTGTATAATTTTGATAATTGTTCTTTAATTTTAAACATAAAAAAATCTCCTTAACTGAATTTGGTGACCGTTAAGAAGATAATGCGCCAGTCTATTTCATTTGCAGAAACACCTCTGTTATTGATAAAATTGAGTATGTTTGTGACAAATTCTCTTAAAAAAGGACGCACTACCCCCGTAAGAGGAAAAAATGTAACCTTTTTTAAGTTGTAAATTTCTCATTCTCCAACCCATAAACTCAACCTCTGAACATATCTTTACTTCTATATACAGGTGAAGTATAGCATACTATGTGTGTATTAACAAGAGAAAACTTTGATTCTGTCCTGTTTTCTCTTGTTAACACGTTCATTTCCCTAAAGCATCTCCCTCAGCTTCTGGTTCACCATTCCCGGATCTGCCTTGCCTTTCATGGCTTTCATGGTCTGCCCCACCAATGCGCCGAGAGCCTTTTCCTTACCGCCGTGATAATCCTCCACAGCCTTTGGATTGTCTGCAATTACCTTTTTCAGCACTTCCTCAAGCGCCCCCGTGTCACTCTCCATCTTAAGCCCGTGTTCTTCCACATAATTTTCCGGATCGACATTCTCTGCAAATATCTTCTCAAATACTTCTTTTGCAACCGAGCTGTTGATCATACGGCGCTCCGTCAGGTTTACAAGCTTCGCCAGGTTTTCCGGTGAAAATGATATCTCCTCCGGTTCCATGCCGTGATCCTTTAGAAGACGCATCGTCTCCACCATCAGCCAGTTGGACACCTTCTTCGGCTTCCCGCAGATTGCAGAAGCCTTCTCGAAGATATCCGCCATATGTCTGGAACCAGTGATGATCTTGGCATCATACTGCGGGATATCGAATTCCTTCTTGTAACGCTCAAGCTTCTCAGAACGGAGTTCCGGCTGTCTTGCGCGAATCTGCTCAATCCATTCGTCACTGATCACGACCGGCACCAGATCCGGTTCCGGGAAATAGCGATAATCCTGAGCGTCTTCCTTGGAACGCATATTATAAGAAGCTTCCTTGTTGTCATCCCACCGTCTGGTCTCCTGGATAACCGCTTTTCCCGCTTCCAGCAATTCAATCTGGCGCTCCCGCTCTCCTTCGATGGCTCTTGCAATTGCCTTGAAAGAGTTCAGGTTCTTCATCTCTGTTCTTGTACCGAAACGCTCCGTACCTGCCTCCCTCACAGACAGGTTGACGTCCGCCCGCATGGATCCTTCTTGCAGCTTACAGTCTGACGCACCCAGATACTGGATGATCGTGCAAAGCTTCTCCAGATATGCGATCACCTCATCCGCCGAACGCATATCCGGTTCAGATACGATCTCCACAAGCGGAACCCCGCTTCGGTTGTAATCCACCAGAGAGGTGTCGTCCCACTCATCATGGATTAATTTCCCCGCATCCTCTTCCATGTGCATCTCGTGGATGCGGACCTTCTTCTTCGTGTCCCCGGTTTCAATCTCTACATAACCATTTCGCGCAATCGGGAGATAGAGCTGTGAGATCTGGTAGTTCTGCGGATTATCCGGGTAAAAGTAGTTCTTGCGGTCAAACTTGCATACCCTTGCGATATCACAGTTTACCGCCAGACCGATTGCTATGGCGTATTCCACTACCTTCTTATTTAATACAGGCAGGGAACCCGGCATCCCCGTGCATACCGGACAGGTGTGGGTGTTTGGCGCACCGCCGAATTCCGTACTGCATGAGCAGAATATCTTCGTCTTTGCCGCAAGCTCTACGTGAACCTCCAGTCCGATCACCGTCTCATACTGCTTTGCCATTATACTGCGCCTCCTTCCCTCTGCACCGCTTCTTTTCTCTGCACTGCTTCTCTTCTCTGCACCGCTTCTTTTCTCTGCCTGTCATCCGCACCGTGCTCCTGTACCTTTGACGCATTCTTCGCAAGAGCCGGCCTTTCATAAGCCCGCGTCTGCTCCAGCGTGTAAGCCGCACGGATAATCTTCTTCTCCGCAAAGCAGTCTCCAATGATCTGCATTCCGATCGGCAGGCCCTTAGAATCCGTCCCCACCGGAATGCTGATACCCGGAAGCCCGGCCAGATTTGCTGAGACTGTATAGATGTCTCCCAGATACATTTTCATCGGATCGCTCAGGCTGTGCCCAAGCTTTAACGCCGTCGTCGGCGCCGCCGGCGCAACGATCACATCGTATCTGGCGAATGCCTGATCGAATGCCTGCTTGATCAGCGCCTTGGTACGCAGGGCCTTCATATAATATGCGTCATAATAACCGGCGCTTAACACGAAGGAACCCAGCATAATCCGGCGCTTCACCTCCTCCCCAAAACCTTCGGAGCGTGTCCTCTTATACATATCATGCAGTCCTTCATAGTCCTGTGTGCGGTAACCGTACTTTACCCCGTCGAACCGGGACAGGTTCGAGCTTGCCTCCGCAGACGCGATTACGTAATAGGCCGGTATCGCATACGGAACCAGGCTCAGATCAAACTCCTCCGCCACAGCGCCCCGCTCTTCCAGCACTCTGACCGCCGCCAGGATCTTCTCCTTAATCTCCCCATCAAGCCCTTCTCCAAAATAATCTCTGGGGATACCAATCCGCATCCCTGTCACGTCATTTACCAGTGCACTTGTAAAATCATATCCGGCCGGCTGCCCGCCCTTAAACGACTCCTGACTATCCGGCCCTTTGGACTGCCGATGAACATAGATACTCCGGTCAATAGAGGTGCTGTCCTTGGGATCGCGGGATGCAATGACCTCCAGAAGCGCCGCACAATCCGTCACATCCTTCGCGATCGGTCCGATCTGATCCAGCGAGGAGCCATATGCGATCAGTCCATACCTGGACACCGTGCCGTATGTCGGTTTAATGCCCGTCACTCCGCAGAACGCGCTTGGCTGGCGGATGGAACCGCCTGTATCGGATCCCAGCGCACAAGGACACTCTTCTGCCGCCACCGCCGCACAGGAACCGCCGGAGGAACCGCCCGGAACGTGCTCAAGGTTCCAGGGATTCCTCGTCACTCCGAAGTAAGAAGTCTCCGTCGTGCTTCCCATCGCGAATTCATCCATGTTGGTCTTCCCGATGATGACAGCCCCGCCCCTCTCAAGATTTCTAACTGCCTCCGCCGTAAATGCCGGGTGAAAGTTCTCAAGAATCCTGGAACTACAGGTGGTCGGCATACCTTTGGTACAGATATTATCCTTGACCGCCACCGGCACTCCCGCCAGCGCCCCGGTCAATCTCCCGTCGTCGATCTGCTTCTGCACATCTTCTGCGCGCTTTAATGCGCCTTCTCTGTCAATGGTCACAAAGCTGTGTACATCCTTCTCAACCTGGTCGATCCGGTCGAGCGAGGCTCTTACCGCTTCAACTACAGATATTTCTTTTGCACGAATCTTTTTTCCCAATCCTGCTGCCGTCAAACTCGCAATATCCATCTAGAGACACCTCCTATCCTATCGTTCTGGGTACTTTAAAGCTGTTATCCTTCTTAACCGGAGCATTAGCAAGGGTATCCTCACTTCCGTCTTCCTGACTTGCCACATCCTCCCGGAATACGTTATAAACGGGAAAAACGTGTGACAGAGGTTCAGCTCCTTCCGTATCCAGTTCGTTCAAAATATCTATATAATCCAGCATTTTCTCCATATCTGCCCTGGCGTTCTCCTTTTCTTTTTGGGACAGCTCTAACTTTGCCAGAATCCCTACATATTCAATTGTTTCATCTGAGATTTTATTTGCCATATCTATCCGCCTTCCCTTCTCTTTCTATGATGCAGCCGCAAGATATCCTGATCCCCTACGGCTTTAACCTGCCAAGATCCCTTGGAAACAGAGTGGTCTCTCTTACATCGTCCTCCCCGATAAGCTTCATCGTCAGACGTTCCAGACCGATTCCAAGTCCTCCGTGCGGCGGCATCCCATGCTTAAATGTATCCAGATAAGCCTCCATGCCTTCTTCTGTCATCCCTCTGTCCGCAATCTTTTTGGTCAGCATCTGGTAATCATGGATCCTCTGACCGCCCGTTGTGACCTCCATTCCTCTAAACAGAAGGTCGAAGCTCAGCGTATATCTCGTATCTTCGGGATCGTCCATGGCGTAGAACGGACGCTTTTTCGACGGATAATGGGTTACGAACACGAAATCGCTGTCCCATTCCTCCTTCGCATACTGACCGATCAGCAGTTCCTCTTCCGGCTCTAAGTCAAAGGGATTCCTCATCTTATGACCATATTTCTCAGAAACAGCCTCCTTGATCTCACTGAACTTCACCGCCGGGATCCGCTCTGTCTTTGGCAGCGTAATCCCCAGAATCTTAAGCTCCTTTTCATAATCCTTCGATAACAATTCCATGGCATACTTAAGATATCCTGTCTCCATCGCCATAATGTCTCCGAATCCGTCGATATACCCCATCTCAAAATCCAGACTGGTGTATTCGTTCAGATGACGCTTCGTGTTGTGCTTCTCCGCACGGAACACCGGCGCCGTCTCGAATACCCGGTCAAACACTCCCACCATCATCTGCTTATAGAACTGCGGACTCTGTGCCAGCACCGCCGGATGATGGAAATAATCAAGCTTGAAGATGTTTGCTCCGCCCTCAGCGCCTTTCGCTCCGATCTTAGGCGTATGGATCTCCGTGAACCCCTGACCGTAAAGGAAATCCCGGAACGCCCGCACAAGTCCTTCCTGGATCCTGAACTTCGCGCGCTCTCTTATGTTTCTCAGAGAAACAGAACGATAGTTCAGCTTGGCCTCCAGTGAGGTTTGCAGTTTCCATTTCGAGACGGCCAACGGCATCCTCTCGTCTGCCGGTTCACTTAGGATCTTAACCCTCTCCATGCGGATCTCAATCCCGCCCGGCGCTTTCTCATTCTCTTCCAGTGTTCCCTCTATCTCTATGGCCGCCGCTTTCTTGATGTCCTTCAGCCTGAACCCAGCGGTCCCTTCCTCATAGACACACTGAAGCAGTCCTTCTCTTTTTCTTAAGATTACGAATGCTGTCGTACCCATATTGCGGATTGTGTGGACTGCTCCATTGACCTTCACCTTCTGTCCATGGGCCGCTTCGTTAAGCAGCTCACCGATCTCCAATGTCTCTTTTTGTCTTACACCTGTCAAATAATCCATGATTGTCCTCCTTTTTACTTCCCGGAATTTAAAAAGTCCCGGAATACATGACTGTATTCCGGGACGGATATCTTACAATAATCCGCGGTACCACCCGCATTGAATCCCTGTCAGAAATCTTTCTCCCACAGGTTACGATCAGGACACACAGACGAGACTTCTGCACGTCCTCTAACCGCCGGATAAATATATCCCGACAATTAAGGATTCCCCTCTTACGCTTAACGCGCGCCCACGTACCGGCCTACTCTCCCGTCAGCTTCCACTGATACGGACCATCTCTTAAACCATGATCCCTCCAAGGTATGTTCAACCGGTCTGCTCCAGAGTGTTCCCTATTGTTCTTATTCCTCAAGAGGCGCTCTCAGTCGGTGACGCCTCATTCCTGTCAAGTTCCAAAGAACAGAGTCTCTTTCTTCGCTTTACTAGATAGAATTTTAAAATTCGATTTACATATTATCACACTCTTTGCGGGATTTCAAGAATTATTTTCAATTCTTACTGGAAATTTTAAAAGGAGCTTAAAGGAATTTCTTCATATCCTCCATAAGCTTCTCCTCGCACTTCACCAGCTTCTTTGCCAGGGACATGCTTGCATGAGACGCAGCGGGACACTTGTTCATGCACTCGCTGACGGACTGGATCCCCATATTACACCCGTTCATCAGTATCTTGGCTATCTGTGCGCTGTCGTCTGAAAGCAGCATCTTCACTTCCGTCGTAATCCAGGAAAATGCCGTTGCAAGACGGTCCGGCTGCTTTCCGCTCTGTCCGGCTTCCGCCAATAATTTTGAAGACTCTTCTTCCAGATCCCTGTGCTGTCCCTTATATGTCTCCAAGACCTTATCAAGGTCTGCATTCATGACAAAATCCTTGAGCCTGTCTATGCTGTTGACCGCCATCCTGCATCCTGAATTACATTCCTTTAAAAGAGTAATCGTCTGTTCTTCCATATTCTGTGCCTTCTTTCTACATTTTCTCTTAGTCTGTAGAAAAACTGGCAGAAATATGCATCTGGACTTAGATTATATAATGATTTCCACTATCTTCCATATGCCTCCCGGCACAAACGCTCCATCTCGTCATGTACGGCAGACACATCCGTCTCATCCGTCATGGCCACGATCACGTCTCCTGTCTGTAGTTTTGTCCTTCCCCGCGGGATGATCTCATCAGATCCCCGCTGGATCGCCACCAGAAGACAGTTGCCCGGCCATTCAATCTCTTTTACAAGGGCTTCCTCAAGCCTGGAGCCCTGGAGCACAACGAAATTCGACAGTACCTTCTGCCCATGACCGCTGTC
Organism: uncultured Dorea sp.; assembly: GCA_910579015.1. Taxonomy (GTDB): domain Bacteria; phylum Bacillota; class Clostridia; order Lachnospirales; family Lachnospiraceae; genus Sporofaciens. Next base: position 32,117 of record CAJTRO010000022.1, on the reverse strand, counting down.
CGGCTTCTGCCCGTGCTGTTCCAGGATCCGTTCCAGAAGGCTCTCATAGATCGGCTTTGACTTGAGCAATGTGGCGACCATGTACGCCACAACCGACACGATAGAAAGCGTCAGCATCTGACGCATGGATCCTGTCATCTCGAAGATCAGTATGATCCCCGTCAGCGGCGCCCGCACGATCGCCGCAAAATATCCGGCCATGGCCAATACGACAAAGTTATTGATATACATCATATCCAGCCCCGTATACTGTACGCATACCGTAGCAAATGCCCCTCCTATGTATCCGCCCAGCACCAGCAGCGGGAAGAAGATACCGCCCGGCGCTCCCGAACCGAAGCAGACCGCCGAGAAGATGAACCTTCCGGCGAAAATAAACACGATCGTGCAAAGCAGTACATCCTCCGACGTCAGATAATCAAGCAGTGCATGTCCGCTTCCTAAGAATTCCGGCATCGTAAATCCCAACACGCCCGCACACAGAAACGGGATCATGAGCTTCTGCGTCACGCCTAACCGCTTCGCACTGCGGTAGAACGACTGCACCTTCAATGTAAACCAGTTATAGAATGCCCCCAGCACTCCCAGTACAATTCCCAACGCAAGGATCATTCCATAGTATTCCTGCGGCAGAGCCCTGACGATCTCAAACTGGAATACCGATTCCACTCCCATCACCGTGCACGCCATGAAATCTGCCGTGAGCGAAGCCGTCATGACCGATACCAGCACCGACACCGAAAAATTCTTATGCACCTCTTCCAGTGAAAACATTACGCCGGCAAGCGGCGCATGGAACGCCGCCGCCAGACCGGCACTCGCTCCGCAGGTCAGAAGATACCTCTCCTCCGTCGTCCCGCGTTCCAGTCCCTTGGAAACTCCTTTTCCCACCATGGCTCCAAGCTGGATCGACGGACCTTCCCTGCCAAGCGCCAGCCCGCCCAGAAGACATAAGAAGCCTCCAAAGAATTTGGCCGGCAGCACCCGCCACCATTTCTGGTCAAGCTTCCCCGTCATCTCGCCCTCAAGCTGAGGAATCCCGCTTCCCGAAATCATCGGTTCCCGCTTCACAAGCCTTCCCACAAGCCATGCCAGAAGCATCAGCACCAGAAACCATCCTGCGATCCGGATCGGATCCCTCCCGCAAAATTCCAGAATTACATTCAGCCAGTGCCCTGCACATTCCAGTATGATCCGGTACAGAACGATCACAAGCCCCGCGATCCCTCCGACCACAAGTCCCTCTCCAATCAATATCATCTGGAAACGCTCCGCGCGCATGATAGTATTAGACGTACCATTCTCCATGATTCTCCCTCCCCATATCATATTCTCTCATCTCTATTATACAGGAAAAGATACTTGCTGTGCAAGCTGACTAAAACTTCAGATCCATCTTTCCGTCCAGCATATACACTCCCTCCACAGAAGGATCCTCAAGTATCTCAAGAAGCTCCTCCTTCCTTGCATAGACCACCACTCCATAGCTCTTTACGCCGTGCTCTCTGATATAGTCAAGCACTCCTTTATATTTGTAAGTGTCAAGATAGTTCTTTCCTCCCGGCACGCCGCCATCGAATATCTTCAGAAAATCCTCCTGCTCCATGAGATAACGGATCATAGACTCCACATGCTCCTCATAAGCCCTGGCCTTCGTAACCTCTTCTTCCATCCCCTCATACTCGTTCAGGTCAAGAAAAGGAAACTCCTCGCGGTCGTAATAGTAAGCATAGCCGCTCCTTACCGGCGCAAATCCCCAGTAACTGTACCCTTCCGCCTCTATCGGACAGTAAAGATAATTCGTATCATGCCGTTCTATAAAGTCTACAAGCTCTTCCATGCTCTTTAGACCGTCAAAAGATACCGCCGCCCGTATCTTCATCAGTTCCGGCGCCTTCTCAAGCTTCTTTTTGGCGTCCTCTGCCGGCATACTACAGCTTATACCCATGCTCCTGCCGGTAAACGCATTATCCGGAAAATCCGAACGGTTCCAGTTCATATCATTCCGGTACAGATGATTCCTCACAAGCTCAAGTAAATGCGGCGTCTCCTCCCCGTCAATCTGTGTGCGCACATCAATGGTGTAACGTCCATACCCTTCCGGCCACAGACATATATTCGCAAACCCCTTATCCCCGCAGAACAATTCCATATATACCGACATATTCGTCACGAACGGATTCACAACGATGACAGACTCATTCTCCTCGTCCATGATCTCCATTGACTGGTCCGGATCATAATAGATAAAGTCAAGCAGCGGGGAGAGACCGGCTAAAACTGCCGGCACAATGCAGATCGCCGCAACGACAGCCGCGATCATATACTTCCTGAACTTCCTGCTCACCGCCTTGGAAATCTGTCTGCCAGGCTCTGCTTCTTCCGTCCCGGCTTCTTCCTCCCCGCCTCCGGCCTCTGTGTCCCTCTCATACAGCTCCTGATCCAGCTCCTGATCCATATAATTCAGCAATACCCGGAACTTCTCGATGTCCGACTCGATGCTTCGTAATTGCTCAATCTCTAATTCCCCGCTTAAATACTTCTCGAACTCAGCCTCATATCCTCCGCCTTCCTTCTTGTTGTCCCCATTTGCCAGATCTTTATTCTCCTTCATACGTCCGTCATCTCCTTTCTGTTAAGCATCTTCTTCAGGTTCTTCTTCGCACGGTACAGTATTACCCGCACATTCCCATAGGTAAGCCCCAGGATCTTCGCGATCTCTTCCTGTGAAAGATCCGCAAAATAATATAAAACGACCACTTCCCGCTCCGTATTGCCAAGCTTCTGCACCGCACGGTACAGCTTCTGGTTCTGCTCCTTCCTGATCATCATCTCAAGGATCCCCTTCTCACTATCTATATCCGTCTCCTTCTCACGGCTTCCTGCCTGATCCTGTATGCGGCCTCTTCTCTCCCTCCGCCAGGTATCAAGGTACAGATTCCTTGCGACGGTAAGAAGCCAGGGAAGCAGTTCTGTCCCTGCAAGCTCCAGGGAACAGAGCGCCCGAAGAAACGTCTCCTGCATCAGATCCTCCGAAAGAGCACGATCGTGACAGAGAGAATACAAATACAGATAAACAGCCTTCGTATGCCTGCGGTACAACCGCTCCAAAACATCCTTTTCCACTCTGTCACCTCCTCACATACTATTAACGGATTTTCACCAAAAATGTTACAGTTTTTTTAGATTTTATATCATTGTAACCTCAAAAACAAGCCGGGCTTCCGCCCGGCTCAGCTTCTGTTCGACCTTCTCTTTTGCCTTATCTGCCTCCACGTTAAAGAACTCTTGCCTTCATATGCTTAAGAAGCGCCTGCGTCAACTCCCGCTCCCGAAGCCTGGACACAGGAATCCGCTCTCCCTGCGGCAGCAAGACCTGCCCCGCCTCACAGCCTCTTACAAAATCAAGATTCACCAGATAACTCCTGTGGCACTGGAAAAAACGCCCGTCCACCCGGCGTCTCAGATTCTCAAGCCGCTCATAAAAATCAACCACTTCCCCGTTCTTTTGGTGAATATAGATCTTCCGCCCCTGAACCTCGCAGTACACGATCTTACACAGCAGGATCACCTGGCTTTGATTCCCCCGCCGTACCAGAAGGCTCTCCTCATGCTTCGTCCCCATATCCCGGCATACCCTGTCCATCGTCTTCCTGAACTCCTCTGCATCAAGCGGTTTGACAAGATATCCGCAGGCTTCCACCTCAAACGCCTCAAACACCCACTCCTTTAATACAGTCACAAAGACCAGACGGCTCCTGCTTCCTCTCTGCCTGAGCCTTCTTGCCGTCTCCATGCCGTCCATCTGTTCCATCTGGATATCCAGAAAGATCAGGTCAAATTCCCGCCCGCTTTTAAGGAGGCTTTCCCCGCTCTCAAAACTGCTGATACTGTATGCTTTGTCCAGCCTCTGGTCCATATATTCTGTAAAATAACAGGAGAGCTCTTCTCGCATGACCGGCTCGTCATCACAGACTGCAATCTCAAACATCATTATCACCACACGATCTGTCTGCTGCCGGCAGGAGAGTTTTCGCCGGACAGCATTAACTTTATTATATCAGAATACCAGAAACACTGCGCTTTGCCAATTGCCATGCAATGAAATGACAGAATCCTGTCATTAACTGCATATAATTTCATTCTTCCCATAAAAGTCACTCTATAGTATAATAAACGTAATACAACTGCGACAGGAGGGAAAACCATGGCCTGCCATATTGCCATATGCGATGATAATCCCGCAGACTCCGGATACTTAACAAAGCTGCTTAAGATCTGGGGCTCAAAACGGAACATCCGGCTTGATACAGAAACCTTCTCATCGGCAGAAGCTTTCCTGTTTTGCTATGAGGAGAACAAAAGCTTTGACGTCCTTCTGCTTGATATCGAGATGAAGGATATGGACGGCGTGACCTTGGCCAAGCAGATACGCTGTGAAAATGAAACCTTGCAGATCATCTTTATTACAGGGTATTTTGAATATATTGCAGAAGGCTATGAAGTCGCCGCCCTCCATTACCTGATGAAACCGGTAAAGGAAGAAAAATTCTTTTCTGTGATGGACCGGGCAGTTGAGAAAATAAAACAGAACGACCGCTGTCTGAATCTAAATCAGTCCGGCGTGATGGTGCGGATCCCTTTATACGAGATCCGTTATCTTGACGTGCAGAAAAACTACGTGACAATCCACGGCAGAAAGGATTATACGGTCAAACAAACGTTAAATTATTTTGAAAAGGAACTGGATTACCGTTTCCACCGGACAGGGCGCTCCCTGATCTTGAATCTGAACGATATCAGGCGGATCACAAAGACGGAAGTCCATCTGTCCGACGGCACAATACTTCCGCTTCCCAGAGGTGCATATGAACCCCTGAACCGCGCTGTCATTACCTATACTTAGAATACAGGAGAAACATCATGTCATTTTTATCCCGCAAGATCGACAAGCAGCTTGCTGCCTATCAACGAGAACTGATCGAAACCCACTATCAGGAGGTAGAGAATATGTACCGCCAGATCCGGGGCTGGCGGCACGATTACCGCAACCACATCCAGACCATGAAGGTACTTGCCGCCAACAAAGATCTTAAGGCCCTCCAAACTTATCTGGATGATCTGGATACAGATCTCAATACGGTGGACACTGTGATCAAGACCGGCAACCACATGGCTGACGCCATCCTCAACAGCAAGATCTCTCTTGCCCGCTCTAAAAATATCACCGTCCATGTGGATGCCCGCATTCCGGTGAAGCTTCATATGTCCGAACTGGACCTGTGCGTGATCATCGGCAACCTCTTTGACAACGCCATCGAGGCCAGTCTCCCGCTTCCGCAGTCTAAACGGCTGATCCGGGTATACATGGACATGAAGGGCTCCCAGCTCTACCTGTCTTTCACCAACTTTACCGCCGCCAAAAAGCTTCAAAAGAAAGGACGGCTGTTTATGACTACCAAAGGCGCCGGCCATGGCTTCGGTCTGGTACGCATCGACCAGATCATCGAACGACTGGACGGGTACCTGAGCCGGAACAGCGAAGACGGGGCATTTACAACAGAAATTCTGATTCCCCAGTTATGAGAAAAATAAAGATCATCTGTTCATCCCCTGCTTCATACAATTCGTCCCCGGAAACATATGGGGGCGTTTTTTTAATATATGATAAGTACATCATTATAAAAGGAGGCCGCATATGGCAGATACTATGAAAAAAACAAAGTATAATTTATGGCAGAACACAGGATTTATGCTCTGTCTTGCCTGGAAGCTCCGGCCAAGTGTCATTTATATATGTGTTGCTCTGGCGCTCATGTCCGCGGGAAGTACAGTCACAGGACTATTGCTTGCTCCTTCTCTTCTGCTGAAGCTTGAAACACGCGCGCCGCTTCCAGAGCTGTTGATAACAATTGGTTTATTCTGCGGCGGACTGATGATCTTTGACGGGCTTCTTGGTTACCTACAGGAAAATACTCTGTTTGGGCGTGTCGAAGTCCGCACGAACCTTTTAATGCAGATCGGGAGCAAACTGGCCCGCACTTCTTACACAAACCTTCTGGATACGGAGTTTATCAGCTCTATGAACAAAGCTTACCAGACGTGCGACTCCAATTCAACATCTGCGGAAGCGATCTGGAACACCTGGGTTCTGATCCTTTCTGATGTCATGGGATTTCTGGTTTATCTCCTTTTGCTGTCCGGACTGAACCCCTTCCTTATCGCGGTCGTTATCCTTACTACAACAGCCGGATTCCTTCTTGGCAGGCGGCTGAACGAATGGGGATACCGCCACCGCTTTGAAGAAGCCGCATATGAGAAACAGATGAACTATATCTGCCAGACCGGCACCCAGCGCAATTATGCCAAAGACATCCGCATCTTCGGACTGCGCACATGGCTGACGGACATATGGGACGACGTATTCTGCCTGTACCAGTCATTCCTTGCCAGACGGGAGACGGCGTATCTTCTGACAAATGTCATAGATATTTTACTGACCTTGCTCAGAAACGGCGCCGCCTACGCGTATCTGATCGACCTGACTATAAAGGAGGGGCTCCCCGCCTCAAGCTTCCTGCTTTACTTCACGGCTGTCAGCGGATTTACACAATGGATTACGGAGATCCTTGAGCAGTTTGCCAGACTGCATCAGCAAAGTCTGGATATCTCTGCCCTCCGGGAATATCTTGAGTGGCCGGAGCCTTTCCGATT
>CAJTRO010000022.1:0-25393 GCA_910579015.1 uncultured Dorea sp. | reverse complement strand
ATTTGAGGACGGGAAAACGCTTGCGCCAAGTCCTGACGGGAATTATGAGCTTCGTCTGGAGGATGTATCTTTCCGTTATCCTAATGCATCGCAAGACACCCTTTCTCATATAAACCTTACCATTCGTCCGGGAGAGAAGACTGCCATCGTCGGCTCAAACGGCGCCGGCAAAACAACTCTTGTAAAACTTGCCTGCGGATTTCTCGATCCGACCAGGGGGCGCGTTCTCCTGAACGGCGAAGATATCCGGCAATATGACCGCCGGGATTATTACCGCCTGTTTTCCGCCGTGTTCCAGAACTTCTCTGTTCTGGAAGCCAGCGTTGCGGAAAATATAGCCCAGCAGACAGAAAATATTGACATGGAAAAAGTACGCATATGCCTTGAAAAATCTCAGATGACGGAAACCGTAGAAGCGCTCCCTCATTCTCTGGACACGAAGATCGGCCGGCAGATTTATGAGGACGGAGTTGAACTGTCCGGGGGACAGATGCAGAAGCTGATGCTTGCACGGGCTTTCTACAAAGATGCGCCTGTCATCGTGCTTGACGAACCTACCGCATCCCTCGATCCCATAGCAGAAAATGAGATCTATCTGAAATACAATGAAATGACAGAGGACAGGACCGCTCTGTTCATCTCCCACAGACTTGCTTCTACCCGCTTCTGTGACCGGATCCTTTTTCTGGAGCAAGGGCGGATTACAGAAGAAGGCACCCACGAATCACTGCTCTCACTCAATGGCAGATATGCCGAATTATTTGAAATCCAAAGCCGCTACTACAAAGACAGCGGTACAAACAAAACTTTCACAGAATCCGCACCGGCATAGATCGTAAACAAAGGAGGCTAAAACCATGACTGACCATAATTTATCTAACTGGAAAGCGGTCAAACTGAACTGCCGCGCCATCGCAGTCTGGCAGAAGCTCTGCCCCGGACTGTTCCTATCCATCCTGACCTCCTCCGTCTTCCAGGCCCTAAGTCCTTATGTGACCATCTGGCTTTCCGCCCGGATCATCGAAGAACTGGCTGGAAACCGTAACCCAAAGATCCTTTTTAGGCTGGTACTCATTCAGCTGGCTTCGTCAGCAATCCTTACTCTGGCCAATGGAATCTTAAACCGTTGGAAGAGCTTCAAGAAACATTGCTCCGACCGTATCCACGACAAAATCTACATGGAAAAGATGTTCCAAATGGATTATGCGGACATTGACCGGCAGTACATCTTTGACTTATACTCCCAGATCTGCCAGAACAATAACCTGAACGGCTGGGGATTCCGCTTTATCATACCGCTGTTTGAAGAATATGCCACGGCCGCCTTCCAGTGTCTGGGCGGTATCGGCTTGACCGTCAGCCTGTTTTTATCCCCGGTCCCCAAAGACAGCGGCTTCGCCTTCCTGAACCACCCGCTCTGTATGATCGTGATCACAGCGCTCTTGCTGCTGACAGCCGTACTCTCCTCGGCGTGCTCGAACCGCAGCAGCCGCTACTGGAGCCTTTATGCACCGATGACAAAGCTTGGCAACCGTTACTACCGCTTCTACGGACGCATCATGGAATATCAGAAACGGATGGAAGACTTCCGGATCTACAGCCAGCATGAAAACGTATACAGCGTTTACATGACGCGCAACACCATTTTCGCCCCAGGCTCTAAGCTTGCCGAATACGCCCGGGGACCAATGGGACTGTGGCGCGCCGCGTCCAGAGGCATCCTGGCAGTGCTGACCGGGATCACCTGCATCTTTGTATGCCTGAAATACTATGCAGGAGCTTTCGGCATCGGTTATATAACACAATATATCAGCGCTATGTCCAGACTGTTTCAGGGCGTCTCGGACTTTCTAAAGCACACCGGACACCTGTACGCCAACGGTGGATTCTTGAAAACGAGCTTTGAATTCCTGGACCTCAAAAACGCCATGTACCAGGGGAGCCTCACCACGGAAAAACGCTCTGACCGCCAGTATCAGATTGAATTCAAGGATGTTTCCTTCCGGTATCCTGGAAGCAGCCGGTATGCTTTACGCCATGTCAGCCTGAAATTCCAGATTGGAAGCCGCCTCGCAGTCGTAGGCATGAACGGCTCAGGAAAGACCACCTTTATCAAGCTGCTCTGCCGTCTCTACGATCCCTGCGAAGGGCAGATCCTGTTAAACGGTATCGACATCCGCAAATACAGGTACGACGATTATCTCAACCTCTTCTCCGTCGTATTCCAGGATTTTCAGCTTTTTGCCCTTTCTCTGGGTGAAAATACTGCCGGTAAAGCGGACTATGACCATAAATGTGTGATGAAATGCCTGGAACAGGCCGGATTTGCCGAACGGCTCTCTGCCCTGCCGGACGGACTTCAAACTTACCTGTATAAAGAAATGGATGAAACCGGCGTTGAGATCTCCGGCGGAGAAGCACAGAAAATCGCTATCGCAAGGGCGCTCTATAAGGACGCACCTTTCATCATACTGGACGAGCCGACGGCCGCCTTAGATCCTGTGGCGGAGATGGAGACCTACGCCAAATTTAACGAAATCGCAGGAGATAAGACGACAGTCTATATCAGCCACCGTCTTTCCTCCTGCAAGTTCTGCGACGAAATCGCCGTATTCCATGAAGGAACTGTCATTCAAATGGGAAGCCACGAAGAACTGGTATCCGACCGGAACGGGAAATACTATGAACTATGGTATGCACAGGCTCAATATTATACAAGCTGAGGCCGGTCAATTCATCTTCAATTCTTCCACGATATTATTTCTGTGGATCACGTGCATCGTATACAGCATGGTCATGAATACCACGCCGAACACCCCGGCCACCGACACTGACAGATACCCCCACGGGATCAGGAACTCCACATCCGCCCCCGCTCCAAGCGTCCGGTACAGCGCCAGACTGATCAGCATCGTAAGCACAAAGCCATAGACCATCGAACGGATTCCGTAGATCAGACACTCGTAATTCATCATCTTTCGGAATCCCTTCGGCGGCATCCCCATGGACCTGAGCATAGCGAACTCCTTACGGCGCAGCATCAGGTTCGTGGAGACCGTATGGAACACATTCGCCACCGCGATCAGGGAAATTAAAATCACAAACCCATAAGTCAGTACCTTCACTGCGATGATCGTATTCTGATCCGTCTCATACTCTTCCCGTATGTTTTCCAGATAACTGCATTCAAACAGGCGCTGCTCTTCCATCTGTGTACTCAGTTCCCGGTACGTCTCTGCCGGATTCTCGCACTGTAGTGCAAATACAGCGTTCAGCAGGTTTGTCTTAAATGAACCGCTAAACTTCTGATACATACTCTCCGGAATAAGCATGACGATCCGTTCCGAATAACCCTTGAAAGCCTTCGGCAGACGGTCCACGGCATCTCCAAGCTCGAAATCCATCGTCTTGACAAAGCGCTCTGCTTTTCCGTCGTCATCATACTCCATATACCCGGCCTCAAACAAACGGTCCGTCTCCTCCGGGAAAACGGTCTGCTTCTCATACCGTTCGGTCTCCGTGTTAAAATTCTTTACAGTATTCAGGTATAATGCTTTCACATGACCGCTGTCCTGATATGAGGACACATCCACCTTCTGCTCTCTGGCATACTCTCTGAAATCCTCATCCTCAAGAATGAGCATGATTGCGCTGCCGATCCATGTCTCATCTTTTAACTCCGGCATATCCTCCGCCTGGGAATAGATGTTAAGGAGCCCCATCTGCGCCCATTCTTCTGGAACCGGGAAACAGAAGGATTCCATATAATGCTTCGATACTGAACGGATACCGGCTGTACGCTTCAGAAGGTCTGTCACTTCCTCTTCGCGCTCCCTTACATCCGAATACATCGTATACTGTATATCCGTCTCCGGCGCCTCCAGCACGAAAGCCCCCGTATCCATCAGATATAGATTAAACAGTCCCGCCGCAGTGAACAGACCGATACTCATGGTCAGCGAGATCACGGTTGCACGGTATTTCCTGCGGTCACGCCTGTAATTCTTCTGGGCCATCATCCCCTCAAGACCAAACACAGCCGAAACCCATCTCTTCGTCCTGACCTCATTCGGCCTGATGCGGATATCCGCACTGGAACGGATCGCCTCCATCGGCGTGATCTTTTTGATCCTTCTTGACGGAAGCCACACGGAGATCATGATCGTCACAAATGCAATCACAGCCGCGGCCACAACCGCCCAGACCGGCACATAAAGCGGGATCCCTTGTTCCGTGCCATGGATCCAGTTGCTAAGCCCGCTTCCGATATAATGGAGCGTCACCCCGATCCCGCCCACTCCTGCAAGGATCCCCAGCGGAATGCCTGCCGCACTCACGAAAAACGCCTCATAGCGCATGGCACGGCGAAGCTGCTTTTTCGTCGCTCCGATAGAGGAGAGAAGCCCGAACTGTACCGTCCGCTCCCGCAGGGAGATAGAAAACGCATTGTAGATCAGCGTTATGGAACCGGCCATGATCACCGTGACAAGGATTGCCAGAAGTCCTCCCATCACAATGATCAGATTGGAGTTATCTGCGATTCCAAGCCACCTCAGCAGGGAGTTGTTATACATGGTTACCGTCCCGTCCTTCGTCAGGTTTTCATCCGCAAAATCAAACACCCCGCGCGGCCGCTTCAGTTCCATAAATACATCCTGATACTCGGTCTCTTCGTCCGTCGGTCCCGCAAGCACGTCGTATCCGCAGGCCCAGTAAGACACGTCCGGCCAGGAGGAGTAGATGCCGACCACGGTAAATGTCCTGGTTCTCACAGGGGTGAACGTCTCGTCATCCTCGAACTCATCATCCATATATTCATTGCTCTGCCCAAGCCGGACGCCCTGGTAAGAGCGCTCGCCCAGCTCCAGAGTCAATGTATCGCCGATCTTTGTCTGATTGTCCCTTGCCTCATTCGCAATCAGTAATGCAGGAACGGCAATCTCATCTTCCGTTCTGGGCATCCGCCCTTCCCTCATACTGGCCGGCAGCATCCTTAAAGCTTCCTCGGACAGGGAGCGCACATACAGATAAGGCACGGAGGGCGACTGCTGTGCGGCCGGTTCAAACCAGGCATATCCGAGCGTCTTCAACACAGCCGCATCCGCCACACTCTCATGTTCTTTCAGGTCTTCTGCCTGGGAAGAATCCGTTCCCGTGACAGCCACATGCCAGTTCCCTGTCTGGGAAATGGTATAATCCACCAGAAATTTCTGGAAGCTGGCGCCAAAGGCCGCCACAGCCGTAATCATAGAAGTCGATAAGATCACTCCAACGATCGTCACAGCGGTCCTTACGCGGTTTGCCCGCATGGTTCTTGCCGTAATCTTCGAAAAAATATTCATCGCCGGATCACCTCGTCTTTCACGATACGCCCGTCTTCCAGGGCAAGAATCCTGTCTGCCTGCAAGGCGATATTCTCATCATGGGTAATTACGATAATTGTCTGGTGGTACACTTCATTGGAATAGCGCAGAAGCTTCATGATCTCCTTGCTGTTCTCGCTGTCCAGATTCCCGGTAGGCTCGTCGGCCAGAAGGAGCGCCGGTGCGTTAAGCAGCGCCCTTCCGATGGAAACCCGCTGCTGCTGTCCGCCGGAGAGCTGGTTGGGGAGATGCCCTTCCCTGCTTTTCAGCCTCAGAAGCTCCAGAAGCTCCTCCATCCGGTTTTCATTGACATCCCTGCCGTCCATCAGCACCGGAAGGGACATATTCTCACGTACATTCAGCACAGGGATTAGGTTATAGAACTGGTAGATCAGTCCTACCTGGCGTCTGCGGAATATGGCTAATTCCTCCTCGTTCTGCGCATAGACATCCACACCGCCTACCGTCACTTTCCCGGAAGACGGACTGTCCACACCGCCGATCAGGTGCAGAAGCGTAGATTTTCCCGAACCGGAAGAACCGACGATCGAGATAAATTCTCCCCGGTTTGCCGAAAAAGACACATGATCCAGCGCATGAACCGCATTCTCCCCTTCTCCGTAAACTTTACAAAGATCCTCAATCCTTAATATTTCCATACGATTCACCTTCTTAAAAATGAAAACTCTCAAGATATTGCCGTAAGCGTTATCTTAATGTAATATCAAGTATATGATATCCATATTACCCAACCGTGACTATTCTATAACAAATCTGTCACTTAACAGATCTTCATATCTGCGTCTTATAAAACCGTATCCTGAACTGTCCGCCTCCTTTTGGCGCATTCTGCGCCTGTATCACCGCATTCTCCCGGGAAAGGATCATCTGAGCCAGAGCCAGCCCGATACCGAAGCTGTCCTTTCCCGCATTCTCTCCGCGGTAAAAACGTTCAAACAGATGCGGAAGATCCGCCTGCGGGATCCCCGGCCCCGAATCGGTAATCTTAAGCTCCGTGTAAAGGGGATTTTCCTCACAGCAGATTGTGAGCACACCGCCGTCCGGCGTATATTCCAGCCCGTTTTTTATCACGTTCTGCACGGCTTCCAATGTCCATGCATAGTCTCCGACGAAGGATTTCTCGTCTGCTCCTCTGATCGTGCAGGTCTTGCTGTGGATGTCCATTGCCAGTTCAAACGGCGATACCGCCTCTCTTAGAAGCTTCTGCACAGAAACCGTCTCTTTTTGAAGCGCAATACTCCCGGCTTCTAACTTGGACATCTTAAGCAGGGCTTTAACCAGCCACTCGATCTTGGCAAGCAGCGTCTCTGCCTCTCTGAGAAGATGCCTTCTCGCATCCATATCAAGCTCCGGGCTCCGCAGACGTTCCAGAAGGATGTGCAGGGCGGTAAGCGGCGTGCGTATCTGGTGTGAGATATCGGCAAGCGCGTCGGCAAGGGACGTCTTCTCTTTTTTAAGAAGCGCCGCCTGTTCCTTTAACCGGATCGTCATCTTACAGATCTCATCCCGTAGGACAGCCAGATCTCCTTCCTGAAAATGTTGAAATTCCGGTATGTCGCTGCCATGCAGAAGCTCGTCAATCTGTCCGGCAAGCAGACGCATCCCCTGATAACGTCTGCTCTCCCGGCGCAGATGCACAGCACACCAGAATAAACTGCAAAAGAACGCCGCAAACGCAGCGTTCCTTCCAGATATCATCCATGCGGCCAGGCCGGCAAGGATCGTCCCCGTCACAGACAGCACGATCTGTCCGACAAACTCCCGGTTGCGAAATCTCCACATGATGTAATACCTCCGTTCTTTCTAAAATTTCCTAAAAAGCTATGCCTCCATCCGGTATATTTCCTATAAAAGCTATGCCTCCATCCAATATATTTCCTATAGATGCTATGCTTCCATCCGGTATCCAAGCCCCCGTACCGTCTTGATGATCTCCGGATTCTGGGGATCGCGTTCAATCTTATCCCGCAGACGCTTGATGTAAACTGTCAGGGTGTTATCATTGACATATTCGCCTGCCACATCCCAGATCTCCTCCAACAGCTGTCCCCGGGAAAGGATCTTCCCGCGGTTATTCAAGAATACGAGGAACAGGCGGTATTCGAGTGCAGACAGGAATAACTCCTCCCCCGCCCGTGTGACCACGCCCTTCTCCATATCGACCTTGAGTTCTCCCACATGTACCGCCCTGCCTGACTTTCCTGCCCGTCTCAGCACGGAACGCATACGCGAGACCAGCTCTCTTGGCCGGAACGGCTTGCTGATGTAATCATCCGCCCCCATATCCAGTCCGGTAACCACCGAGAACTCATCCCCCAGCGCCGTCAGAAATATGACCGGAATATCATATCTTGCTTTGATCGCCGTACATGTGCTGTACCCATTTCCCTGTGCAAGCGTCACATCCAGCAGGATAAGATCCGGCCTCTTTGCTTCTATCTGCGAAAGGGCTCTGCTCTGCCCGTCTGCTGATGTCACTTCAAATCCCTCTTCTTTTAAAAATGCCGACAGATTCTCCACGATTGCCGGATCGTCCTCTATTAACAAGACCTTAGATTCCACCATAATCTTACTCCGTTACTTCTCTGTTATCTTCTTCATTACGCGTTCATATTTTATTATAATGCCCGTATCATCCAGATGCAAATCTTTTCTATTGCGCCCTGTTCACAATATTATAGTATGTTCTGGATGTCAGCGCATACACGCCCGCATAGATAACAGCGAAGACCAGACTGCTTGCGGTCATACACTTTATCATCAGCGGTCTGTCGTCTAATACCGCCATCTGCTGTATCAAATATACCACATTGGACGTAAAGATGAGATGTACTCCCGCAACCAGCAGCGGCAGGAAGAATACCATGACCATCTGGGAATAGATACTGCGTTTGATCTCCTTTTTGGTCATCCCGATCTTGCGCATGACAGCAAACCGTCTCTGGTCCTCATACCCCTCCGAAATCTGCTTATAATACATGATCAGGGCTGTCACCACGATGAACAGAAAATCCATGATCAGGGCAAGAAACAAAAGTCCTCCTGCCAGAGCATAATACCGCTCTCCCTTTTCCAGCTTAAGGAAGCATTCCAGCTCCGGCGTCCTCCCTTCCGGCTGTGATGCGGCCAGTTCCTCTATCTGCCTGTAGATATCCTTCTGCTCCTCATCGGAAGCTTTCATATTCACATAATATTCCCAGTGATACGCCATATAATTTGCCCGGGCATAGAGGTCTTGGCCTGCTGCCCCTCCCAGAGCTTCGTAAGGATTGCTGACTACAAGGAATACATTCTCACAGCCGTGCGCGGTCAGGGCCTCTCCCTTAAGCCGGACATCCCGTATCTTCGGGACCTTGCCTGCCGTCTTATCTATCTTAAGCTTCCCTCCATCCGGCAGGATAACGTCTTCTGCCTGGTAATCAAAGCTGTCGGCTATGACAAATGCCTCATCAGCCTTAAGGGTTTCTGATGTCCGGCACAGCAGATTGTACGTATCCAGCGGCAGTACGTGAAGCCAGACGATCTTCTCATTCCCTTCCTCCCACCCCGGGAAGCTGCTGATCCCGGGTGTAAACCAGGCGTCCCGCATATCTCTTCCAAGATCCAGCCGTCCGTCCACAAGCATGGCCAGCATATCGGCAGAATGTAAGGAATACGTCTCTATACTGTCTTTGTCCTGCACGTCTGCATTCTCAAGGAGCTTCTCCATTTCCGACCGATACCTGTCCGTGCAGGCGCCCGACGCCATTTCCTCTTCCATGTATCCTGCCGGGATTTCCATCCTAACACCCATGTCATAAGGATACATTTTCTCAATGGCATCCATCGAGCCGGCATAGAACGTGACGGAAAATGAACATGCCGCAAGCACCAGCGTCACCAGGATACAGATTGCCGCCAGGCTTGCTCCGTTGCGTTTCATCCGGTATGACATGGTAGAAACCGTAACAAAATGAGCGGTCTTATAATAGTAACGCTTATTGCCCTGTAAGAGTCTGCACAGATACACCGACGCACAGATGAAGAACAGAAAGGTCCCGCCGATAAGAAGAATCCCGATAAGTGCAAGATTAGACAATTCAAATTCCTCTACCGCCTTAAGGCTGGCACTGAGCCCATAGGCCGCCAGGATAAGCGCCAGGCTTAAGATTGCAGGAAACCAACGGCTCTTTGGCGGCCGCTCTCCCGCAGAATCGCTGTGCAGAAGCTCGATGGGATTTTGATTGCGGATCTGCCGCAGGCTGTTCAAAAGTATCAGCAGATAGATCGCTCCAAATACCAGAAGAGCCGTCAGGACAGACCTCCACTCCACATAGATCCGATAATTTACCTGTCTGTCCATGATATTGACCAGTATAAGCTCCGCAAGCTTAGAGAACAGAACTCCGACAACGATTCCAGTCAGGACGGCGATCGCGTAGGATATCAGCGTTTCACGCAGTAAGATGGAGAATATATTTCTCTTATTCATCCCCAGAATGTTATACAGCCCCAGTTCCTTCTTACGCCTCCTGATCAGCGAAGAATTGGTATAGAAAAGAAATGGGACCGAGAACAGCCCCGCCGCCGCCGCGCCGGCCGAGAACATGACCGGCAGTACCTCCCTGCCCGGCAGGCTCTTTACCACCTCCGACAATGACAGGAAGTGAAAGATATAAAAGACCGCGGCCATCACGCTCCCTGCAAACAGGTAAGGATCATATAACTGCTTATTCTTCCGGATCCCCGTCCATGCCAGTCTTAAATAAAGTCTCCTGTTCATCTGCTTTCACCTCCCGACATGAGTACCGTCAACGTACTGGTAATCTTCTCATACAGCTTCTCATCACTGTCATCTCCGCGATAGATCTGGTGGAACACCTCTCCGTCCTTGATAAAAAGTATCCGGCCGGCCCTGCTCGCCGCGGCCGTCGAGTGCGTGACCATCACGATCGTCTGCCCGGACGCATTGATGGATGCAAACAGTGAAAGCAGTTCATCTGCCGAACGTGAATCCAGCGCCCCGGTCGGTTCATCGGCCAGTATCAGCTGTGGTTCTGTGATCAGCGCCCTTGCCACGGCCGCTCTCTGCTTCTGGCCGCCGGACACCTCCCAGGGATATTTTTTCAGTAATTCTGTAATTCCAAGAAATCCTGCGATCGGCATAAGCTTCCTGTTCATCTTCTCATAAGGCGTATCGGCAAGCACCAGGGGCAGATAGATATTGTCCTCCAGCGTAAGGGTATCCAGAAGATTAAAATCCTGGAATACGAACCCAAGATTCTTCCTTCTAAACTTCGCGATCATATTCTCTGAAATCTTCGTGATATCCATTCCTTTCAGACACACAGAACCACCCGTAGGCTTATCCAGCGCCGCAAGGATATTAAGAAGCGTGGTCTTTCCTGAGCCGGATTCTCCCATGACCGCCACATACTCCCCCTGTTCTACCGAAAAGTTCACATTCTTAAGGGCTGTGACCTGATTTGCCCCAAATCTCGTAGTATACACCTTCTTCAATCCGGTTACTTCCAACATACTCATATTATAATGTCTCCTTTCTCTCTCGTCTGTGACATCATAACACGAAGAGGGGCATGAATTCCCTCGATTCTCCTGACACTTTCTCCCGACTTCTAACATTTTTGAAAGATTTCAGGTCAAAGCTCCTCATCGAACCGAAGCCTGACCGTGGTCCCCTTCTCAGGCTCAGAATCTATCGAAAGCTCCACTCCGAGACAGCCGCAGATCTGCCTGCACAGATACAGTCCCAGACCGCTTGCCCGCTTATCAGTCCGTCCGTTGCCTCCTGTATAGCCCTTCTCAAATATCCTCGGGATATCCTCCGGCGCAATGCCGATCCCCGTATCGCTGATGCAGAGGGTTCCGGAAGCTTCCGACCATATCGCCACCCGCCCGGCGCCGGTATACTTCAACGCATTCGACAAAATCTGTTCCACTACAAAGGACAGCCACTTCTCATCGGATACCACGGTCTTCTCTAGCGGCGTATAATCAAGCTCCAGTCCCTTCATGATAAAATCTCCCCGCAGCTTCCGTATGCTCTCTCTGAGAACCTTGTCCAGTGAAACCTCGCAGAATACATAATCAGAGGAATCCGAGCCCATCCGGAAATAGGTCAGGACCATCTCCACATACTGTTCAATGCGTCGAAGCTCTGACTTAAGCCTTCTTGCAAGTCTGGTATCCTCCGCCTCAAGGTGCAGCCGCATGGATGCGATCGGCGTCTTGATCTGATGCACCCACACCGTAAAATAATCGGTCATCTCCCGGCGGGACTTAACTGCCTCATCCTCCCCCGACTGAAGTTCCCGGCACAGCCCTGCTATGATCTGCTGGTAATCCCGCTCCCAGATCCCGGCCTTCTCCTCCTCAAACGCATCCGGCAGGATACTTCTGTGCACGGACTTAAGCTTCACCAGTCTCTTATGCTTTTCATATGCGCTGCAAACGGCTCTTCCCCCAAACACTCCGCCACAGACGGTACAGATACACACCGGATACAGGACAGCCTCAAGAGGCAGATGATACAGGTAGAAGGCCGCCGCAAACACACAGGCAAAGAATGCCTGCATCAGAAGGATCCCCTTGTGCTCCCTTATATATTGAATCGTAAATGTCATATCCCGCCTCCCGTTCATACTGTCACTGTCTTCTATTCCTCATCGTGATCCCCGCCTATATAATATCCTTCTCCGAATTTTGTCCGGATAAAGTCTGTCAGCCCGCCGGCCTCAAGCTTCTTCCTCAGCCGTCCGATATTCACTGTCAGCGCGTTGTCATCCACATAGCAGTCCATCTCCCACAACGCGTCCATCAGCCGTTCCCTGCTTACGATCCGCCCCTTATTCTTCATCAGCAGCGTCAGGATCCTGTGTTCATTCTTCGTAAGGCCGATGGTGTTCTCCTGATAGGTCAGGACAGCATTCTCCACGTTCAGAAACGCTCCCTTATGTTCCAGCACAGACATATTTCCGGCATAATCATAGGAACGGCGCAGCATGGCCGAAATCTTGGCCGAAAGCACGTCTATGTCAAAGGGCTTGGCGGTAAAATCATCCCCGCCCATATTCATCGCCATCACCATGTCCATCTTCTCTGATGCGGACGACAGGAACAGGATCGGGACGCTTGAGACCTTCCTGATCTCCTGACACCAGTAGTATCCGTCGAAAGCAGGCAGCCCGATATCTATAATGACCAGATGGGGCTGTATCGCAAGGAACTCTTGCAGGATCTTACGAAAATTCTTTACCCCGTAAAACTTAAGCCCCCATCGCTCTGCCCTGTTCTTCACAGCTTCCATTATTCCTTCATCATCTTCAATCATAAAAATACGGTACATGATATCTCCTCCACAACCGGTTATATCTAACAATATATCTTTTTCATGTTCTTTTGTAAATATTCCTTCAGCTTTTCTTACGTAAAAAAAGAATGCCGGAAAATGTTTGTTTTATGCCATATACGGCAACAGTGTATATGCTTAACGTCATACACTGTGCAAAAACAACATTTCCCGGCATCCCCTCTTAATTTCAGGACGTCCTGATCTACAATCTCATACTACAGCAAGGCAGTATTACTTCAAGATTAATTACTCTTCCCTCCGGATACAGATGGCCGTTCCCACCGCCCCCGGACCGGTATGGCTTCCGATGCTGAACGACAGCGGATTATAATAAACACACGCTTCCGGAAATGTCTCTTTCAGCATATCCGTCCATTCTCTCTCTTCTTCCCTGCCAAGCCCCGAGCCTGCCGCTCCTATGACCACACGGCTCATTTCTACTCCCTTAAACCTGCTCTCAAGGTCTTGCTTCACGGCTTCCAGCATCTTATGTCTGCCTTTCTTCATCCCCCGGACCTTGGCGAATGCATCCAGACGTTCTCCCTGTATCGTAAGCACAGGCTTGATATTCAATACAGCGCCAAGAGCCGCGGCAGTCGGGGTGATCCTTCCGCCCTTCTTCAGAAACTCCAGCGTATCCACCGTTATATAGATACTGGCCTCATAGGCCCTTTTCTCCAGCTCTTCTCTGATCTCCCTGGCTGAAAGTCCCCTGTCTGCAAGCGCCTTGGCCTCCAGCACCGACTCCCGAAGTGTCACGGAGATCCGGTGGTTATCTGCAACCTGTACCTTGCCGTCATAGTCTGCCGCCAGCGCGGCCGCCGATGCATACGAGTTGCTCAACCCGCTGGACATCGGGATATGGACGATCTCATCATACCCCTCTTTAAGAATCTCATCCCACATGCCCATCACATCTCCCGGCGACGGCTGGGAAGTCGTTACATCCCTTCCTCCCGTGAGACTTGCATAGAACTTTTCCTGCGTAAGGTCAACCCCCTCATAGCAAGTCACGCCGTCAATGATCACCGGCATCGGGAGTGAAAATATCCCCAGTTCCTTTGCTTCGCTCTTCATAATCCCGCTGTTACTGTCCGTCATAATTGCCGTCTTCATACCGCACCTCCTGATTCCTCATCTATTCTCTCTTCTTACCCTTCCCGCCAATACCCTTTAATAAAAATCTTTTATCTCTGTCTTGAAAAATCATCCTGCCCTTCTTATAATTAAGTGTGACAAATTGTAACACTTTAAAAATCAAATTTCAATATGTAACTACACAACTGTTACAAACAAGGGGTTTTTGTTCATGGATACAGAAAGAAAAAACCAGGCTAACAAGTTAGCCCGGGAATGTATGGTAACTGCGTTGATGCTGTTATTAAAGGAAAAGCCATTGTCCGCCATCTCTATTTCCGAGCTTACAGAAAAAGCCGGTGTTTCAAGAATGACCTATTACCGGAATTATCAGTCGAAAGAGGATATCTTCTCTTCTTATCTGGAAGAAGCGCTTGGCGAATATCAGCGGGAGGCCCGCGAGCTTTCACTGGATCAGCAAGCTTATACTCCTGCCAATCTGTTTCATTGCTTCTCCTATTTTGAGGCGCATAAGGAATTTCTTGACAGCCTGTTTAAGAGCGGGCTTGGGCACCTGCTCCTGACTGCCATCAGCAGATATATGCTTGAAACCTGGCACAGGCCGGAAGACGGAATCGAACACTATTACGGCCTGCAAGCTTTTGCAGGCGCACTCTATAATCTCTATATATCCTGGTCTTCAAACGGAGCAAAAGAAACGCCGGCGGAGCTGGTTAAGATCCTGCAAAGAATCGCCCCTCCGGTCTGACAAATACCCGGGTTAAGCCTCTTTCTTCTTAAATGAGATCTCAGAGACAAGCACTGCCGCCAGTATCAGCGCAGATCCCGCAAGCATACGGACTGTCACACTCTCATGGAGCAGCACCACGGAAAAAAAGGTTCCAAACACCGCTTCCATGGACAAAATGATCGCCGACTTCGTCTCATCCACATATTTCTGCGACACGGTCTGCAAAAGATAGGTGATGGTCGTACTCACCACGCCCAGATAAAGTACGGCCAGAAGGCTTCTGACAGACGGGGCAAATGTAAAATCTCCTGAAATCAGAAGCCCGGCCGCCGACAGCACACACGCCGTCGTCATTTGAAGAAAGTTAAGCACCGACGGACGAATCCTTCCTACGTATTCTCCTGTCAGAAATATCTGAAGCGCAAAGCATACCGCACACAGAAGTGTCAGCCCGTCACCCAGCCCAATAGAAAAATCATTCTGTAGTGAAAGCACTCCCGCCCCCACAAGCGCCATCCCGGCGCCGATCAGACTGCGGACCTCAATCTTCTTCCTGTAGATCACCAGTGCAATAAAAGGCACAAACACTACATTCGTCGCCGTTAGAAACGCATTCTTGGAAGGCGTGGTATATTGAAGTGCAATGATCTGGAGAGCAAACCCTCCAAAAAGCGCCGCGCCCAGCCAGAAACCGCATTTTATCTCTTCTCTGGAAATGGTCCTGATCTGCTTCGCGCCAAGCAGCGTCATCAACACCGCCGCGATCAAGAAACGAATCACCATGATCTGAAACGGCGAAAGCGTCTCCAGCGCCATATCGCTTGCCACAAATCCTCCGCCCCAGATCACTGTCACTGTCAAAAGTCCCAGAATCCCTAAATACTTCTTCATCTTTCCTCCCAATCTCCCACAGACAATGCCCCATTACGGAATCCGTTCTCCTGTGGTCTTACGTATTTTTCATGCCTCATGATATCATTTTACTGGTTATAAGTCAATGTTTTACCGGTAAATATTTACCGGTAAATATCTTTCACACTTTTTACTTACTGCCTTATATGTGCATCCGCTTAGAAATATCAGTAATTTTATAAATTTATATATTTTTTTCTGATTTCCTATTGACATTTCTCCTGTTATGCGATATTATAATACCAACAAAAGAAAAGGAGGACAGACCACCAAAGACATAAATTTCCAAATCCAAAGAATATAGAAAAGAGAGGTATCGTCCAATGGACACAGAATTTTAATCATCCACTGTACTGAACAGAAACTTCGTACAGTGGATTTTATTTTGCAGATTTCTATGGATCTTCCAATACAGGTATTTTACAGAAAAATCAATCGTTCAAATAATCTAATTTTCTAATCTGACATTCGTCAGGGTTATCCGTTTTACGATTTATCATCAGGTAATGATGAAATACATTTAAATAACTCCGATACCTTGCATACAGGCAGGAAATTGAATATAATGGGGGTAGTAAATGGCAGTTGATCTCTTGCAGTGGCATGACGGTTTTCATGCATCACTTCAAATCGAACTCCAAAGAGAACCTGCGCATCTGGAATTCTATTCAGAACATGAACTCTACAAAAAAGCTCTGCGGGTTGATACACTGATCATCAAGAATTCCGATGACACACCTGTACAAAAGAATATTGGGAAGATTTTCCGGAAATATAACTTAATAGAATACAAGAGTCCTGATGATTATCTAAGCATCAATGATTTTTACAAGGCTTACGGCTATGCGTGTCTCTATCAGTCTAATACGGAGAATGTTCATGAAGTTTCCATGGAAGATATTACAATATCTTTCGTTTGCAGCCATTATCCGCGAAAAATGCTGAAGATTCTGAAAGAAGAAAGAAATATAGAGGTCGAACAAACAGAAAAAGGAATCTACAGGCTTAAAAATGATCCGATCTCCATGCAGATTCTACTGATAAATAAACTTCCGCCCAAAGAAAATCTGTGGCTTAGCAGTTTAACCCGGAATCTGCCGATGAACCGGAATACAGAGCTGTTATTGAGAGAATATCAACAGCATAAAGAGTCCGTTCTATATCAGTCAGCGATGGAGTTAATCATACAGGCCAACAAAAAAATCATGGAGGAGGACTGTAACATGGTATGCGATGTCTTAAAAGAAATCTTTGCTGATGAATGGAATAAAAGAGAACTTGAGATGCAGAAGAAGGAATCTCAGATACAGCAGAAAGAATCCCAGATGCAGAAAAAAGAATCCCAGATACAGCAGAAGGAATCCCAGATGCAGAAAAAAGAATCCCAGATGCAGCAACGGGAACTTCTGTTGATCGAAAGAGAGGAGAATATCAAAAAAAAGATGGAAAAGAAGGAGAATCGTCTGAATCTGTTGATCCAGCTTCTTCTCCACGACAATCTCATGGACGATCTGAAAAAAGCAATCGAGGACAGGGCATATCTCGAGCAGATGTATCAGCGCTATGGATTATGACGTATTACACCGGAATCCTGCAAGGCTTCTGCCTATACAGGATTCCGGCAATTCGTTAAAATCCTCTCTGATACAGATACGCTGTTTCTTCCTTATAATATTCCAGACATATTTCCGGCGTCGTATGCGGTTCTAAGGAGCAAAATCCCTCATAACCATCCTTTTTCAGCCGTCTTATCAGTCCGTCTACATTTACTGCTCCATCTGCCGCAACCGGGTAATATATATCCTTCCCCGCCAGAACTCCCGTCATCGCACCGCCTTTACACTCCGCCTTATGTCCATGCTCCGGATGGTTGATACAGCCGTTTTTAATATGTACATGTACGATCATGTCCTTCAACACCTCATACGCATACGGAAAGCCTTCATATCCGGCCTGATAATAGTTTGCCGCATCATAGTTTGTCTTAAAATACTCTGAACCCACAGCCTCTATAATCTCTCTCATCTGAACCGGATTTTTTGTTATATCATGAGCCTCATTCTCAAGGGCAAGATAAATCTGATATTTCTCGGCTTCTTCGATTGCCCCGGCGTAGTATTCCTTCAGCTCATCGATGGAATAATGTTCTCCCATCGCCACATGACAGCAGTAATGATTCACCACCTTCGCCCCCAGCTCATGGGCTGTCCATACAGCTCTTTGAAGCTCTGCCGAAAATAATTTTTTATCTCTGGCAAGCTCTTTTGCGAATCCTGCTCCGAAGCATACACAGGCTGTCTTTACTCCGGCCGCATCAAGGATCTCTTTCGCCCTTCCTGCGTCTCTGTTTGCATACAACCTTTTATGGATGGGAGATTTCCCCTCCTGTACCGGAATATTTTCCGGCCAGATCTCAATCGCCCTTACGCCGTAAGCCTTTATGATCTCCAGTATTTTTTCTAACGGGAAGACACTTCCGAGCGCCTCCCCTGAAATTGCCAATTCCATATTACGCCGCCTAATCCATGTATTCATCTACATTGTCTTTTGTAACCAGTACAGATGGAACCTTATATTCCTTTTCGACTTCCCTGCCCGCTTTTATGTCCTCGAGCATCTCAAATGCCTTTTCAATCTCCGCATGGGCGTCCACGAAAATAGTCGCGGCCATAGTTCCTTCTTTTACAGCCTTCACTCCTTCATTCGTCGCGTCAAGGCCATACACAAGGATTTCTCCCGTCTTATCTGCGGTCTTTAATACCGGCAGTACACCCAGAGCCATGCCGTCGTTATTGCACACAATAGCGTCAATGTTCTTGCCTGATGCCAGCCAGTTCTCTGCAAGCGGAGCCGCATCTGTCGCTCCCCAGTTGCCGGCGCCCTCAAATACTACGTTTACATCCGGATAAGCGTCAAGAACCTTATCATATCCGTCGCAGATCTGATTTGTCGTATCCTGTCCGAGCGTACCCGTCATGATGGCAATATCTCCTTTTCCTCCGATATCCTTCATAACCTGCTCCATCTTAAGCTCGCCGCCCTGCTGGACATCTACATGGATCAAGGACGTGATCAGATCCTCCGCCGACACATTATTATGGATGATAAAGAGCGGGATACCTGCCTCATGCGCCGCCTCAAGCCCGGAGGTAAGTCCGTCGACACTGCACGGCTCGATGAGGATCGCCTCCGCTCCCTCTGCGATCGCCGTCTCAATCTGCGAAACCTGCTTGGCCGCGTCAAGATCCGCATCCATAAGCTGTACGTCATAGCCTGCCGTCTTCCCGACCTCTTTAAAGCTCTCGCCCATTCCTACCATAAATTCATTCTGCTGGTTGCTGACCGTCATGAATACCTTTCCGCTTCCATTATCCTCTGACGCTTCACCTTTACTCCCGCTTTCACCTTCCGGCGCCTTCTCGGATGTACATCCCATGACCATAGCCGCCGCCATCGCGATACACAACAACGCTTTTAAAACCTTTTTCTTCATTTCTCTTCCTCCTTAAAATTCTTGTTCTTTTAATTCTTGTTCCTTCCGCCTGAATGTAATCTATTATTTCTTCTTGCCCCGAAGATCTAAGAATACGGCAAGTAAGATAATAATTCCTTTAATGATATCCTGATAAAATGAATTAACCCCCATGATGTCAAAGCTGTTCTGTATGATCGTCAGAATCATGGCTCCGACAACCATTCCAAGCACGCTCCCGTAACCTCCGGTCATACTTACCCCGCCGATCACCGCGGCCGAGATTGCATTCATCTCATACCCTTGAGCCACCGTTCCATTCCCGGACGTGATACGGGAACAGATTAAAATCCCTGCGATACCCGAGAGAAAACCACTGAACACATACACGAGCATTTTAAGCTTCGCTGTCGCAACCCCGCTCAGCCTGGCCGCCTCTTCATTTCCCCCGATGCCGTAAATCTGTCTTCCAAGTACCGTCCGGCTGAGAATGATATAACCGGCCGCGCTGAACACAACCATGTAATATACAAGTGTGGGAATCCCCAGGAGCCTTGAATTGGCCAGCGCATTAAACGAATCCGACAGTCCGAAGATCGGCGTACCGTTCGTATATACCAGGGGTATTCCTCTGGCAATCGTCATCATGCCAAGCGTCATGATAAATGGCGGGAAGCCAATATAGGATACTCCGATCCCATTGATCAGACCGCATAAAGTTCCAAGCCCCGCTCCCGCTAAGATAGCGGCGAAGACGGGCAAATTCTTATCCGCGGCCGCCACTGATGCCGCCAGCGTCCCGGAGAGCGCCATAACAGAGCCCACGGAAAGGTCTATCCCTCCTGTGATCAACACAAAAGTCATGCCGACACCGATAATACTCGTAATAGACGCCTGCTTCACTACATTGAGCAGATTCCTGCTCGTAAAAAATGTCGGGCTCATAACAGACATAACTATGATCAACACGACCATCACCCATAGTATTCCTGTCCTTTTAAAGAATTCCTGAAGGCTTCTTTTATCAATCCTTGTCACTATGCATCCCCCTTCCCACAGCCTGACGCCAGTGTCATAATATTTTCCTGCGTCAGTTCATCTATATCAAGCCCGCCTGTCATCCGCCCTTCGTGGAGGACGATCATCCTGTGGCTTAACCCGATCAACTCCGGCATCTCAGAGGAAATGATAATGATCCCTTTACCTTCACAGGCCAGTTCTTCTATGATCTTATAGATCTCTGTCTTTGCTCCCACGTCGATTCCCCGTGTAGGTTCGTCAAATATTATGATATCTGGTTCATTCAGAAGCCATTTGGCCAGAACCACCTTCTGCTGGTTTCCGCCTGAAAGGCTTCCTGTGATCTGCCGGATCCCTGTCACCTTAATACTCAGCCGCTTCACCATATCCTCTGCAAGACCGTTACACTTTCTTCTGTTGTGGAAGATTCCTTTCGAATATTTCCGTTCCACAACCGACACGATATTATCCCCGACACAGCCAATAAGATTCAAGCCATACAGCTTACGGTCTTCTGTCACCAGTGCGATCTTCCGCCTGATCGCGTCCCTGGGCGTTCTGATATCCACCGCTTCTCCTTTTATCTCCACACTTCCCCCTGTCAGCTTCCTCGCACCAAACAAGGCCATCACAAGCTCTGTGCGCCCCGCGCCCATAAGACCTGCGATCCCAAGCTTCTCCCCTCTGTGCAGTTCAAAGCTTATATCTTTAAATTCTCCCTCACGGCCGGCATTCTTCACGGAAAGAAGCGTTTCCCCTGCATGGCTCTTATGCTCTGGATAGATTTCGTTAATCTCCCTTCCCACCATTGCCTTGATCAGCCGCTGCGGCGTGACATTCTTTGTTTCAGCCGTCACCGTATATTGTCCGTCCCTGAATACGGTAATCCGGTCAGAGATCTCAAATAGCTCGTTCATCTTATGGGAAATATAGACGATTCCTGCCCCCTGTTCCTTAAGCTTCCTGATATTTCCAAACAGCTTTTCAACTTCGGAGTCTGTAATTGCCGAAGTAGGCTCGTCCATGATTATGATCCGGGCCCCATACGACAGCGCCTTCGCGATCTCAACCATCTGCATCTCTGATACGTTCAGCTCCTTCATCAACGTTCCCGGCGGTATCTCTACTCCCAGCATACCCAGATATTCCCTAGTCTTCTCCTCCTGCTTTTTCTTATCCACAAAAATTCCTCTTCGTTCTTCCTTCCCCATGAAAATATTTTCTGCGACAGAAAGCTCCATGATCGGATTCAGCTCCTGGTGGATCATTGCAACCTTGGCGTGTAACGCCTGCGACGGACTTTCAAAGGTCTGTTCTTTCCCGAAAACAGTAATCCTTCCACTGTCCGCAGAATATATTCCCATCAGAATCTTCATGAGCGTGGATTTGCCGGCGCCGTTCTCGCCGATCAACGCATGGACCTCGCCGGCTCTAAGTTCAAACTGAACCTCCCTGAGGACCTGGTTAGTCCCAAAGGACTTACTGATATTCTGCATTCTTAATAGTAATTCCATGCCCTTCCTCCCCGCAGATTCAAAACTCCTCGTTAAAATCCGGGATCTTTACTTCCTCTCCATCTTGAAAGGCCGACTCCTGCGCACAGATCCCCGCCGCCGTATAATTCGCAGAGCGCACCGCGTCCATATACGGCTGTCTTTCCTCTACAACCGCCCTCACAAATTCGTGGCACAGATGCGGATGTGAACCGCCGTGCCCGCTTCCCTGGATGAACGACGGCTGGTCAGGATCAACGATCGCAGAACGGAGCGTATATTTCTGTATTTCCCTTGGAAGTCTTTCGGCCGTATCCGGTGCGGTAAACCTTTCATGATCGTCGATTCCTGTAAACAATGTATGCCCCTCATCTACCGCAGGCTCCCATTCAAAGGACATCTTATCTCCATATACGTCAAAACATTCCCGTACCTGCCTAATAGTCTCAAACAGACAGCGGTGTGCCTCCGCCACAACATCACTGT
This sequence comes from uncultured Dorea sp., assembly GCA_910579015.1. Lineage (GTDB taxonomy): Bacteria > Bacillota > Clostridia > Lachnospirales > Lachnospiraceae > Sporofaciens. Next base: position 3,447 of record CAJTRO010000022.1, on the reverse strand, counting down.
TCTTAAGCCTGAACGTCGCCGTCTCCACAGCGTAAGGACATCCGTAATTTTTCGCACGCTCTTCGCTTACCCGCCCGCTTCCTAAACAGCGTACACTTTCTGCCACTGTGCCGGACAGATCCAGGATCGGCGACATCACATGAGTTCCATACCAGAAGGGCGGAAATCCCTGCCAGTAATCTCCCCATCCATCCAGCGACATATTCTGCATATGGTCGCCCTTCAGATACTGGATACGTCCAAGCTTTCCGCTGTCCCTCAACTCTTTCACATACAGATATTCCCTTGTATACAATGAAGTCTCCATCATCGTGTATATTTTATTATTTTCCTTTGCTGTACGTATAATGTCCCTGAGTTCCTCAAGCGTTGTGGCCATAGGTACGGTACATGCCGTATGCTTCCCTGCCTCAAGCGCCCTTATGGTCTGAGGATAATGCTCCTTTATCGGCGTCACTATATGGACTGCATCCAGTTCCTCAAGCGCGATCATTTCATCATAATCTGTAAATCTGAGTTCCTTGCAGATCCCAAGCTCATCTCCCACTGCATGAAGCGTCTCAGGATTCCTCGTACAGATCGCAACCTTATCCACATCCGGGTGGTCGCAGTAAATAGATGCAAACTCTTTACCAAATCCCAGTCCGGCCACTCCAATACTCACCTTTCTCATATCGTCTCCTCCTCTGTCATCTTCCGAATACTTTCCGTCGAAATATTTCCTTCCATCGGCCCGAACGCCGCCGTATTAAGCGCGCCTGCCGCCGACGCCATCTTTATCGTCTCCAGGAGACTTCTTCCCTCCAGCAGTCCGCAGATAAATGCCCCGTCAAAGCAGTCTCCCGCTCCTGTTGCGTCTACAGGTGTGACGTGATACGCCCCCGCCTCTATCACCTCGTCTCTTGTATAGACAATACAGCCCTTCGCGCCTCTCTTTAGCGCAAGGATCTCCATATTCTCCTTTTCCAGACAGACACGGACTGCTTCTTCCAGGCTCTCCTTCTTCATAAGCATCATGAGCTCTTCCCTCCCCGGAAGAAATACATTCGTAAGTTCCAGAATTTCTTCTATGATCTCAGCCGCCCTTTCATTTCCCATAAGCTCCGGTCTGACATTCGGATCGAAGGATATCTTTGCGCCCAGCTCTTTCGCAAGCTTTACCGTCTTTAAGATCTCATCTGCAAATCCCAGATCCGACGCCAGAGAACATCCCATAACATGAAAGTATCTCACACCTCTTAGTATGTCCTTTTTTGGAGCTTTTGCTTCTGCCGCAGGCGTATTTCCGATATGAAAAATAAATTTCCTTGAACCATCTTCAAAATATGTAACAAACGCACATCCCGTCGATACCTTCTCATTCACCAGAACCTGGCTGATATCTACCCCGTCGGCTCCAAGCCTGTTAAGCAGGCACTTGCCAAAATCATCCTTCCCCACGCCTCCTATAATGCCGGCCTGATGCCCCAAACGCGCCGCAGTATCTATAAATATCGCAGGCGCTCCGCTTGGAAACGGTCCTTTGAAATAACCGGCCTTATCAAGAGGCACATTCTCAGCCGTCCGCATGATCTCTACGATCATCTCTCCCATAACCCAGATTTCTGCCATCCATCTTCCTCCCTTCAATCGAATCAAAATGTAAATTCATGCTTCAGGAAATCAAGAGAGGACTTGATATAACCATCAAGCATTCCTTCATCCGCATGATTTCCCAGATCTCTCCACACCTTTATATCTTCTGCCACCTTGCCTCCCGGAAGCAAAAACGGCTCCATCACAACACCTTTCTCATACCCGATATCTCTAAGCGCCCTCCCGATCTCTCTCCAGGGAAGCGAACCCATGCCCGGGAGCTTTCTGTTTGCCTCGCCCACATGGATATGCCCGATTCTTGCACCGCCCTTTCGGATCGCTTCCGGTATATTGTCCTCCTCAATGTTCATGTGGAAGGTATCGAGAAGAAGCAGTACATTCCTGCTTCCCACCAGCTCGCAATATCTAAGCCCCTCCTCACAGTCTGTCATGATGTATGTCTCATACCTGTTTAATACCTCCTGACAGCATTCAATCCCCAGAGCCTCCGCCGCCCCTGCCACTTCCTTCATGGAAGCAATGCTTCTCTTCCAGGCTCCCTCCTTATCCACACTCTGAAAATCACAGGGCCAGAAGGAATACATCGCCCCCACAAGAGAACGCGAATCTATCTTATCCATTGCTTTCATAATCTCAATCAGGTACTTAACGCCTGCCTCCCTGACCTCTGGTACGGGCGACGCAAGATCCTTATCCTTTGCCGGCCCTATATTGGCTGTAAGCGTAAGCCCCAGTCCCCTTGCCGTATGCCTCATCGCATCCAGCTGCCCGTCTGTCATCTCAACCAGATGCTGCGCCCCTACTTCTAAAATATCAAATCCGATATCAGAAACCTTTTTCATCGTCTCAATATAATCACATTTCCATTCATTTCCCCAGTATGAATACAGTGTTCCAAACTTCATTTTTTCATTCCTTTCTCTGTGCATATTATCGTGCTCGTGCACGAATTTGTTGTATTTATGGTAACATGTTTCTTTTTAACACTCAACCCCTAATAATCCACAAAATTATATATGGTATTTTAGTGAATACTTACAATTTTCAAAATTTTCTTTTTATTTTCCTGTTAACCAAGTATAATGATAGAAAGCGTGCTCGTACCCAAACTGGACTATCTACACTTTGGACATGTATCTGTTTTTATGATATAGTATTAATGATTCTAATTAGCAACCCCCATTTCAAATGGGGGTCTAACTTTAACCCCTCCGGGGTATTTCTCTGGTTCCGCCAGAGGCGGGATTTCGCAGTACCATTTTTACTGGTTGCCTCCTAAAGAAGGCTCTCCTACTTTCTTCCGTCCTCCAGCTTGTCGTTCTCTTCCTGTTCCTGAATATATTTCAAAATCGTTTCTTCGTTTACATTCCCTACTGTCGAAACATAGTATCCTCGCGCCCAGAAATGCCTGTCTCCCCATTTTGTTCGGTACTCCGGATGCCTGTCAAAAAGCATCAGCGTACTCTTCCCTTTCAGATATGACATGAATTCCGATACGCTTATCTTCGGCGGTATTGCAACATACATATGAATATGATCCTTGCATACCCGCCCATCAATTAGATCCACCTGTTTCATCTCACACAGCTTCTTGATGATTGCAACCAAATCTTTTTTGGTTTCTCCATACATTATCTTTCTTCTATACTTCGGTATAAAAACAATATGATAGGTGCAATTCCATCTTGTGTGTGTTATACTTTGATTATCCATTTTGGATACCTCCTATGCTTTTGATATGGCCTGCGAAACCAATATCATTATAGCATAGGAGTTTTTATACTCCACGCACCGCTACGGCTTTGCCTGTTCCCCCATCTCAGATGGGGGATTAAAAGACTTTTTCATTTA
>CAJTRO010000021.1:296-59354 GCA_910579015.1 uncultured Dorea sp. | reverse complement strand
AAGCGGAGGATGTGGACGCACAGCAGGCAACGGTTGACAAGTTCAATGCGGAGCATGACGACATCGAGGTAACTTTAGAGGCTTACGGCGGTGAGTTCGACACAAAGATCAGCGCCGGAATGGGATCTAACGACATGCCTGACGTTATGTATATGTGGAACTACCCGGCATATGCGGGAGGACTTGAGCCGCTGGATTCTTACATAGAGGGTGAGGGTGGAGACTATAAGGATAACTTCTATGATACGCTGTGGAACTACAATTCCTATGACGGAAGCACCTACGGCATCCCGATCGGATTTACAACCCACGCATTGTTCTACAACAAGGACATCTTCAAAGAAGCGGGGATTGCCGAGCCGACCAACGACTGGACCTGGGATGATGTAAAGAAAGCGGCCAAGACCATCACGGAGAAATGTGACGGTAAGAAGGGCTTTTCCTTCCAGATGAAGCCGGATCCATATGATTATGAGATGTATCTGTGGAGCAACGGGACGGCATACGTGAATGAGGACGGCGAGTTAGAGGGTAACCTGAACTCTGACGAGGCGAAGGAAGTATTTGCGATGTTCCAGGAGATGGAAAAGGACGAGTACGCAGTGGCGACAGAAAAAAGCGGTACAGATGAGTTCCGTTCAGGAAATACGGCAATGTATGTATACGGTTCCTGGTCGATCAATACGCTTAAGGAAGACGGAGTGAATTTCGGTGTTGTAAATATTCCTTCCTTTGACAAACAGCCGTCTGTCAGCATCTTAAGCTCATCCGGGATCTCCATGTCAAAGGACAGCAAGAACAAAGAGGCCGCATGGGAATTTATTAAGTTCTGGACAAGCGAAGAGATGAACAAGGAAAGAATCGGTATGGAGCTTCCGGTGCTGTACTCTGTCGTTGAGTCGGAAGGGATCATGGAACAGCCGGAATATGCACCGTTCTACACCATGCTTGAGCAGAGCTCAGAATATACACCGGCAAGCTTTATCTATGAGAGCTGGTCAGAGTTATCAGAGAACCTGTCGCTTTCCTTCGAGAGAGTATTTAACCCAAGTGCGATGGAAGATCCGGCAGAAGTGTTAGACGAGGCGGCACAGCAGTAAAACGAACCCTGACAGGAGGGATGAAGGAATGAAGCAGAAAAAAGTGCTAAAAAGAGCGACGCCGTATTTCTTTATATTACCATGGATCATCGGCTTCCTCGTATTTACGATCGGCCCGTTGATATTCTCGCTGATCATGAGTTTCTTTAACTGGCCTCTGACGGCAGATCCGGAATTTGTCGGGCTTGGCAATTATCTGGAGATGTTTACAAGTGACAAGCAGTTCTTTAAGTCACTGACCATCAGTTTGAAATATGCGGCGATATTCGTACCGCTTAACATGGTGATCGCATTGTTTCTTGCGATGCTGATCACACAGCCGGTAAGGGGTGTAAAGGTGTTCCGGACGATTTTCTACATTCCGACGGTCATCTCCGGCGTGGCGGTATCCATTCTCTGGGGATGGATACTGAACGGAGATTACGGAGTGCTGAACTACCTGCTGTCCCTGATCGGTATAGAGGGCCCTAAGTGGCTGGTGGATCCGGCGTGGGCGATCCTGGCGGTGATCATAGCCAGCGCCTTCGGAGTTGGAAGTATGATGCTGATCTTCTATACGGATATCAAGAATATTCCAATTGACGTGTACGAGGCGGCGGCCATAGACGGCGCGAACCCGGCAAGGCAGTTTTTCAGCATTACACTGCCGATCATCACACCGACGATCTTGTTTAACCTGATCACCTCTATCATCAGCTCCTTCCAGCAGGTAACGCTGGTCATGCTGCTGACAGGAGGCGGTCCGCTGAAATCAACCTATTTCTACGGACTCTATACATACAACAATGCATTTAAGCACCATAAACTGGGATACGCAAGCGCCAATGCGTGGGTAATGTTCGTGATCATCCTGTGTCTGACCGCGCTGGTATTCAAGTCCTCTTCCACATGGGTATTCTATGAGACGGAAGCAGGCGGCGTGCAGAAAAAGAAGAAAAGGGGGTAGGCAGTGATGAAGATGTCTAAAGTATCAAAAGTTATTATTTATATCCTGCTGGGGCTGATGGCACTTTATTTCCTGTCACCGTTCGTCTATATGCTGTTTACGGCGTTTAAGACAGAGACAGAGGCGATCGCTTACCCGCCGAAGCTGTTTCCGGCAAAATGGCTGTGGCAGAACTTTACAGACGCGTGGAACGCACAGCCCTTCGGAACATTTTTGTGGAATTCAATTCTCGTAACTGTAGGGACCACGGTGGGACAGGTGATCTCCTGCTCGCTGGTGGCATACGGATTCGCACGGTTTAACTTCAAGGGCAAAAATATCCTGTTCATGATACTTTTGTCGACCATGATGATCCCGTGGGACGTAACGATGATCCCGCAGTACATGGAATTCAAGATGTTCGGGTGGATCAACACCCTGAAGCCTCTCATCATCCCGGCATGGTTCGGTTCTGCGTATTATATTTTCCTGATGCGCCAGTTCCTGATGGGTGTGCCAAGAGACTTCGAAGAGGCGGCGCGCATCGACGGCGCGAATGCCTTCCAGATCTACTGGAAAATATTTATGCCGATACTGAAGCCTTCTCTGATACTGGTCGGCGTATTGAATATGATCAGCGTATGGAACGATTACCTCGGACCATTGATCTTCCTGCAAGACAGAAGCAAATACACGCTTGCGCTTGGTCTTGCGGCCTTCAAGGGCGTTCATGAGACACAGATCATCCCGATGCTCTGTATAACGATCATCATGATCATCCCGCCGATCTTCATATTCATCATTGCCCAGAAGTATATCGTAGAAGGAACCAGCGGTTCGATCAAATAAAGCAACGGAAGTTTGGAACGGGGGAATGCGCCGCTGTTGACGGGCGTCTCATCCCCCGTTCCCAAATGAACGGAGTGAAGTTCATGAAAGGAGAAATATTATGACGCGGGTGAAAAAAAGATGGGAGGACCATCAACTGGAACAAATAGGCAGAAGAGAAGCTCGTACTTCGTTTTACCGGGATTCTTCCGCAAGACTTACGCTTAACGGCGAATGGAAATTTTTATACAGGGAGGCTCCCGAACTTTCTCCGGAAGGGTTTATGAATAAGCAGGCAGACATAGACGGATGGGATACGATAGATGTCCCATCCGTCTGGCAGTTAAGGGGATATGACCGGATGCACTATACAGATGTTCTCTATCTGTTCCCGGTAAATCCGCCTTACGTGCCTTCGGAAAACCCGACCGGGATCTATAAAAGAACCTTTATACTGACAGAAGAATGGCTTAAGAACGATACCGTTTTAAGATTTCACGGAGTAGACAGCGCATATGACGTCTGGGTGAACGGAGTACATGCCGGCTACGGGAAAGTAAGCCGGCTTTTGGCAGAGTATGATATTACCGGCCTGGTATGCGTTGGAGAGAACGATATTACAGTCCGCGTATACAAATGGTCTGACGGTACCTACTTAGAGGATCAGGATATGTGGTGGATGTCCGGCATCTTCCGGGATGTGGAATTGATCAACGAGCCGAAAGATGCCATTCTGGATGTTCAGGCAGAAGGGGATCTGGATGCTGATTATATCAATGGAATACTAAAGGTCAGAATACACACAAAAACGGACGCCTGTACAGGTACATGGAGGCTGTGCAGAGACGGGGAAACGGCCGCGGACGGCTCTTTTGAGACGAAGAACGGCGCGGTCTTTATCGAAAGAGAGCTTCTGTCTGTGGAAACATGGACGGCAGAAACGCCGAGGCTTTATGAGCTGTATGTGTCCGCCGGGGAGCATGAGGTATGTGTGCGTACCGGTTTCCGCAAAGTGGAGATCATCGACCATAATTTCTGTGTGAACGGCAAGGTCCTTCTCATCAACGGAGTCAACCACCACGATTATAACCCGAAAGAGGGACGCACAGTCACCCGTGAGCAGATGGAGGACGACGTTATACTTATGAAACAGCACAATATCAACGCGGTGCGCTGTTCCCACTATCCGGCAAACGGGTATTTTTACGATCTGTGCGACGAGTACGGGCTCTATGTGATCGACGAGGCGGATCTGGAATGCCACGGCTTTGAGTGGGTGGAAAATTATACCTGGATCACAGACGATCCGTCCTGGGAGAAGGCGTATGTGGACCGGAGCGTGCGCATGGTGAAGCAGAACAGGAATCACCCCGGCATTATCATGTGGTCCATGGGAAATGAATCTTCCTTCGGCTGTAATTTCCGAAGCGCGGCGGCGGCGATACGCGGGCTTGACAGTACCAGGCTGATCCATTATGAAGGAGATTTTGAGGCTGAGGTGACGGATGTGTACTCCACCATGTACACAAGGCTTGAACCTCTTGAGAAGATTGCGGTAACGGATGTGAAGCAGAATAAACCCCATGTGATGTGTGAATACGGACACGCTATGGGCAACGGGCCGGGAGGACTGACGGAATATCAGAAGCTTTACCGCAAGTATAAGCGCCTGCAAGGCGGATTTTTGTGGGAATGGTATGACCACGGGATCTATAGTGAGAAGGACGGCCAGACATATTACCGGTATGGCGGCGATTATGGGGATTTCCCAACCAACAAGAACTTCTGTATCGACGGAGTTCTGATGCCGGACCGCACCCCTTCCCCGGCGCTTCTGGAATATAAGCAGGTGATCGCGCCGGTTGAGGTTACCCGTGTAGAAGGAAAGAACCGGGAAATACAGCTTAAAAATTATTATACCTTCCGTTCCCTTGAGGGTTTGTATCTTCTGTGGCAGGTGGAAGGCGGTGGGAAGGTCATCCGCGAGGGCGTGATCGAGACGCTAAAGGCAGAGCCGAAAGAGAGCCAGAGGCTGGTCATCCCTTATGAGGAATTTGAGCCGGAGGCAAATGTCAGCTATTATCTGAATTTGTCCGTCAGGGAAAAAGAAGCGGTTCCTTATGCCGGGAAAGGGCACGAGATCTCACATGTACAGTTTGAGCTTCAGGAAAAGAAGGTATTGTTTACAGCACGTCCTGTCGGGGAGAAGCTTAGAACCACGGAAAAGGAAGGCGTCCTTACGGTGGAAAATGAACAGCTCTGCGTCAAGTTCCACACAGTGTTTGGAAAACTTCTGTCTATCACATCCGGGGATACAGAGTATCTGACAGAAGGACCGCAGATGACGGTCTACCGCGCGACGATAGATAATGATATGTACAAGAAAGAGGATTGGATGAATAAGTATTTTATCCAGAGATCCAGCGAGCAGAACGCCGGATTTTCCTTCGCGGAGCAGGAGGATAAGGTAACCGTTACGATCAGCAAATACTTCGGATGCCTGAACCAGTCCTGGGGATATGACTGTACTTATGAGTATGTCATTTATCCGTGCGGTCATATGGAGGTGCGTTTGGATGCCAGAGAAGTCCAGAGAGGAAAGCTTGAGCCCGAGTTCCTTCCGCGTCTTGGGATTAAGATGCGGGGAAATAAAAAGCTTCAGCATACAATCTGGGAAGGCATGGGGCCCGGAGAGAATTACCCGGACAGCAGACAGGCGTGCCGGATGGGCGTCTATAAGAGCAGTGTAGACGCGATGGGCGTAGATTATGTCTATCCGCAGGAAAACGGCCACCGGGAGGACGTCCGCTGGTTTGGCGTGGGAGACGGAAAAAGGACGCTTCTTTGTACGATGAGGAATCCTCTGGGACTGAACCTCTCCAATTATACGGATGAGGCCCTGGAGAAGGCGTCTCATACTTTTGAGCTTGAACAGGCAGAGGATATTATCATCCATCTGGATTACAGGCAGTCCGGGCTTGGAAGCAACAGCTGCGGGGAAGAACAGCTTGAAACGTATAAGGTCAGACGAGAGGATTTTGCGATGGCGTTCCGGCTTCAGGTCGTTGAGAACGGCCGTGAGCAGGAGGAGGCCGTCCGCAGGTATCAGGATTAGGGGAAGGAGACGAAAGTGAGGGATACGATGAAGAATCAATTTTCAGATAGATTACAGGAATTTCTCAGCAGTGATGAATGGCTGGTGGTGCAGGAGGAATATAAGCCGGAGGAGAATCTAAGATATGAGAGCCTCTTCTGCCTGACCAACGGGTATCTTGGCACGAGGGGAAGTCATGAGGAGGGTACGGCAAGAAGTATTCCCTGTACGTATATCAACGGCGTTTTTGACAAATCAGAGACATTCATGCGGGAGCTGGCGAACATGCCTAACTGGCTTATGCTCAGGCTTTACGTGGAGAAAGAATTGATCGGGATAGAGAATTGCGAGATCCTCTCCTTTACGCGCGCGCTCGACATGCGAAGGGCGGCTCTTGTAAAAAGTGTCTGCCTGCGCGACCGGAAAGGGCGGGAGACGAAGGTTGAGAGCGTGCGCTTCATAAGCCGGGAGCATGTACACCGGATGGCGGTTAAGCTGTATGTGACACCGCTGAATTACAGCGGGATCATCGAAGTGGAGAATATCATTGACGGTACGGTCATCAACTTCTGCGACGCGCCCAGATTCAAGGTGAAGCATACGTATCTGACCGCCAATGAAGCGCTTAATGAAAGCGGCGCCTATCTGGAGGCGGCGACAAGAGACGATCATCTCCACGAGGGCTGCGGGACCTGTATCCGGGCAGTCCGGGAAGGAGAGGACGTTATTAAGACAAGCGTGTTCCATGATTTTGGCGAACAGGCTGTGGAATTCCTTGATTTTGATGTGTGTGAGGGCGAGACGACCGAGCTTACCAAATATGCGGTCATCTATACGGAGCGCGAGGCGGCAAAAGAAGTACTCAAGGAGACCGTCCAGAAGGAGATGAAGGATTTCCTAAAGACAGGCTTTGAGGCAGAGTTTGATGGACACAGACGATGCTATGAGAAGCTCTGGCAGGAGGCGGACATCCGGATTGACGGAGATGCAGAGCTTAACAAGGCCATCCGTTTCAACATATTCCATCTGATGAGTACGGCAAGTGAATCAGACGACCGCGTGAATATCGGGGCGAAGCTTCTTCACGGCGAGGAGTATGGAGGACATGCGTTCTGGGACACCGAGCTTTTCATGCTTCCGTTTTTTGCCTATACATTTCCGCAGAAAGCCCGCAATCTGGAGACCTACCGATACCATCTTCTGGATGCGGCAAGGGGAAATGCATCGGGGAACGGTTACCGCGGCGCGCAGTATCCGTGGGAGTCTGCGGACGACGGGACAGAGCAGTGCCCGGACTGGACCATCGAGCCGGACGGAACCTGTTATCGGTGTTATGTTGCGGTCTATGAGCATCATGTGACGGCCGCGGTGGCGTTTGGCATTGCCAATTATGTGCGGATCACGAAGGATACAGATTTCCTTCTTCAGATGGGGGCGGAGATCCTTATGGAAACGGCCAGGTTCTGGATGAGCCGGTGCCAGTATATAGAGGAAAAGGACCGCTATGAGATCCGCCAGGTGACAGGGCCGGACGAGTGGCATGAGCCGGTAGATAACAATGTTTACACGAATTATCTTGCAAGATGGAATCTGCGCTATGTAACCGCGCTGGCAGAAATGCTGAGAAGGGAACACGGGGAAGAATATGCGCGTCTGACAGAGAAGATCGGTCTTACAAAGGAAGAGATCGCATCCTGGGATAAGGTACAGGCGAAAATCTATCTTCCCCGGAAAGAAGGCACCCAGCTGTTAGAGCAGTTTGAGGGATACTTTGACCTTAAGGAAGTACTGATAGAGAAGTATGACAAAAACGACTGGCCCATCAGGCCGGAAATCCTGAAAACCACAAAAACCAGTGAAACTCAGATTATCAAGCAGGCGGATGTAGTGATGCTCCTGCATCTTCTCGGAGAAGAATTTGATGAGGAAACCATGAAGCTTAACTACAGTTATTATGAGAAGCGCACCATGCACGGTTCCTCTTTAAGTCCGAGCATCTACGCGATCATGGGGCTTAAGGTGGGTGATCCTTCCAGGGCATACCGTTATTTGAGGCGGGCCGCTTTCCTTGATCTGGTGGATTTGCAGGGAAATACAAGAGAAGGAATCCACGCGGCAAATGCAGGCGGAGTATGGCAGACGGTTGTGTTTGGATTTGCAGGGCTTTGGACGGACGACGCCGGACGGCTCCATATTGATCCGAAGCTTCCCGAAGAGTGGAAGGGACTGTCTTTTCGGATCCATTGTCCCGCAGGCTGGCTTCAGATAGACATCGACGAAGCGCGGGAGGTGAAGGTAACGGTTCTTACGGGAGAAGAGACGGAGGTGCTTGTCAACGGCGAAGTGAGGAAGGCGCAGAAGAAGGCGCAATAAAGATAATAAGATAATTTTGCAGAAAATAAATAAGGAGGGATCGGTATGAGATATCGGGCAGTCATTTTTGACCTGGACGGTGTTATCTGCCATACGGACAAATACCACTATATGGCATGGAAGCAGGTGGCGGACGAGCTGGGGATCTACTTTGATGAAACCATCAATCACCGCCTGCGCGGGGTAAGCCGTATGGAGAGCTTCGAGATTATACTGGAACGTTTCGACGGTGTAATGAGCGGGGAGGAGAAGATACAATACACAACAAAGAAGAACGAGGTCTATAAAGAGCTTCTAAAGAACATGACGCCAAAAGATCTGCCGGACGAGGTGAGGGATACGCTTTCTGCCCTGCGGGAAAAAGGGCTTAAGCTTGCCATAGGCTCTTCCAGCAAAAATGCGGGATTTATCCTGGGACAGCTGGGACTGGGAGACTATTTTGACGCCGTGTCCGACGGGAATAACATCACACACTCCAAACCGGATCCGGAGGTGTTTGTAAAGGCGGCGCAATTTCTTGAGGAGAACCCCAAAGACTGTCTTGTGGTGGAGGACGCAAAAGCCGGTCTTGAGGCCGCAAAAGCGGGAGGCATGGAGTGTGCCGCAGTAGGAGACGCGGTTTCCTGCGGGCTTGCCACGTGGAATCTGGCTTCCTTCTCGGAGCTTAGGACGGTAGTAGAATAGACGGCTATTTAATATATAAGAAATAACACCCCTGCATATTCTATTGCGGAGCAGTAGTAAATATGTTAGAATTACTGTGATTATACGGCGGATATGCAAATATGCAGGGCGGTTATAAATTATATATTATATGGAGCGTATAGAATGTCAACGATTAAAGATATTGCCGAACTGGCGGGGGTGTCTGTGGCAACAGTGTCCAGAGTGCTGAATTATGATGAGACGCTGAACGTACAGGAAGAGACGAAGAAGAAGGTATTCGAGGCGGCGGAACAGCTCGAATACCATATGAAGGAGAAGAAGAAGCGCAGACGCAGGCTGAAGCTGGGCGTTATCTGTTCCTATTCGCCGGAGGAGGAACTGGAAGATCCGTTTTATCTGGCAGTACGGATTGCCATTGAAAAAGAGATAGAGGAGAATGGTTTCAAAAGGGTTCCTCTGAGTATTGAGGATAATATAGAGCGGTTCGCCGCAGTGGACGGGATCATCTGTCTGGGGACGTTCAGCAAGACGACCGTTTTGAAGATCGACGGGATGCAGAAGCCGCACATCTATGTAGACGCGTCCGGAAACCGCAGTACCGGGGATTCCATCTTGACGGATATCAGGCAGTCCGTGATCCAGGTGATGGAGTACCTGTGGGGGCAGGGACACCGGCGGATCGGCTTCATAGGGGGGCGCGATCTGGATTCAGACGGAGAGGAGATCACGGATTCGAGGCTTACTATGTATCAGAGCTTCCTTAAGGAGAGAGGGGCGCTGTGCGAATCCTGTATTAAGATTGGCGGATATACCCCGCGCCACGGATACCGGCTTATGAAGGAGCTTCTGGAGGAAGAACAGCGTCCCACAGCCGTATTTGCGGCAAATGATTCTCTTGCGGTGGGATGCTATCGTGCGATCCAGGAATGCGGGCTTTTGATCCCCCGAGATATCAGCGTGGTGGGCTTTAATGATATTTCCATGGCAAAGTATCTTACGCCGCCCCTTACGACAGTGCATGTCCATATGAATTTTATGGGGCGCAGGGCTGTGCAGATGTTAGCAGAGCTGATCCAGCAGGAGAGAAGGATCAATATACAGGTCTCTGTATCTACGGAGCTGATCGTCAGAGACAGCGTAGGCAGGGTAGAAGAATAATAACAGAAGGGATGCTGTTTTTAAGGGAAACAGTAACAGGTGGAAAGATATGAATGAGCGCTTTTTGGAAGATCTGTTGAGCGGGGTTTCTGTATCCGGCTGTGAGGAGCCGGTGCAGGAGGTTGTAAAGGCATATATGAAAGATTATGCGCAAGAGATACGTGAGGATGAGATCGGGGACGTGGTATGCGTGTTGAATCCGGGGAGCGGCAGGAAGATCATGCTGTCCGCGCACGCGGATGAGATTGGCGCGGTTGTTTCGAATGTGACGGAGAACGGCCGTCTTCAGGTAGTGAGCAGGGGAGGGATCATTCCTTTCACCTACCCGGGACAGCAGGTAAAGATATGTGCCGGGGATAAGCTGGTCTATGGAGTTGTCGAGGCGAGACGGGAGACATTCGATAATAAAGAGCTTAAGGCAAAGCATTTCCTGATAGATATCGGAGCGTCGACGAAGGAAGAGGCGCTTACGCAGGTGTCGCTTGGAGACGCGGTGGTGCTGGACACCCATATCCGTAAGATGATGAACGATCGGTTTACCGCCCGGGCGCTGGATGACAGGCTGGGCGTCTTCATTATTATGGAAGCGCTCAGGCGCGCGAAGGAAAAGGGGTGTAAGGCAGGCGTGTATGCCGCGTCCACGGTGGGAGAAGAGACGACCAAAAACGGCGCTTACTGGTGTGCTTCGCGCATAAGGCCGGACCTGGCAGTTGTGACAGACGTAACCTATTGCAGTGACTACGGCGATAAGGAGACGGCAGAGGCCGGAGTCGTGAAGCTTGGAGGCGGGCCTGTTCTTTGTAATGGTCCGATCGTCACGAAGAAGCTGAACGACAGGATGAAGACCTGCGCTGATAACAGGGAGATTCCGGTCCAGATAGAAGCGGCCGGCGCGCTTACCTATACAGACGGAGATGAGATACATTTCTCCGGACAGGGTGTTCCGATGGTTCTTGTATCCATTCCTTTGCGGTATATGCACACTCCGGCAGAAGTGGCTGACATGAAGGACGTGGAGAATTGTATAGAACTGATCGCAGAATTCTTGTGCAGTTACGAGGAGTAATATAGATGAAGGTTAAGTTTCTATGTATCCTTTTAGCGGCCGTATGCTGTTTTTCCGCCTGCCAGAAGCCGGAGGATCCCGGACAGACGGGAGATGTGCAGAAGGAAGAGAAGGCAGAGAAGTCTGAAAAGGAACAGGTGGAAGAGGAACGAAATTCAGATACCCCGGCGCCTTCCGTCAACGGCAGGCTGTCGGTCCGTGGTACACAGCTTGTGGACGAGAAGGGAGAGGCCGTACAGCTTAAGGGGATCAGTACCCATGGCCTGGCGTGGTTTCCGCAGTATGTCAACGAGGAGTTGTTTGGAGAACTGCGTAAGGAGTGGAATGCCAGCCTGATTCGTCTCGCCATGTATACGGCGGAGTCGGGCGGGTACTGCACGGACGGCAATAAGGAAGAGTTAAAGGAGCTGATCCGGCGCGGTGTGGAATACGCGGCCAGACAGGACATGTATGTGATCGTGGACTGGCATATCCTGTCTGACAATGATCCGAACCTTCATAAGGCAGAGGCGCTTGCGTTTTTTGACGAGATGACGAAGGAATTTGCCGGCTGTGACAATGTACTCTACGAGATCTGTAACGAGCCGAACGGCGGGACTTCGTGGGCTGAGATCAAGTCCTATGCAAACGAGGTCATCCCGGTTATCCGTGCCAATGATGCGGATGCGGTGATCATTGTGGGGACGCCCAACTGGTCCCAGTATGTGAACGAGGCGGCGGCAGATCCGCTTGAGGGCTTTGATAATATCATGTACACCTTGCATTTTTATGCGGCGACACATACGGATTCCTTACGAAATACGATGACTGCCGCCATAGATGCAGGCATTCCGGTATTCGTGACGGA
Source organism: uncultured Dorea sp. (assembly GCA_910579015.1). Taxonomy (GTDB): domain Bacteria; phylum Bacillota; class Clostridia; order Lachnospirales; family Lachnospiraceae; genus Sporofaciens. Next base: position 47,297 of record CAJTRO010000021.1, on the reverse strand, counting down.
ATACGGGATCTGCGACGCCAGCGGTAACGGAGGGATTGATGAGGCGCAGGCCGATGCCTGGATGCAGGTGATGGACGAGTACAAGGTAAGCTGTGCGGCGTGGAACCTTTCCAACAAGGAGGAGACCTCTGCTGTTTTTCGAAGTTCGGTGGATAAGGTCTCTGGATTTACGGAGGAAGACCTGAGTGACTCCGGAAGGTGGCTTTATGGGATGCTGACAGAAGGAAAGAGCGCGGACGGCAAGAAACGGGATGCGGACGGCGAAGCTTCGAGTGACGGCGATGAAAGCGCCGGCGGCGAGACGGCAGAGAATGGACAGAGCAAGGTTATAAAGAGCAAAGAGACAGAGGTGACGGCCGTACTTGCCAACAGCTGGGAAGCGGACGGCCGGACTTTCTATCAGTATACGCTTACGGTGAAGAACATTTCCGGACAGCCATTTAAGAGCTGGACAACAGAGCTGGAATTTGACGGTGATATTGCCCTGTCGGACAGCTGGAACGGGCAATATGCTGTGGATGGAGGCGTCCTTCGTATATCATCTGTTGATTATAATGGTAAGCTTGATGCAGGCGGTTCGGCAGAAGATGTGGGGTTCATTATCAGCGGAGAGCCTGGATTGGCAATTCAATAGACGGTGGGGATCATCCGGAAATGGATGAAAGATGAGAAGAAAGCTTAAGGGGGCGGCAGTTATGAGAAAGAGACAGCCTTTATCACAGATAAAACTGTCGGATGCACAGAAAGAGAAGCTGAATGAAGAGATCAAAGCCTTCTATCTGGACGTCCGGGGAGAAGAGATCGGGATGATCGAACAGATGCAGATTCTGGAGCTGTTCGAGCAGAATATGGCGCCTATTATCTATAATAAGGCGTTAGATGATGCAAAGAGATGGTTTGGCCAGATGATGGATAATATGGATTCTGATTATTATACTTTATATAAGGAAGATAATTGAAAGAGGGAGGATCATGGCTAAGATATTTAATGTGACAGGACCGTGCATACCTGCAAAACACTATATGACAGACCTCACAGAGCGTATCGCGCAGATACAGCGGATGGTTGATGCGGGGGCGTATTTTACGATAAATCGTGCAAGGCAGTATGGGAAAACGACTACGCTGGCGTTGCTGGATGAGGCCCTGAAAGAGGAATATCTTGTGGTCAGACTTGATTTCCAATTGCTTGGAAGCGCATCTTTCCGGAATGAGAGCGTATTTTCTCAGGCATTTTTAAGAGTTTTTTTAAGAGAGTTGAGACGACGGGAAGCAGGAACGCAAAAGACGGCCGGACTTATGGAGCGTATGAAGGAAGTCTCTGGAAAAAAGGATGAAGATTTTGATCTTATAGATTTGTTTGAGTATTTGACCGAGGTCTGTGAGATCAGTACGAGACCGGTTGTTCTTATCATTGACGAGGTGGATAATGCGTCAAACAATCAGGTGTTTCTGGATTTCCTTGCGCAATTGCGAAGCTGTTATCTTGAAAGAGAGACGAAAGGTACGTATGCATTTCAGTCGGTGATCCTTGCCGGGGTATATGATATTAAGAATCTGAGGAGGAAGCTTCGCCCGGATGAGGAACATAAAACAAACAGTCCATGGAATATAGCGGCAGATTTTGATGTAGATATGGAACTGTCCAGAGATGGGATAAGGGAGATGTTGAATGCATATGAAGCGGATTACAGGACAGGAATGGATACGGATGAGATGGCGGTATTCCTTTATGATTATACTCATGGTTACCCGTATCTGGTATCACGCTTGTGTAAGATGATGGATGAAAAGGCCGGCAGCGGGGATGCGTCTGACTGTAAGAGGGCGTGGACGAAGGACGGGTTTCTGGAGACGGTGCGTCTGCTTCTTCTGGATAATAATACATTGTTTGAATCACTGACCAGTAAGCTGGTGGATTATCCCAGACTTGAACGGATGCTCAAAGAGCTTCTTTTCTTTGGAAAGACGATTACTTATAATCCGGCGAATCAGATGGTGAACCTTGCGCTTATGTTTGGATTTGTTCGAAATGAGGAAGGACGCGTGATTCCTGCAAACCGCATTTTTGACACACTTCTGTACAATTATTTTCTCTCTCTTGATGAAATGGATGAATCCGATATATATAAGGCATCTCTTCAGGACAGGAACCTGTTTGTAAGGGACGGACATCTGGATATGCGCAGGGTACTGGAAAAGTTTGTTCAGCATTTTCATGAACTGTATGGAAACTGCGGGGAGACATTTCTGGAGGAAGAAGGGAGAAGGTATTTTCTATTGTATCTGCGCCCGATCATCAATGGAACAGGGAATTACTATGTGGAGGCACGCACTCGGAGCCTTGGAAGGACGGATATCATAGTGGACTACCGGGGCGAGCAGTTTGTGATTGAGACTAAGGTGTGGCGGGGAAATGAGTACAATTCCCGAGGCGAGCTTCAACTGGAGGGATATCTGGATGATTATGGCCTGCGTACAGGCTATATGCTCAGTTTTAATTTCAATCGTAAGAAGCAGGCCGGCGTCTATGAAATCAGACTGCGGGACAAGATACTCATTGAAGCGGTTGTGTAAATAGTTAATCTTTTTATATCAATACGGCAAAAACGGAGGCTCCAAGAACAGTCAGAAGACCTGCCACGGCTATGGCAAGACTGCTCATGGCGCCTTCAATTTCGCCCATCTCCATAGCTTTTGCCGTGCCGATGGCATGGGAAGCTGTCCCGATCGCAAGCCCTCTGGCAACTGGGTTATGGATCCGGAAGAATCTACAGATAAATTCCGCCGTAACATTTCCGAAGATCCCTGTGATGATAATGACGGCGACGGTTATGGTCTGGATCCCGCCCAACTCTTCTGAGATGCCCATTCCGATCGCTGTGGTGATGGATTTGGGCAGTAAGGTTACATACTGTTCGTGGCTCAGAGAAAATAATCTTGCCAGCAGGAAGATACTAAGAAGGCTTGCCAGCACGCCGGCGGTGATCCCTCCGATTACAGCCTTCAGATTCTTCTTGAGCAGTTCTATCTGCTGGTAGAGGGGAACTGCCAGACAGACGGTGGCAGGAGTCAGCAGATAGCTTATATATTTGGCGCTCTCATTATAGTGTCTGTATTCTACTTTCAGGATTGCCAGTACCGCTATGACCGCTATTGTTGCGATCAGAAGGGGATTAAAGAGGGCAAGCCGGAATCTTTTCTTGATCAGTACTCCTGCTTCATAGGCCGCAAGGCTTAATACAGCTCCGAAAAATGCGGAATCAACCAGAAATTCTTTCATCTTTTTCTCCATTCTTCATATCTTTTTGAATCATTCTCTGTGTTATCTGTCCCGTTACCCCCATTACTATGACAGTAGAAACGAGCGTGATCACAATAAAGGGAAGCCAGACTGGCCGTAGTAAAGACCAGGAGTTAAGGAGCCCCGCCGCGGCAGGGATGAACATCACCGGCATGATCTCGATCAGGAAGCCGGCGGTTTCTTTAACCTGGTTTAACCGGATGATCCCCGTACACAAGGCGGCGAGCATGAGGACCAGACCGTAGACGCTTGCGGGGATTGGAAGAGGAATTATCACATACAGCAGTTCGCCCAGGAATGAGACAAACAGGATGATACAGAACTGTCTTAAATACAGCATAATATGTCAGCTCCTAACTGTGCTTTTTTGTTAAAATCTCAGAATACCTGTACATCATAGAATACAAATTTTGCGGTGTCAAGAAAAAGTAACTTTCGGATGTCTTTTTTGCATTGTCTTTTGGAGATGAAACTGTTATACTTACAGTATATCAGATGTGAGCGCTGACGGAGGCAGGGCCCTGGCAAGAGGCGTATGCAGAAGGGGGATGGAGAGATGTCCGGTAAAGAGATTGATCTTACAGGAGAACGAACGATAAGATATGTTCTGCTTAATAAGGATGTAGAGATTGCAGAATTTGAGGTAGATACTTTATACGATGATATAACGATCATAAAGCAGTTTGTCAAGCTGCCAGAATGGTTTGGTAATTTGGACAGTTTTATCATAAACAGACGGGCGCCAAAGCAAAGAGAGAATATAGAAGAGTTACTGCGCCTGAGCGGATGTGATACCTTACAGGGATTTTTAGATATTTCCCATGCATTGTCTCTGGTGGATACCTTTTGGGTGAAGCGGATAGACAGCGGGTTGTCCTGGAAAAATGTGTCATTATATACACATCCGTTTAATGAAGTAATTGCCAGGACAGCATTTGAAGGCGGTTTGCACGGCAGACAGCTGAGTACTACCTCTCCGGAGTATGGTACGGACGGTTCATTTGCCAAATGCTGGATTCGTGAAGGAGAGCGGATCAGAATGCTGAAGAGGGGCAGTTCAGGTGCAAGAAATGCCGGCCTTGAACCTTATTCGGAGTTTTATGCAAGCCAGCTGGTGAAAGCTTTTACGGACGAATTCGTGGCCTATGGTCTGAGGACGCATAATCGAAGAATCTGTTCAGTGTGTGATTTATTTACATCCGAGGATTATGGGTATCTTCCTTATGCGGCGATTGATTCCAGAAGTTCTACACTTAAAGATGTACTGCGTAAAATGCGGGAATTCGGACTGGAAGACAGAGTGAAACGGATGTTTGTGATAGATGCCGTGATCCTGAATGAGGACAGGCATAAGAATAATTTCGGGTTTATTGTGGATAACAGAACGCAGGAGATTGTCGGGATGGCGCCATTATTTGACCACAATATTTCACTTCTTCCATACGCGGAAGAAGGCGAGTTTGAATATGGCGGTGAGTATTTGAGGAGGAAGGGCCCGCGCATTGGAGACGACTGGATTAAGACTGCGGCGATGTGCCTGGATACAGAGACCAGGAAGAATCTCATTAGATTATCGGACTTCCGGTTTGAAAGACATGCAAAATACAATTTGCCAGAGTGGAGGCTTACGGATCTGGAGAAGCTGATCCATACGACCATTCAGAGAATTTTAAATTTTCCTGACTAAATATGCTGTCAGGAATTTTGGAGACAGGATGCTTCCGGGCGGGGAGTTGTATGAACAGGAAGAGGTATTTTTCTGCCGGATGGAACGACGGCGCTCCATCCGGTCATGACTTGTTTAATCGGTATCATCCAATCTTGTAACCTAGAGAACTCGCTGACGTAATCCTTGATGATATCTGCTGCGGATGACATATTTTCACCTGCTTTCTATAGCTGCTGTTTATTTTGCTGTCTATATTGTATCAAAAATACGGTCAGGGTGTAAAGCTTTTGTTTAATATTAGAACGTATTATTATGGAAAGTTTGTGTTATCAGTGTGTTTATTGCGTATGAGGAAGGAGTTTTTTTAACAATGGAGCTTGAACAGGTAGTGCATGATTTTGATCCGATTTTCAATAAGGAGTCGCGTGTCCTCATGCTTGGCACGATGCCGTCGCCGAAGTCGCGGGAGACAGGGTTCTATTACGGACATCCGCGCAACCGTTTCTGGAAGGTGCTCGCGGACGTATGCAAAGAAGAACAGCCACTGACGCGGGAGGATAAGATCGCGCTTGCATTGAGAAACCATATTGCGGTATGGGATGTGCTGGCGGGCTGTGAGATCAGGGGAGCGGATGACAGCAGTATCCGTAATCCGGTGGCGAATGATATGAGCCGGATCCTGGATGCGGCGGATATAAAGGCCATATTCACAACCGGCACGAAGGCGGCGCAGTTGTATAAGCGGTACTGCTATCCAAAGACGGGAATAGAGGCGGCCGTACTGCCTTCCACCAGTCCGGCGAACTGCCGGATATCATATGAGGAGCTTTACCGTGCATATGAGAAGATTGCCGGATTTATCTGATGCCAAGAGAAAGGGAGCTTAATATATGGAGAATCTGATTTTCAGCCTGAATGCCACGGTTCCGGTGTTCATGCTGATGGTTCTGGGACTTTTGTTTCATAAGATTGGATGGATGGACGAAGAGTTTGCGTCTAAGATGAATAAGTTTGTGTTCAAGGTGCCGCTGCCGGTTCTGCTGTTTAGAGATCTTGCGGCGGTGGATTTTAAGGAGGCGTGGGATCCTTTATTTGTCCTGTTCTGTTTTGTGGTGACGATGATCAGCATACTGATATCGGCGGGCATATCATTTCTGTGGAAGGACAGGTCTATACAGGGAGAATTTATACAGGCGTGTTACCGCAGCAGTGCGGCGATCCTCGGGATAGCCTTTATCCAGAACATCTACGGAGATTCCGGGATGGCTCCGCTTATGATCATCGGTAGTGTTCCGCTGTACAATGTAATGGCGGTGCTGGTCCTTTCCGTCACGAATCCGGGGGCGGAGAAGTCAGGTGAGAAGATGGCTGTGAAGACCTTGAAGGGTGTCGTGACGAACCCGATCATCCTTGGGATCACGGCGGGGCTTTTGTGGTCCGCATGTAAGCTTCCCATGCCCCGGATGCTGGATCGGATTGTATCCAATATGGCGGGAGTGGCGACGCCGATGGGGCTGATGGCCATGGGAGCAGCCTTTGATATCCGGAAAGCATTTGCCAGGGCAGGAGCGGCGGTCACGGCTTCATTGATCAAGCTGATCGGGTTCTGTGCGCTCTTTCTCCCGGCGGCCGTGTGGTTTGGATTCCGGAGGGAGGAGCTGATCGCAATCCTGATCATGCTTGGCTCATCGACTACAGTTACCTGCTTTGTAATGGCGAAGAATATGGGGCATGAGGGAGTGCTCTCTTCGAGCGCCGTTATGCTGACGACACTGCTCAGCGCATTTACGCTGACGGGATGGCTGTATGTGCTGCGAAGTCTTGGGCTGGTATAATACCGCATAACACTGGTTACCGGGATTCACTATCATTTGGCTGTACAGGTAGAAAAAACTAATCAAATGTGATAGAATAGTAAAACAAAAGACGATGAAGGCCTTTTTGGCATTGCAAAACAGGGGAGAGGAAATATGAAGCAGTGGATCGAATATGCCGTAGAGAATTACCGCGGCAAGAATTCATTTGGATTTCAGCTGGCAAAGGATCTGAAGGAGAGGCAGATCATACAGGCAATTGAGAGATACGCAAGAGGGGTGAAGCCGGAGGAAGTGGTCGCGCTTATGGATACGTCTGTGTTCCGGTCAGGCAAGACGGGATTCTTACTTACCGAACGGTATCTGTACAGTGATAAATATAAGGAAGAAGGGGCGGTCAGCCTGATGTTTTTGAAATCGGTCTCCGTCAGACAGGAGAATAACAGCTGTTGTGTGCTGACCTTCAAGGACGACAGTACACGGGATGTGGATATATCTGTTTTTCTGGATGTTGTGGACGTGTTAAAGCTGATTATCAAGCAGAGAGACGAACATGAAGCAGACGACGAGGAAGCCGCGGATTCGGTAAAGGATGAGGAAGAAGAGCAGAAGAGGCAGGGGAAAGAGAACACAGAGACTGTGGCGCAGATGAGAGCTTTGGGTTATCAGAAAGGAACGGCAGAGGACAGGACCGTATTCGAGGATTCGGCGGAGGATTTCTTAAGAACCGTGCGGCCGGATGAATCTGTCAGGGACGCCGCTGTGCTAAAGAGACCTTTGGGAGACGGACCTGCCGCGTCAGAGAGTTCTTTAGAAGGCGCGCCCGAGAACCCCGGGGAAGGTATAATGGCTATAGAGGAGCCGGCTGGCCAGGACGATGCGCAGAAGCTGTCAGGATACACAGGGATTACGATAGAAGCGGTAAGGCCGTCAGAAGGTGCAAGTCCGGGTGAATGTGAAAAGCCTGAGGATTACGAGGCTTCCAATCTGTCGATAGAGATTATCCCGGTCGATGAATTTGAAGAATCAGGAGAAGCTGAGGAGTCAAGAGAACAACGCTGGCTGTCGGAATTCTCTCAGTCCGGCGAGCCCGGGGATCTGATTCTCGAAGATGAGGTGGATTTTGCCCAGGGACAAGAAGAGCCGGTAATTGCCGGGCAAGAAGGAGACTGCGGAGATGAAGGCGGTGAGGGGACTGGCGGATCTGACGAAAAGACCGGCGGGACGGACCAGGCAGAAGAGTCTTTTGAGGAGCTTCTTGGGAAGGCAGAAGCAGGCGACAGCGCCGCCATGTATCAGGCGGCAGAGTTATATTTTACCGGAGAGCAGGCGGTAAGGGATACGAAGCCTTGTGAGGACGCACAGCAGGCGCAGAATGCAGGGCAGATAGAGAGTGTAGATCTGGTACAGGACGTCAAGCAGGCTATGAGATGGTTCCGTGAATCAGCGAGATTGGAATATGTGCCTGCTATGCTTAAGATGATGCATTTCTACCGTGAAGGAGAGCAGGTGAAGAAGAACTACACGCTCAGCTTAAGCTGGGCGAAGAAGGCGGCGGCGACGGGAGATCAGAGGGGGCAGTATGCTCTGGTCGATTCCTACCTCTACGGCCTGGACGGGAAGCAGGATACGGGAGCCGGCCTTGCGCTCCTGTCGAAGATGGCGGAGCAGGGAGATGAGTCTGCGAAGCGGACGGCAGACGACGTACTGAATAAGATCCGGGAAGCGAAGGAGCGGTTTGATGCAGGGATCAAGAATCCAAGCACGGCGTCCGGATATTATGAGATGGGAATGTACTGCCTCAAGGGGGACGGATTCTACAACTATCCCAAGGAAGCCGTCCGGTATCTTAAGAAAGCGGCCGAGAAGGAACATGTCCATGCCGAGTATCAGCTTGCCCTTGCCTATCATACCGGAGATGGTGTCAAAAAGGATGAGGATGAGTGTATCAGATGGCTTGAGAAGGCGGCGGCAAAGAGCCATAAGGAGGCCGGCGAGCTGTTGGCGGAGCTTCAGGAGAAGCGCCGGATCAGGCAGGAGAAAGCGGAGTTCAAGAATCATCTCAGGCAGGCGGAGAAAGGGGACGCCTACGCACAGTCCAAGACAGCCGAGCTGTATCTTGTGGGGATCGGAGTAAAACAGGATATCCAGAAGGGGATCGAGTGGTATGAGAAGGCAAGCGAGACGGACGAGGGATATGCCGCCAGACAGCTTGCGAAGCTTTATTCCGAAGGAGAGTTCGTCCCGGTAGATCCGGAGAAGGCGGCGTACTGGCGGATGGTCGGCGGTGTGCTGGATGAGTTATGATAATAACACCTTAAGACTTTCTGAAAATTCCCTAAACTCCTTGACAAACCTCTCTTTGATGTCTATAATCCTCTTTAAAGTTTAAAGAACAAGTTTATAGCGCAAAGGCATGGAAGAAGAGGAGTACGCATAAGTTCACCCTGACAGAGAGAGTGTCCTGCAAGGCTTAAGCGGATACATGGAACGGCCGTTAAGTTTTGGAGGCTGAGAGACACTTAAGGATCGAGATGCGGAAGGTAGCTTCGGAGCCGGATGGCTGAACCTTTTTAAGACTGTAGTTTACTGCCGGTGTCAGTGAAGTGCAGACTGGCAGGAAGCGTAGGTTATCCCGGAGTCGTTCCCGTTACAGAATATGATGAGATATAGGAGTGAGGAATTGCTTCTATATAAAATAAAGGTGGTACCGCGATTAGATTTATCCGATCGCCCTTTACACAGTAAAGGGCGTTTTTTTAATACCTCAATAAAGCAGGTGAGCCCTTACACACAGGAAAAGGACAGATACATTTAACTACAGGAAAGAGAGGGAATGTACATGGGGCAGAATCTTGAGACAACCTACAATCCAAAAGAAATTGAACCAAAGCTGTATGAGAAGTGGTGTAAGAACAAGTATTTTCACGCAGAAGCAGACAGGAGCAAGAAGCCGTTTACGACGGTGATGCCTCCGCCGAACATCACGGGCAAGCTGCACATGGGGCATGCTCTTGATAATACCATGCAGGATATCATCATCCGCTATAAGAGGATGCAGGGCTTCAACGCCCTGTGGGTGCCGGGCACGGACCACGCCGCCATTTCCACAGAGGTGAAGGTAACGAACCAGCTTAAGGAAGAGGGCATTGACAAGAAGGAGTTAGGACGCGAGAAGTTCCTTGAGAGGACCTGGCAGTGGAAGGAAGAGTATGCCGGGACCATCGAGGAACAGCTTAAGAAGCTGGGCGTATCCTGCGACTGGGACAGAGAGCGCTTTACCATGGACGAGGGCTGTTCGAAAGCCGTGGAAGAGGTGTTCATAAGTCTGTATGAGAAGGGATATATTTACAAGGGATCAAGGATCATCAACTGGTGCCCGGTCTGCAAGACAGCCCTCTCAGATGCAGAGGTTGAGCATGAGGAGCAGGACGGCTTCTTCTGGCATATCAAGTATCCGATCGCAGGAACGGATGAGTTCCTTGAGATTGCGACCACTCGTCCGGAGACCATGCTGGGCGATACGGCGATCGCAGTACATCCGGACGATGACAGATACAAGGATATCGTAGGGAAGAAGGCTGTACTCCCGCTGGTGAACAGAGAGATCCCGATCGTGGCAGATTATTATGTAGATAAGGAATTCGGGACCGGTGCGGTTAAGATCACTCCGGCGCACGATCCCAATGACTTCGAGGTAGGGAAGCGCCACGACCTGCCGGAGATCAATATTATGACCGATGACGCCGTTATCAATGAGCAGGGCGGCAAGTATGCAGGCATGGAGCGTTACGAGGCCAGGGAGGCGGTCGTTAAGGATCTGAAGGAACAGGGATATCTTGTGAAGATCGTTCCGCACTCCCATAACGTAGGAACGCATGAGAGATGTAAGACGACCGTGGAGCCGCTCATTAAGCAGCAGTGGTTCGTGCGGATGGAAGAGCTGGCAAAGCCTGCGATCGAGGCGATCAAGACCGGAGAGCTTAAGTTCGTGCCGGAGAGATTTGACAAGGTGTACCTGCGGTGGCTTGAGAACATCCGCGACTGGTGTATCTCAAGGCAGATCTGGTGGGGGCACAGGATTCCGGCGTATTATTGTGATGAGTGCGGCAAGATCGTGGTGTCAAGAGAGATGCCGCAGGTCTGCCCGGAATGCGGATGCAGACATTTTACCCAGGATGAGGATACGCTGGATACCTGGTTTTCTTCCGCGCTGTGGCCGTTTTCCACTCTTGGATGGCCGGAACATACGGAAGACCTTGATTACTTCTATCCGACAGATGTACTGGTTACAGGATATGATATCATCTTCTTCTGGGTAGTGCGGATGGTATTCTCCGGGTATGCACATACGGGCAAGTCACCGTTCCATACCGTCTTCATCCATGGCCTGATCCGCGACTCACAGGGACGCAAGATGAGTAAATCTCTGGGAAATGGCATCGATCCGCTGGACATTATCAGCCAGTATGGCGCGGATGCCCTTCGTATGACGATCATGACGGGAAATGCGCCCGGCAATGATATGCGTTTCTACAATGAGAAGGTGGAGGCAAGCCGTAATTTTGCCAATAAGGTATGGAATGCTTCAAGATTCATACTGATGAACCTTGGAGATAAGGAGCTTAATGAACCGGCAGATTTCAACCTTCGTCCGGGAGACCGATGGATCATGTCGAAATGCAACAGCCTGATCAAAGAAGTGACGGAGAACATGGATAAGTTCGAACTTGGTATTGCACTGTCCAAGATCTATGATTTCCTGTGGGATGAGTTCTGCGACTGGTATATTGAGATCGCGAAGTACCGGATCTACCATGCCGATGAGGATGCACAGAGCGCCAACGATGCGCTGTGGACGCTTAGGGAGGTGCTTAAGAATTCTCTGAAGCTTCTTCACCCGTATATGCCGTTCGTATCGGAGGAGATCTACAGCAAGCTGGTCCCGGAGGAAGAATCACTGATGATGTCCAAGTGGCCGGTATACGACGAGAAGAAGAATTTCCCGATGGCGGAAAGCGTTGTGGAGCATTACAAGGAGATTATCCGGGGCGTGCGTAACGTGCGTGCCGAGATGAACGTTCCGAATTCACGGAAGGCTACGATATATGTGGTATGCAAGGACCAGCAGCTTTGCACGGGACTGGCATTCTTAAGTAATTCAGCGGTGACGATGGCGGCGGCGAATGAGTTCATTATCCAGAACGATAAGACGGGGATCGCAGAGGATGCGGTATCGGTTGTGGTTCCGGATGCGACGGTATATGTTCCGCTTGAAGAGCTGATTGATTTTGCACAGGAGATTGAGCGTCTGACGAAGGAAGAGACGAGACTTACCAAGGAGATTGCCCGCGGGGAAGGTATGCTGAATAATGAGAAGTTTGTCAGCAAAGCGCCGGAGGCCAAGGTGCAGGAAGAGCGGGAGAAGCTTGAGAAGTATAAGCAGATGAAGGAGCAGGTATGCGGCCGTCTTGCCAGTCTTAGGGAAAAGCAGTAGGCGATTTCAAAGGGGAGATTATGAAGAAGTTTCATGTTAAGAAGCCAGACATTAAAGGAGCATTTCACAAACTGAAGAATATCAAGAGAGAAGACGTGAAGGTATACTGGGAGGCAAAGAGGGAACGGCGCAGCAGGATCCTGGAAGAGAGAAGGAACAGCGCCTTTGCCAGGAAGATGCAGCCGGTATATAAGTTCATGAACCGGATATCGCTGATATTTCATGCGCTTCTGGCATGTACGATCAATTTTGTGATTGAGGCGGTTTCCAGACACTCGGCAGTAGAAGCATGGAATTATATGACAGGGACACCGGTGGTGTTCCTGTATAATGCGTTTATGATATTTATCACGTTTTCCGTGGTCTATCTGGTCAAACGAAGGATGTTCGTGCGTATCATCATCAGCGTCCTGTGGCTTGCGCTCGGCGTGGCGAACGGCTATATGCTGATGAAGCGTGTAACGCCTTTTAACGCGCAGGACTTCAAGGTCGCAAAAGACGGGATCACGCTGATCAATAACTACTTTAACGGGGTTGAGCTTGTAGGGCTTGCAGTGGGGATCTCGGCGGTTGTGATCTGGGTGATCTCCATGTGGCGGCGAGGCGGCCAGTACAACGGAAAGCTCCACCGCCTGTGGGCTCTTGCCGGGGTTGCCGCCTGGTTCACGGTATATGGGATCGTCGCGGATCTTGCGGTGGAAAAAAGGGTGGTATCGACCTATTTCGGAAATATTGCGTTTGCCTATGAGGATTATGGGCTTCCGTACTGTTTTATGGCGAGTGTGTTCAATACAGGGATCAATGAGCCGAACGAATATAACGAGGAGACCATTGTGGATATCAGCGATCAGAGGAAGATGACCAGAAATGAGACCGGACGCGCACAGGATGATCTCCCCAATATCATATTTATCCAGTTAGAGTCGTATTTTGATGTGGCGGAGGCGGAATTTTTCACCACATCGGAGGATGCGAGCCCTAACTTACATGCCATGTATGAGAAGTATTCGTCAGGATATTTTAAGGTGCCCTCCATCGGCGCGGGGACGGCGAATACGGAGTTCGAGGTGTTGACCGGCATGAATCTCAGGTATTTTGGGCCGGGAGAATATCCTTATAAGACCGTGCTTAAGAACCAGGTAAGCGAGAGTGCGGCGACGGCGCTTGGAGCGCTGGGATACGGGACACATGCGCTCCACAACAACGGAGGCAATTTCTACAGCAGGGCGAAGGTATTTAACAATACAGGATTTGACAGCTATACCAGCAAGGAGTTCATGAATATTCTCCAGACGACGGAGAACGGATGGGCGAAGGATGATATCCTCATCCAGCATATCATGGACGCCATGGATACGACGCAGGGACAGGACTTCGTGTTCGGCATCAGCGTCCAGGGGCACGGAGACTATCCGGAGGAACGGATCATTGAGAATCCGAAGATCCTGGTAGAAGGGATTGCGGATGAGGCAGTAAAGAATAAATGGGAGTATTATGTCAACCAGGTCTACGAGATGGATCAGTTTGCCGGGAATCTGGTCAAAGCGGTGGAGGAACGTAAGGAGCCGTCTGTGATCGTATTTTACGGCGACCACCTTCCGACCATGGGACTTAAGGCGGAGGACCTTAAGGGCAGATATCTGTATAATACCAATTATGTGATCTGGGATAACATCGGGCTTGCGAAGGAGGACCGTAACATTCCCTCCTACCAGATCATGGCGGACGTGCTTGACCGTCTGGATATCCATTCTGGTACGATTTTTAATTATCATCAGGAGAGAAGGAAGACGAAGAATTATCTGGCGGATCTGGAGCTTCTGCAATACGATATCCTCTATGGAGAACAGTACGTCTATGACGGGGATCTGCCGATCACAGAGGGGCATATGGTCATGGGGATACGGGATGTGACGCTTGAGAGCATCATTCCCCATCTGGAGGAGGGATTCAGCCTCTACGGGCAGAACTTTACCAAGTCCAGCCGGGTATACGTGAACGGAGAACGGCAGAAGACAACATTTCTGAATAATACAAGAATTGACCTGCCGGAGACGGAGCTTGAGAATGAGGATGTGATCGTGGTGTGCCAGTATGGATCCAGCGATACTCTTTTCAGGAAGGCGGATGAATATATCTACCGGGACGGCGGGCTGATCGTGCAGGAAGGAACTGCGACGGATAAGACGAAATCCTGGATGGAGCAGTTGGATGAGGAAGAATAGGATGTGGACATCAGATAAGTATGAAGACGTTATGACAGGACGTGTTCCGGAAAGCTATGAGGAGGCCGCGGCTTATATTGAAGCGCTTCCGAGGTTCACGAAGAAGCATTCTCTGGAGCATACGAAGGACTTCTTAAGGAGGCTTGGGAATCCGGCCGTCGACCGGAAGATCATCCATGTGGCAGGGACGAACGGGAAAGGATCGGTCTGTGCCTTTTTGCAGGCAATCCTGATGGCAGAAGGGAAGCAGACCGGATTCTTTACCTCTCCTCATCTGATATCTGTCAATGAACGGATACGCAGGAACAATGTTCCGGTGGATGACGAGACGTTCTTTGGGGTGTTCTGCCGGGTTGTACGCGCGGCCAGGCAGATGGAGGAAGAGGGAGCGGGACATCCGTCGTATTTCGAATTCCTCTTCGGAATGGGGATGCAGGCATTTTCACAGATGGATGTGGAATATATCATATTGGAGACTGGACTTGGGGGAAGGCTGGATGCTACGAATTCCATTGAGCATCCGGCACTTTCTGTTATTACGTCCATCAGTCTTGACCATACGGATATCCTGGGGGATACTATTGCGCAGATTGCCGGCGAGAAGGCGGGGATCATCAAGAGAGGAGTACCGGTTCTCTTCGATGGGAGCAATGAGGAGGCGGCGGCGGTGATCCGCCAGACGGCGGTCCAAAAGGGCGCACCCTGTAAAGAAATATCGAATCATGCGTTCGAAATCCAGGAAGTTACCCGAAAACATATTGCATTTTCACGGTTGAATGCGTATGATAAATATGTTATCTGTAAAGTATCAATCTGCGGGTGCTGTCAGGCCATGAACGCGGAGATCGCGCTTGAGGCGGCGGAGTATCTTATGGGAGACCGGAAGTTTGACGGTACGCCGGACTGCACGGGAATAGAGGAAGAGAGCGGCCGTGACGAAAGACGGATGGAGGCTGTCGCGTCTGTCAGGTGGGAAGGCCGGATGGAGCAGGCGGCGCCGCATCTTATCATAGACGGGGCGCATAACCCGGGAGCGGTCGAGGCGTTTGTGGAGAGTGTGAAGGCCCTGGGCGCAGAGCGTGAAGGGGGAATGGTCGTCTTGTTTTCGGCGGTCGGCGATAAGAAGTATGAGCAGATGATAGAGTATCTCTGTACGAATCTGGACGTGAAGGCTTATGTGGTTACGGAAGTGGCGGATTCGAGAGGAGTACCGGCAGAAGAGCTTGACGCAGTCTTCCGGAAGTATACGGACAGGAAGGTGGTCTTCAGGAAGGATATAGATGAGGCCCTTCATGCGGCGGAAAGCTTAAGAGAAGGAGAGGGCGATATCTATTGTCTGGGTTCGCTTTACCTTGCCGGGATGATCAGGAAGCGACTGAAAGGAGGCACGGATCATGCTTAATTTTGAAGAAGAGTTAAAGAAGTTTCAGCCTAGTCTGGAAGTAGAGGATATAGAGGATGCGGTCTATCAGGAGGACCTGACAGATATGACGGATATCCTTCGGGAGATGATGGAGCAGACCAAGTAAAGAAGAGGATTGTATATGGATTATTCAACAAAGCTATCATACCAGTCCATGCACTGGTATAATGACGGATTGAAGAAAGCGAAGATCCGGGATCTGACTGGCGCGGTCGCGTCTCTGAGGAAGAGCTTACAGTACAACAGAGACAACATCGCCGCGAGGAATCTGCTTGGACTGGTCTACTATGGCAGAGGCGATGTGGTGGAGGCTCTTGTGGAGTGGATCTTAAGCAAGAATATTCAGTCCCATGATAATATCGCGAATTATTATATTCTTAAGGTCCGGGAAACCGCCGGAGAGCTCGAAGCCATCAACCAGGCGGTGAAGAAGTATAACCAGTCTCTGGAATACTGCCGTCAGAACGGGGAAGACCTGGCGATCATCCAGCTTAAGAAGGCCGTGACGGTCCACCCCTCCTACGTGAAGGCGCACCAGCTTCTGGCTCTGATCTATATGCATACGGAGCAGTACGCATATGCACGGCAGTCGATCCGGGCGGCTCATAAGCTGGATACGACCAATGAATTTACGTTACGCTGTATGCATGAGCTGAACCAGATCCGAAGGTCAAGGAATGTCAAGCTTAAGGAGAAGGAGAAGAAGGACAAGCATACAGTTACATATAATCTGGGAAATGAGACCATCATTCAGCCTGTTTCCAGCAACCTCAAGGACAATGCCGGCATCCATACGGTCTTGAACATCGTTCTGGGAGTGGTGGTAGGCGTCGCGGTCATGAGATTTCTGATCATGCCGGCCATCAATGCGTCGCGTCAGGAGGAAGTGAACCGGCAGACGGTGGAATTCAGCGACCAGATTGCGACACAGGAGGCGCAGGTCAGCGCGCTTAAGAAGGAGCTAGAGGAATACCGCTCAACAAGTGAGGCGACGCAGAATGTCCAGGCGACGGCGGAATCGACGAAGGAGAGCTATGAGATCGTGATCAACATTGCGGCCCATTACCGGGCGAAGGATATGGGAGATGCCGCGATGGTGGAGGAGCTTCTCAAGGTGAATCCGGATTCACTGGGAACCGCAGGCAGAGAGAGTTATGATGAGATCGCGGGAGAATTGTATCCCAGGGTATGCAATTCCCTATACAGCACGTCGCGGGAGAATTTTGAGGCGGTCAACTATCCTGCGGCCATAGAGAATCTGGAGAAGATAATGAAGATGGACGAAGGCTTCAAGGATGGTGAAGCGATGCTTCTTCTTGCACAGACGTATGAGGAGAGCGGCGACCAGGAGCAGGCTGATCTGAAGTACCAGAAGCTTGTTGAGAGTTATCCGGATACGGATGCGGCCGCCACGGCGAGGGAAGCGCTCGAAGCCCGGAATAACAATGCAGGCGGAGACGGCCAGGATGCCGGGGACGCCGGTGGAGATGAAGGCGGCGAAGAAGGAAACGATACTGATGAAAGCTCTGACGACGAGGGAAGTGACGATACGTCAGCCGGAGAATAGAGTGTACATACTAAGGATGAGGATATGCAAAGCGGCATATCCTTTTTTATACCTGAGAATGCCGGGGCGTCATACAGGCATAAGGAAGATCGCCGGGATTGCCGGCTGTATAAAAGGAGGGCGAATATGAAGTATCAGGTACAGGAGAACTGCCTGACGGTATTTCTGCCGAACGAGCTGGATCATCACAATGCCGAGGAGATCCGCAAAGAGTCGGATCATCTGATCGAGCACAATCATATCCGGTATGTGGTCTTTGATTTTCAGGATACGAATTTTATGGACAGCTCGGGGATCGGGGTGATCATGGGACGCTATAAGCGTATCTATATGCTGGGAGGAGAGGTATGCGCGGTGCATACGAATGAAAGGATGAGGAAGATCTTAACCATGTCGGGAGTGACAAAAATCATGCAGATATATGAGGAGGAAGAATAGATGGAGCATACCAATGAGATGCAGTTAATTTTTGACAGCCGTTCGTCTAACGAGTCGTTTGCAAGGGTAACCGTGGCGGCGTTCATGACGTCCTTAAACCCTACGGTGGAGGAAGTCTCGGACGTAAAGACCGCGGTATCAGAAGCAGTGACAAATGCCGTCATCCACGGCTATGAGAACGAAGTGCACAGCATCTGTATCCGCTGCCGCACGAAGGGAAGGACCTTGTATCTTGAGATTGAGGATACGGGGAAGGGCATCGAGGATGTGAAGCAGGCCATGGAGCCTCTCTTCACCACGAAGCCGGAGCTTGACCGTTCGGGCATGGGGTTCTCCTTCATGGAGGCGTTCATGGACCAGCTTGAGGTTGTCTCTGCCCCGGGGAAGGGGACGACGGTAAAGATGGAAAAAACAATTGGAAAAGGACGGAGATTATGGACCACACAATCGCTTTGATTCAGAAGTCTCACGAAGGGGATGAAGAAGCGAAGGCACGGCTGGTAGAAGAGAATACCGGACTTGTATGGTGCATTGTGAAGCGTTTTTACAACAGGGGAGCGGAGGCGGAGGATCTTTTTCAGGTCGGGAACATCGGACTGTTGAAGGCCATTGACAAGTTCGACCTGTCCTATGACGTGAAGTTCTCTACATATGCTGTTCCGATGATCTCCGGCGAGATCAAGAGATTCCTGCGGGACGACGGGATGATCAAGGTCAGCAGATCGCTTAAGGAGCTGGCATACAAGGCATATATCTGCCAGGAGAAGCTCCAGGAGAAATGGGGGAGAGATCCGACGGTTTCTGAGATTGCAGAGCATCTTGGGGTAGAACGGGAGGAGCTTATGCAGGCTTTTGACGCAAGCGGAGACATCGAATCTCTCTATAAGCCCATCTACCAGAAGGAAGGGCAGGAAGTCCGGCTGATGGACAAGCTGATGGAGAAGGAGGGCGGGGAAGAACAGATCTTAAACCATATGCTCCTAAAGCAGCTGCTCGAATATCTGAACAAGGAGGAGCGCAGGCTGATCTATCTGAGGTATTTCGCGAACCAGACGCAGACTCAGGTAGGGGATGCCCTTGGAATCTCCCAGGTACAGGTGTCCCGGATGGAAAAGAAGATATTGAAGAATCTGCGTGAGCGGATATAAGAACCGCATGAAAATAATCGGGTGGACCAGTTATTTTCATGCGGTTCTTTCTTTTTTGATATATTTTTATATATGTATATTTTACATGAAACCATCCATACTAAACGGCAAAAGGAATAAAAGGTAAAGAAGGTGGACAGTATGGAGCAAGCGAGAAAGAGGATCAGAGTATGCCTGATCTGTGTGGTGATGGCAGCAGTGATCGTCGGTTTTATCTATTATTTTAATGATGTAAGAGAGCAGAGCGATATGAGTGAAGGTACTCTGGTGCATCAGATGGTAATGCCAAAAGATGATATGGAGGCGTCGCTTTCCGAAGAAGGGGATATCTGGTGTTGATGAAAGCCGGGCAGATAGGCGCCCCGGAGGCAAAAATGAAGAAGGCGGGAGGAAGCTATGGCGGCAAATAGTGAGACAGTATATATCAAGGCGGACAGGGATGTGGAGGTTACGAAACCGGATGTCACTCTGGGGGACGTGGTTTCGATGGAATGTTCCAATCCCTCTATAGTGCCGAGGCTTAAGACATTAAAGCTGTTGAAATTCCATCACACGGATAATAAACACCAGAACCGCACGGCTGTTTCCATCCTTAAGGTAATTGAGTGCATCCACGAGGAATACCCGAATATTGATGTGCAGAACATGGGGGAGACGGACTTTATCGTCACCTATGAAGAGCAGAAGACGGCCGGCGGTGCGGTCCATTATACGAAAGCCGCCGTGGTAGCCGCGATCAGCTTTGTCGGTGCGGCATTCTCTATTATGGCCTTTAACAACGACGTTGATACTACGAAGATGTTTTCCCAGATCTACGAGCTTCTGACAGGACAGAAGTCGGACGGCTTCACGATCCTGGAGCTTACGTACTGTATCGGGCTTGTGATCGGGATACTGACGTTTTTCAATCATTTTGGTAAGAAAAAATTCACGGTGGATCCTACACCGATGGAAGTCGAGATGCGTCTGTATGAGAATGATATCCAGACCACTCTGATCGAGACATATTCCAGAAAGGAGAAGGAGCTGGATGTGGGTACAGGTTCTAATGGCAGTCATCGGACTTAGCGCAGGCATGGTGGTGGCGGGCGGTCTGTTCTCCTTCATCAGCGGTCTGGGAGTGATATCTGATTTTGCAGACCGCACGCACACGGGAGAGCATATCATGCTGTATGAGGACAGCGTGGCGCTTGGAGGGATTCTTGGAAATATATTCTTTATCTATCAGATCGAGATCCCGTATGGAGGCTGGATCGTTCCGGTAGTCGGTCTGCTGGGAGGTATCTTCGTGGGATGCTGGTCTATGGCACTGGCGGAGATCCTCGATGTGTTCCCGATCTTTATCCGACGGGTGAAGCTTCTGCGCGGGATACAATATCTGATACTGGGGATAGCCCTTGGAAAAGGGATCGGGGCATTTGTATTCTTCTTCAACAGGTTTTAGGGTATCGGACTTTGACGCATTTTATTATATAGAAGGGAGAGAAAGAGATGGATAAGCAGAAACAGCAGCAGGCGTATGAGAATTATGTGAAGAAGAAGACGCCGGTGCATAATCTTCCGGTAAATATGGCGAAAGCGTTTGTGGCAGGAGGGATTATCTGTACAGCCGGGCAGTTCATCCTGAACTGCTGTGAGAAGCTGGGGTTTGATAAGGACATCAGCGGAGGCTGGACGTCTATGATCCTGATTGTGTGCAGTGTCCTTCTGACAGGCTTCAATATCTATCCTCGGATCGCCAAATGGGGCGGCGCCGGGACGCTGGTCCCGATCACGGGATTTGCCAATTCCGTTGCGGCGCCGGCCATCGAATATAAGAAGGAAGGCCAGGTAATGGGGATTGGGTGTAAGATATTTACCATAGCGGGGCCGGTGATCCTGTATGGAATATTTACCAGCTGGGTTCTTGGATTCGGATACTGGGTGCTTAAGATCAGCGGGATTATGGCGTAGTCCGCGTCTGGAAGAAGCTTTCCGGCAGTACGGCGCGGATAAGGAGTAAGGCCAAAAAGAGAAGAAGGCAGGTAGGAATGAATGACAAAAGGATTGCAGAGTATAGGTTTTGAGAAGTCCCCGTATCTGGTCAGCAGTGCGTCCGTCGCGGGGAAGAAGGAGGGCGAGGGCCCTCTGGGGAAGATGTTTGATATGGTAGAGGAAGAAGACCTTTTCGGGGAAAATACATGGGAAGAGGCAGAAAGCACCATGCAGAAGGAGGCGTGCCTTCTTGCGATGGGGAAGGCGCACGTGCAGGCAGGGGATGTCAGATACCTGTTCGGAGGCGATCTTCTCCGTCAGGGAGTGGCCACTTCCATGGGCGTGGAGGAACTGGGGATCCCCATGTTCGGGCTGTTCGGCGCCTGTTCCACTTCCGGCGAGGCTCTTGCACTGGCGTCCATGAGCGTGGCGGCGGGTTATGGAGAGTATATGCTTGCGGTGACCTCAAGCCATTTCGGAAGCGCAGAGAAAGAATTCCGTTTCCCGCTGGGATACGCGAACCAGAGGCCTCTGTCTGCACAGTGGACGGTGACCGGAAGCGGTGCGTTCCTTGTGGGAACCAGACGAAGCCATGTGCGGATCACAGGGGTGACGATAGGAAAGATTGTGGATTACGGGCTGAAGGATTCCCAGAATATGGGCGCCTGCATGGCTCCTGCCGCCTGTGATACCATCATACGGAATCTTAATGATTTCGAAAGAACAGCCGATGATTATGACCGGATCGTGACAGGGGACCTTGGATACGTGGGACAGAGTATTCTCTTTGACCTGATGCGGGGGAAGGGATACGATATCAAGAAGAATCACATGGACTGTGGTATGACCATTTTCGACCAGCGTCTTCAGGATACCCATGCGGGAGGGAGCGGCTGCGGCTGTGCGGCGGCAACGCTGTCGGCATATATCCTGCCGAAGCTGATAAGAGGAGAGTGGAAGCGGGTGCTCTTCGTGCCGACCGGCGCGCTGATGTCCACGGTGAGCTATAATGAGGGTTCCAGCGTGCCGGGGATTGCGCACGGAATCGTGCTGGAGCATTGTTGATACAGAAAAAAAGGGATGTGTAGAGAGTGGTTTGAGGAGGAGATAGGAGATGGATTATATAAATGCATTCTGGATCGGAGGTCTTATATGCGCGCTGGTCCAGATCCTGCTTGACAGGACGAAGCTGATGCCGGGGCGGGTTATGGTCCTTCTGGTATGTTCGGGAGCCGTACTGGGCGCCCTTCATATCTACCAGCCGTTCCAGGATTTTGCCGGGGCCGGGGCCAGCGTTCCCTTGACGGGCTTTGGGAACCTTCTGTGGAAGGGCGTGAAGGAGGCCGTCGATAAGGAAGGTTTTATCGGCATATTTATGGGCGGTTTCAAGGCCAGCGCGGTGGGGATATCTGCGGCATTGATATTCAGTTATCTGGCTTCACTGGTATTTGAACCGAAGATGAAGAGATGATTGGAAAAGATAAATTGTGAAAGTTACAAAGAAAATGATTGTTTTTTGTCTGTGTAGATGATATTTTAGACATGTAGGATATTAATAAAAAGCGTTCGCGGCGGAATGGGAGGATAAAATCTGCACACGCTTTGTACATCAGGAGGAATGTAATGAACTATCTAGATATCATCATACCGTTTGTCGGCGGCCTTGGAATGTTTATTTATGGAATGCAGATCATGGCCCAGGGGCTGGAGAATGCGGCCGGCAACAAGATGAAGTCACTGTTGGAGGTACTGACTAAGAATAAGCTTATGGGCGTGCTCTTAGGAGCGGCGATCACGGCTGTGATCCAGAGCTCGTCTGCGACGACGGTCATGGTCGTCGGATTCGTCAATGCGGGGATCATGAACCTGACTCAGGCGATGGGCGTCATCATGGGCGCGAACGTCGGTACGACTGTGACCGGATGGCTGGTATCCGCAGTGGAATGGGCAGAATTCTTAAGCCCGTCAAAGCTTGCGCCGATCGCGGTTATGCTGGGTGTGATCGTCATGCTTACAGGAAAGAGGCGCTCATCCAAGGAGATCGCAAGCATCATCATCGGATTCGGCCTGCTCTTCATCGGTATCACCACGATGTCGGCGGCGGTATCACCGCTTAAGGAGTCAGAGAGCTTCTGCAATATTTTCGTAACTCTGGGTGATAATCCGTTTCTCGGGATCCTGGCAGGTACGGTCGTAACGGCTGTGATCCAGAGCTCGTCCGCATCCGTGGGTATCTTGCAGAGCCTTGCGGCGGCAGGTCTGGTGCCGTTCAGTGCGGCGGTCTACATCATCATGGGACAGAATATCGGTACTTGTGTGACTGCGATCCTGTCAAGTCTCGGTGCGAAGAAGAATGCCAAGACTGCGGCGCTGATGCATCTTCTGTTCAATATCATCGGAACGGTGCTGTTCAGCGTGCTGGCGATCATTTACTATGAATTCGTGAACCCCGAGATCGGGTTCGGCCTTATCACCCAGACCGAGATCAGTATGGTGCACACGGCCTTCAATATCGGCACGACAGTCGTCCTCTTCCCGTTATCCGGGTGGATCATCAAGCTTGCGAAGAAGATTGGCCGTGTAGATGAGAATGAGCAGGATAAGAGCGTGGTGCTCCTAGACGACCGTATCTTAGAGACGCCGGGTATCGCCTTGCAGTCTACCGTAAGAGAAGTGGCCCGTATGGGCGAGATCGTGGAGGAGTCTCTTGATGTTGCAAAGAGAGTTCTGTTCTCGCTTAAGGAGGAAGATATCCGATTCCTTAAGGAGGAAGAAGATACCGTGGACAAGCTCAGTGCGGGGATCTCGAATTATGCCATCAAGCTTGGCGGTCTCCGGATCAGTGAGAAGGAGCATCAGGACGTGGCCCATCTGCTTCAGATGGTTTCGGATATCGAGCGTATCAGCGATTACTGTGAGAATATCTCCGAATTCGCGGAGACCTTGTATGAGAAGAAGGTATCCTTCTCCGAGGTGGGGACTACACAGTTAAAAGAGATGTTCGAGGTGTGCGCGGACAGCTACAGGTACGCATACGAGGCGTTCGTAGAGCAGAACAAGGAGAAGGCCCTCACGGTTATTGAGAAGGAGACGCAGGCCGACGACCTTGAGATCACCCTTCGGAGCAAGCATATCAAGAGACTTGCGAATAACCAGTGCAATGCAGAGGCAGGGATTGTATTTTTGGATACGCTGGTGTGTCTGGAGCGTATCTCTGACCATGCCCGTAACATTGCGGAAGAGGTGTTGGAGAGAGCATAACCTCTTATATAGTATTTAAGAAGATACGCATCTTGTCTTTGTCGATGCGTTCCCAGTTTAAGCGGTCCGCCTCATAGCGGTCATTCATCCAGGCAATGGCTTCATCAAGCCCTTCCTGGGTGAATGGGAAATCCTTCTTCTCCTTCTGCTCCTGGGGTGTGGCTTCGAAGCACCAGGGCTCCGGATAGAGGAAGGCCGTCAGCGTATCGCCGGATGCGGTCAGATAATAGCGCATACCGCAGTGAGAGCCTGAGAAAGGCTCTTTTTTTAATGCTTTTAAAGAAAGTCCGAGAGTTGGGATCATGGCAGTCACCTCACAGATTCAGTAGATTTATACCCGGTATCATACCGAATCTCTTATTTTATGTCAAGAAAATCTTATGAGATATTTTCATATATATCGAGAAATTAGCCACCAAAACTAGAATTCTTTGAATTGAAATTTGACCGGACGCATTATACAATGATTCTATAAAATGGTTCGATAACAAGGAGGTCATTATGTTTTTGACAGACAGGAAATTAGAGAAGCGTATCGAGGAACTTGAGCAGTACCGGTATCGTGATATTATTGGATTTGAGAGCTTTAGGGCGATGGAAGAAGAGCAGGGAGTGGTGAACCCGTCTCTTCCTGACTTAAGCGGGACAGGAGAGGGAGGGGAGGCGTGGTATACGCTGAATACGAAGGATACCTGGAGGGGCCGCGACCGTTTCGTATGGCTTCACAAGGATATCCATATCCCTGCCGAATGGAAAGGCAGAAAGGTAGTGGGGGTTTTTGACTTTGGCAATACCGGCGGGGGCAATAATTCCGGGTTCGAGTCCATGGCGTATGTAAATGGAAAGATGTATCAGGGAGTGGACGTCAACCACAAGGAATTATTTTTTGACGACGCGCTCTGCGGTACGACGGTAGATCT
This sequence comes from uncultured Dorea sp., assembly GCA_910579015.1. GTDB lineage: Bacteria > Bacillota > Clostridia > Lachnospirales > Lachnospiraceae > Sporofaciens. The sequence continues at coordinate 22,057 of CAJTRO010000021.1, read as the reverse complement.
TACCTTCCGCCTGTGGTCAGGTCTGGAGGGAGGCGGTGTTCCAAGAGAACAGGAGCACCGGATTAATCGCGCCGATCTGGCGTGGCTTGATGAGAAGGTGGACGACTTCTATTATATGGCGCTCATGGTGCGCCAGACGCTTGACGAGCTTGACGCATCCGATCCGGTCTGCCACGAGCTTAGAAGGGCGCTCGACGAGGCGTGCCGCCGGATCGACTGGTCATATCCTGGAAGCATGGGCTTCTACCGGTCGGTATATGAGGCAGATGACATGCTGAATGAAAGCATCGACCGGATGGATAAGCGTTCGATGATCAATGTATATTGCGTGGGGCACACCCACATTGACGTGGCATGGCTGTGGCGTCTGAAGCATACGAGAGAGAAATGCTCGCGCTCTTTCTCCACCGTGTTCCGCCTGATGGAGATGTACCCGGAATATATATTCCTCCAGACACAGCCTCAGCTCTATGAGTATATGAAAGAGGAGTTCCCGGATATATTTGAAAATATCAAGAAGAGAGTGAAAGAGGGACGCTGGGAGGCGGACGGCGGCATGTGGGTAGAGGCCGACTGTAACCTGACAAGCGGGGAATCCCTGACGCGCCAGATACTCCTTGGCAGCAGGTTCATCAAGGAGGAGTTCGGATGGGACGTGGAATTTTTGTGGCTGCCGGACGTGTTCGGCTATTCCTGGGCGCTTCCGCAGATCTTGAAAAAGGCGGGGATCAACACCTTCATGACCACCAAGATCAGTTGGAATCAGTATAACCGTATGCCTCACGATACGTTCAAGTGGAAGGGGATCGACGGCAGCGAGGTCCTGACGCACTTCATCACGACGCCGGAGCCGTGGAGAGAACGGGATTCCTGGTTCTATACTTACAACGGAAATCTGCTCCCGAGGACGGTAAAGGGAGTGTGGGACGCCTACCGTGACAAGCAGATGAATAAGGATCTGCTGATCTCCTTTGGTTACGGCGACGGGGGCGGCGGCGTGAACCGGGATATGCTGGAGTGCAGAAGAAGGCTTGACAAGATTCCGGGACTTCCTAACGTGAAGATGTCGACGGCGGGAGAATATTTCCGCAGACTCCACGATACGGTGGAGCATACGGACCAGTACGTGCATACCTGGGACGGGGAGCTGTATCTGGAATATCACCGGGGCACCTACACAAGCCAGGCGTACAATAAGCGCATGAACCGGAAGATGGAGCTTCTCTACCGCAGGGCGGAATGGCTGACCGTGATGGATGCCCTCCTGTCGGGGGATCTTGCCGGTGCGAAGCAGGAAGAGCTGACACGCGGATGGAAGCATATACTGACAGACCAGTTCCACGATATCATCCCCGGTTCGTCCATCCATGAGGTTTACGAGGATTCCAGGAAAGATTATACATATATAGAGGGGATCGCCCGCGAAGTAGAACGGGAAGCGTATGAGAATGTATTCGAGCATGAGAAAGACAGCTATACGGTGATCAATGCATCCGGATGGACGATGGATCAGACGGTTGCGGTTTTTGAGGAGCGCGTCGGGATATATAGAGACCAGGACGGCAAGGAACTGAAGTCTCAGAAGGAACAGGGCGTGACTTATGTAGAGGTAAAGGATGTTCCGGCTATGGGAACGAAGCTTATTACCTTCGAGGAGAGAAGGGAAGACGACCTGGCGGGGGATGGTTCCCGGGAGAAGGACGCCTCTGTATTCTCTGTCAGTGACAGAGTGATAGAGACGCCGTACTATCAGATAGCCTTGAACCAGTACGGGCAGATCACGAGGCTGTATGATAAGACCTGTGCCAGGGATGTGGTGCCAGAGGGACAGCGCGCCAATGTGCTCCAGGTGTTCGAGGATAAGCCGCTTGATTTTGATGCGTGGGACATTGATATCTTCTATCAGGAAAAGATGCGCGAGATCACAGACCTTACTGCATTCGAGATCACAGAGGAGGGACCGCTGAAGCTGAAGGTGCATATGGAGTGGGACTTTATGCCGCGTGAAGCGGACACAGACAGGACAGGTCCGGCCTCCTGTATCAGACAGGATATGATCCTCTATAACAGCGACAGGAGGATTGATTTCAGGACAGAGGTGGAGCTTCACGATCAGCATCAGCTCCTTAAGGCGGCGTTCCCGGTGGATATCCGTTCAACCTACGGAACGTATGATGTGCAGTACGGCAATGTACGGCGCCCGAACCATTGGAACACAAGCTGGGATCAGGCGAAATTCGAGTCGGTGGCGCACCGGTTTGCGGATCTGTCTGAACGTAACTACGGCGTGAGTATCTTAAATGACTGTAAGTATGGTCATGACATCAAGGACAATGTACTGCGGATTTCCCTGTTAAGAGCAGGAACCCATCCGGATCATCTACAGGATCAGGGCGTGCATACATTTACCTATGCACTGCTCCCGCATAAGGGCGACTTCATAGAAGGAAGGGTAGTTCAGGAAGCCTTTGCGCTGAACGAGTCGATGCAGGTTATGGAAGGAAAGAGTGTGCTTCCTTATGACAGTTTCCTTTCCTTTGACAACGATCAGGTAGAGGTGGATGCAGTCAAGAAGTCAGAAGACGGGCAGTACATCGTGATCCGTTTCCATGAGTTTGCGGGATCGAAACAGAACGTGACGGTGAAGCCGGGATTCGGATACCAGGCATGGGCGCAGTGCGATCTAAGAGAGCGTCCGATCACAGAGTTTGTGCCGGGTGAGATCAGCATGAGTCTTCATCCCTATGAGATAATGACCATACTGGTCAAAGCGTAAGAATGTTAACATTAACAAGGAAGGGGTTCATGATATGGGAGAATTATTTAACATAGAAAAGGTTCTGGGATTTTGCGAGAAAGTATGTTACTTCTTTACGGTAAATCTGTTGTTCATTATCTCGAATATTCCGGTGTTGTTATTCCTTCTGTTCGTCGGAGCAGGCCAGATCAGAGAGTGCCTTCCTTTGTTTTTGCTGAGCCTGGTCCTGTCGGCGCCGGCGCTGTCGGCGGTGATGTATACGATGAACCGTCTGATCCGGGGGACATACGGGAGCGCCGTCAGGGACTATAAGAAGGGGTACTGTCCGGACTTCTGGCAGAAGACGGCGCTTGGCGCGGGACAGCTGCTGTTGATACTGATATGCTGGACGAATATAGAATTCTTCTCGATACAGCTTAAGATCTTTCCGCTTACGATACTTTTTGTCATATTGTTTGCGGCGGCAGTCCTTGTCACGCCGAATCTATATATGCTCATCAGCCGTTATGAGATGAGCACCTGGCAGATTGCCAGGACTGCGGTTACGCTTCTTTTTGCAAAGCCGGTGTTTACTCTTGGAAATATAGTGGCGCTCGGCGTTGTGCTTGCGGCGTTTGAGATCTCGGCGGGAACGACCGTGCTGTTTATGGGAAGCGCATACGGATTTCTTGTTATGTTCATGAACCAGAGTGTGCTCAGACAGTTAGAGGAAAGGCGTTGATCATATGGAAGTTAAGGGTTCTAAGCAGTTATATCATAAATTATTTTTTATCTATACGATGATCCTGGTCTGTGCCATATCGGCGCTGGTGATCTTCTTTCTCAACAGCACCAGGAATCGTTTTCTGGAACAGAGCTTAAGCTATACGGAGATGATGAATGAGTCAGCGGTCTCTTATCTGGAGGAGACCGCTGATATTGCTGAATTTATCCATGAGGATCTGTATAATTCGAGTATGGAGCAAAGCGACGTGCTCCATTATCTGACGGATGAGCCGGACGCTTACCAGCAGTTCCGTCTGGATACGTATATTGAGAATAAGCTTAAGGGGTATAAGGGGATTGAGCAGTTCTTCCTTGACGCGTTCCAGGCATATGGCAGTCTGAGCCATATCTCCCTGTACAGTTATGAGCGGGAGGAGGTTACGAAGTATACGCGAGACGGGAAGAGCTACAGAAGAGAAGGGGATGAAGAAGTTAAGAGGCGGCTTAAGGAGGGGCGTCTGGTGGATGAAGACTGCTTTGCCTATTTAAAGGAGCTCCGCGATCCGGCTACGATGCAGGTCAAGGGGTGTATGCTCCTCTGGTTTAAGAGCAAGAAGTTCGAAACCATCTGCCAGTATTATTCCCGTGCGGAAATGATCGTATATAATGATACTGAAATGGTTGTATACAACTCTTCGGGAGAACATGAGATATCTGATATTGCAGAAGCGGATGATAAGGAGGCTCTCGAGGCCCTGCTCGGCGCCTATGTGGAACAGGGGAAGAACAAAGAGTACCATACCATCAGTTATCTGGAGAAGAACCGGGCGGCAGCAATGCCGTTTTCTGTCGTTGTGGTGATCCTTCTGGCCGGGGTTGTTGTGATGGCGCTGGGCGAGTTGTTTGTCAGATACCATCTGCGCCATCTTGCCGGACGGCTCAATCTGATCCTTGACGGAATGACGCGGGTAATGGACGGCGACCTCAACGTGCGTATCCCCGCCGATAAGAACGGCGACGAGCTGGATGTGATCGCAAGGTATTTTAACGAGATGTGTACGAAGCTGGACGAGCATATCAAGAAGCGGTATCTTGCGGAGATCGAACAGAAGAACGCGGAGATGGACGCGCTCCAGAGCCAGATCAATCCGCATTTTCTGTATAATACACTGGAGGCTGTCCGCATGAAGGCGATCTGCAACGGCGACCGGGAGGTAGGAAAGATGCTCTACAGCCTGGCTGTCACGTTCCGGGCGCAGATCAAGGAGGCGGATATCATTACGCTGGCGCAGGAACTGCATTACTGCAAGAAATATATGGAGCTTTTTGAGTTCCGGTATCAGGGGCAGTTCCGGGCTTTTGTGGAATGTCCGGAGGAATATCTGCAAGTTCCGATCATTAAGTTCGTGTTGCAGCCTGTGATCGAGAACTATTTTATCCACGGCATAAGAATGAAGGAGACGGATAATTTTATACGGATCAGTGTTGAGAAAGAGGACGGATACAGGGAAAAGTCTATGGGAGGATTTCGGATCGTCGTAGAAGATAACGGAAAGGGAATGACACAGGAGGCTGTTGAGGCGAAGAACACAGAGCTTGAGCAGGATACGATGGAGAAGCATTCTTCTATCGGGATCGCCAATGTCAACCGGAGGCTTAAGGCCGTCTATGGCAGGGATTGCGGGATCTGCCTTGAGGCAGGGAAAGAAAGAGGACTTAGAGTAATACTTAGATTTAAGCCGGACAAAGAGCGAAAGAGGCCGGTGTGCGAAGAAGAACACAGACGGGCGGATGATTGAAGCAAAGAAGGCTGGGAGGAAGGGTTAGATGAAGAAAGTAATGATCGTGGAAGACGAGGAATTGATCTTGCAGGGGATTCGGAATATTGTAGACTGGGAGGAATTAGGTCTCCAGGTGGTACATATGGCGCACGACGGGATCGAGGCGCTTGAGATGTGGGAGAAGGAGCCGGTCCAGATTGTGGTGACGGATATCAGTATGCCGGAGATGGACGGGCTGACGCTTCTTAAGAAGATCCGTCAGATGGAAGAGCAGGTGCGGTTTATCATCCTGACCGGGTATGATGAGTTTGCTTATGCCAGAGAGGCTGTCCGGCTGGACGTCGAGAACTATATATTGAAGCCGATCGACGAAGAAGAGCTGAAGCGTCAGCTTCAGGAGACGGTACAGAAGCTTGAGGAGATGGACAAGAAGAAATTGCAGTATATTGACGAGAAGACGAAGTGGCTGCATTTTCTGAATGGGACGCCGAAGGAAGGCGAGGCCCTTAAATTTGCGGAGATGCTGGGGCTTGCGCCGGAGGGCGGAAGCTATTATGCCGCCGTTATGAAATGGAACACCAACGGACTGAAAGAACAGAAGATCACGGATATGATCGTGGAATTAAAGAAGGAAGAACGGTTAAAGGTGGTACATCTTCCGCCGGACAGCCTGCTTATGATCCTTGAGGCGGACGGGATATGCGTGGATGGAGCAAAGGCAGAGAGCGTTTTGACATATGAGTGTGAGGAGAAGGTGCAGGAATATTTTGCCGAGCTTCAGAATGAGATGGAAAGCCGGTTCAATCTCATGACCTTTATCTGCGCGGGCCCGTCCTTTCAATGCTTTGAACAGCTTCCGGAAGCCTTCCGGAGTGCGAAAAAGCTTCAAAAGTATCTGATCGTCGAGGGATACGGGAACTGTATCAGCCTGCGCCAGATCAAGAGCAGAAAAACCGAAGCAATTGATATGGATGAGGACAGTCTCAGGAAATTGATATTGAAGAAGGAAAAAGAGGTGGCGGCAGATTATATAGAAGATCTGTTTATTAACAATATGAAGAAGGATGCCGCAGTAAGCTCGCTGTACCAGACGGCTGTGAAGACGGCAATGCTTCTACAGGATATAAAGAGAGAGTATAAGCTGGAATCCGGCAGATTCCACGATCTGTCAGAGCTTATTGAAACTATTTTCGGCGCGGATGATATTCACGGGATCAAGGCCGTGTTTATCGCGGAGATTACCGAGATCATCGAATGTATGCATGGGGAGGATTCTCAGTATACTCCAGTGGTGCGCCAGATCATTGCCGAAGTGCAGAAGAATTACAGGGAGGACATGAACTTGAAAACCCTGGCATACCGTTACCATATGAACGCGTCCTACTTAGGACAGCTTTTTCAGAAGGAAGTGGGGTGCTCTTTTGCAAAATATCTGAGCAATACGAAGAACGGGATTGCAAAGGAGCTGATCCTGAATACGAATATGAAGATCAATGATATCGCGAAGGAAGTAGGGTATCCGGATACCAGTTATTTTTATCGGAAATTCAAGCAGAGTTACGGGGTGTCTCCGGCTTCACTGCGGGAGATGAAGAAGTATTAAAAAGAATAATAATTACACTAGAATTTGTTCAATGAAACTAAAAGTTTTCAACTTTTAATACAAACTGCCCAATGGTATAGTTTATATAGATACAAAATACTGCAATTTAACGAACCGGTAAGTTAAAGGGCAGCAGTCAAAGGGCAATCCTCAGTCAGTAAAGCGGCCGCAAAGGAAAAAGAGGAGGTCCAAAGAAGGAGGAGGTTAAAAGTTGAAGGCTGATACAAAAAAAGCCGGAAAGCCGAAAGGGAATTTCTTAAGCCGGCTTAAGGCGAATAAAGAGCTGCTTATTTTAAGTATGCCGGGAGCAATCTGGTTTCTGTTTTTTGCATACCTGCCGTTATTTGGTATCCTGGTGGCATTTAAGAAATTCCGGTTATCCGGGGACGGATTCTTCTACAATCTGTTTACAAGCGAGACCGTATGGTTTGATAATTTTAAATTCCTGTTCAGCAGCGGTGATGCATGGATCATCGTGAGGAACACGGTACTTTATAATCTTACTTTTATCATTCTGGGAGTGGCGGTGCCGGTGGTGCTTGCGCTCTTGCTGAATGAGATCAAGAACAAGGGAATGATGAAGATCTATCAGAGCTCCATGTTCCTGCCGTATTTCCTGTCATGGGTAGTTGTAAGTTATTGTGTGTTCGCATTCCTGAATCCGGAAAAAGGATACTTCAATGCGATCATCCAGCAGTTTGGCGGGGATCCGGTTTCGTGGTACACGGAGACAAAGTTCTGGCCCTTCATCATCATTTTCATGAGTCAGTGGAAGGGGATGGGATACAATACCGTAGTCTATCTTGCATCCATCTGCGGGATTGACAAGACCTATTACGAGGCGGCGGTCCTTGACGGGGCAAGCAAATGGCAGCAGATCAAATACATTACGCTGCCGCTTCTAAAGCCGGTTATCACGATCCTGCTGATCATGTCAGTCGGCGGTATCTTCAAGGCAGACTTCGGACTGTTCTATCAATTGCCGAAGAACTCCGGTCCGCTGTACCCGGTGACAAATGTGCTGGATACATACATTTTCCGTGCATTGAAGACGAGCGGTGAGATCGGTATGAGTTCTGCCGCGGCGCTGTTCCAGTCAACCGTTGGTTTTGTGCTGATCATGATCGCTAATAAGATCGTATCCAAAGTTGACAATGAAAACGCCTTGTTCTAGCATTCAGGCGGAAAAGAGAATGCTTCATAGAAAGGAGGCAAGCAAGTGGCAGCTCAAAATACACAGAAAACCGAAGCATATTCCAGACGGAAGATGCAGAAAAGAATCAAAAAGCTGGAGGATGAGGCTTGTAAATATAATCAGATCAAGACGCCGACGAATATCGCGTTTAATATTATCCTGACAATCCTGTCACTGATCTGTGTTATCCCGTTTATCTTCGTCATCATCATCTCGTTTACGGATGAGTCGTCTCTGGCGATGAACGGATACCGGTTCATTCCGGAAAAGTTAAGCTTCTATGCCTATGAATATATCATAAGCGCAGGCGAAAATATACTAAAAAGCTACGGGGTGACGATCCTGATCACAGTGGTCGGAACGATCATCGGACTGTTGCTGACAGGAACCTACGCATATGCATTATCGAGAAAGACCTATGCATACCGTAAATTTTTTACGACGGTGATCACGATCCCCATGCTGTTTGGTGGAGGTATGATCGCGAATTACCTGATCGTGACGAAGGTGCTTATGCTGAAAGATTCCCTGTGGGCGCTGATCCTGCCCCTGTGTCTGAACTCATTTAACATTATCGTGCTTCGGACATTTTTCAAGACGAGTATCCCGGATGCCGTCGTAGAATCTGCGAAGATCGACGGGGCGTCCGAGTGGAGGCTGTTCTTCCAGATCGTCATCCCCATGGCTCTGCCGGGGCTTGCGACGATCGGACTGTTCCTGACGCTTGGTTACTGGAACGACTGGTTTAACGCTATGATGTACATGGATAACAAGGATCTGATCCCGCTTCAGTATCTGCTGATACAGATAGAAAGCTCCATCGACTGGCTGGCCAACAACAAGGCCACGATGGGAGTTGACGGGATCATGGCGGCGGCGAACATGCCGAAAGAGACGATCAAGATGGCTATCGTGGTGATCTCCACATTGCCGATCATATTTGCCTATCCGTTCTTCCAGAGATATTTTGTAAATGGATTGACGGTAGGAGCAGTAAAAGAATAAAGAGTGAGGAGGATTTTATAATGAGATCTAAGATGATAAAAAGATTCGCGGCGGCAGGGCTTGCAGTCGTGCTGGCGGCGGGACTTCTGGCCGGCTGCGGAAAGAAGAAGGCGGAGACCAACGCAAACGGAGAGGAGATCGTGGAGCTGACCTGGTGGCAGATCGGAGACGCCCAGAAGGATCAGGATAAGGTGCTTGAGAAGGTGAACGAATATATCGGCGATAAGATCGGCGTGAAGCTTAAGATCAGCACGGCGGGCTGGGGCGATTATGACCAGAAGATGCAGGTAGTGATCAATACAGGAGACGACTGGGATATGTGCTTTACCTGTTCCTGGGCGAATAACTATCTGCAAAATGCCAACAAGGGCGCATTCCTTCAGATAGACGACTATATCAAGGATACCGAGATGTACAAGAACATCGACGAGCGTTTCTGGGAGGCGGCGAAGGTACAGGGCAAGACCTACGGCGTTCCCAGCGAGAAGGAGATCGGAAGTATGCCCATGTGGGTATTTACGAAGGAATATGTGGACAAATATGACATTCCGGTAGATGAGATCCACAGTTTAGAGGATCTGGAGCCATGGCTTAAGCTTATCAAGGAGAAGGAGCCGGACGTGGTGCCGATGTACCTCACAAGCAGTTATTCTGCGCCGATCTACATGGATCTGATCCAGAACCCGGTGGGGATTGAGTACGGCGACGAGACGCTGACGGTCAAGAATGTGTTCGAGACAGAGAAGATGAAGTCTACCCTTAAGACCATGCGCAAATATTATCAGGCGGGTTATATCAACAAGGACGCGGCAACGGCCTCTGACGACAAGTCCATCAAGCGGTTTGTGACGAAGGGCGACGGTCAGCCTTACGCCGAGCTGGTATGGGGAAAGGACCTTGGATACGAAGTGGTTGCGACGCCGATCATGGATACTTATGTGACCAATATTTCCGCCCGCGGCGCGCTGACGGCCATCAATGCACAGACGGAACATCCAGAGAAAGCTGTAGAGTTTTTAAACCTAATCAACACAGACGAGTATCTCAGGAATCTTCTGAACTACGGTATCGAGGGCGAACACTGGGATAAGGTCGACGTGCCGGAGGATGAAGCGGCAGAAGCAGAAGGGAAACCATATGTATACGACAACAAGATCAAGCTGAACGAAGAGACAAGGAAGAATTATTCGGTTTCCTACTGGGTTCAGGGCGGACTGTTCAACACTTATGTACTGGAAAATGAGCCGGTAGACAAATGGGCAGCGTTCAAGGAGTTCAATACATCGTCTGTGGAGGCGCCGTCATTCGGCTTCGACTTTGACTTAGAGCCGGTCAGCACAGAGGTGGCAGGCTTCGGAAATGTAATGGACGAATTCGGAAAATCACTGTATACAGGAAGTGTGGATCCGGAGGAATATCTGCCGAAGCTCCAGGAAAAATTAGAGGCGACGGGCATTGATAAGGTAATCGAAGAGATGCAGAAACAGATTGACGAGTGGAAGGCAGAGAAATAGATTGACTGCTTAAAGGCCGGGAAGTAGAATAGAAAGAGAGGGCAGTCAGCCGAACTGTGTTTGGTGGGCTGCCTCTCTTAAAAATAAAGAGGAAAACAACAGGTAATTATGTGTGAGAAAGTAAGATCAAAGCTGGAAGTATGTGTGGATTCTGTGGAGTCCGCCGTTATAGCGCAGGAGGCGGGCGCGGACTGCCTTGAAGTCTGCGCCAATCTGATCATTGGCGGGACCACTCCCGGGGTGAGCCAGTTTAAGCAGATCCGGGAGGCGTGCGATATTAAGCTGAATGTCCTGGTGCGCCCAAGATCCGGGGATTTCCTTTATACGGACGCAGAATTCCGTATGATCAGAGAGGATATCCGGATGTTTAGGGAGCTTGGGGCAGACGGTATTGTAACCGGATGCCTGTGTCCTGACGGGGCGCTTGACCTTGACAGGATGAAGGAAGCAAGGGCGTGTGCAGGAGGTCTTAAGTTTACGCTCCACCGGGCGTTTGATGTGTGCCGGGATCCTTATCAGGCGCTTGAGGAGGCTGTCTTGCTGGGAGCGGATACCATCCTTACTTCGGGACAGGCGCCTGACTGCCTGGCTGGCAGGGATGTGTTAAGGAAGCTTCTGGTTCTTTCTGACGGCCGTATTGAGATACTGATCGGCGGCGGGGTGAATGCCGGAGTGATCCGCCGGCTGAAAGAAGAGATCCATGCGGATAGTTTCCATATGTCCGGGAAGTGCAGAGTGGACAGCAGGATGAGATACCGGAATGAACAGGTCAGTATGGGACTTCCGGGACTGAGTGAATTCGAGATGTTCTGCACGGACGGGGATGAGATCCGGGCGGCAAGGACGGCTTTGGACAGAGCTTAGAGAATTGATGCCAACGGAGGGAAGGAAATGTTGTCAGAGAGATTAAGAGCTTACGCACAGGAGCGATGGGACGGCCGGACGGGTATGCAGGATGAGCTTGCGGCAGAGACAGAGAAGAAGCTTAGGAGCTGTACGCCGGATGAGCAGGTCTTGATGAAGTATTTCTACGGCACGATGCCGGTTTCGGATGCCGGCGGATATGAATTTGAGGTGTTCCTGGGGTTCGTGCGCCATTCGCTTATGCTTCGCGGGACGATGGAGTGGTGCAGAAAGCTTCCGGAGGAGATATTTCTGCATTATGTCCTGAACTACAGAGTCAATAATGAAAAGATCGAGGACTGCCGCCGCTTCTTCTACGATCGTCTGATCGACAGGATACAGAATAAGACGGCTCTTGAGGCGGTCATCGAGATTAATTACTGGTGCGCCGAGAATGCCGCCTACGAGGCATCGGATGACCGGACCATTTCCCCGCTGTCACTGTACCGGGCAGGAGCGGGACGGTGCGGGGAGGAATCGGTATTTGCGGTAACGGCGTTCCGCAGTGCGGGGATTCCTGCAAGGCAGGTGTATACGCCCAGATGGGGGCATTGTGACGATAACCATGCGTGGGTGGAGGTCTATGTAGGGGGAGAATGGCACTTTCTCGGGGCGTGCGAGCCGGAGGAGGTATTAGACAGAGGATGGTTTGTGAATGCTTCGTCGAGAACGCTGATGGTCCATGCGAAAGAGTTTTCCGATTATGGAAGAGACGATGAGGGGGCAGGTTCCTGGCAGGAAGGGTGCGTGTACTATCAGAATCGCACTTCGGCTTATACGGACACGGTTATGCTCCGGGTGAAGGTTACGGAGGCGGACGGCACACCGGCGGAAAATGCCGGCGTTTTTGTGGAGGCGCTGAACAGCGCAGAGTACAGCGCCGTTGCAAGGCTTATCACCGACGCGGCCGGAGAGGCTTCGATCGTCCTTGGAAAGGGCACGGTCCATCTGTGGGCAGTGAAGGAGAACAGGATCTGCGAGGCGCTTATCCATACGGCGAAGGAGTGCGAGGTGCGTCTTGTGTTAGAGGAAGAGTGTCGCTGTCTCTCTGGGATACGGCAGAAGATGCCGGAATGGTCTGATATGGATATTGAGGCGCCAAAGGAGGCGCCGGGGCACGCATTGCGGGTTAAGGAATCAAAGGAAGCGTCCAATGGAGCCGTACAGAACCCCGGAGAGCGCAAGGCAGGGAACCGGGAACGATTGCTGGCTTCCTCCCGAATGCGGATGAAGCGCATTGAGGGATATTACAGGGAAGAACTGGCGGAGAGGTACCCCGAGGAGAAGGAGATCCTGAGGTTTTCGGCAGGGAATTTCGACCAGATATATGAATTTCTGGACCGTGATGACAACCCTGACAGGAAGGGATTATTACATTGTCTGAGCAAGAAGGACTATAAGGACGCCAAAGCGGATGTGCTGGAGAGGCATCTTAAGGATGCGTCCCGGTATCGTGCGCAGTGGGAGGAAAGAGGAGAGCTTGACATATATACCCGGTATATTCTCTGCCCGCGGATCTATGATGAAGAACTTACCTGCTATAGAGAAGCAATATGGCATGATCTGGCCGCACGTTTTGGCGGTGAGGCGGTGAAGGAGTATAGAGAGTTCCCGGAGCGGATCTGGAAATATATTTCCGAGGAGATAAGATACGATGAAAGCCGTGATTATGACGCGCTCTATTCGGCTCCGGCGGTTACGTGGAAGCTTGGCTTTGGTAATCCTGCGAGTCAGCGGATCCTGTGCGCGGCAATCTGCCGGACGCTCGGCATCCCGGCGAGGCTGAACCGCCAAACGGGCGAGGCTGAGGTCTACAGGGACGGCTGTTTCGTAAGGATTTCGGGAACGGAGGAGGAGCATGTCACTCTTACTTTGACGTGCAGGGAAGAGGACGAGTGGAATTATTATCAGAACTGGACGATCGGACAGTACCGCCGGGGACGGTTTGAGACCTTGGATCATACGGGCTTACAGTTTGACGGGACCACTCTGAGGCTTAGTCTGACGCCGGGAGTGTACAGGATATTGACAGCGAACCGTCTGCCGAACGGCTGTCAGCTTGCATCGGAATGTAAGCTCTGTCTGGAAGCGGGGCGCCCTCTTTCTAAGGAGATGCACTTGCGGACGGGCGGTCTTAAGGAGATGCTGGTCTCCAATCAGCTGGAGGATTTTGATATCACAGAGGCCGGCGTGATAAGGCCGGTCTCTGCTCTCGTGGGAGAGTGCACGGCTGTCCTGGCTTTTCTTGAGCCCGGCGAGGAGCCGACGGAGCATGTGTTGAATGAAATGCTTGAGTATCAGGAAGCCATAAGAAGAGCGGACGCAGGGATATGCTTCGTTCTGAGGGAGGATGACCGGACGGCAGGACAGACAGGCGCCCGCCCAGAAAACCAGAGAACACCGGCATGGGAGAAGGTTATAGAAGCATTCCCCAAGGGACAGGTGGTCTATGGAGCGTTTGACGAGATCGTGGAACCCCTCGCCAGAAGGATGTATGTGGAGCCTGATAAGCTTCCCCTGCTTCTGCTTCTTGGTCCCGGGCTTACGGGGATCTATGGCTTAAGCGGTTACCGTGTCGGAAGTGTGAAGATGCTTTTGGAGCTTCTGCGGGTGAGCCGTGAGTAGGTTATATATTACAGGATGGGAATGGAGGGAATGAGTGTGGCGGATAGAAAAGAATTACTCCGCAAGACGGGCAGTATGCAGCAGCTTATGTTCGTCCGGCCGGTTACATATGAGGAAGGAAGAGCCAGGGGAATGAAGGCGTATGAGGTGAAGAACGGCCCGTTGAGATTCAGCGTGATGGCCGACAAGTGCCTGGACCTTGCGGATGTTTCCTTTTTCGGGCATAACGTCAGCTTTATGGCGAAGCCGGGGCTTATGGGACGGAATCATTATGACACGAACGGGGCGGAGGCACAGCGCAGTATCATGGGCGGGATGTTATTCACCTGCGGTTTAGAGAACATCTGCGCGCCATGCCGGATAGACGGCAGGGATTATCCCATGCACGGCAGGATGCGCACGACGCCGGCAGAGCAGACAGGAGCATGTGCCCGGTGGGAGAAGGACGATTATGTTGTGACCATATCAGGGACGATGCGGGAGGCAGAGCTGTTCGGGGAGAATCTTGTGATGAACAGGAAGATCACAACCCGGTATGGCGAGAATAAGATCTGCATAGAGGATGAGATCACGAATGAAGGCTTTGTAAGAGAGCCGATGATGCTTCTGTACCATATCAACGTGGGGTATCCGCTTCTTTGCGGGGACTCCGAGATCCTGATACCGACGAAGAAAGTGATACCAAGGGATGCGGAGGCGGCAACGAATATCTCGAAATGGAACATCATGGAGGAGCCGAAGGATAATGAGCCGGAATATGTATTTCTTCACGAGATGGCGTCGGACCAGGATGGGAATACGTTTGCCGTAGTCATGAACCGGAAGCTGGGGATCGGACTTAAGATAGAATATAATACCAGGGAACTGCCGTATTTTATGCAGTGGAAATCTACGGCGTCGGGTGATTATGCCCTGGGACTGGAGCCGGCTAACTCAAGCGTATACGGGAAGCCGTATCACATTAAGGAGAACAGCCTGCATCAGATAGAGCCGTTTGACACGGAAAAAAAGAGGATTGTTCTTACGTTCCTCTCAGGCGGAGAGCTTGACGAGGCATATACTTTATTTCAACAGGAAGGAGACAGGAAATGAAACGTTCAAAAATCAATGCAGAGATCAGACATATGGAGGAAATGATAAAGGCCCATGGATTCGAGATCCCGCCGTTCTGTAAATGGACGGCAGAGGACTGGAAAACGAAGGGAGCAGAATACGACGAGATCCGCGACAATATGCTTGGATGGGATATCACCGATTACGGCCTTGGGAAATTCGACGAGGTGGGCTTCTCCCTGATCACGATCCGTAACGGGAATCTTAAGATGGATAAATACACGAAGACATATGCGGAGAAGCTTTTGCTTGTGAAGGAAGGACAGATGGCGCCGATGCATTTCCACTGGAAGAAGATGGAGGATATCATCAACAGAGGCGGAGGCAATGTGCTGATCACGGTATATAACTCCACCAAGGACGGCGGGTTTGCCGATACGGATGTCACCGTGAACTGCGACGGACGGGAATTCACGGTGCCCGCGGGGACGAAGGTCAGGCTTGCGCCGGGAGAAAGTATCACAATATATCCGTATATGTACCACGATTTCCATGTGGAGGAAGGAAGCGGAGACGTGCTTCTGGGCGAGGTTTCCATGTGCAACGATGACGAGCATGACAACCGCTTCTATGAGCCGATCGGGCGTTTCCCGGCAATTGAAGAAGACGAGGAGCCGTACCGCCTGTTATGCAACGAGTATCCCAGGGCATAGTGAATCGGCAGATATGATAAAGACACAGCTGCGGCAGAGAGGCGGGAAAGATTTATGATACAGCAATATATCAGTGATAAATGGCAGATGAGGCGTATGGGCGGATCCTTACAGCCGGCGGTCGTACCGGGGACGGTCTATACGGATCTGCTGCGTAACGGCAATATGGAGGATCCCTTCTGGAAGGATAACGAGATCCGTGCCCTTCCCCTGATGGAAGATGATTATGAATATGAGGTGTGCTTTGATTCCGATGAAGAGATGAAGAAGCAGGATCAGGTACTGCTTCATTTTGACGGGCTTGATACCATCGCAGATATCTATCTTAACCAGAAGCATATCGGGAAAGCGTATAACATGCACCGGATCTGGGAGTATGACGTGACGGATTGTCTCAGAGAGAAAGAGAATCTGCTGAGGGTTGTTCTGCATTCTCCGTTAAAATATATCCGGGAGGAGTTCAGAAAATGCAGAACGATGGGCTCGGAGGATGCGATGGACGGCTTCGTCCATATGCGGAAGGCGCATTGTATGTTCGGATGGGACTGGGGCGCTCATCTTCCGGATGCAGGTATCTTCCGGCCGGTGTCGCTGATCGGGGTGAAGAAGGCAAGGCTTCTGGGGGTATATGTCCGGCAGGAGCATGTGGACGGGGAGGTCAGACTGCATCTGAACCCGGAAGTAAGCGAGGCCGTATGTACGGTAGATCAGGAAGGATTGGTCTATACGGCAGAGATAAAGGCTCCCGATGGAAGCGTTCAGAGCTATGCGGACTCTCCGAAGGAAGTTCTGATAGAGCGTCCGCAGCTGTGGTGGCCCAACGGTTACGGCGGACAGCCCTTATACACAGTCAAGGTAACGCTGTATGCAGACGGTGAGCCTGTCGATGTCTGGGAACGGAGGATCGGGCTTCGGACGATGACTATGAGGATCAGGAAGGACGAATGGGGAGAGTGCTTCGCCCATGAGGTAAACGGCGTTGCGGTCTTTGCCATGGGTGCGGACTATATCCCGGAGGATCATCTGCTCGGAAGAGTCTCTTTGCAGACTACACGGAAGCTTCTTGAGCAATGTGTGGCGGCAAACCATAACGCCATCCGGGTGTGGGGCGGCGGTTACTATCCGGAGGACTGGTTCTACGACATCTGCGACGAGCTTGGTCTGATCGTCTGGCAGGATTTTATGTTCGCATGTGCCGTGTATGAATTGACACCGCAGTTTAAAGAGAATATCCGCCGGGAATTTATAGACAATGTAAGACGGCTCCGCCACCATGCGTCTCTGGGGCTTTGGTGCGGGAACAATGAGATGGAGATGTTTGTGGAGGAAGGCCATCACTGGGTAACGAAGAAGACGGAGGTGCGGGATTATGTCATCATGTATGAGCAGTTGATCCCGGAGGTGCTGGCAGAGTATGATCCGCAGACCTTCTACTGGCCCGCAAGCCCGTCGTCAGGAGGGGCCTTTGACGAGCCCAACAGCCCGGACAGAGGAGACGTGCATTACTGGGCGGTATGGCACGGCAACAAGCCGTTCTGTGAATACCGTAAATATTTCTTCCGCTATGCGTCGGAATTCGGCTTCCAGTCGTTCCCGAGCAGGAAGACCATCGAGACGTTCACGGACGATCCGAAGGATATGAATATCTTCTCCTATGTGATGGAGAAGCATCAGCGTAATTATGGCGCGAATGGAAAGATCATGAATTATCTGCAACAGACCTATCTGTATCCGACAGATTTCGACACTCTGATCTATGCATCACAGCTTTTACAGGCAGACGCGATCCGGTACGGGGTAGAGCATTTCCGGAGAAACCGGGTACGCTGTATGGGTGCGATCGTGTGGCAGCTGAACGACTGCTGGCCGGTGATCTCCTGGTCGTCCGTGGATTACTGCGGAAGATGGAAGGCCCTGCATTATGCGGAGAAGCGTTTCTTTGCTCCGCTCATGATCTCCTGTCAGGAGGAAGGCATGATGACGCAGGAAGCCGATATGAACCGGGAGCATTTTGAATTCGAGAAGTCCATCCGGCTGAATGTGGCGAACGAGACGATAAAGGAGCAGAGCGTACAGGTTTCCTGGGCGGTACGAAATGCAAAGGCAGAGATTATCAGGGACGGAGGCGTACAGGACGTGAAGGTCCCTGCGCTTACCAGCGTGTGGCTTGACAAGGTGCTGCTGCCGGACGTCGATATCTTCTCGGAATATGTAAGCTATGAGATGAGACAGGATGGTACGGTGATCTCGGACGGCACGGTGATCTTCTCCTATCCCAAATACTTCCGCTATGAAGATCCGTCGCTT
The DNA here is from genome assembly GCA_910579015.1 of uncultured Dorea sp. GTDB lineage: Bacteria > Bacillota > Clostridia > Lachnospirales > Lachnospiraceae > Sporofaciens. The sequence goes on along the minus strand of CAJTRO010000021.1, from coordinate 3,895 downwards.
TCCTGGCGGATAGAGGGAGACGAGATCGTCGTATCGGCGGACGCATATGCAAAGAGTGTGGAGATCCGCAATGAGAATGAAGATCTGATCCTGTCGGATAATTACTTCGACCTGAACGGGGATGAGAAGAGGGTGAAGGTTCTCTCTGGAAAGATGGAGGGAATCAAGCTTCGAAGCGTGTATGATATACGATAGTGTACTGTCTGAAAATTGGATGGCGCGAGTATCTTCGGTGGGTTATGGATCACTACAAATAAGATAAAGAAAGAAGAGGATTATTATATTGAAGAAAATGGACAGACCTGTTACAACATTGTTTATGCTGATGTCGGTTGACGGCAAGATCAGCACTGGTGCATCGGATCATCTGGACGTGGATCAGGATTTTCCTAAGATTGCAGGATTGAAAGAAGGATTACATCAATATTATGAGATAGAGCAGACAACGGATTTATGGTCGCTTAACTCCGGAAGAGTGCAGGCCAAGATTGGTGTTAACACCGCAGACATGCCAAAGAAGACGCCTGTCTCCTTTGTTGTGATTGATAATAAACATTTAAAGGAGCATGGCATACGTTATTTTTGTGCGTTATCAAAGCAATTTGTATTGGTAACATCCAACGAAAAACATCCGGCATTTGAAATGAAAGAGGATAATCTCCATATTCTATATCAAAAGGAACAACCGCTTGAAGATACGCTTAGAAAGCTTCGATCAGAATATGGCTGCGAGAGGATCACGATACAGACCGGAGGTACATTAAACGGGATGTTTCTTCGTGAAAAGCTGATAGATTATATTGATATTGTTGTGGCGCCTGTATTAATCGGCGGAAAAGATACATCCACTTTAATTGACGGAACCTCCTTATTGTCAGAAAGCGAATTATCAAAATTAGGAGTTTTAAAATTACAGGAATGTATAGTTCTTAAGGACTCATATCTTAGATTACGTTACGAGGTGATCAGCTGACAGATTCTCTTTCATAACCTGTACGGGCTGTCGGGAAATGCTTTCAATGTCATTTTCCGACAGCCCGTCACCGGTTATCTTCTTATTTTAACCGTTCTACAACGCTTTTGCCGGTTATGATCCGATAAGTGAGATATGGGATCATCATACCGATCAGGAAAAGCAGAGGCAGTACGATCAACAATGGCAATAAATTTACTTTGAAATCTAAGAACCAGACATTTTCACAAACCGGGCGTATCAGCATAAAGGCTGCGATAAAGCAGACCGGCGCCGAAACAATCCCCGAAGTTAAGGCGTAATTACATCCTTCCATGCAAAGCATGGCGCGGATCTGCCTGTTCGTCATACCGATGCTCTGCAATATGGCAAGTTCTCTTCGGCGCGTGAAAATGCTGGTCAATATGGTATTCGCAAAATTCAGGACACCGATGAAACCGATAATGAAAGAGAGTGTACCGCCGACCGCCGCGATCGTATTCTGAATATCCTTAACGCCCGCCATGATCGTATTTTTTGACTTGTATGTCATTACTGGCTCGATATCGGTCGTATAGTCCTTCAAAAACGTATCTACATCAAGCTCAGCCTCGTCAGTCACATCGAATTTATAGCTCATGGCATAATGATTTCCCGTAAACAGCTTATAGACGTCACCGGGAAGAAAGAAACACGATCCAACCCAATCATAGGTATTCGTTTCATTTGCCGCGACATGGCCTAACACGGTAAATTCCCGGACATTCCCGTCACACACCAACTCAACCCGGTCGCCGACCGCATGATTGAGACTTCCTTCATCCATAACGCCGCGCGTGTTGATAAATGCTCCCTCTAACACATACTCGCCCGTTCCAAGCTTTTCTGCGTCCAGTTCTCCATCCACCAATTGTAACTGAGAGAACGGGAACGGATCCAGACCGTAGATGTGGGTGGAAAAACTGCCGTCGTCCTGCTGGTTGAAGGCCTGTTTGGTGGTTTCGCTTTTGTACGCTGCGATACATCCATATTCAGCGCCTCCGATCTCAAATCCCTCCTGCTGTTGAACGGCTGATATATAGCTTTCGCTCAGAGCGCTCTCTTCACTGACGTTATAATCGTCAAAAAGCTTACTTTGCCCTATGCAAAAATCAGTATCCATCATATTTTTGATAGCCTTTGCCGGATCCACACTGTGGGAGAAGGTAAAAACCATATTAGTGAGTATGATGCTCACCGAAAGGCTCAAAATTACCAGAACAGTCCGCTTCTTGTTCCGTCCAAGATTAGCCCATGCCATATTTCTTGCCGGATGGCCAGAATGCGGGCGTTTCTTTTTCTTTCTGTTGGTATCCGTACCGGAATCCGTATATCGGATCGCTTCAATAGGAGACACCTTCGACGCTATCCTTGCCGGTTTACGAGTGCTGACCTGCACCGTGATCCATGCAAACATTGCTGCGCCGATAAAAATAAGCGGATGCGGCGATACAGTGGCGGCGTTCGCAGAAAAGGCGGTATTTACCATCAGTGACGGCAAAAGAAGTTTCCCGATAAAGAATCCGATCAACAGTCCAATTGGTATGCCGACGAGAGAAAGCCGTCCTGCCTGTCTGCGGACAACGGCGTTGATCTGCCGTCCTGTCGCACCGATTGTTTTTAACATTCCGTAAAAATGTAGATCCCGCAGAATAGAGATCTGAAAGATATTATAGATGATCAGGTATCCGGAAAGTAAAAACGCCAATAACGCACAGGCGAGCGCTGAATTTGTCCCCCGATCGGTTGAGCTTTCTGACGACGTATACAGAGGGCTTGCCGCGGCGTTGATATAGCTGGCAGAGGAAACATCTGAGGAATATCCAGATTCTTTTAATACAGTTTCCAGATCGTTCTCTATATTATCGTCATTTTCGAATTTGACGAGAGCGGTGATTGTCCCCGTCTCAACATGATCCTGGTCATAGGTGTCTGTTAATTCCGCCGTATGCGCCTGCACATAGGCTTTGGATGCGGCGATGGTTCCGTAATTTACTCCGGGATAGCTTTCCCACCAGCCGGCTAAGACGAAACTGCGTGTGATCTTCTGGTTGTGCACCGTGAGTGTCAGCGTGATCTCTTCACCGATCTCATGCGGTACATCCAGCAGGTCGAGCGTGGCGGTATCCGTAATGACTTCGTTCTCCTCTATCGGCATATGCCCGCTTGTGGGCTCAATAGATAGGTATTTCAAGCCGATTTCATCATAATACTCGAATAATGTAAGGCGTTTTAAGAGCGCTTCATTATCAACACTGTCCGCCAGCTTCCGGCAGTAAGCGATCTCCTTAACCAGCGGATGACCGCTGATCGTCTCATATTCAGCTTCATCCATATGGATCAGTTTGGCATGGCCGTCCCCGCCGGATAAGATCATATTCGCCTGCCGTGTGCTTTCCTTCACGCCGATACCGAGTGTAAACAGACTGGTGAATAAGATTGCGGTTAACGCGATGGCGATAATGGCGATCGCATTCCGCATTTTATTCGCGCGAAAACTTCTGTCGGCAAGCTTCTTTATAACGAAACTGGTATCATTTTCAAAAGGCCATGTCATGATCTGCCACCCCCTTACTCCACGATCCTGCCGTCCTCAATCCTTATGATC
>CAJTRO010000021.1:0-256 GCA_910579015.1 uncultured Dorea sp. | reverse complement strand
TTCCATTTTCTCCCTGCCTGGTCGGAATTTTATTCGTACCACCTTCTTCTTTTCAAAATGCCACTTCTCCTTTTTCCCTTTCTTTGGTTCTTTCCCAGGACCTTCTGGTCCTTCCGGCCCTTCCGGATTCCACCATGCTGCTTTCTTCTCCAGCGTATCTTTGTTGAAATCTATTTCTTTCCATTGTCCTTTCCCACTTATACATCGATTTCTATATGGACATTTCCGACATGCTGTTTTATTCGCGTATCTCGTG
>CAJTRO010000020.1:48209-61817 GCA_910579015.1 uncultured Dorea sp. | reverse complement strand
AGCTTTATTTCAACTAACTTTGGAAAGATTCGATTTCCTGATTATAGTAGAGTACGAACGGAACGCCGGTTACGATCGGAATGCCGTATAATCCGCTCATCATCTCTCCGCGGTCCAGATACAGATATTCATCATAGTCTGCATCTTCCATCATATCGGTCAGATCAACGACAGCGCCGGAAGATATGTAGGTCGGATACATCTCAGCGTACATATAGCCGATGTCCGGGCCTTCTCCTCCGCTTATGGCTGTGGACCATTTTTCTTCATAAGACGCCCATGGGATCAGTTCCATCTTGACTTCGCAGTTGTTCTCCTCTTCGAAGTCTGCCAGCAAAGGCTTGAAGTTATTCTCCGTGTCTTCATCCAGAGGCGGGAGCCACATGGTAAGGGTGGTTTTGTCAGAATCACCCTTGGCGTCTCCGCCGCCTTCACTGCCGCCGTCTCCGCTGCCGCCGCATCCTGCCGCGAGGGCGGCAACCATAGACGTACATAACAGGGTACTGATCAGTTTCTTTTTCATCATGTAATTTTCCTCCTGAGTGTTATTTTTCCGCATACAGACGGAAATGAAAATATTACAGTTATAATGATTTTTACAGCAATTACTTATTAGTAATTGCTATATTAATTATAGATAAGATACAGTATAATTATAAATTAATAGATTTTATGAACAAGTGCATTTATAGAAAAAAACAATAATAAAAAACCATGTGGAAAGCTTTTTTTAATTTAAAAGTCCGGATTTTCGTGTATAATGGAAAGAGACACATGAGCAGCATGAAGTTTTATTATGGGAGGATATATGAAGATTCAAAAGCACGCGGCAGACCAGATGACGCCTTTGGAGAGAAGAAGGGCGGTCAGGGAAGGGCGGGACTATGACAGAGTTCCCTGCATCCCGTTTATGGGTGAGTTCAAATGCAGGCTGACAGGGACCAGCGTGTGGGATTTCTGGCATGATCCCCAGAAGATGGCGGAGGTTGAGATCGCCGCTTTTAACAGATACGGATATGACAGGATCGTGATCGGCCCCAATACCAGGGGGATCACGGAGGCGCTTGGAGGCAGGTTTATCTATCCTGAGCGGGGGCTTCCCTACGCAGATGAGCCGCTGCTTGGGGACGCCAGAGGAGAGGATGGCATGGAGGCTTCAGCGGGGTACGAACTGTTAGATGGTATGGAGGCTGTGGATGCGGGCCGGCATGAACGGATCCGGACATTCCGAAGAGAGGCGGAGCTTCTTGCTGATGAGGCGAAAGATATAGTTCCGATAGAGATCAGCATAGGAGGTCCGTTCACGATTGCGTCGAATCTCAGGGGAGTGGAGCGGCTGCTCCGCGACTTAAGGAAGTGCCCCGAGAAGGTCCAGCGCTTACTGCGTCTGATCACAGACAGCCAGAAGTCCTGTATTGATATGGCGGCTGAGTACGGGTTTGGCGTTGCGATGGCAGATCCGGTGGCTAATCCCGCCCTGATCGGCCCTAAGATGTATGAGAGGTTCGTTTATCCCTATACAAAAGAGCTTACGGACTATGCACTTGAAAGAACAGGGGAGAGAGTGTCGCTTCACATGTGCGGGAGGACCTGCGGCATATGGGAATATCTGTGCCGGTATGAACTGAATGAGTTAAGCCTTGATAATATCATTGATCTTGAGCGGGCAGTGCGGGAGCTTGGGGATCTGGTCCCGATCGCGGGAAATGTGGATCCTGTGGAGATCGTGATGAACGGAAGCCGGGAAGAGATATTCGAGGCGGTCCGGTACTGCATTGAGACCGGGAGAAAGGCGAAGAAGGGGTATGTGCTGGCTTCCGGCTGCGACATACCGGATACGACAGAGCCTGTCCGGATCGACTGGCTGATGGAGGCGGCCCGCACTTACCGGAAATGACATATCAGGAGGAACAAGTGATGAAGACAGAGGAATTGATGGAGCGCATCCATCTTCCAGAGGAAGCGCGTAAGCTTATGCGCACAGAACGGATCAGTGAAAAGGAATATGAGATATGGAGGGAGAAATTTGATAAGGATATCAGGCAGTTTGTCAAAGAGTGGAAGGAGCTTGAGGATTGTTATGTGCGGGCGCTTGAATTCTATCTGAGGCTTGCGGCCGATACCTATACAGAATATCAGAAGAGAGGGTATCCTGACGAGGTGTTTGACCAGACCTTCTATGATATTACGATCTGGTGCAGGGAATGTTACCGGAAGCACGGCGTCTACGGACTGGATGAATTATGGTGGCTTGGGCAGTCGGTGAAGATGAACCTGTTCCGTCTCGGCCGGCTCCAGTTTGAACCGATCGTGACGGAAAAGGATATGAAGGGGAAGGAGCTTGCGGTTCCGGCAGGGACGAAAGTGCTGAACGTGCACATTCCGGAGGGGGAGCCGCTTGGGATGGAGGCCTGTCAGGCGTCCTTTTGCCGGGCGGAGGAATTTTTCGGAGAAGAATATCAGGCGTATGTCTGTGATTCCTGGCTGTTGTCTCCGCATCTGAAGGAGATACTGCCAGAGACCAGCAATATTATCCAGTTCCAGGAGCTGTTCGAGATAACGGACGTAGGTTATCCTTATCCCCAGGCGGAGCAGAGGATATTCGGCGAAGTGCTGGAAGACAAGAGCCGGTATCCACAGGAGACGTCTCTTCAGAGGAAAGCGAAGGAATATATCCTTTCCGGGCGGGATCTTGGGATCGGCGCCGGGGTGTTCCTAATGCACGGGAGATAAGAAACCGTCCGGCTTTCAGATGATATATAGAATAATCCTATAAGAGCCTATGATATATATATTTAATCAATTTAACAAGGGAAGAGTTTTCGCTTATAATTATCCTATAATACAATACATAAGAAAGGATAAAGCATATGAGAAGAAAATTGTTAAAAGGGTTATTGTGTGCGTCAATGGCGGCTGTGATGGCCGCAGGCTGTGGTTCTGGCTCAGGAGGAGGAACAGGATCGGATGCCAAAGACAAAGAAGAGAAGAAGGATGCTTCTGACGGGAAGACAACCCTTACCTTCTGGTGTCATGAGAATGAGCCGTGGGTGAAGGCCTACAAGGAGATGGCGGAGAAGTTCGAGGATGCGAACCCGGATTATAAGGTGGAGGTTCAGGACTATCCGTTCAAGGTGTACAATGACAAGATCCAGACAGCGCTCACATCATCGACGGCGGGACCGGATATCGTGGCTGTGTGGGGCGGAACAGCGCCTTCCTTTATCGCGTCAGACGCGCTTGCAGAGGTACCGGAGGATCTGGTGAAGGAGTTTGAAGAGGATTATATGGCGCCGACGCTCGGCATCTATCAGAAGGAAGGCAAGTATTACGGCGTACCGATGGAGTTTAACCTGGAGTATGGCGGAATGATCGTTAACAAGAAGCTGTTCGATGACGCAGAGCTTTCTTATCCTGAGACCTGGGAAGAGTTAAGGAAGATATCGAAGGATGTGTCGAAGAAGAACGGTGATATCGTAGAGATGAAGGGATTTGAGATGATGGACGGAGATTCATTGATCTGCAACTATCTTGCCATGATCCTTCAGCAGGGAGGCCAGTACATCAAAGAGGACAGTTCCATTGATTTTGCCACGCCGGAAGGGGTTAAGGCCATGGAAGAGATCCTGGACATGTATAAGAACGGAGAGTGCGATCTTGAGCCTCTGACCTCAGGCGAATACTGCTTCAATGATGTATATCAGGACAAGGGGTATATGGCGTCTGTCGGCTCCTGGGCGATCGGCGAGGGTTCCGGCTCTTATGATCTGACCTACGGTGAGGATTACGAGTATGTGCCGGTTCCGCAGTACGGGGATGAGATGGCCTTTGCTTCCGAGACCGGATGGGGCATCATCATTCCAGAAAACGGCGCGAATAAAGACGCGGCATGGGAATTTGTGAAGTTCTTCAGCGAGCCGGAGAATCTTGTACAGCACAATATCGCATGTAATCAGCTTCCGCCGAGGAAGTCCCTCTTAGACAGTGAGGAATATAAAGAAGCGATGCCGGATGTTGCATTCCTGTTGGATATCCTTCCAAGCGGACAGTGGATGGGACCATACAATACATCGGACATGCGCGAGGTATTTAACCAGATGTTCATAGACCTGTGCCAGTCTGACAGCCCGGATGTAGAAGGTGCGTTAAAGGATGCGTCAGCTAAGATTACAGAGAACTGCCAGATCAGTTACTCGATGAATTAAAGAATTAAGATACTGGTGGATGGCAGAGTGCACTAGATGTGTTCTCTGCCGTTTTTGGAGAAGAGAGGTATGAAGAATAATCGCTTTGTGGCTGCGGTGCTGATTCCCAGTTTTATATTTTTGTTTATATTTGTTGTGTTTCCTGTGATCTATGGCCTGGGAATATCATTCTATGATTACAATCCGGCGAATTCGCAGAATCCATTCACGGGTATTGAGAATTATATCCGTCTGATCCATGATGAGGTATTCTGGCTTGCTGTTAAGAATACAGTCATATTCTGCGTGATCGCAGTAACGGGGAATATTGTGGTCACACTGTTTCTGGCGGAGATCATCTGTGTTCTGCCGTCGAAATGGATGAAGACCATGTTCCGGACGATACTGTTTATCCCCTGTATCGCCCCCATGGTAGGGACGTCGATGGTATGGAAATACGGAATATTCGGGACAGACGGAGGGGCGCTTAACAAGATTGCCGGGCTGTTCGGATTTGCCCCGAAGAACTGGTTTCTGACCACATGGCCGATGGTGCTCCTGATCATTGTCTATACGCTGTGGGCGGATCTGGGATACAATGTGGTGCTGTTTACAGCGGGGATAGAAGGAGTGCCCAAAGAGTTTGACGAAGCGGCTGCAATTGACGGGGCGGGACCGATTCGCCGGTTTTTTTGGATCAGGCTGCCGCTGATCGGAAGGACCTTCGCCTTTGTGGCGATCATGACGATGGCGAATTATTTCCAGATGTTCGCGCAGTTTCGGGTATTCGTGGCAAATGGAGGAAGGAACTATTCGGCGATGGTACTGACCAATTATGTATATAAGATGAGCTTTGACAGTTTTGATATGGGGTATGCGTCAGCTGTGGCGGCGGCGCTGTTTGTGCTTGTATTTATAGTTGCAATGATTCAGAATAAGATGATGCGCTCGGATTGGAGTTATGAATGATGGAAGGAAAGAAAGGATACAGATATAAAAGATCCGGATATAAAAGATATCATTATGTAATTATTGTGTTCCTGGGACTGTTCTCGGTATTCATGATGTATCCCATGGTATGGATGTTCCTGACATCGTTTAAGAGTAATGCAGAGATCCGGACGCACCGGACCAGGTTTTTGCCGATCGAGTGGACGATGGAAGGCTATCAGAGTGCGTTTGAGAGGGCGCCGATCGCAAACTGGTTCGCGAACAGCATGTTTGTCACGATATGTGTGACGGCGGCGGTGATACTGACGAGCACGCTGATAGGATATATCTTTGCAAAGTACGAGTTCAGAGGGCGGAAGGTGTTGTTTGTACTGCTTCTGGCAACCATGATGGTTCCGCCCCAGGTCACGATGATCCCCAGATATCTGATGATCCAGAAGATGCACCTCTTTAATACGAGGTGGGCGCTTATCGTGCCGGGGCTTGTGAGTGCATTTTCCATCTATCTGGCGAGACAGTTTATTGCCGATATTCCGGACAGCCTGTGCGAGGCGGCCAAGATTGACGGGGCGGGACCGCTTCGGATCTACCTGCATGTCATACTGCCAAATATCAAGCCTGCAATCGGATCAATTGGGATATTTACCGCGATGATGCACTGGAACGATTATCTGAACCCGCTGCTGATGCTGAATGATATGGAGAAGATGACGCTGCCCCTCGGCCTTGTGATCTTCGACAGCCAGCGTTCTACGGATCTGTCGGCGACGATGGCGGCGGCAACTTTGATCATGCTGCCGATGATCGTGATCTTCCTGATATTCCAGAAGCAGTTCATCAGGGGAATGACGATGAGTGGAATAAAATAATAAAATATACAAGAAAGGTAAAAGATCATGTTTAAACAGAAAGAGATTAAGTACGAGATGAAGCTTTTAAGCTCCCTTGTGAAGGTGTTCCAGGACGAGACGCCGGTCTATCAGCCGGAATGTCTGAAGCTTAGCGCCCTGTGGGGAGAAACGGTGTCTTTTCAGGCGGCGTATACCGGAGACTTTTTCATGCGGGAGCGCCTGGATGTCAGAGTGGTATCGCCCATTGAGAAATATGTCCGCGTAAGGACAGTAGAGCAGGTTCCGGTGGGACGCGCGACTAACGGGATCGTAGACGACAACTATCTGAGAACAACGTCCGGGATGTATCCGGATCTTCTGCGGGATTTAAAGGACGGGAAAGCGGTCGTATGTTCCCGCCAGTGGAGAAGTCTGTGGATTGACGTGGATGTGACGGACGAGACAGAAGCAGGGAACTACGAGATAGAGATCCAGCTTGTTAAGGAGGATGCGGTAGTCTGCTCTGCGGTCATGAAGCTTGAGGTGATCGGCGTAGAGCTTCCGAAGCTTGGGATCATGCACACGGAATGGCTTCATGCAGACTGTATTGCGGATTACTACCACGTGGAGGTGTTCTCGGAGGAGCACTGGAAGCTGCTTGAGAATTATTTCCATGAATATGTACTGAGAGGATGTAATATGATGCTTGTCCCGCTTTTTACGTCGCCTCTTGATACGGCGGTGGGACTGGAGCGGACCACAACCCAGCTTATTGATGTGGAAGTAAAGGACGGAGAATACAAGTTTGGGTTTGACAAGCTGAAACGCTGGATCGATCTGTGTAAATCCTGCGGAATCGAGTATTATGAGATGTCCCACCTGTTCTCCCAGTGGGGAGCGAAGTATGCGCCGAAGGTGGCGGCGGTGGTTGAAGGAAAGGAAGAGAAGATTTTCGGATGGCATACGCCGGCTGTGGGAGAGTACACGAAGTTCCTTCACAGCTTCCTTCCGCGGCTGATTGAAAAGCTCCGTGAGTGGGAGATTGCAGAGGTTACATATTTCCACATTTCCGACGAGCCAAGAGAGGAACATCTGGAAAGCTTTAAGGCGGCGAAGGAATCACTGGGAGATCTGCTCGACGGGTTCCATACCTTTGACGCGTTGTCAAGCTATGAGTTCTACCGTCACGGACTGATCGACAAGCCGATCCCGGGCAATAACGAGATAGAGGAGTTCCTTGCACACGGACTGAAAGATATGTGGACGTATTATTGTACCGGACAGTTCTATGAGGTGAGCAACCGGTTCATGTCCATGCCGTCGGCGCGGAACAGGATCTACGGGGTACAGCTGTTCAAGTATGATATCATAGGGATCCTGCACTGGGGCTATAATTTCTACAACAGCCAGTTCTCAATTGAGCATATCAATCCTTATGAGATAACGGATTCAGACAATGCGTTCCCGTCCGGCGATCCATTCCTCGTTTATCCCGGCAGGGACGGGCACCCGGAAGAGTCCATCCGTATGATGGTCCACTACGAGGCGCTGACGGACTTAAGGGCGCTTCGGCTGCTCGAATCCCTGACCAGCAAGGAGCATGTGATGGAGCTGATAGAGGGAGAGCTTGCGGAACCGCTGACATTTAAGAGATATCCGAAGTCGGATATGTATCTGCTCACACTGAGAAACCGTGTGAACCGTGAGATTGCAAGGCTTTCGGCTGATGCAGGGAGGTAATTTAAGAACGTGACGAAGATAATTAAGACAACCTGCTCCACCTGCGGTCCCTGCTGCGAGGTGGATGCATATGTGAAAGACGGGAAGCTTATAGGGGTGGAGGGCGCACGCAATACCCCCATGCAGACAGGCGGTCTGTGCGCCAAGGGTGTTGCGGCGGCGCAGTATGTGTACAACAAGGACCGTATCCTGTATCCGATGAAGCGGATCGGTGAGAAAGGAGAGGGAAGATTCGAGCGTATCTCATGGGACGAGGCATACGATATGATCGCAGATAACCTTCTTAGGATCCGCAGAGAGTATGGCGGAAGATCGGCCGTATTCTATGCCGGGTATTCCAAGTGGTATCGTCCGGCCCTGCTCCGCCTCTCCAATGCCTTTGGCTCGCCTAATTTCTGTACGGAGTCCAGTACCTGCTTTCAGGCGGCGGCTCTGGCGTGGCGTTTGGTTTACGGCAACATGATCTGCCGGCCGGATCTTAAGAACGTGAAGACGCTGTTGATATGGAGTTCTAATCTGTACCACACGAACACTCCGATGAGTAAGATGTATCAGGGACTGAAAGAGCGGGGCGTCAAAGTGATAGACGTAGATCCACGCCATACGGTGACTGCCCATGACGCGGATATCCATCTACAGCTGATCCCGGGAACGGACGGCGCCCTGGCGCTGTCCATGGCGCAGGTGATCATAGAGGAAGAGCTCTATGACAGGGATTTTGTGGACAAATACGTCTATGGATTTGAAGAATACCGGGAATATGTGCAGGAGTTTGTACCGGAGAAGGCCGAGAAGATTACGGGAGTTTTGGCGGATAAGATCCGTCTGGCGGCGAGGACTTATGCGGGAGGCGGACCGGCGGGGCTGATGTTTTCGGCGTCGCCGATCGTGCACCACATCAACGGCGTACAGAACTACCGGGCAGTATTCTCTCTGATCGCGCTTACCGGTAATTATGATATCGAGGGAGGCAACCGGACACAGCCGGGCCCGGCGTCGCCCGTCAATGAATTCGGGAAGATCCGGCGTTTTGACGGAGAAGAGGCGCTCGGGCAGAAGGAATTTCCGGTATGGTTCGATCTGTCCTGCGACGAAGCCCAGTGTATCAATCTTGCAGACAGCATCTTAGAGGAGAAGCCTTATCCGGTCAAAGCATTGTTTGCCATGGGACTGAATCACCGTATGTGGCCGCAGCCGGAGTATCTTAAGGAGGCGCTTAAGAAGCTTGATTTCTATGTCAATACTGAGATATTCATGTCGGAATCTTCCTATGCGGCGGACCTTGTATTGCCGGCATGTACGTCTTACGAAAGAGAGCAGGTGCATGTGGGAGGCGGCGGAAGGTTCTTCTTCTCAAACCAGGCCATCCAGCCGGTGGGAGAAGGGAAGAACGATATTGAGATCATCATGGATGTATTTAAGCGGATGAAGCTTCAAGATCATACGCTTGAGGACGAGATCTTAGAGGGCGGATACGAGGCTTATATGGAACATATTCTGGAGCCGTCCGGGCTTACGTTAGAGGAGTTGAAGAGTCATCCAGAGGGAACGTCAGGAAAGAATCTGATCTTGCCGCAGGTTCGGACCTATGAGAAGGAGCCGTTCCATACGCCGTCAGGAAAGGTGGAGTTCAAGTCTCTGGTGCTGGAACGGTACAGAGACAGCCACGGGTATGACGGGCTTCCGGTTTACCGTGATTTTCGGGAAGATCCGGCGGTCGACAGAAAAGAATATCCGCTGATCTTAAATACCGGCAGCAGAAAGCCGCAGCTGTTCCATTCAAGGCTGTACCGCATGTCCTGGCTTAAGAACATTGAGGCTGTACCGCTTGTAGAGATCCATCCGGAAGATGCAGAGAGATACGGCGTCAAAGAAGGAGATACGGTTAAGGTGGCTTCGCCCGCCGGAGAGATCCAGGGGACGATCGCTTACAACATCCAGGGACAGCCGGGGATCGTGTACATTTATCATGGAAATGCCCAGGGGGACGCCAATGAACTGATTGGCAGGGACTATCTTGATCCTATATCCGGATTCCCGGGATTCAAGGGGTATTTCTGTAGGATAGAGAAAGCCGGGAAAGATGTATGATATGGAGTGGAGGCTGGATACGAGGATGAAGATAAGATTTGACAAAGAAAAATGCGTAGGCTGCTATGCGTGTTATACGGCATGTATTGCTGAACATCATTCTCACGAAGAAGAGGATGCGCACAGCCGCAGAGCGATCCGGACCGTGACAGAAGAAGCGTTCCAGAAGAATATCTGTGAGGGGTGCGTACACTGTGGGCTGTGCATGGAGGCATGTCCTTCGAAAGCCATTTACAGGGAAGAGACGTATGGACTGATCCTTGCCGATCAGGAGAAATGTACCGGCTGCGGGGTTTGTCAGGAGGTCTGCCCTAACAAGGTGATCCATTTTAATAAGGACGGGAAGATGGAGAAGTGCGACGGGTGTATCGAACGCCGGCGGGAAGGCAGAGAACCGGCATGTGTACGGGTATGCTGTATAGGTGCGGTTAGTATGGAATAAATAGAGCCGTTACACGGGGCTGGCAGAAAAGATCCTTTTTCTGCCAGTCCCTGTCATCTCTTACAAAGACCGGATTAAGTAGTACACAGCCCCGATCATGCCGGCCTGGTTGCCAAGTGTAGCGGCGCGGAGGGTAAGTCCGCGTCTGAAGTTCGGCATCACACGCTCCATAACCTCAGCTCTGAGTTTCGCGATAAATAACTCCTCCTGTGCGCTGACGCCTCCGCCGATAACGATCAGTTCCGGATTAAAGATATGGACCAGGCTGGTGATCCCTGCCGAGATATCGCAGATCCAGGTATCTACGATGCGGATGACAGCTTCCTCACCCTTCGAGACGGCTTCAAAAATACTTCTGCCGTTTACCGGATGCTCCTTAAGGCGTTCGGGATCGGATGCTTCATAAAACCTCCGTACAGACCGGATCAGAGCGGTCATGGAAGCATATTGTTCAAAACAGCCCCGGTTTCCACAGGTACAGGCTTCTCCCTGCTTGTGGATGGAGAAATGCCCTGTTTCACCGCCGAAACCTGCCCGTCCAAGCAGGATTTGATCATTGACGATGATTCCCCCGCCAAGGCCGGTGCCGATCGTAAGAACGATCACGTCCTTTGCGTTCTTCGCACTTCCAACCCATTTCTCTCCCAGGGCAACGCAGTTTGCATCGTTTACCACCGTGACGGGCAGGGGGTACTTTTTCGTGAAGGAACCTTTCAGGTCAGCGCCGTCCCAGTTGCGGATATTTCCCCCGCTTCCCGCCACGATCCCGTTTTTCGTATCGATCTGTCCCGTGGCGGAGATTCCGATACCGCCAAGATCCTTGGGACTTATATTGTTCTTATCCAGAAAGGCTTCAGATTCTGCTAAAACCGTTTCCAGGATCGGAGTGTTGTAATTATCAAAAGAGACGGAAGCCTCCCAGGAAAGCAGGATGTTCCCGGTCTCGTCTACGATCCCCATTTTGACGGCTGTACCGCCGATATCAATTCCCAGATATTTATTCATGGCTGTATTCCTTTATCCTGTTCACAAAACGGGCTGCAATTTCAAGAGGGCGCGTGATGGCTCCGCCGACCACGACGGCAAAGGCGCCGGCCTCTAACATCTGTACGGCCTGGTCGGGAGTATGGACCTTTCCCTCTGCTATGACAGGGATACTAAGATCCGCTGAGAGCCTGCGGACCAGTTCCGTATCGGGCCCGTCCTTTTTAGGAGAATAACTGGTGTAACCGCTTAAGGTTGTGCCGACGAGATCAACACCGCATTTCCAGGCATTCACCCCTTCCTCATAGGTGGATACGTCCGCCATAAGGATAATATCAGGGTATTTAGCCCGGATCTGAGCGAGGAATTCATTGATTGTGGTTCCGTCGCCGCGGCTTCTCATGGTACAGTCAAGGGCGACGATATCGGCGTTAACAGCAACAAGCTCGTCGACCTCCTTCATGGTCGGAGTTATGTAGGAATCATAACCGTCGTAAGTAATCTTGATGATGCCTATGACAGGAAGGCCGGTCTCTTCCTTTATCGCGGCCACGTCACGGATACTGCTCGTCCGGATACACGGAGCGCCCGCCTCTTTGGCGGCTCTTGCCATCAGATACATAACGGATTTTTCCGGCACATACAGAGGCTCTCCGGGCAGAGCCTGACAGGACACGATAAGCTGTCCCTTTATCCGGTTTAACAGTTCACTCTTTGAATATTTCATGATTTATCCCTCCACTTTGATCTTAAATACTATCTTTCTGACTTCTGCCGGTCTGTCCTTCATCATTGCCACTTTATGGGCGTCGCCTGGGAAACAGACCATAAACTGCCCGGGTTTGACTTCGTAGTATCCGTCCGCTTCGCCCGTCAGAAACTCAATATCCTTCTCGGGGGCATAGGGAACGCTGGAAGTTAATGAATCTGTGTCTGATGTCGCGATCCGCTCAATACCGCTGACGATAAAATGCAGGTCGATATAATTGCGGTGCGCTTCGTACAGACACTCATCTTCCGGTTTGGAAGTAAAGGTGACAAGATTGCAGAACAGCCTGTCTTCGTCAAGGACAACGCCGGGAGCGGGAAGTTCCCGATCCGGCAGTTCAAAGAGATAGTTCAGCGCCTGGTATAAAGCGGGAAAATGTCTGTAATTGTCTTTGTTTTTTATAGAATCGAAAATCATGTGAGCCTCCTTTTATTTTGTCTCTATTATATGACACGGACAGCGAAAAAAAAACATGCGCAAGCTCTAAAAATAGCACAATATGATTGAAAGATAAGAAAAATAAGTAGTATAATATTGGTAAGTACCAATGAGGAGGCAGAAGGGATGAGTAGTATTGTTGATAATGTGAGGTTTAATTTTCTGTATATCGATACATATTCATTTGGAAGAAACTGGGTATTTCCAGAGAGTATGATCCCGTATAATATGCTTCGTTATATAGAATCAGGAGTCGGGACTTTCTTTATTGACGACGAGGAGGTGAGCGTCCATAAGGATCAGATTGTATATATCCCGATGGGAAGCAGGCTGTCCTGTTACGCGGTAGAAGATAATTTCTCATTTACCAGCATTCGTTTTACTACATCTGTATATTTTGAGGGCGGAGATTTTCTGTCTGACTATTACGGGATTCAGAAGGTAATGGAATGCAGGGAGGTAAAGAAATATTTCGAGCAGATTTATCACTGGGTAAAGGAAGACAGTCCGGCCAAGATGTATTTTGTGAGAGGATATCTTGAGATCCTGATCGGTACGCTGATCTCCAGGATGAGTGTAAAGGACAATTGTAAGGAAGAACAGACAATTACGAATGATAAATACGGACTTGAGAAGATCAGACGGCGGATACGCAAGGCCAGCAATAAGGTGGATCCCCGTATTCAGGTCGTGATGGATTATGTCGTGCTGCACCCGGCGGAGAAGTATACGCCTCAGAGCATGGCCGATATGGCGGAGTTGAGCAAGCAGAGGTTCAGCTGTCTGTTCAAAGAACAGGTGGGAAAGTCGCCGATGGCATATATTAAAGAACTGAAGCTGACGACGGCGGCAAGAAGACTGCTGGTGTGCAATGAGACGGTCAGCGAGATTGCTTACGAGGTAGGATACGAGGATCCGAACTATTTTATCAGGGAATTTAAGTCGGCTTTCGGCTATACTCCAAACCAATACCGGAAGGCCGCCAAAGAGTAGATTTTGAGTGCATTGTGCTATAAATAAGAGTTTTTGTCAGAATTGTTATGAAAAAAAATAAAATTTCTGAAAAAACAGGAAAGGCGTATGCTCGTATTTGACGGGCTGCGCCTTTGTTTTTTTCTTTTTCAGAGGGGAAGAAAAGGTCTAAGAAGAGGTTTAAATTACAAGTGTATTATGCTATTA
>CAJTRO010000020.1:42978-48199 GCA_910579015.1 uncultured Dorea sp. | reverse complement strand
AAACAACAAAAAATCTAAAAGGAGGTAACTTTATGAAAAAGAAAACGTTGAGTGTTTTGTTAGCGGCGGTCATGGTAGTAACTATGGCCGCAGGATGCCAAAAAGGTTCCGGCGGTAATGACAGCTCCAGTGGGGACGGAGAACTGAAAGGAGATATTACATTCTGGCATTCCTTCACACAGGGAGGGCGAATGGATGTGATCCAGGAGGCGGCGGATAAGTTCATGGAGGATAATCCGGATGTCACGATCACGATAGAGACATTCTCCTGGGGAGATTTCTACACAAAGTGGACGACTGGTCTGGCATCAGGAAATGTTCCGGATATGAGTACCGCATTGCCCGGGCATGTCGTTGAGATGATGGATGCAGAGGCTGTGATCCCGCTGGATGATGTGATCGAAGATATCGGAAAAGATCGTTTTGCAGAAGCGGCATTGTCAGAGGGAGAGCGTGACGGAGAATATTATTCACTGCCGCTGTACTCACACGCACAGGTTATGTGGTACAGGAAGGACCTGCTTGAAGACGCCAATCTGGAAGTGCCGGAAACATGGGAAGAATTTGCTGAGGCGGCAAAGGCGCTGACAAAGGACGGGGTATATGGATGTTCATTTCCGTGCGGTTCCGGCGATCTGATGGCGACACGTTTCCTTAACTTCTATGTGAGAAGCGGCGGGGGAAGCCTTCTGACAGACGATCTTAAGGCGGATCTGACAAGTGATATCGCTATTGAAGGTATTAAGTACTGGCTGGATATCTACGAGAACTGTTCTCCGAAGGATTCTGTAAACTATGCCGTACTTGACCAGGCGAATCTGTACTATCAGGGAAAGACAGCCTTTGACTTTAACAGCGGATTCCATATTTCCGGCGTGGAGACGAACTCGCCCGATCTGGTTGACAGTATTGACTGCGCGCCACTTCCAAGATTAAATAAAGACGATCCGGTCTATGGTGCGGAGACGTCCAATATTCCTATGGTAGTCTGGTCAAAATCCGAGCATCCGGAGATCTGCAAAGCATTTATCGAGACGCTCTATGAGGATGATACATATACGGAGTTTTTGGCGGCCACGCCGGTGGGAATGCTCCCGTCCGTCACAGGAATCTCTGATACGGAGGCATACAAGTCCAATGAGATCATACAGAAATTCTCCAATGCAGAGCAGGTCATTGCAGAAGCAGTATCGCTTTCCGCGGCGATTGGATTCGAGCATGGACCAAGCGTAGAGGCAGGACTTCTGACCTCCCAGGGCATTGTAGAAGAGATGTTCCAGGATATTATCACTAATGGTACAGATGTAGAAAAAGCGGCCAAGGCGGCTGAAGATAAGTTGAATGAGGTATTTGCTTCCGTTCAATAGTGTTTTGGCCGCCCCGCATGACGATATAACGGGGCGGCCTTTTTAAGAAAGGTGGAAGTCGAAAAGTGAAAACAAAAAAAATTGATTATGGCAGATGGCTGCTTGTATTACCGGCTTTGATCGTTGTCGGAACGCTTCTGGTCTATCCAATCTTTTCAAGTCTGTACTACAGTTTAACGACCAAACATCTTATAAAAGCGTCCTATGACTTTGTGGGACTTGCTAATTATCAGACGGTATTGACCGATCCGGATTTCTTTAAAGCGTTTTTTACGTCTATCATATGGACCGTTGCCTCTCTTCTTGGGCAGATCCTTGTGGGATTTACGGCCGCGCTGGCGCTGAACAGGGTGAACCATCTGAAAGGTGTATACCGGATCTTAATGATCATACCGTGGGCGTTCCCGTCTATTGTAATCGCACTGTCCTGGAAGTGGATCCTTAATGGTGTGTCAGGATTCCTTCCCAATTTACTGTACGAGATGGGGTTTGCCTCGGAGCTGCCGCAGTTTCTGAGCGACAGCAGTCTGGTATTCGGAACGCTTATTTTTATCAATATATGGTTCGGGGCGCCGATGATCATGGTCAATGTGCTGTCTGCATTGCAGACCATACCGCAGGATCAGTATGAAGCGGCGCAGATTGACGGGGCGAGCAAATTACAGCAGTTCATGTATATTACCGTGCCTCATATCAAAGTAGTAGTCGGCCTTCTGGTTGTATTAAGGACGATCTGGGTGTTCAATAACTTTGATATTATCTACCTGATCACCGGAGGAGAACCGGCAAATGCAACAACGACGGTTCCGATCTATGCATATAATATGGGCTGGGGAACAAAACTGCTTGGGCGTTCATCGGCTGTTACAGTGCTTCTGTTAACGTTCCTTCTTATTGTATGCTTTATATATTTTACGATTATCGGAAGATGGGAAAAGGAGGATAAGTAGATGTCAGGAAAGCTTAAGGGAAAAATGGGAAATGTCATTTGTCATCTGTATCTGATCATCTTGTCGGTCATAGCGGCGTTTCCGTTGATCTGGGTGCTTCTGTGTTCCGTAAAGTCCTCAAGGGATCTGACGTCTAATCCTACGTCAATTCTGCCGAAGGAATATACGCTGGACCATTTCAAGAATGTGATAGAGACACTGGGATTTACCCGGAATATTGGAAACAGCCTGATCATAGCGTTCTTTACGACCTTGATCGCAATCGCGATCTCGTCGCTGGCCGCTTATGGAATCGTAAGGTTCTTCCCGAAGTTTGGCAATATCATGTCGCGTGCGCTGGTCACCACGTACATGTTTCCGCCGATTCTGCTGGCAATCCCGTATACGCTGGTTATGGCAAAGCTGGGGCTGACTAATACGCGTATAGGTCTTGTCATCGTATACTTGTCGTTCAGTGTGCCGTATGCAGTGTGGATGCTGATCGGATTCTTTAAGACCGTTCCGATAGGAATCGAGGAAGCGGCCCGTGTTGACGGGGCAAACAAGATCGTCACATTTGTTAAGATCGTGCTGCCGCTGGTGGCGCCCGGAATCGTGGCGACGGCTATTTATACTTTTATAAATGCATGGAATGAATTTCTTTATTCCCTGATTTTGATAAACAGCACGGAACTGATGACGGTATCAGTAGCATTGAGGTCCTTGCAGGGAGCGGAGATACTAGACTGGGGAAGTATGATGGCCGCTTCAACATTGGTAGTTATCCCGTCGGTAGTATTCTTTATGTTTATTCAGAAATATATTGCCGGAGGCATGACGGAAGGTTCAGTAAAATAAAGATTTAAAAGGAGATGTCAAAAATGAAAAATATAGGTTATGCAGTAGTCGGCACAGGCTATTTTGGGGCAGAGCTTGGCCGTATCATGAAGGAACAGGAAGGGGCGTCTGTCACAGCGGTGTACGATCCTGAAAATGCGCAGGTGATCGCGGAGGAATTGGGATGTGATGTAGAGACAGACCTTGATACACTTTTTAGCCGTGAGGATGTGGATGCGGTAATTGTTGCTTCACCGAATTACCTGCATAAAGAACCGGTTATTAAGGCCGCAGAGCACGGCGTACACGTATTCTGTGAGAAGCCGATCGCGCTGTCTTACGCAGACTGCGACGCGATGGTGAAGGCATGTGAAAAGTACGGAGTAACATTTATGGCGGGACACGTAATGAACTTTTTCCGCGGTGTCAGACATGCGAAGAAGCTGATCAATGAAGGCGTGATCGGAGAGGTTCTCTACTGCCATTCCGCGAGAAACGGATGGGAAGAGCCGCAGGAATCCATAAGCTGGAAGAAGATCCGCGCGAAATCCGGCGGTCATTTGTATCATCACATCCATGAACTGGACTGTATCCAGTTTATCATGGGAGAACCGGACTCCGTGATTATGATGGGTGGAAATGTTGCGCACAGGGGCGAGCAGTTTGGCGACGAGGATGATATGCTCTTTATCAATCTGGAATTTCCGGACAGAAAGTTTGCGGTCCTTGAGTACGGTTCCGCGTTCCACTGGCCGGAGCATTATGTGCTGATCCAGGGTACAAAGGGTGCGATTCGGATAGACATGGCAAATGTCGGCATGACAGTGAAAACGGAGAGCGGGGAAGAGCATTATCTGGTCCACGAGACGAAAGAAGAGGACGACGACCGTACAAGGATCTATCACGGAACGGAGATGGACGGCGCCATTATGTACGGCAGACCAGGCAAGAAACCGCCGATGTGGCTGCACAGTATCATGAAGAATGAGATGAAATATTTCAACGAGATCATGCACGGTGCCGCTGTTGACGAGGAGTTTAAGCCGTTGTTGAACGGTTCTGCGGCAAGGGCGGCGATCGCGACAGCGGATGCGCTTACCCTGTCTGTAAAAGAGAACAGAAAAGTAAGAGTTGCGGAGATTAAATAACAGGGGTGAAGAAGATGAGAGATTTGGAAAAATACAGAGGGATCATACCTGCGTTCTATGCCTGCTATGAGGATGACGGCAGTGTAAGTCCCGAAAGGACCAGAAAGTTTACCCGGTATCTGATCGACAAGGGCGTGAAGGGGCTGTATGTATGCGGTTCCTCGGGAGAATGCATCTATCAGAGTAAAGAAGAGCGGAAGATCATACTGGAGAATGTGATGCAGGAAGCCAGGGGCAGGATTACGGTCATCGCGCATGTCGGATGCAATAATACGGCGGACAGCATGGAATTAGCGGCACATGCACAGAGCGAAGGAGTAGATGCGATCGCGTCGATCCCGCCGATTTATTTCCATCTGCCGGACCATGCGATTGCAGAATACTGGAATGATATAAGCCATGCGGCGCCGGATACGGACTTTATCATATATAATATTCCCCAGCTGGCGGGGGTGGCGCTTAGTATGCCGCTTTATAATGAGATGCTTAAGAATCCGAGAGTGATCGGCGTGAAGAATTCTTCTATGCCTGTACAGGATATCCAGATGTTCAAGGCTGTGAAGGGTGACGACTGCGTGATATTCAACGGTCCCGATGAACAGCTTGTAAGCGGTCTGGCAATCGGCGCGGACGGCGGGATTGGCGGAACCTATGCCGTTATGCCGGGGCTTTATCTGAAGATAAAAGAGCTTGTGGACGCCGGCGAGATAAAGAGGGCAAGAGAGATACAGAATGATGCGAACAGTATCATCTATGAGATGTGTGCATGTCATGGGAATCTGTATGCAGTAATGAAGGAAATCCTCAAAGAGCAGGGGTTAGAGCTTGGCAAAGTCCGAAAGCCGCTGGCATCGGTCATTGAAGAAGATCTTCCGCAGATTGAGAAATGCAGGCAGATGATCCGGGAAGCGGCCGGGAGAATATAAGAGGTACATGAATG
>CAJTRO010000020.1:0-42968 GCA_910579015.1 uncultured Dorea sp. | reverse complement strand
ACGCCCTGGCTTGTTGTATCCGGATACCCGACTACTTTACAGCGCCGGTAATACCTTCTGCGAACTGCTTCTGTAATACAAAGAATACGATCATAGTAGGTATGGAGCAGAACAATACGCCCATCATGATCATACCATAGTCGATCTTGTAACCGCCGATGGTGTTGGCGATCAACATAACCATATTCAGAGACTTGCCGTCCGTCATGATTACCTTCGGCCACAGGTAAGCATTCCATGCGTTCATGAATGTGATAACCGCGGCGGCCGCATAAGTGGATCTCATAGTCGGGAAGAACATACGGAAGAAAATCTGTATCTCGTTCAGCCCGTCGATACGCGCCGCCTCGATGATATCAATCGGAAATGCTCTGGCGTTCTGACGGAACATCATGATCATGAACGGCGTCGATATCATCGGAAGGAAGAATCCGATCGTCGTGTTCAGAAGCTTTGCCTTGGAAAACATCTGGAACAACGGGATCATGGTCGCCACCTGTGGAACCATCATCGCAAGGAGCAGGATGGAGAATAATTTATCCTTCCATTTGTCGTGATAGACCTCGAATCCATAGCCGGCCAGTGAACAGATGAACAAACAGATGATCGTCACTGAGATGGCATATGCGAAAGAGTTGGTCATGGCACGTGTAAGAGGCTGCTGCGCAACCAGGTTGCGGAAGTTCTCTGCCGCAAATGAGCCGGGCAGCAGACGCCCCTTGGAGATGTCGATATAGTTATTCGTAGCGGCGGATATCATCCACAGGAACGGAAATATCGAGATAATGGAAAAAAGCGTCAAAAATATGTAGGTAGGAATCAGTCTGCGCTGAATCATGGATTTGTTCTTCTTCTCAGTCACGTGTATCACCTACTTTCAGATTAATAAATGCTAAGACAGCAACGATGATAAATACAAAGAATGCCATGGCGCTTCCATAACCGAAGTTAGGCGCACGCAGGAAACATGTATTGTAGATATAGTGGGACATTGTAATAGTCGAGTTGGCAGGTCCGCCGTTAGTGAGGTTGACGGACTCGTCGAACAACTGTAATGTTCCGTTAATTGACATGATAAATGTCATGATAATTGTCGGTTTCAGGAGCGGTACGGTAATGCCCCAGAAGGTCTTCCAGCCATTCGCACCGTCGATTTTTGCTGCTTCATATACAGAATATTCGATATTTTGCAGACCTGCGAGATAGAATACCATGTTGTAACCGGTCCATCGCCAGACCAATGCAATGATGATCACCATCTTTGCCGACCAGGCAGTTCCAAGGAAATTATATCCCTGGCTTAGAATTCCTAATTTCACTAAAGCATTGTTTACCAGTCCATCCTGTGCGAACAGGAAACGGAAAATGATCGCGTAAGAAACCAGAGATGTGGCGCACGGCAGGAATACACATGTACGGAAAAGACCTTTGAACCGCAGATCCTTGTTGTTCAGAAGCTGTGCGAGCAGGATCGCAAGCACCAGCATGATCGGAACCTGGATTGCCAGATAGAAGAACGTATTGCCTACGGAACGTATAAATACTCTGTCCTGGAACATACGCGCGTAATTGGAGAAACCGGTAAATCTGTAATTCGTACCCTTACCTGTCTGTAAAGAGAGGATAAAGGCTCTTATCATGGGATAAAAACTCATGACTGCGATCATCAGGGTTGCCGGAGTGAGAAACGCCCACCCGGCGGCTTTCTGCTTCGCAATCAAGGTCATACCTTTCTTTTTCTGTTCCATTTTCAAACCCCCTTGGTTCTCAAAGCTTGTTACTTCTTACATGTAATTGCAGACTTTTGTGTACAAAAAGGGGAACCGCATGGCGGTCCCCCTGCGTATCTGACAAGACTTCTTATTGATAATAGAATTCAGCATCAGCCTGAGCCTGCTCTAAGATATCGTCAGCATTTCCGCCGGTCATGATATCCTGGATCGCTGTTGAGATAACCTCACGAACATCATAGTAGTAAGCGCTTGTGTTGTTGGTAGGTGTCTTCTCTGCATACTCAACGATCGTAGAGTAGATCGGCTGGTCATTCCAGAATGCCTGTGGAGCCTGATAAGCTTCGGATTCGCCGGCAGGTCCCCATGTACCGATCGCACCGGTGGTAGGAAGGATGTTGGAATACAGGTCTTCGCTTCCTGCAAATGTCTTGGCAAGGAAATCGAAAGCAAGTTCTGTGTTCTTGCAGTTGGAGGTTACATACCAGGAAGAACCGCCGTTGTTGGAGTAGTTCGTGGCATCGGCTGTCTTCACAAGCTTAGGCATATTGGTGATCTCCCACATACCTGCCGTGTCTTCCATGCCCATGATCGTAGCCATGATCCAGTTACCGTTGATGGTTCCTGCACACTGCTCGTTCGTGATAGAAGATACGTACTCATCCCACTCGTTTACTTCATAGAAGATACCTTCCTTTACCATCTTCTGGTAGATGTCGATACACTCGTTCAGAGGATCGTTGCCGACCAGATTTGGCGTTCCGTCTTCGTTGAACAGAGAAGCGCCTGCGGACTGAAGCATCATCATAACGATATCCTGGCTGTTAGCCTGTCCGGAGAGCATGTATTTGCCAGTCTTTTCTTTTACTACTTTACCGATCTCAATGAACTTATCCCAGTCGATGTCTGTAATGTCAGCGATGGTATATCCAGCCTCTTTCAGAATATCTGTACGATAGCAGGAAACAACCGCGCCGTTATCGAAAGGCACACCGTAGTTCTTGCCGTCTACTGTAGAATAGCTTAACTTTCCCTCTGCAAACTGTGAGAAATCGATCCCGCTGTCGGTCAGATCTGAGAATGCTTCCGGATAGAAGGATACGAACTTCTGGTAAGAATTATCCTGCATCAGAACGATGTCCGGCATAGTGCCGAAGTCCCCGGATTCAGCACATGTCTGAAGCTTTGTCTCGCAGTCGTCGGACAGAGTTTCAACAACCTCAAGCTCAAACTTATCATTCACGGTATCTTTGTAGATCTTGCCTGCTTCCTCGATCGCCGGGATATTGAACGCCGGATCCCATGTCCATACTACAAGCTTGTCCCCGCCTGAGGAGCCTCCCTCGTCAGAACCGGAATCCCCGCCTGATCCGCCCTCGTCGGATCCGCCGCTTCCACATGCCGCAAGAGAGAGAACCATAGTACCTGCGAGTAACACTGAAAATAACTTTTTCTTCATAATCTTTGTCCTCCTTTTCAAAGCTCTTTTCATGGAGTTATTATATCAATATAAATGCACCTAAAGTTAACATAAACAACTGTATAGTGTGCAAAATCAATCAAATATAGTTTTTTTGTACGAGATTCGACAAGAAGCGGCATTGTTTTTGGTGAAAATGGAGATGCAGGCTTTATTCAAGGAACACTCTGTCCGGATAGCGCCGTTTGATCATCTGTAACATGTTATCGCTTAAGTCCAGCAGAAGCTTGATCTTCTGGCGGTTTTCCGTAACGATCATGGTGTAGAAGGGGGTATCTTCCTCATAAGAAGTATAGTCGTACTTGGGAAGGGAGATACTGCCGCCGTTCTTACGGTACATGGATACGGCATCATGCCAGTTGGGTGCAAGGACCTCCAGGGCTTCCATATCAAGATAATGGGCGGATCTGCGGTGCTTTTTCCCGAAGATTACGTCAATGGTCAGATGATTATCTTCCAGAATATATTCGTATTCCTTCTGGCTGTAGGTATTGTAAAAGTAATAAAGGATCACAAGAAGAAAGCCGGGGAGCATGAACCCCTGGGAGAGTGTGACGCCAAGCAGTAAAAGGAGCACTGCGAGACTGAGCATGACTGTCCGAAGAACGCCTGTGAGGGGCTTTGTTTTTCTGATTACCTGTTCTACGATCTTATAATTGTACATATGGTTCTTCCTCCTATATAGATGATTCGATGTCAGTTCAGCTTCCGGAATTCAAGCGGAGTGAATCCGGTGATCTTTTTAAACATGGCGATAAAGTGGCTGGTGTCGGAAAACCCGGTCTTGCCCGCAATCTGCTGGACCTCCATATCCGGCCTTGAAACCAGGAATTCCCGCGCCTTGTTGATACGGAAGACAGTGAGGTATTCATAGGCGGAACATCCAAGGAACCGCCGGAATAGACGGGAGAGATACTGGGGAGTGACATATACCCTCCGGCTTAGCTCCTGCACGGTAAGCTCAGAGGAAAAGCCGGTTTCAATCTCTTTTATTACAGGGGCAACATAGCGGAGATACAAGGGCTCGTCGGTCAGGGCGCGGGCATGTCTGCCGTTGGTAAAGTGCATCAGAAGGCAGTAGCATTGGAGGGAAAGCGTGCGCGGATCGGCTGAGAGAGAATCCCAGTTCTCTGTGATATCATGGATCAGCTCCCCGATCAGCATCCCCTGCTCCTTCTCAATGAATATGACGGGCCTGTTCGCCACAAGCTTGTCAATGCTGCCGCCAAGCGTGCCGGTAAATGTGGCGAAGGCGGTCATCCATTGGGCGGTGTCTCTTACATAAGAGTGGTGCAGAAAAGGCGCGATCAGGATTCCCTCGCCCTCGTTCAGGGTATATTCGGCTCCCTGGACCTTCACAATACCGCGTCCCTGTTCTGTCTGGAGATAGTGGTAGAGGGGATAGCCTCTGGGGCGGATCACACGGTCCTGGCTCCAGCGGCATCCGATGGAATCGAAGACAAAAGGCTCGTTGACAGGAGAATTCCTGTAATGTATCGGCATACTTATCACCTGTTTCAAAATGTTATATTATCTAGTTTAACATATTACACTTTCTTTTGTCTATCCGTAATATAATTAAGACAGGCAGTTAAGATTCATGGAGTATATTGTCATGGATGCGCCGGTATGCTATAGTGAGAGTGGATTTTAAACGGAGCAATTTTTTAAAGGAGGAGTAATCATGGAGCGAGTATTTGATTATGGGAAGTTAAAGGATCCGCAGTATTTCCGTGACGGAAGGCTTGACGCACATTCCGATCACAGGTGCTATGCGTCCGTACTGGATATGGAGGCAGGTTATGAGGCGTTTAAGGAGAGCCTGAACGGGTTGTGGAAGTTCCATTACGCAAGAAATTATAAGTCGGCGGTGAGAGGATTTGAGAGTACGGACTATTGCTGTAAGGACTGGGACGATATCCATGTACCAGCCCATATCCAGATGGAGGGATACGACGTGCCGCAGTATGCGAACGTGCAGTATCCGTGGGAAGGCCGTGACGAGATCAAGCCGGGAGAGATTCCGGAGTATTTCAATCCCGTGGCAAGCTATGTGAAGTATTTTGAAGTTCCGGAGAGGATGAAGGGCAGACGTCTCTTTGTGTCCTTCCAGGGAGCAGAGAGCGGACTGGCGCTGTGGCTGAACGGAGCATTCGTCGGGTACAGCGAGGACTCCTTTACCCCGTCAGAGTTTGAACTGACAGACTATCTGGTGGAAGGAGAGAACAAGCTGGCGGCGCAGGTGTTCAAATGGACGGCCTCAAGCTGGTGCGAGGATCAGGATTTCTACCGTTTCTCCGGTATCTACAGGGACGTATATCTGTATACGGTTCCGGATATACACGTGCGCGATCTTAAGATCTGTGCGATTCCGGATGAGACGCTTCGGAAGGCGGCGTTTGACATCCGTATGGAGATGCTTTTTGGAGGAGAGGCACAGGGAAAAGCGGTGATACGCCTTGCAAGGGACGGTAGTGCAGTCATCGAAGAAGAACTGGAGCTTGGCGGGGAGGTCTCTCATTCATGGACTGTGGAAGAGCCGGCGCTCTGGAGCGCGGAGGTGCCGGACCTCTACGACCTGGCCATTGAGATCTATGATGCGGCCGGGACGCTTCAGGAGGTAATACCGGAGAAGGTCGGCTTCAGAAGGTTCGAGATGAAGGAGAACATCATGACGCTGAACGGCAGAAGGATCGTGTTCAAGGGTGTGAACCGCCACGAGTTCAGCTGTGTCAGCGGACGATGCGTAAGCGAGGCAGAGCTTCGCAAGGATCTTGAGACCATGAAGCGCAACAATATCAATGCGATCCGCACCTGCCATTATCCGGACGCTTCCTTGATCTACCGCCTGTGCGACGAGTACGGACTTTATCTGATCGACGAGAACAACCTGGAATCCCACGGGACCTGGGATGAGGCGATGATGACGGGAGACGATTCGTGCGTTGTCCCCAACGACAGGCCGGAGTGGCTTGATATGATGCTGGACCGGGTGAATTCCACGTACCAGAGGGACAAGAACCATCCGTCGATCCTGATCTGGTCCTGCGGAAATGAATCTTACGGCGGAAAGGATATCTATGAGATGTCGCAGCTTTTCCGTAAGCTGGATCCAAACCGTCTGGTCCACTATGAAGGGGTGCACCATGACCGGCGCTATAACGACACCAGCGACATAGAGAGCCAGATGTACACGCCTGTAGAGAAGATCAAGGAGTTTCTTGCAGAGGACAGGAGCAAGCCGTTTATCTGTTGTGAGTACACCCATGCGATGGGCAATTCCTGCGGAGCCATGCACAAGTATACCGATCTGACCGATACGGAGCCTCTGTACCAGGGCGGATTCATCTGGGATTATATTGATCAGACGATCTGCAAGAAAGACCGCTATGGGAAAGAATTCCAGGCTTACGGCGGAGATTTCGGAGAGCGCCCGACGGATTATAATTTCAGCGCGAATGGCATCGTATACGGAAACAGAGAGGTTTCCCCGAAGATGCAGGAGGTAAAATTCAACTACCAGAATATCACGGCAGAGGTCGGCAGGACAGAAGTAAAGGTGATCAATAAGAACCTGTTTGTCAATACGGATACCTTTGAGTGCCATGTCACCGTTGCAAGGGACGGGCATGTGGTGAGAAGGGCTGTTCTGGAGACACATGTTGAGCCGCTTTGCGAGGAGACTTATACACTTCCGGTTCCGCAGGAGACGCTGGCCGGCGAGTATGCCGTTACCGTATCCTTCCATCTGAAAGAGGACAAGATCTGGGCAAAGCGCGGACACGAGACGGCGTTCGGGCAGTACGTTTACCAGATTGAGAAGGCCCAAAAAGAATGCTGTCAGGGCGTGAGGATTATCCGGGATACGCACAATATCGGTGTCCGGGGTACGCATTTTGAGGTAATGTTCTCCTTACTGTCCGGCGGAATGGTTTCTTACAGGTATGGGGGAAAAGAGATGCTTAAGTCTGTTCCGAAGCCGAACTTCTGGCGGGCTCCGCTGGATAATGACTGCGGAAACCAGATGCCGGCGCGCTATGCCCAGTGGAAGATCGCAAGCATGTATGCGACAGATAAGGCGCTGGGAGACGAGCTCTTTAAGATGAACCAGCTTGAGGTACGGGAAGGGGAATACAGCGCGGCGGTATCATTTACCTATCATCTGTGTACCACACCGGCGGCGCAGTGCCAGGTGTCCTACGAGGTGTTCGGAGACGGGCGTGTGAAGACAACGCTGTCCTACGATCCGGTAAAGGAACTGGGAGATATGCCGGAATTCGGCATGATGTTCAAGCTGGATGCAGATTACGACCATGTGAAATGGTACGGCCTCGGCCCGGCAGAGACCTATGCGGACCGCAAGAAGGGTGCGAAGCTTGGCATCTACGAGAATCTTGTGAAGGACAATATGGCGGAGTATATTGTTCCGCAGGAATGTGGTAATAAAGAAGAGGTGCGTTATGCGGAAGTTACCAACCGCAAGGGACAGGGCATGAGGTTTGCCATGACCTCCGAGAACGGGCCGATGTGCTTCTCGGCGCTGCCGTATACACCTCATGAGCTGGAGAATGCCATGCATCCGTTTGAACTGCCAGAGGTGCACTATACGGTGATCCGGGCTTCGAAGGCGCAGATGGGAATCGCCGGGGACGACAGCTGGGGAGCGAAGACACATCCGGAGTATCTGCTTGATGTGAGTAAGAAGATGGAATTCAGCTTCTGGTTCTGCGGTATATAGAATATGCACGTGCCTATGGGGGCGTAAGCAGGGACAGATATTGTTCGTAGTTTACGCCGTCATTGCGCGGCACCTGTTCCCTGACGGAATCTAGCAGTGCGAGTTCCAGGAATTCCCCTGCTCTTTTTATAATAGAAGGCAGAGAGTCGCCGCGGGCACATCCTGCGGCGATACAGGAGGCAAAGAGGTCTCCGGTCCCGGAATAGCTGCCGCCGATGTATGGGAAGGAGAAGAGGGATGATCCGTCAGAGTCGACCAGGAGATTTCCCATATGCTTCCTTCCGTCTGCATCGGTGAAGCGTATTCCGGTAACGATCACGTATTTTGGTCCCTTGCGGCAGAGTTCCTGCCCTAACGCCTGAATGGTCTGTATCAGCACACCGGTATCACTCAGACCGGCCGTAGTCTGGAAATCGCTCCCTGTCAGCAGACAGAGCTCGGTCAGGTTGGGGGTGATGATATCAGCCTGTGAAGCAAGCTTACGCATCTGCTCAAGAAGCGCGGGAGTATAGAACGGATAAGGCTTGCCGTCGTCTCCCATTACGGGATCTGCCAGCAGGAAGGTGTCCGGCTTCTTGAAGGTCTCAAGGAAGCGGAAGATCTGACAGATCTGAGATTCATCTGCAACGAAGCCGGTGTAGATTCCGTCAAAATGCTGTCCCATCTTCGCCCATTCGGTGCGGAAATATTCCATCTTATCCGTATAATTGTCGCAATAATAACTGGGATAGCCTGTCTGGGCGGTCAGTATTGCGGTGGGAAGGGGGCACGCCTGTACGCCCATTGCGGAGAGCACCGATATTGCGGCGGTAAGCGAACAGCGTCCGAAGCCGGATAGATCGTTGATCACTGCTATTTTCTTAGTCATAGGATTCTGTTTTCCTTCTAATCATGGATTTTGTTAATATGTTATCATCGAAGTTATGTTATCATCGAAGTGGATATATTAAAAAGTCCAGATTAGTTAAAAAAAACCAGGCCAGTTTTGTTTTTTGGGGGAAGGACGGAAAAATAAATAAAAAAGATATTGACATCAAAGGATAACTGAGCTATAATCAATATCGTTGTAAAAAGATTTATAGCTGTGTGGGCGTAGCTCAGCTGGATAGAGCGTCTGGCTACGGACCAGAAGGCCGGGGGTTCGAATCCTCTCGCCCACGTTGAAGTCCTTGCAGATTTTCTGCAGGGACTTTTTGGGAATATGCCGGTATCCGGCATATCTGTGAAGCTGTACAATGGAAGAATGTCTGATGGGGGGAAGCTTGGGTATGGAGAAGAGAGTGATCATGTGTGAGGTCTGCCGTAACAACTGCCGGATGGAGGCAGAGACAGAAGACGGAGAGGTGATTGATGTCACTGGCAACGGATGCATGAAGGGCTATATATTTGCCCAGAATGCGGTCAGGGACGATGCACAGGATTGACAGCGAAGTATACTAAGATAGAACTATCGTCAGCAAATTTTAAGAAAGAAGGGAATTTGGACTATGAAGAGAAATGTTATTGTAGGGCAGTCAGGAGGACCGACAGCAGCGATCAACTCAAGCCTTGCGGGTGTTTACCGTACTGCGAAGGACCGCGGGGCACAGAAGGTATATGGAATGCTCCATGGCGTACAGGGATTGTTGGAGGAGAATTATATTGATCTGGCAGACCATATCAAGACAGAGCTGGATGTGGAGCTGCTTAAGAGAACACCGGCGGCGTTCCTTGGCTCCTGCCGTTATAAGCTCCCGGAGATCCACGAGAACCGTGAGGTTTATGACAAGATTTTCGAGATCCTTGAGAAGCTGGATATCGAAGCGTTCATCTATATCGGCGGTAATGATTCTATGGATACCATCAAGAAGTTATCCGATTACGCGATCATTACAGGATTTTCCACCAGATTCATCGGATGTCCGAAGACGATTGATAATGACCTTGCACTGACAGACCATACACCGGGTTATGGAAGCGCCGCAAAATATATCGGTACTTCCATGAAGGAGATCATCCGTGACAGCTTCTGCCTGGAGACAGAGAACGGTATCGTTACGATCGTGGAGATCATGGGACGTAACGCAGGCTGGCTGACAGGTTCAGCGGCATTATCCATGGGCGAGGATTGTGAAGGCCCGGATATGATCTATCTGCCGGAGATTACCTTTGATGTCCGGAATTTTGGAGAGAGAGTGAAGAAGCTGCTTGAGAAGAAGACGTCTATCGTGGTTGCGGTATCAGAAGGTATCCGTACAGCAGACGGAACTTATGTATGTGAGCTTGGCAACAACATTGATTTTGTCGATGCATTTGGTCACAAGCAGTTATCAGGAACAGCGTCCTATCTTGCAAGCTATATTGCAGGAGAGCTTGGATGCAAGACACGTGCGATCGAGCTTAGTACATTGCAGCGTTCTGCGTCACATGCGGCATCCCGTGTGGACATCCTGGAAGCTTACCAGGTTGGTGGTGCGGCTGTGAAGGCGGCTGACGAGGGAGATTCAGGCAAGATGGTTGTTCTTCAGAGATTGTCTGACGATCCGTATCAGTGTGGAACGGAAGTGAAGGATGTGCATAAGATTGCCAACGACGAGAAGCTCGTTCCGAGAGAGTGGGTGAACGAAGAAGGCACATATGTAACGAATGAGTTCATTTCCTATGTAAGACCTCTGATCCAGGGAGATGTATCTCCGGTTATGGTTGACGGTATCCCGAGACACCTGTATACACCGAGAGAGTTAAGTTACAGACAGAATAAAGGGAACGCTTAAGTAAGGGCGTTCATATAGAGATATTCAGAAGACCGCCGCATGGTTTTATAGAAATGCGGCGGTCTTTTTATGTGTGCGTCCGCCGGGCCTGTGTTATGAAGTGTTGATTTTTAATTATAGAAAAACCTGATAAACGAAGCGGATTTATTACAATAAATGATTAGACAGAAAACAGGCGGAACACGTATACTTTATTAGACAGGAGCGCTGAGATAGAGAGGATCAGAGATATGGGGGATATTACAATCAAGGATTTGTCTTTTTCTTATGAAGAAGGCGGGAAGATTATTTTAAAGGATATTCATACAAGGATCCGTGCAGGAGAATTTGTATGTGTGCTTGGCCAGTCCGGATGCGGGAAGAGCACGCTGCTTCGTCTGATCGCAGGTCTTGAGAAACCCTCGGCCGGAGAGCTGTCGATCGACGGGGAGACGATAGACGGGGCAAGCTTACGGCGCGGTGTGGTGTTCCAGGACTACGGGCTGTTTCCGTGGATGACGGCGGGAGAGAATATCATGCTGGCGCTTAAACAGCGTTTCCCGGACAGAAGGAAAGAGGAACTTAAGAAGATCGCATCCGATATGCTGGGGAGAGTCGGACTTGAGGAGAATGTTTACGGGAAGCTTCCCAAGGAGCTGTCCGGGGGGATGAAGCAGCGCTGTGCCATTGCGCAGGCGTTCAGTATTGATCCGCCGATCCTGCTGATGGACGAGCCTTTTGGCGCACTGGATGCGGTGACTAGCGCAAGGCTTCAGGATCTTATATTGGAATTGTGGGCACAGGGAGAACCTAAGAAGACTGTCTTGTTTGTCACCCACGATGTGGATGAGGCGATGCTTCTTGCGAACCGGATTTTGGTTCTGGGACAGTCGCCGAGTAATATTATCTACGACTGTGTGATTCCTGAGGAGAAGCGTCCGACCAGGGCGGTGCAGTTTGAGGATCCGGAGGTTCTTAAGATGCGTACAGAGCTGATCCGGCAGATTAATATGGACGTGGCAGATCACGTCGAAAAGGGGATATAGACAGGAAAATTCCTGCTATATATATTGAAAATAGTAAAAGGTATGTCAAAGAAAGGAGAAACGAATGAAAAGAAGAATTATTGCGGTACTGCTTGCGGCGGCTATGACTTGCAGTCTTGCGGCCTGTGGAAGCAACGGAGGAGAGGAACCCTCAAAAGAGAAGAAGGAGGAGAAGACCGAGGACGACGCAGGGGATAATGCGGACACGGATACAGACGCACCGGAACAGAGCGTGGTAAAATGGAACTGCGGAACGAGCGGAAATGTACTCCTTACCATTGCAGAAGACAAGGGATATCTGGAGGAGGAAGGCATTACCATCGAGTATGTCCAGGCTAATGCCAATGCAGATGCCATGACGCTTCTTGCGACCGGGAAGGTAGACGTGGTATCGAACGCCGGCACAAGTAATCCGCTCCAGCAGATTGCATCCGGCGTAGACCTGACGATCTTCGGCGGACATATGGTGGAAGGGTGTATGCCTGTTGTGGCCAAGAAGGGAGCAGAGTGGAAAGGGATCGAATCCTTCATCGGCAAAAAGGTGGCCGTTAATCCAAGCTATTTCGCGTTTACAGGCGCGGTGATGGATCTGGGGTATGAGAATCCTTTAGAAGCGGTAGACTGGGAGATTTATTCAGATTATAATGATGCGCTGGCGGCAGTGACGCGCGGAGAAGTAGAGTATGCGCTCATGGGTACAGGGCAGAACCTTTCCGTTCAGGAGATGGCGAAGAGTGGAGAGATTGATATTGTAAGCTATCAGAGCGAGATCATGGAGAATTATTCTTGCTGTCGTATGGAAGCACAGACAAAGTGGGTGAATGATAATCCGAATACGGTTAAGGCGGTGATCAGGGCTTTGCTTCGCGCGCAGTCTTATTATGAGGCCAATAAGGACGAGGCGGTCGAATTACATGCCAAAAAGATCGAGGCCACAGAAGAGTACGTGGCGGCGTATATGTTAGATGATGAACACTATTTTGTGAGTGTCGATCCGCTTAAGAATTCTGTGATCCGTGCATGGGAGATACTGGATAAGACCGGGTTCCTGGATGAGAAGGCAAAAGAGATCAAGATAGAGGACCATCTGAATACAGAGCTGTATGAGGAGGCGCTGGCAGAAGCAACAGAGCTTTACAAAGAGGAAGCGCCGGAATTCTATGAGTCAGCCAGGACCTTCTTCGAGGAAAACGATAAGTAGGACAAAGATCTAAGGAGAAAGAGACATGAGTAAGGTGAAAGCCTTTATAAAGAAATACTGGATTACGGTTTGCATCTTTGCAGGACTGGTACTTTTATATATTTTTGTGACAGAAAAGGGACTGGTGAATCCATATTTGTTCCCGTCAACAGATGCGATCAGAAAGGCTTTCGCTGACAGCAAGGGAATGATGCTGGGCAATATGCTCGCATCGTTTAAGCTGTTGATCCCTTCCGTCATAGTATCGCTGGTTATTGCGCTGTTTCTTGGCACCATCATGGGGATGAACGAGAGAATCCGTGAGATTCTGCACCCGGTGGTCTATGCATTCAGCGTGATACCGTCCATTCTTCTGTCACCGTTTGTCCTGCTTCTTGCGCCGGATCTGTTTACTGCGTCTGTATTTCTGATTGTGTATAATATCGTGTGGGCAACCTTGTTTGCCACGATCACGGGTATTATGACGATTGATAAGCGGTATCTGGATAAGGCGGCCACACTGGAGCTTAGAGGAGTCAAGCTGCTGGTGAAGGTGATTCTTCCGGCGGCAAGTCCGTCTATTCTGGCGGGCTTCGTCAATTCACTCAGAAGCTCATTCGTAATGCTGGTCTATGCGGAGATGTATGGAGCCGGAGAGGGAATGGGATATTTTGTCAAGAAATATGCGGAACTGGGTATTTTTGCGAATACCTGGGTTGGATTTGTGTTTATGGTGGTCATACTGGTGGTCGTCATGCAGTTGTTTGAACAGTTGAAGAAGTATCTGTTAAAGTGGACGATTGATTAAAAGGGCGGGGCATTGCAGGATTGCGGTTGATCTTGCAGTGCCTGTCCGATTCTATCCGATTTGTCGAATAGATTTTCTGAAAAGTACTTGCTTTTTTTGGCAAAGGCGAGTAATATATAAATCACTCTAATATTCGAAAGAATCTTAAGAATCTTTATTTCATTTATTTCAGAGTTATCACATTTTATTCCAAAGAACGAATATCAACAGTAAAGCAGAGGTGGTGCAGATGACGCCGAAAGACGGCTATGATGTATTGCGTCTGATAGAGCATGGACAGATCTGCTATATCAGCTCGGAGTATGTCGAAGGCGAGATACTGGCAGGGTGGATGCGGAGGCATAAAAATATGTCGAAGGAGCAGTTATTTTCCCTGATTGAAAATATTGCAAAGCAGTTGAACCTGATTCATAAGTGCAGAAAGAAGCCGGCCTGCCAGTATGTGAATCCTTACAGTATTGTGGTTACGGAAGAAGAGAGCACGTATTTTCTGGATATGGAAGACGGTTCGAATGAGGAATCGTTGAGATTCATGCAGAAGCGGGTGGTTAGAGAAAGCTTTCTCCCGGCGGAGGAACCGTATTACCAGAGGGCAGGCATTGAGCTTGATATCTACGGGCTGGGGAAGACGATACAGTATCTCTTGTCAATGGCCGGTCCGGATCCGCCCTTAAGCCGGCGGGAAGAGAAGAGATTCCTGAAGATCATATCAAAATGTCTGAAATATCAGACCAGAGCATCATACGCCAACGTGTCAGAAATCCGAAGACAGCTTCCCAGATACCGGCAAAAGAAGAAGCAGATGAGCGGGGGCAGGAAGAAGCTTCTCCTGGCCGCGGGAGTTTTGGTCTTGTGCTTCATAATGTGGAATACCTGGAGAGGTCATTTTGAATTGGCGTCAGAGCCTGGGATAGAGCAGGGGATACACCTTGGGGAACCTGATGATACGGAAGTAGACAGTGAGGAATATGGGGGAACATACCCTGCCGACAGTGAGGAACAGGACGAAGCGCTCATATCAAAGGACCAAAAGGACCTCAGAGACGCATATATGGAACTGGCGGTCATGTACCTGACGGATGTGGAGGATTATAACAAGAGTATAGAATGCCTTGAGAAGATTGAGGAGGGGTATGGGCCTGCCGAAGATCTGAAAATGGTTGCAATGGCTCTTCTGGGAAAGAAAGAGGATCCGGAAGGATTGGAGGAAAGTATTGAAAAGCTCAGGAGCCTTGGAGATCTGGACAGCGGGATCCCGGTGGATGATGAGGCCAGATATTATCTTTGCCTCATCAAAGGATACGCGGTACTGGATACAGAGCAGTCGGCGGAATCAATCTTGTTTCTGGGGAGACGGTGTTTGAATCTGGACAAAGCCGAGGGCGAAACGGGTAAAGACATCAGAGAATGCATGGCGTCCGCTTTTGAGAGAACTGACAGGCCAAAAGACGCGGCGTACTTGTATGAGGAGATACTTGCAGAGGAAACAGAGAATGGAAAGCGGGAAGAACTTATGATACAGCATATCCGGCTGCTTTGTATGGACGTTTCCACAGACAGGAATCTGTGTGCGCAGACGATCCAGGAACACTTAAGAAGGATGCCGGGGATTCTGGAAAAAGAGGAGTTTCAGAGATTGCAGAGAGAATATGAGATACAGGTGGAGGGAGATCAGGTATGGGTAGGAAGATGAATGAAAAGCTTGTTACAGCATATCTTTTACACTATCTTACATAGACGATGGTTTTCGGAATTTAACTATTATTTCAATAATGTCATTGTCTGTATTACTATTTTTTGCTATAGTAAATGTAAAGAAGCTTTAACAAGGAAGGGCTTGACAGCAGGTATCAGTACAGAAGATATAAGCAAGATTGAAGCGGTGGTGTATGTGATGGCAGATAAATTTCTGGATCAAGTTGATATGGAAGAGATTAAGGAGGGGATTAGTATGACGCGGTTAGGTCAGATGCTGGTGGAAATGGGCAGAACCGAAGGATTAAAAGAGGGCAGAGATGAAGTCAATAAACTGCACAACAGATTGATCAAAGAGGGGAAGTACAAAGAACTTGAGCGTGCAACAGAGGATGAAGAGTATCAGAATCATCTGATTACAGAGTATGGGATTTCATAGGAGACTGTCTGACTGGCAAAGTCATTCGATCTGTTTTTGACAGAATCAGTCCATTAGGAGAGGACTGTAATGAGAGAAAGCCGGTGAGAAAAAACAGTTGAGGAATCAGCCCCAATATGATATAGTAAATTCAGTTGAATAAGCGGGTTGAGATGGGAGAGTGAATGAGTATGACAGTGATGTTATTATTTTTTTGCTCTCTTTCCTGATAATACGCTCTTGACAGGATCATTTCACAAAATCGGTTATAATAAGATTCTGAGAGTACATGATTTACCGGGGAACCGCCGGATGGAGAATATGGGAAATAAGCCGATATAATATCCGATATAATATATAAAGAGGAAATTGGGATGGACAGAATATATTACGATGCGATAGAGGGGAATCCCGTGATCGCCGCGGTAAAGGACATGGACGGCCTTAGGAGATGCTGTGAGTTAGAGGACATCAGGGTGGTATTTATCC
The DNA here is from genome assembly GCA_910579015.1 of uncultured Dorea sp. GTDB lineage: Bacteria > Bacillota > Clostridia > Lachnospirales > Lachnospiraceae > Sporofaciens. The sequence continues at coordinate 26,652 of CAJTRO010000020.1, read as the reverse complement.
TGTTTGGCGATATATGTTCCATAGGCGATATTGTAGGAAGGGTAAAGGAGACGGGAAGGCTGGCCTTGGTACATGTGGATCTGGTCACAGGGCTTAGTTCGAAAGAGGTGGCGGTAGATTATATCAGGGAACACACAGAGGCGGACGGGATCATCACGACGAGGCCTCCGTTGATCAGAAGGGGGAAGGAGCTGTCTCTTTGCACGGTGCTGAGGTACTTCCTGATAGATTCTATGGCGCTGGCGAGCATTAAGAATCAGCAGTCCATGGTCAAGCCGGACTTTATAGAGGTATTGCCGGGACTTATGCCGAAGATTATCCAAAATATCAGCAGTTCAACCAGGACGCCGATCATTGCCGGGGGACTGATCACGGATAAGGAAGCGGTGATGGGAGCGCTTAATGCGGGAGCGATCGCAGTTTCCACGACGAATCAGGAAGTGTGGGAGATGTGACGTCCGGATGATGATCAATATATTATAGAACGATCAGGAAACAGGAGGGATGAAGATGGCAAAGTATGTAATGGCCCTGGATGCGGGAACGACGAGTAACAGATGCATTCTTTTTGATGAGGCGGGCAGGATGTGCAGTGTTGCTCAGAGAGAATTCAGGCAGTATTTCCCGAAACCGGGCTGGGTAGAGCACGATGCCGACGAGATCTGGGCAAGCCAGATGGGAGTCGCGGTGGAAGCGATGAATATGATAGGGGCGTCGGCAGAGGATATCGCCGCCATTGGAATTACGAACCAGAGAGAGACGGCGGTCGTATGGGATAAGAATACGGGAGTACCCGTCTATCATGCAATCGTGTGGCAGTGCAGGAGAACGTCCGAATATTGCGATTCTCTGAAGGAGAAGGGGCTGACGGATAAGTTCAGGGAGAAGACGGGACTGGTCATCGACGCATATTTTGCGGGGACTAAGGTGAAGTGGATCCTTGATCATGTAGAGGGAGCAAGGCAGAGAGCCGAGAGAGGAGAGCTTCTCTTTGGAACCGTGGAGACGTGGCTGATCTGGAAGCTTACGAAGGGCGCCGTACATGTGACGGATTACTCCAATGCGTCACGGACCATGCTGTTTAATATCAATACACTGGAATGGGATGATGAGATCCTTAAGGAACTGGATATTCCAAGGTGTATGCTGCCGGAGGTGAAGCCGTCAAGCTGCATCTACGGCGAAGCAGATCCATCGTTCCTGGGAGGGGCGATCCCTATTGCGGGTGCGGCGGGCGACCAACAGTCTGCACTGTTTGGACAGACCTGTTTTACCGCCGGAGAAGCCAAGAATACATACGGCACGGGCTGTTTCCTGCTGATGAATACCGGAGAGAAGCCGGTGTTCTCGAAGAATGGTCTGGTCACGACGATCGCGTGGGGGCTTGACGGCAAGGTGAATTATGCTCTGGAAGGTTCTATCTTCGTGGCAGGGGCGGCAATCCAGTGGCTGCGGGACGAGATGCGTCTCATTGATTCTTCCGCAGATTCGGAATACATGGCCAGGAAAGTAAGCGACACCAACGGCTGTTATATTGTGCCCGCATTTACCGGGCTTGGCGCGCCGCACTGGGATCAGTATGCAAGGGGAACGATCGTAGGCATCACCCGCGGGGTAAATAAGTACCATATCATCCGCGCGACGCTGGAATCACTGGCTTTTCAGGTAAATGACGTGCTGACGGCGATGAAGGCGGATTCCGGTATTTCACTGGCATCTTTGAAGGTAGACGGAGGAGCGAGCGCCAATAATTTCCTGATGCAGACGCAGGCAGATATTATTAATGCCCCGGTACAGCGTCCGCAGTGTGTTGAGACAACTGCGATGGGAGCGGCATATCTTGCCGGGCTGGCGGCAGGCTATTGGAGAAGCAAGGAAGACGTTCTTAAGAACTGGGAGATCGACCGGACTTTCGAGCCGGAGATCGAAGAAGAGGAGCGCGCGAAGAAGATCCGGGGATGGAACAAGGCCGTCAAGTATGCTTACGGATGGGCGAAGGAAGAAGAGATTTAAAAAGAGATTTAAAAAGAGGATATAGAATTGCTGGAGAGAAGAGCAGGGCAATGGACGCATTGAGAGATATGCGTTTGTTGTTCTGCTCTTTTTAGCAGGATATAAAGTATAAGGAGCAGGAAGGAGATAAGAAATATGTACGATCATGATGTAATTATCATCGGAGGGGGCGTGTCCGGCTGTGCCGCGGCAAGAGAGCTGTCCCGTTATAAAGTGGATGTGTGTGTGCTGGAGAAGGAAGAGGACGTGTGCTGCGGGACATCCAAGGCGAACAGCGGGATCGTTCATGCAGGGTATGACGCGCCGGCAGGCTCCCTTAAGGCAGAGATGAATCTTCGGGGAAATGAGATGATGGAGAGGCTTTCAGAAGAACTGGATATTCCGTTTATACGGAACGGCTCCCTTGTTCTGTGCATGAACGAGAAGGATATGTCGAAGCTTGAAGCCCTGTATGACCGGGGGATCGCAAATGGCGTGAAAGGTCTTCAGATTTTAGACAAGGAAGCGGTCCTTAAGAAAGAACCGAATGTTTCAAAGGATGTGTATGCCGCGCTCTATGCGCCGACAGGCGGTATCGTCTGTCCGTTTGAACTGAATATTGCTCTGGCGGAGAATGCCTGTATGAACGGTGTGAGATTTCATTTTCAGACAGAAGTACAGAAGATTGAAAGGCAGGAAGAAGGCTATAAGCTGAGCACGGATAAGGGTGATTTTTCTGCGAGATACGTGGTAAATGCGGCAGGTGTGTATGCAGATCAGTTCCACAACATGGTCAGCGCCGATAAGATACATATCACTGCCAGAAGGGGAGATTACTGTCTGTTGGATAAGAGCGCCGGAAACCATGTCAGGAGTACGATATTCACGCTGCCGGGGGAATTTGGCAAAGGCATACTGGCCGCGCCTACTGCCCACGGGAATCTTATACTGGGACCGACCGCCATCGACATTGAGGACAAAGAAGGAACGAACACGACCAGGGACGGACTTAGCCAGGTGCTTGATAAAGCAGGGATGAGTGTAAGCAATCTTCCCATGAGGCAGGTGATCACTTCATTTGCGGGACTTCGGGCACATGAGGATGGGGAGGAATTTATCATTGAGGAAGTGTCGGACGCTCCGGGATTTATTGACTGTGCGGGAATCGAATCACCGGGGCTTACCAGCGCTCCGGCCATAGGCAGACGGATCGCCGGGATACTAAAAGAGCGTATGGGACTGATCGAGAAAGAAGATTTTATCCCGACAAGAAAGGGGATCCTAAAGCCGGAGACGCTGACCAGGGAAGAGAGAGCCAGGCTGATACGCGAGAATCCTGCATATGGTAATATTATCTGTCGTTGTGAAATGATCACAGAGGGAGAGATCATCGACGCGATCCGCCGGCCTCTGGGAGCAAGATCACTGGATGGAGTAAAGCGCAGGACAAGAGCCGGAATGGGACGGTGCCAGTCGGGGTTCTGTTCTCCCAGGACGATGGAGATTCTTGCGAGGGAATGGAAGGTGGATGTCAGAGAGATTACGAAATCCGGCAAAGCTTCCTTTATAGTAACCGGAACGAATAAGGATATATTTTGAGGAATACCGGAACGGATAAGGATGCATTTTGAGGAATGCCGGAACGGATAAGGAGAGATTAGGAGGATTTGACATGGAGAATTATGATATCGTAGTCATCGGCGGAGGTCCGGCAGGTCTTGCCGCGGCGGCTTCGGCGAGGAAAAGCGGAATAGAGAGAATCGTGATACTGGAACGTGACAAGGAGCTGGGAGGTATCCTGAACCAATGTATCCACAACGGGTTTGGGCTCCATACTTTCAAGGAGGAACTGACAGGCCCTGAATATGCAGGAAGATTTATTGATCAGATCCGTGAACTGGATATTGAATACAGACTGAATACCATGGTCATGGAAATCAGCCCGCAGAAGATCGTGACGGCCATGAACCGTGTGGACGGCCTGTTTGAGATCCAGGCGAAGGCTGTCATACTGGCAATGGGATGCAGGGAACGGCCAAGGGGCGCGCTGAATATTCCGGGATACCGCCCGGCGGGGATATTTTCGGCGGGAACGGCCCAGCGGCTGGTGAATATGGAAGGATATCTTCCGGGAAGAGAGGTTGTGATCTTAGGTTCCGGAGATATCGGCCTTATCATGGCAAGAAGGATGACGCTTGAAGGGGCGAAGGTGAAGGTGGTTGCAGAACTGATGCCTTATTCCGGCGGCTTGAAGAGAAATATCGTCCAATGTCTGGATGATTACGGAATCCCTCTTAAGCTTAGCCATACGGTGGTGGATATCCAGGGAAAGGAGAGGCTTACCGGAATTACGCTTGCCGAGGTGGATGCCGAGGGCAGGCCGGTTTTGGGGAGAGAAGAGTTCTATTCCTGTGATACGCTTCTTCTGTCAGTCGGCCTGATCCCGGAGAACGAGCTGTCAGTCGGAATGGGAGTAGAGCTTAATCCTGTCACATCCGGGGCGAGAGTGAACGAAAGCCTTGAGACGAATATAGACGGCGTGTTCGCGTGTGGAAATGTGCTTCATGTCCATGATCTGGTTGACTTCGTATCAGAGGAGGCGGCTGCCGCCGGGAAAAACGCGGCGCTGTATGTACAGAGAACTGATCCTGCGAAGCCGGATGTCAGGCCGGAAGCCGGTGAGAGGGGCGGGCTGGAAGACGGGACAGGAGCCGGCGAGAGAGCAGAGGCGGATGACAGAACGACAGCCGGCGCTAGGACCGGGCAGACCGGGGAAAGTGATCTAGGAATCTGCATTACGGCAGGTGACGGGGTACGTTACACGGTTCCGGAGACGGTCCGGGTCAGACATATGGCTGACCGGCTGACCGTGCGTTTCCGGGTTGGAAATGTCTACAAGAATTGTTATGTGAGTGTCTTCTTTGATGAAAACAGAGTCCTTCGTCGAAAAAGGCCGGTGGCGGCGCCGGGAGAGATGGAGGAGCTGGTTCTTACAAAGGAACAGCTCATGCGGTATCCGGAACTGGAGACCATAACAGTGAAGATAGAGGAGGAGTAATACGTATGGAAGAGAGGAAGCTGATATGCATCAATTGTCCGATGGGCTGTATGCTCACGGTTGCGATGGAAAAGGGGGCAATTGTAAGCATTGAAGGAAATACCTGCAAGCGCGGCGAGACTTATGCAGGGAAAGAACTGACGAATCCGACCAGGATTGTGACATCTACGGTAAAGGTGACCGGGGGGAGAGAGCCCATGGTTTCCGTAAAGACGAAGGCGGACATTCCCAAAGGCAAGGTTATGGAATGTGTCAGGGCATTGAAGAATGTTACGGCCAAAGCGCCGATTCGTATCGGAGACGTGATCTTGGAAGATGCGGCGGGAACCGGAGTGAATATCGTGGCGACAAAGGCTGTGGAGAGGGAGGAATAGTTGAATGAAAGTATATGAGATCATATTCAGTCCTGTCGGAGGCACGAAAAAGGCGGCAGACATTGTTACAGAGAGACTTGGCCCGGACAGTACGCTGATTGACTTGACGAACAGGAGTCTTGATTTTACATCGTTTTCATTCGAAGAGGAGGATGTCTGCGTCGCGGCCGTCCCCTCTTACGGGGGAAGGATCCCGCAGATTGCGGGTGAGAGGCTTGGACAGATGAAAGGGAATCAGGCGAGAGCAATTCCCATCACCGTGTACGGAAACAGGGCCTATGATGATACGATGCTGGAATTAAACGATGTATTATCAGAGGCCGGATTCCGTCCGGTGGCGGCGATCGCGGCTGTGGCGGAGCATTCGATCATGCGCCAGTTCGCGGCGGGACGGCCGGATGCAGAAGACAGAAGAGAGCTGGAAGGTTTTGGGGATCGGATCAGGAGAGGGCTTTGGGACGGCAGTCTTGCGGAAGTTCCCGCGGTGCCGGGAAACAGCCCCTACCGCACATTCGACGGCGTGCCTATGAAGCCGAGGTCAGGCAAGTCTTGTACGAAATGCGGGATTTGTGCCGAGAAGTGCCCGGTCGGCGCAATCCCGACGGATCTGCCGATGAGTACAGATCATGACAGATGTATTACATGTATGCGCTGTATCGCCGTCTGTCCGCAGAAAAACCGCAGTGTCAGCAAACTGCTGGTTGCGGCAGGTGCGCAGAAGCTTAAGAAAGCATGTAAGAATCGAAAGAAGAATGAATTGTTTATAAATTAAGAGACTGGCTGGAAGGGATATTTATTATTTCCAGGATGAAAAGTATGCTTGACATGTCTATCAGATTTAAGATAACATAGAGGTGGAAAGCATACTTTCCTTTTGTGAGAAGTCAGGCGTCAATGCAGATTTGGGGATGGAACTACATGAAGAATCGTTTGGAAGAGCTGCGCAGAAAGCGGGGGATTCGGCAGGAGGAGCTGGCGCTGGCGCTAAAGGTGTCGCGTCAGACAATTGGTTCGCTGGAGAACGGCCGGTATAATCCGTCGATCATACTGGCGTTTAAGATTGCCCGATATTTTGGGATGAGTATCGAGGAGATTTTTATCTATGAGGAAGAGCAGTAGAATTTTTAATGTAAATGGGGATTGTAAGCCGAAGATTCACTATATGGTGGATTTGACGGGGAGGTTAAGGCAGATTAAGGCGATGGTTGACGCGGGAGAATATTTTACAGTCAACCGGGCCAGACAATTTGGAAAGACGACTATATTAAAGGCTTTGGAGAGATTTCTGGAAGACGAATATCTGGTTGTGAGCATTGATTTTCAGACGATAAGTCAGGCCGATTTTGCGTCTGAAGAATTATTTTCGGAAGCATTTGCAAGGGAAATCCTGGATGTGACGGAAGGATATGCAGAGATTCCGCAGGATATCAGGAACGAGTTAGAGGAATTTGCTGCTGGGACGGGGAGAAGAGCGGCTCTTTCGTTGTTGTTCCGGTGTCTGGCAAGGTGGTGCAGGCAGTCAGAGAAGAAGATCATCCTGATGGTTGACGAGGTGGACAGCGCGTCGAATAATCAGGTTTTCCTTGATTTCCTTGCGTTACTCAGAGGATATTATATCAACAGAGACAAAAGATCTGTGTTTCAGTCGGTAATCCTTGCAGGGGTGCATGATGTAAAGAATCTGAAACGTAAAATTACGGCAGACCGTGAGGAGAAGGTAAACAGTCCCTGGAATATTGCGGCAGATTTTCTGGTGGAAATGAGTTTTTCTGTAGAAGATATAGAAGGGATGCTCCGTGAGTACGAGGAGGATCACGGAACAGGTATGGATACCGGGGAGATGTCAAGGATGCTCTATGATTACACTGACGGATATCCATTTCTGGTATCCAGATTGTGTAAACTGGTTGATGAACAGGTGGCGGGCAGCGCCAGATTCCCGGACAGACACAGCGCATGGACAAGGGAAGGGATGCTGGAGGCAGTCAACTGCCTGCTGGGAGAGAAGAATACCTTGTTCGATTCTTTGATCGGGAAAATAGAGTTGTATCCTGATTTGAAAGAGATGTTGTATGCGATGCTGTTCCAGGGGCAGAGTATCATATATAATCCGGACCACGACGTGATCGGAATGGCAGAAATGTATGGATTTGTTAAAAAGGACGGAGGAACTGTCCGTATTTCAAACCGGATTTTTGAAATGCGTTTATACAACCTCTTTTTGACAACTTTGCAGATGCAGGGGACAAGAATGTACCGGGCGGCTTCACAGGATAAGAATCAGTTTATCGAAAACGGACGCTTAAATATGCGGCTAGTGTTGGAAAAGTTTGTACGATATTTTGATGAATTGTACGGGGATCGGGGACTGGCATTCTATGAGGAGGACGGAAGAAGATATTTTCTGTTGTTTCTCCGTCCAATTATCAATGGAAGCGGAAATTATTATATCGAGGCGAAGACACGTAACAGGGAACGGACGGATGTAATTATTGATTATGGCGGAGAGCAGATAGTTGTAGAATTAAAAGTATGGAGAGGAAATGCATATCACATGAGAGGAGAAAAGCAGTTGTTGGATTATCTTGAATATTATCATCTGGACAGAGGGTACATGCTTAGTTTTAATTTTAATAAGCATAAGGAGATCGGAGTGAGAGAGCTCTTACTGGACGGCAAGATTTTAATTGAGGCTGTTGTATAAGTGAGAATGTGGAGGAACAGTCATTTATGAGGATTATTATTTCCCCGGCAAAGAAAATGAATATGGATGCGGATGCATTTCCTACGCCTGTGCTCCCGGTCTTCTTAGAGGAGACAGAGCTTCTGAAGGACTGGATCCGTACCCTGTCCTTTGAGGAGGCGCAGGCTCTGTGGAATTGTAACGGCAAGATCGCAGAATTGAATTACCGCCGGTTTCTGGATATGGATCTTAGAAGGAATCTGACGCCTGCTCTTATATCCTATGAAGGGATCCAGTATCAGTATATGGCGCCGGAAGTATTTACCCAGAAGGAGTGGGATTATGTGCAGGAGCGCTTACGGATCCTCTCCGGGTTCTACGGCGTGCTGAAACCTCTGGACGGTGTAGTGCCGTACCGGCTGGAGATGCAGGCGAAGGCGGGGGTAAACGGGAAAAAGAACCTGTATGAATTCTGGGAGGATCGGTTATACCAGGAGATACATGAGAAAGACGGCGTGATTCTGAATCTTGCGTCTAAGGAATATTCAAGGTGTATCGAGAAATATCTGAAACCGGAGGATACCTTTATCACCTGCGTTTTCGGAGAATGGAAGAGCGGGAAGGTGATACAAAAAGGGACGCAGGCGAAGATGGCGCGCGGGGAGATGGTGCGTTTTATGGCGGAGAGAGGTATTGAGGATGTGGAAGAAATCCGCCGGTTCGACCGCCTGGGGTATCAGTTTCAGGAAGAATTGTCATCTGACAGAGAGTATATATTTATCCGTTCTGTCTGAGGAGATTTTTTGATAAGTTATGAAAAGAATATTGACTTTGGCGCGGCGTAAAGTATTATCCTTAGGTCACCAAAGGAGGGAATTGTTCCATCGGCACTTTCGCCGGCTTCTGCGGTCAATAATCTGGCAATACATTTTCATCTATGTTATACTATCAAAAAAGATACGAACTGCAATTACCGAAAGAGTTGTTTAGGAGGTGGAGCTATGGAATATGAAGGACAAATCTGCCGTGCGCCTATGGAACGAGCTTCGTTCATGCTGCCGATCATGGTGGGATGTTCCTACAACCGATGCCGATTCTGCAACCTGTTCCGGCACCTTAAGTACCGGGAACTTCCCTGTGAACAGATAGAAGGAGAACTGGTACGGGTTAAAAAAGCAGGCGGGAATCCCAGGAGGATCTTTCTGGGAGATGGCAATGCATTCGCCCAGAAAAGCGAGAGGCTGATCATGATCCTGGAGATGATAAGGCGCTATTTCCCGGAATGCGAAGAGATCAATATGGACGCGACGGTGACAAGTATCCTGAAGCGGTCGGATGCAGAACTGGAGACATTTTACAAGTTAGGGGTACGGCACCTGTATCTCGGGATTGAAAGCGGCCTTGACGATGTGCTTGCGCTCATGGAGAAGGACCACGATCAGGGACAGGCTTATGAGGCAATCGGGCATCTTCACAAGGCCGGCATGATCTATGACGCCCACATTATGACGGGAGTGGCGGGGAAGGGCAGAGGAATGGAGAATGCCTGTGCACTGGCAGAATTCCTGAACCGGACAAAGCCGGCGCACGTAGTGAATTTCTCCATGTTTCTGCATAAGGAAGTGCCGCTTTATCAGAATATACTGGACGGCAGTTTTGTTCCGGCATCCGAGAGGGAGAACCTTGAAGAGGAACGCCGTCTGATAGAGCTGCTTACGGCAGATATTCTGTATGACGGGTTCCATGATTTTATCGAATTCCGGGTGAAGGGAAGGATTCCAAAGGATAAAGATAAGATGCTGGCGCGGCTTAGCAAAGTGATCGAAGAGACGCCGGAGACGGAGGTGTACTCTTATGTCCAGGGAGAATGTCCGGCGCTGGAAAGATGTGACGGCGGGAGCGTGTGGAAGACTGTCTGAAAACTATTTTGAGATACGAGAGGATAGATGAATGGGCGGTGTTATCTGTAAGACAACGCTTCCTGAGCATATCAGGAGGGATATTCTTGACCTGCATGAGGTCTGTAACGAATATGACAAGGCTGAAGGTCAGGTCTATTTATCAACAGAATTGAATTATGATAAGACGATTCCGGCATTTTATCTGCTGTATGAGGAGGAGAAGCTGATTGCTTTTCTGATACTTTTTATGCCGGAAAAAGGGGAGGCGGAGGTGACCGCATATACGCATCCGCAGTACCGCAGGAGAGGATGTTTTCACATGCTCTATGAAAAAGCAAAGGATGTATGTAAGGAGAAATCGATCCAGAAGTTGATTTATGTTGTTGATGCCGACTGTGCTGTCGGCCGGGAAGCGGTTAAGCACTGGTACCGTGCGGCATATGCATTCTCAGAATATAAGATGAAATGGAACGCCGAAAAGCATACGCCGGGTGAGATTCAAGGGAGTATAGCTTCTGAGGTCCGTTTCTGTCCCGTGACTGCGAAGAACAGTGAAGATTATCGAACAGTGGCGGCAGATGCGCTTGAGATGGACGACGAGGTGGAAGTATTTCTGGAGGCGGTTCTTCCGGCTTCGAACCGGAGAGGCTATCTGGAATACTGGCGTGATATCCCGGCGGGGGTGTGCCATGTGAACCTTGATGATGATGAAGTCTGTATCTATGGGCTGGGCGTCCTCAAGGAATACCGTGGAAAAGGGCTTGGGAAGTTGCTTGTCAGATATATTCTGAACGAGATGGCAGGCGGTAGAGAGGAGATCGTGATAGAGGTAGATTCTGAAAATCAGAGGGCATATCACCTCTACCTGTCATGCGGATTTGAAGTGGAGCATAAGACGGATTACTATGAAGAAGATATTAGTGCAGAATCTTAAGTGACCGCCCGAAAGAAGAACGGAAATCCGGGCATATTTAAGCCGGGCTCCTGCCGAAAGACGCAGGAGCCTGTGCAGAAGCTGTCATGCAGGATGATACTGCCTTTTTCGATTCGCGGAAGCTGTCATGCATAATGATGCTGCATTCCTTGATTCGCGGAAGCTGTCATGCATAATGATACTGCTTCCTTCGATTCACCAGGAACCACACGGTTATGATCAGTGTCAGCGCTTCTGCAACAGCCATGGCAAGCCAGATGCCGTTTATCCCCAGGATCAGCGGGAGTGTCAGCAGGACAGCGGTCTGGAAGACCAGTGTACGGAGAAATGAGATCGCCGCGGATACAATACCGTTGCCAAGAGCGGTGAAGAACGCTGAGCCGAAGATATTGAATCCGCAGATAAGGAATGAGACCGCGTACAGACGGAAACCGTGGCAGGTCACGGCTTCCAGTTCACTGTCGTAACCGACAAAGATGCCGGCCAGAGGCGCCGCCATGATCTGTGCAAGCAGTATCAGCAGTATTCCGCAGATGCCTACGATAGACAGGCTCATCCGCAGCAGATTCTTAAGCTCATCATGGCTGCCTGCACCATAGTGGTAACCGATGATGGGCGCGCTTCCGATGGAATATCCAAGGAATATAGCGATAAAAATAAAATTTACATACATGATCGTACCGTAGGCCGCAACTCCGTTTTCGCCGGCAATGGAGATCAACTGTAGATTATAGAGTGAATTCACAATAGACATCGACAGGTTGGTCATCAACTCAGAAGAGCCGTTGGCGCAGGCTTTTCCCAGCGCCCGGACGTCAAGAGGCGCCTTTACCAGTTGGAGCAGGCTTTCATTCTTGCGGGCAAAATACAGGATGGGAAAAAGTCCGCCCACAGTCTCGCTGATCGCTGTTGCAACGGCTGCGCCGGCGATCCCCCATCGGAATACGGCAATGAACAGGTAATCCAGCACGATATTCGTAAGACCTGCGGCAATCGTCACTTTCAGCCCCAGCTGGGGCTTCTCGGCGGTGACAAAGAAGCTCTGGAATACGTTCTGCAACAGGAATGCCGTTAAAGAGACCAGAAGGATCCGCCCATACAGGACACAGAGTTCGATAAGCTCTCCGCTGGCTCCAAGCAGAAGGGCAATCGGGCGCAATAAGAACATACCGGTTACAGCAAGGATGATCCCGCCGGTGATCGAGACGTAGACCAGCATTGAGAAATACTGATTGGCCAGATCTCTTCTGCCTTCGCCAAGCGCTTTGGATACGATGGCGCTGCCTCCCGTGCCGATCATGAAGCCAAGGGCGCTTAACCCCATCAGAAGGGGCATGATCAGATTGATGGCGGCAAAGGCCGTCTTCCCGACGAAGTTAGAGACGAAGAGACCGTCGATCACTCCGTAGATAGAAGTAAATATCATCATAACGATAGAAGGCAATACGAATTGGATCATTTTTTTGTAAGTGAAGTGTTCGGATAATTGTATTTTCATCTTAATGACCTCCTTTTTTTAAATCTATAAAAAATGGATTTCAGTCCATAAATATCTCGCCGGCATGTCTGCGCAGACCGTCGGCATATTTCCTGTAAAGCCGGAGAAACTCTGTCTGTTCCTCTATGGTCATGCTGGTAAATGCAAGATTTTCAATCTGGATTGCAGGGGCAAGTTTTTCCTCAGTCAGCGCCTTCCCGGCAGGTGTCAGATAGATATGCATATCCCTTCCTCTGCCGGATTCCAGAGAGAGATAACCTTCATTTACAAGCTTCTTCACAGAGGAATGGATGGTCTGTTTGCTGAGCAGAGTGAATTCACAGATATCCCTCTGGAGACAGCCGTCTCCCAGGCTGCACAGTGCGTACAAGACATCGAATCCACTGTCAGACAGATTGAGTTTTAGAGCGATCTCGTGGTAGATATGGTTACATTTCTTAAAGATACTGTTGAATTCTTTCATTCCCGGATGTAATTTTGTTGTCATGGGGCTGGTCTCCTTTTTTATTTCTGTCAGTCTGCCGGTAGACAAGTCTGAAATCAGACTTAAGTGGCTGTGAATGATATTATAGTCCGAAATCAGACTCGTGTCAATAGTAAATGATAAAACATACATTTCAAGTAAATAGAGCCGGGAATTTTAGATTCCCGGCTCATCAGCGTCATTTACACCTTCTGGTCTGTTTTTAATTTTCTAACTTCGTCAACAGAAAGGCCGACAAATTCTGCAATCTTTTCAAGCGTTATGGTTCCATCTTCCAACATTTTTTTTGCAACATTTATCATTCCTTCTTTCAATGTCTGGTTTCTCATATCTTCCATCGTCCGGCACATAATCTCGATTCCCTCCTTGTTCTCTTTGAAGAATCTTACCCTGTCTGCCAATGTCTCATAATACATATCTTTTGCGTCTGTGCAGGAGAAGTCATGCATTAATTTTCAGATTGGCGTATCTCCCTTAAAACACTTTGTGAGAAATAGGTGTATTTCTGGATGCCTCTGCGGATGATTATCTGAAAAATCTCCGGATCATATTAAAAAGTTAAAAAGGATGCGGCCCTTTGGGATGAGCGCATCCTTTTGAGAGAATAATGAATGAGGCTTTATTACGATATGCCGCCTTCGGTTTATATTTTAACAGATATCTGCCCTGTATAGATAGTGCATAGAAAGATTCTTAGCACAAGCTTAACATAGAAAATAGATAAAAGTAATACTTGACAGCCGGCGGATACGGATTTATTATGAGAATGTACACAGGGGCGCTTAAGATGGCTGAGATGTATGTAGACGCATACAGACCCTAATAACTTGATCCGGGTAATGCCGGCGTAAGGAAAGGAGAATTTCATAATGTCACAGATGAATGCTGTCACAGGCAGGAGTGCGTCTTCTGCCGTCAAGAAACTTGTTTTTTCTGCTATGGGGATCGCACTTGCGATGGTCACCTCCTACATAAAGGTCTGGGAGATGCCGATGGGCGGTTCCGTCACACTGTTATCCATGCTTTTTATCTCTCTGATCGGTTACTGGTTCGGGGTGAGGTACGGTATCCTCACTGGCGCCGCGTTTGGTCTCCTCCAGTTTGTCATTGAGCCGTATATGCTCTCAATCTGGCAGGTGCTTCTGGATTATCCGCTTGCTTTTGGGGCGTTGGGATTATCGGGAATTGCGCGCAACAGAAAATATGGTCTCCAGATCGGCTATATCGCCGGAGTGGCGGGACGATTTATCTTCTCCACATTATCAGGAGTTATTTTCTTTGCGTCCTACGCGCCGGAGGGAATGAATCCATGGGTATATTCTTCCCTGTATCAGGGAAGCTATCTTGGAGCAGAGGGAGTGATCACGCTGGCTGTACTGTCCCTGCCGCCTGTGGCAAAGGCGCTGGATACGATTAAGAGGCAGACTGCGGACTGATTATAAAGGTTTGACGGATAGATTTCAATTATGAAGGAACTGTGTGAAGATATCAGGTATCATTTTGTTGAGAGATATTTTCGCACAGTTTTTATATACAAAGATAACTTTCTGCGGGGCGGTTTCTTGCCGTACAGGAAGGACTGATAAGCGGGGGGAAACGGATATGGTTGTAATAGTATGTCTGGATGATGATAACGGCATGATGTTCAACCGCAGACGGCAGAGTAAGGATCGGGCCGTAAAGGAGAGGATCGGACAGATCTCCTCTGGAAAGCGTTTGTGGATGAATTCTTATACTTACAAGCTTTACGGCGGCCTTTGCGGGACGGAGATAATCGAAACAGAAGATTTCCTCGAGCGCGCAGGAAGCGGAGAACTGTGTCTGGTAGAGACAGAAAGCCTGGCAGGCGTTGAGGCAAAGATTGAGAAGGTGGTTCTATTCAGATGGAATAGAAAGTATCCTGCGGATTTTTGGTTTGATCTGGCTCTGTCAGAGTGGAAGCGGGAAGCGGTACGGGAATTTAGCGGAACATCCCATGAGAAGATCACGGAAGAAGAGTATTGTAAGAAAGGAACGAGATACCAAGATGAAGAGTAACAAAAGAAAGATATGGATGCAGTACATTCTGATAGTATATATCATCTGTTTTGGCTGTCTGTCTATGACAGCCTGTGGATCTGCTGAGGATCCGGATAGGGGAAGCGCCGGACAGTCAGAGACGGGACAGACATATACGGCTTCTTCGCTTGCAGATATACCGGAATACACCAAAGAGCCATACGTCGTAATTGACGGCAATGAGCCTGACTTCTCCGAAGAAGATATTACGACAGAATCCTTTGAGACCTACAGTGAGCTGGACGAATTAGGCAGATGCCGGACCGCTTATGCGAATATCGGGCAGGACCTGATGCCGACAGAGGAGCGGGGAAGCATAGGTCAGGTGAAACCTACCGGCTGGCAGACCGTGAAGTATGATTTGGTGGACGGAAGGTATCTGTATAACCGTTGTCATCTGATTGGCTATCAGCTTACGGCAGAGAATGCCAACGAGAAGAATCTGATCACCGGGACACGATACATGAACGTAGAAGGAATGCTCCCTTTTGAAAATATGGTTGCCGACTATGTGAAGGAGACGGGGAATCATGTGCTCTACAGGGTGGATCCGGTCTTCGAGGGCGGTAACCTGCTGGCAAAGGGAGTGCAGATGGAAGCCTGGTCTGTGGAGGATGAAGGAGAGGGAATCTGCTTCAATGTATTTGTCTATAACGTACAGCCGGGGATTGATATTGACTATGCAACCGGGGCAAGCAGTCAGGGAAGCGCTGCCGCTGTGGATACGGAGCAAGAGCAGGGAGGAACAGAGATCAGGGGGAATTCCAACTCTAAGATCTACCATTGTCCCGGGCAGGCAGATTACGAAGAGATGGCGGATTCCAGGAACCTTGTCATCTTCCGCTCAGAGCAGGAGGCGCAGGAAGCGGGATATCGTAAAGCGAAGCGTTAAAGTCAGCGTCATGATGTTAGAAGAATGCATTTGAAGGAATAATTTGAGGAAAGGAACAAAAAGATGGCAAAATTAAGCACCCTGTGCTATATCGAACAGAATGGAAGATATCTGATGCTTCACAGGACGGTGAAGAAGAACGATGTGAATAAGGACAAATGGATCGGTGTGGGCGGACATTTTGAGGAAGACGAAAGTCCCGAAGAATGCCTGCTGCGCGAGGTGAAGGAAGAGACCGGCTATACGCTGACGTCCTATCAGTACAGAGGGCTTGTAACCTTCATATCTGGAAATGGCGTTACAGAATATATGTCTTTGTTTACGGCAGATGGATTTAAGGGAGAAGCCGTTCCCTGCGACGAGGGAGATCTGGAATGGGTGGAGATTGATAAGGTGTATGATCTGAATCTCTGGGAGGGGGATAGGATATTCCTTCGCCTTCTTGAAGAGAGGCGGGAATTCTTCTCTCTGAAGCTGGTCTACGACGGATGTGACACGCTGGTCTATGCGGCGCTTGACGGGAAACCGATCCCCCATAATACTTCAAAATACTAATGCCAGGTGTTATTCCTCAGGCCATAATAAGTTAGTTTTATCCCCTTCGTCCCTCGCCTCGTACTGCTTCTGCCGGACCTTCTTTTCTATGGCCGCGGGCGCTAAAGAGACTTCCTGGCCTGCCTTCCAGATAATAAGCTGTTCATCATGTTTTCCCTCATAGTAGATGAGAGAATTTCGGTGAACGACGGAGGATAAGCCGGTGTCCGCCGGATCCTCAGGATAAATGTCCAGATATTTCTCAGGATCAAGAGTCTCCTGGCGCGGGATGACAAAGGAATATTTCCTGCAATTAACATGATCGGCAAAGATCCTTTCCAGAACGGAAACTCTTTCGAAGGACAAGCAGCTCTGGCCGTTGTCGTAAGATTCCGTGTAAGGCCGTCCGTCCGGTGAAGATATCAGTCCGTATGCGGTAATATTAAAAGGAACGCTGCTTTCCAGTGTAAGAAAGAGATCTCCGTTTTCTAATTGATAAAGGGCGGTAACCTGGATATCGTCTGTTGCAATGCGTCTGTCGAAGCCCGGGATTTCCAGATAGAAATCGTCGAAGACTGACGTAATGAGGGAAATGATCATCACGGTGATAAGCATCGTGAAGAAGCCGATCGAAACCTTCATCCAGTTTATCCGGTGTGCGATTTTTTTGAATATCTCGATATCTTCAAGGCTCTGTGGATCTATACCGTCCGTTGGAGCTGTGCTGTCAGACGAGAGGGTGATGAAAGGGAGTTCCATATCCAATGCGTCCAGGTATCTGCGGCAGTCCTCACAGTCTGACAGGTGTTCTTCGATCAGGTCTTTACTGTTCCTGCTGCACACATCATCTTTATACAGAGGCAGCAGATCTCTGATAATGTCACAAGGTATTTTGTTCATAATAATCTCCATTTCCGCCGTCCATAGATAACGGCATAACTGATAATGAATGTTTACCTGTTCCTGCGAAAAGATTCGTCTGGGAAATGCTCCTGTATCTTGAGCTTTGCCCGGTGATAGGTGACGCGCGCCCAGGTCTCCTGCTTCCCGAAGATTTCTGCAATCTCCTTATAACTTAGATCGCCGAGTACCCGGAGGGTGAAGACTTCCTTGTAAGGTTCACTGAGACAGTGAAGAACCTTATAGATGGAGAGTGCGTCATCCTTACGGATACAGATCTCTTCCACGTCCGAGGCGTCCGGCAGTTCATCAAGCGTCTCGGAGTGAACGGGTTTCTTACGACGGGTGTCGGAGATATAGAGGTTCTTGGCAATCTGGCAGAGCCAGGATTTGACGGAACAGCTTCCGCGGAAATGTCGGTATTCCTTCAGAGCCTTGAAGAACGTTTCCTGAGTGATCTCTTCTGCAATGTGCGGATCCTTGCTCATTGCCAGTATGAACAGATATACGTCCCTGAAAAATCGGTCATAGAGTTCTTCAAAATTAACCTTCATTCCTTCACCTCCCGGCTCCCTGTGGTGGATTTTGCTTCTATCTGCCTATTAGACGCATGATCTGCCTGTTTGTTACAATGATTATACAACTTTTTATCAGGAAAATAAAAAAACCGTAACATAAATATGAAAATAGGTTATAATAGTGGTATCCTGTCGAGGAAATTTTATTATACACTAAGGAGAGAAAAAGAAATGGCGGTTTTACATTTGACGAAGGATAATTTCAAAGAAGAGGTGTTAGAGGCAAAAGTGCCTGTATTAGTGGATTTCTGGGCAACATGGTGCGGGCCGTGCCAGATGGTAGGGCCTGTGATCGAAGAGATTGCTGGAGAGGTTACGGATGCAAAAATCTGTAAAGTGGATGTAGATGAGAATCCGGAGCTTGCAAGAGAATATAAGGTTATGTCGATTCCTACATTGATGGTATTCAAGGACGGCGCGTCTGTCAGGCGTGAGATCGGAGCGAAGTCAAAGGACGAGATCCTGGCCATGCTGAAGTAGGGTTCTTTCTGCCCAAAGTGTTGTCTGAGGGCGGGGGATGCTGTGAGACGTCCTCCGCCCTGCCGGCACATTTTGCGCCTGACAAATGAAAAATATTTGCCAGAGGAGAGGAAGACTGCGCTGGAAAAATATTTGCCAGAGGAGGGGAAGACTGCACTGGAAAAATATTTGCCAGAGGAGGGAAGACTGTGTTGGAATTATATAGGAAGATAGAAGAACTGGATCCGGACAGCCGGAATATGCTCATAACAGTTGTAGAAGGCAGTTCGATAGGGGAGAAGGCATTGATTTCTGACCACAGACTTGTCTGTTCCTCCGTATCCGGCGGGCACTTTGCCAGGTTCCAGGATGAGGCGGAGGCGGTCGATGCGTCCGGTATGTCTGTCGTCGGAGGATGCAGGGTATTTAGTGAGTTCCTGTGCAGAGAGAAGAGGCTGGTCGTATGCGGAGCCGGTCATGTCTCTATACCAGTGATCCGAATGGGCAGGATGCTGGGATTTCATGTGATCGTCCTGGAAGACCGGCCGGAGTTTGCGGACCACGCGTCGGATGCAGAAGCGTCGGAGGTGTTCTGTGAGGCGTTCGAGGACGGGCTTGACAGGATAGAAGGAGACGAGGATACATATTTTGTCATTGTGACGAGGGGGCACCGTTACGATCAGGTGTGCCTGGAACGGATCGTGAGAAAGAAGAATGCCTACATCGGTATGATCGGAAGCAGGAAGCGTTCTGCGATGGTCAAGGAGCTTGTGATCGCAGGGGGCGCCGATCCGGAGAAAATTGCCGGCATACACTCTCCGATCGGACTAGATATCGGCGCGGAGACTCCGGAGGAGATTGCTGTCTCAATTATGGCGGAGATCATAAAAGTGAAGAACCAGAGACGGCGCTGCAAAGGATATCCATCAGAGCTGTTAGATGCTGTTTTGGGGAGAACATCCGGGAACAGCTCCTGCGAAGATCCGCAGAAGATTCTGGCGACAATTATATCACGAAAGGGTTCGGCTCCAAGGACGGCGGGGACGAAGATGCTGATTCTGCCGGACGGGAGCTGTGTTGGAACCGTAGGGGGCGGATGCGCGGAGGCAGAGATCGTCAAGAAAGCGCTTCGGATGATGAGAAGCCAAGAGAGCGCTCCGCAGATATACCATGTAGACATGACAGGCAGAGATGCGGGGGATGAAGGCATGGTGTGCGGAGGCGTGATAGACGTATTCCTTGAGGCGGTCGTGGAGGGATAAAATGAAGGCAGTGTGGGAGATTTTTAATGAACTGGACTGGAGCCCTTTGTGGATTTCCCTGAAAACAGGGGTGGTTGCGACGGTCATATCCTTCTTCCTCGGCATCTTTGCCGCGAAGAGGGTGATGAGGGCGCCAGTCAGAAAGAAGGCGTTTATTGACGGGCTCCTGACGCTTCCCATGGTTCTCCCGCCGACGGTTGCGGGTTTCTTTCTTTTGCTGCTTTTCAGCAGAAGAAGACCGCTTGGGATTTTCCTGTATGAGAATCTTGACATCAAGGTGGTTCAGACCTGGCTTGGGTGTGTGATCGCGGCGACAGTGATCGCATTCCCGCTGATGTACCGGAACGCCAGAGGCGCCTTTGAGCAGATTGATGTGAATCTCATCTATGCGGGGAGGACGCTGGGCATGTCTGAGATGCAGATTTTCTGGAAGGTTGTGGTCCCGGCGGCAAGGCCGGGCATCGTGTCAGGCACGATTCTGACATTTGCAAGGGCATTGGGGGAGTACGGGGCGACTTCCATGCTGGCAGGGAATATCCCGGGAAAGACAGGGACCATTTCCCAGAAGATTGCCATGGTCATTCAGGACGGAGATTATCTGACTGCCGGGATCTGGGTTGCAATTGTGATTTTCATTGCATTTGCGGTCATAGTCTTTATGAACCTCGCCGCCGGAAGGAAGATGAAGAACGTAAAGAAATGGTAAGGGGTAAAAGAGACGGCATGGAGAGGGGAGGTGCAGGAACAGGTTGGGACTGAAGGTAGAGGTGAAGAAGACAATAGGGGATTTCAGTCTGGACGTCCGGTTTCAGAGCGAAGCCTCCCGTATCGGGATCCTGGGAGCCTCCGGATGCGGGAAGAGCATGACCTTGAGATGTATTGCAGGGATCGAATCCCCGGACGCGGGAGTGATCGAGGTGAATGAAACGATACTGTGCGATTCTGGCAGAGGGATTCATCTGAGACCGCAGAAACGCAATATCGGTTATCTTTTTCAGAATTACGCACTGTTTCCCGCCATGACTGTGGCAAAGAATATCGAGATGGGGCTGAAAGGTACGAAGCAGGAGAAAGCAAGGCGCGTAGGGGAGATGATCCGCACTTTTCAGCTGGAGGGGCTTGAAGGGAGACTGCCCGGCGAGTTGTCCGGCGGACAGCAGCAGAGGGTTGCACTGGCAAGGATAATGGCATATGAGCCGGACGTTATCTTGTTGGACGAGCCGTTCTCGGCTCTTGACATGTTTCTTAAGGACCAGCTTCAGCAGGAGATGATGGAGATGCTTTCAGACTATCGCGGGATTGTGATTCTGGTGTCCCACAGCAGGGATGAAATCTACCGGTTCAGCGAAGAACTGGTCGTTATGGAGCAGGGCAGGGTAGTTACGGCAGGAAGGACCAGGGATATTTTTGCAGATCCAAAGAAGAAGGAAGCGGCAAGGCTTACGGGATGCAAGAATTTCTCAAGGATAAGGAGGCTGGATGGGCATCATATAGAGGCTCTGGACTGGGGGATAGAGTTAGAGCTTGAAAGGGAGATCCCCGAGGATACTACCTGTGTGGGATTTCGTGCCCATGCGTTCCTTCCGGTGTGGAAAGAGCGCAGGAAGAACTGTATCCGCGTCAGTCTTGCGGGAAGCGCAGAACTGCCGTTTGAGAAAATCTTCTACCTGAGACCAGAAGGAGACACTGACAGTCAGGCGGAAGAAGACCGCCTCCAGGAGGTCTGCCGGGACAAAGATATATTATCGAAAGGAAATATGCAGGATACAAAGCCTTCACAGAAGATCTGCTGGATTCTTCAAAAGGATAAATGGCAGATGCTTGAAGAGAACGGGATGCCGGACTTTTTACAGTTTCAGGAGGAACAGCTGTTGCTGCTCACATAAGGATTTCTCCGCAATTTGGGAGGCAGTTAAGGATTTCTCCGCAATCTGGGAAGCAGTTAAGGATTTCTCCACAATCTGGGAGGCGGTTAAGGATTTCTCCACAAACCGGGAGGCAGTATGGAAGGAAACTTGAATAGGATAAAGGATAATAATGCGAGGAACGGTACGGTTATAACGGTATGGTATCTTTTCTGTGCGGTAACGGCCTTGATCTGGATCTTGCGATGGGGGATTGCGGGCAGAACGATCATATCCTGCCTGTTCCTGTTTTTTCTTGCACTGATTGCAGAATGCGACATCCGTACCATGCGCATACCAGACAGGCTTGTCATTGTATGTGGAGCGGCAGGGCTTCTGTCTGTCCCGTTTTTCCCGGAGATCAGTCTGACAGACAGGGGATTGGGGATGGCAGGCGTAAGCGTCCTGCTTCTGTGCATAACATTACTGGCGCCGGGAAGCTTTGGAGGCGGTGATATTAAATTAATGGCTGTCAGCGGACTGTTCCTGGGATGGGAGGGAAACTTACGGGCATTTTCGCTGGCAGTCTTTACGGCAGGAGCTTTCTGTCTGTGGATGCTTCTTTGGGGGAAGCTTGAACGTAAGGCTCGTATCTCATTTGCACCGTTCATATGTGCAGGCATTCTGATGCAGATAACCGGAAGCGGATGTCTCTGGTGAGGCTTAAATTGTTTTATCTTATATATAGAGGATAATGATAAGTCCCATCATATATGATAAAAAACAATTGGTGTTTTTGGCGGTTGTGTGCAAATATGAAGACATATTTTATGGTGAAAAGGAGAAGAATTATGGAACTTGTAAAGGAACTGCCCGAGATTTTTGAAGAATTTGCAGAACAGCGTCAGAAATCATTTTTGGCTATGAAAGAAGTGAAAGAGAAGAATGTTCCGGTGGTTGGTGCATTCTGTACATATTTCCCCAAAGAGATCGTCTCTGCAATGGGAGGCGTATCGGTAGGTCTCTGCTCCACTTCCGATGAGACGATCCCCTCCGCGGAAGTGGATCTTCCAAAGAATTTGTGCCCAATGGTAAAGGCCAGTTATGGGTTCGCCATCACGGATAAGTGTCCCTTTTTCTATTTCTCCGATCTGATCGTAGGAGAGACGACCTGTGACGGAAAAAAGAAGATGTATGAATATCTGTCCGAGTTCAAGAATGTTCTGATCATGGAGCTTCCGAATTCGCAGAGCGAAGCGGGGCTTAAGCTTTGGAGAAATGAGATTGTCCGCTTCAAGGAGCACTTAGAGAAGACCTTTGGATGTGAGATTACAGAGGAGCAGATCCGTCACGCGGTACATGTGGCGAACCAGCGCAGGACGGCCCTTAAGAACCTGTACGAGATCATGAAGAATGATCCGGCGCCGATCGACGGTTCCCGCCTGTATAATGTGCTCTATGGAACTTCTTTCAGGCTGGACGAAGAGAATATCCCGGCGGAGATCAACGCGCTCAGGGAAAGGATCATGACCGCCTACGCGCAGGGAGAGATGGAGCCGAAGAAGAAGCGTATCCTTCTGACCGGATGCCCAAGCGGCGGCGCGCCTATGAAGGTAGTAAGAGCGATCGAGGAGAATGGAGGGACTGTAGCAGCCTATGAGAACTGCGGCGGTGCGAAGTCGGTAGACCGTCTGGTGGATGAAGAGGCAGAGGATATCTATATGGCGCTGGCAGAGAGATATCTTGCCATCGGATGCTCGGTTATGACGCCGGATGCGAACCGCCTGGAGCTTATGGGGCGTCTGCTCGAGGAATATAAGGTAGACGGTGTGGTAGAGATGACGCTTCAGGCATGTCATACTTATAATATAGAGGCCGGACAGATCAAGAAGTTTGTCAGGGACAGGAAGATACCGTATATCCATGTTGAGACAGATTATTCCCAGAGCGACCTGGGGCAGTTGAATACAAGGATTGCGGCATTTATTGAGATGCTGGCCTGATGGAACAGGAAAAATATGATAAAAATATAATGGTAGACAAGTAGTCTTATGATGTGCTATTATAAATAATGACACTTTGTGAATACTCTTTACTTGGTATCAGGTAAGGAGTATTTTTTTTGAGTTGATGAATGGATTTCAGAATCCAGGAAGGAATAGATTGTTATGGATGAAGTAAGATTTGAAGAACTGGGACTGCGCCCGGAGATCATGAGGGCGGTAAAGAAGATGGGGTTCGAGGAGGCGTCTCCGATTCAGGCTAAGGCGATACCTGTGATGATGTCGGGGTGCGATCTGATCGGACAGGCGCAGACGGGGACAGGAAAGACGGCGGCATTTGGGATTCCGCTTCTGGAGAAGATTGATCCCAGGAATAAGAGATTACAGGCGATCGTGCTGTGCCCGACAAGAGAGCTTGCAATCCAGGTGGCAGAGGAGATCCGTCATCTTGCCTGGTACATGCATGGGATCAAGGTACTGCCGATTTACGGAGGTCAGGAGATCGTGAAGCAGATCCGTTCTTTGAAGGGCGGTATCCAGCTGATCATCGGAACGCCGGGACGGGTAATGGATCATATGCGCCGTAAGACTATAAAGATGGAGCATCTTCATACGGTTGTGCTGGACGAGGCGGACGAAATGCTGAATATGGGATTCAGGGAGGATATCGAGACGATATTAGAAGAGGTGCCAAAGGAACGGCAGACTGTGCTGTTCTCGGCAACCATGCCCAAGCCTATCCTGGATATCACGAAGAGATTTCAGGATCATGCCCAGATGATCAAGGTGACTAAGAAGGAACTGACGGTTCCGAATATCGAGCAGTATTACTATGAGGTAAAGCCAAAGAGTAAGGAAGAGGTGCTGTCAAGGATTCTTGATATCTACAATCCGAAACTCTCGGTAGTGTTCTGTAATACGAAGAAGCAGGTGGACCTTCTGGTAAATGGTCTTTTGGGCCGGGGATATTTTGCGGCAGGTCTTCACGGTGATATGAAACAGGCGCAGAGAGATCGTGTCATGGAAGGGTTCCGCAAGGGCAAGACGGATATCCTGGTGGCGACAGATGTTGCGGCGAGGGGAATTGATGTGGATGAGGTGGAAGCAGTCTTTAACTACGACCTTCCGCAGGATGATGAATATTATGTGCACCGGATCGGAAGAACCGGAAGGGCAGGGCGTGTGGGGCGTTCCTTCTCCTTCGTGTCCGGCAGGGAAGTCTATAAGCTTAAGGAGATTCAGCGGTACTGTAAGACGAAGATCTATGCACAGAAGGTTCCGTCTCTGAATGATGTGGCAAATACCAAGATTGAGAAGCTGATGGATACGGTGAACCGGATGATAGAAGAAGAGGACCTGACAACTTATCTCAGTATGATACAGGCAGAGGTCAATGATTCCGATTATACCAGTATGGATATTGCCGCGGCGCTGTTGAAGCTCTGTGCCGGCGGAAAGGACGAGGCGGCAGAGGCATTTGCGGATACAGGAGCGGAAGAGCCGGGTATGGTGAGATTGTTTATCAATATCGGCAAGAAGGACCGGGCGAAACCGGGCGACATCCTGGGCGCGCTGGCGGGGGAGAGCGGAATCCCCGGCAAGGTGGTCGGAACGATAGATATGTATGACAAGTATACGTTTGTGGAAGTACCGGCGGAGTATGCCAGAGAGATCATCAATTCGGTGAACCATACGAAGATCCGGGGCAAATCAGTTGCAGTAGAGCCAGCAAACCAGAAGTAGAAAGGACAGGACTGCCGGAAGATGCATTGTTTCTGCAATACAGACATTTCTCATTAGTTAAATGATCTATATTGTATGAAAATGTCATTTTCCGGCAGTCTCTGCGTCGAAGGCACGTGATCATAGAAGATCCGGCGCTGTGATGGATCAATCAATAAATTTTACAGCGGTTCCATAGGCGAGAACCTCGGCCGCTCCCTGCACGATGGAACTGGAGGCATAACGGATATTGACAACTGCGTCCGCGCCCATGGCCTGTGCATCCTCTGCCATCCGCTTGGTTGCGAGGGCTCTTGCCTCGTTCATCATCTCGGTATAGGAAGTAAGCTCTCCGCCTACCAGTGTGCGGAAGCTGTTCATAATATCTTTGCCAAGGTGTACGGACTGGATCATAGTGCCGCGCACCATGCCGATCATCTCTAATTTTTTCCCTGTGATGTAATCTGTGTTCACTAATATCATATTCTCTCCTCCTGTGTGTGAATGAAATGGTGGTTTTCGTATAAAGCTGTATAACTCTTCTACAGATTCAGGACATCCTTGATCGTGTAGAAGCCGGGTGCTTTGCCGGCAAGGAATGCGGCACAGTCACACGCCCCTCTTGCGAAGCATTCCCAGTTATAGGAATGGTGCGTGATCTCTAAACGCTCCCCCATACCGCCGAAGAATACCGTGTGGCTGCTTGGTATGTTTCCCGCCCGCAGGGAATGATAGCCAATGGTTCCCGGTTTCCGGGGAGATTCCCCTTCCCTTCCGTAGACTGCGGTTTCGTCAAGCTCTTTCCCAAGGGCGCGGGCCATGATCTCGCCCATCTCCTTAGACGTTCCGCTGGGAGCATCTTTTTTCCACTGGTCATGCATCTCAAGGATCTCGATGTCTATCTCGTCTTTTAAGGTCGAGGTTACCAGTTCGAGCAGCCTGTTCATGATATTGACCAGCTTGGAGGTGTTGGCGGCGTAGAGCATGGGGATTTCTCTGGCGGCATCCTGAAATTGCTGCATCTCATCAGCATCAAAGCCTGTGGTCCCGCATACGAGCGCCTTTTTGTGTGATACGGCAAGCTTTAAGACTTCCATTGACGTTTCCTTTGTGGAAAAGTCAATGATAACGTCACAATCGTCGATGACACTCTTGAGGTCGTCGGTTACCGGTACTCCAAGCTCTGAGCCGGTCATCGCAGCCGTTCCGAGGTCCTGGCCGATGTAACTGCGCCCCGCTGGTCCGATTCCGGCGGTCAGTTCCATGTCGTCACGGGACGCGGCGACAGATGTGATCAGCCGTCCCATCTTGCCCTTTGGCCCGATTACGATTACTTTCATAGATGAAACTCCTTTCGCATATGCTCATTAAATAATGGCGTTGACTATATTTTAACACAGAATTGAAAATAATGCTTGCATTATTGGACGAGATTCGTTAAAATAACAATATCGGGGTATGGCTCAGTTTGGTTAG
>CAJTRO010000019.1:272-63100 GCA_910579015.1 uncultured Dorea sp. | reverse complement strand
ATATAGTAGAGAGATAACCGTGTTGCAAGGTGGACAGCCTCCCTAAACTTCATGCCCGGTTCGCCGGAGTACATAAGAGGGGAGGTGGCGCAAATGACAGCTTTTGAAATCATTTCGATTTTCATAGGTATATTGGCTTTGCTAATTGCCTTTGGTAGTTTTGTTATAGCGTTGCTTGCCTTTCTCGATAAGAGGAACAAGCGAAAATAAATAAGCCTACCTTGTCACTTGCCCGGTGAAGGTAGGCTTTACTGCTACTGGAGGTCAACCACTTTGTGGGCGGTTGTTTCCTCTTTTGTATCTATAATATAGCATAATCCCCGGATAAATTCAAGAATAGATTGACAGTTCAACCCTAATTTTATCAACTTCATACTTTGGGTAACGGTCTTTTATGCTTAATATTTATGCCGCCTCATATGTGTTGTCCGTGTGCTATGTGGCAAAATTAAGGGCTCCCGCTGACACCTCACATCAACGGAAGCCCTTATAAATACACTATTTCTTAGAACTTGCCTTCTTTCGCAGCTTCCTCGATGGCAACCGCAACTGCAACCGTCATACCAACCATCGGGTTATTACCTGCGCCGATCAGTCCCATCATCTCAACGTGAGCCGGTACGGATGAAGATCCAGCAAACTGAGCATCAGAATGCATACGTCCCAGCGTATCGGTCATACCGTAAGAAGCTGGTCCCGCAGCCATGTTGTCCGGATGAAGGGTACGTCCTGTACCGCCGCCTGACGCCACTGAGAAATACTTCTTGCCCTGCTCGATACACTCCTTCTTATATGTACCTGCAACCGGATGCTGGAAACGTGTCGGGTTGGTTGAATTACCTGTGATAGATACATCAACGCCTTCCTTGTGCATGATGGCCACACCCTCGCGTACATCGTTCGCGCCATAGCAGTTAACCTTGGAGCGCAGACCTTCGGAGTAAGCAATCCTCTGAACCTCTTTCAGATCGCCTGTATAGTAATCATAATCCGTCTCCACATATGTGAATCCATTAATCCTGGAAATGATCTTTGCAGCATCTTTTCCAAGTCCGTTCAAGATAACGCGGAGTGGTTTCTTACGAACCTTGTTCGCCTTCTCAGCGATACCGATCGCACCCTCGGCAGCCGCGAATGACTCGTGTCCTGCAAGGAATGCGAAGCAGTCTGTATCCTCCTCAAGGAGCATCTTGCCTAAGTTGCCATGACCAAGGCCAACCTTTCTCTGGTCTGCAACAGAACCCGGAATACAGAATGCCTGTAAGCCTTCTCCGATCGCCGCTGCGGCCTCGGCGGCTGTCTTACAGCCCTTCTTAATCGCGATCGCCGCACCTGTGATGTATGCCCAACATGCATTCTCGAAACAGATCGGCTGGATACCCTTCACCTGATTGTACACGTCAAGTCCGGCGTCTTTGGTAATCTTCTCAGCTTCTTCAAGAGAAGCAATGCCGTAGCTTCCTAATACTTCATTGATTTTATCAATTCTTCTTTCATATGATTCAAATAAAGCCATTTACTTGTCCTCCTAATTTTTCGTGACTATGTAGTACATTCTAATCTCTGCATCACGGACACAGATTGAGACTCATTCAATCCGACGCGACGCGTCTTCTGAATCCGCCAAAGCTTATTCCTTCCTTGGATCGATGATCTTCGCTGCGTCGGCAACGCGTCCGTACTGTCCCTTTGCCTTCTCCCATGCGTCGTTCGGCGTATCTCCTGCCTTGATGAAGTCTGTGAACTTTCCAAGGTTAACGAACTGATATCCGATGATCTCGTCATGGTCGTCCAGTGCGATTCCTGTTACATAGCCTTCTGCCATCTCAAGATAACGAGGACCTTTTGCCAATGTTCCATACATAGTACCAACCTGTGAACGGAGCCCCTTTCCAAGGTCTTCAAGTCCGGCGCCGATCGGAAGTCCGTCTTCTGAGAATGCGCTCTGGGTTCTTCCGTATACGATCTGCAAGAATAACTCTCTCATCGCTGTATTGATCGCATCACAGACAAGATCCGTATTAAGCGCTTCCAGGATCGTCTTGCCCGGAAGGATCTCTGATGCCATAGCAGCAGAATGTGTCATTCCTGAACATCCAAGCGTCTCAACCAGTGCTTCCTGGATAATACCATCCTTAACGTTTAAAGTGAGTTTGCAGGCTCCCTGCTGTGGTGCACACCAGCCAACACCATGTGTCAGACCAGAGATATCTTTCACCTCTTTTGCCTTTACCCATTTTGCTTCTTCCGGAATCGGAGCTGGTCCGTGATTTGCACCCTGAGCCACAGGACACATCATTTCTACTTCATGTGAATAAATCATTTTAAAACTCCTTTCAACTATGTATGATTTTTCTGTCGTAGGGTTCGTTATATCTTTAACACCATACTTATTTATATTTTCTCACATTATACATATTTCGTCAATTATCACTTTGTACATATTTTCTCTCTATTTTCGGATATATTTCCAAAAATCACTGTCCGACGCATATTTTTCAATCTCGTCAAATGTAAAGGGCGCCGTCACCCATACATACCCGCGTTTATCGGCGTTTTCCTCTTTGTAATTCAGGTCGAACCCAATCTCTATCCCGTCCGCATCCAGAAAGAAATTCACCACATACACTCCGTCCTGGCTGTCTCCTTCAAGGGCTTTCAAAAGTTCACTCTTTCCAGTCTCAGACAGGAACGTATCATCATCCGCCTCCCGGCGCATTACGGCAAGCCATTCGTCCACAAACGTTTCATCCAGCCTGACAATATCCTTTACCTCATAGACTCTGCCGTCCTTAAGGCTTATGGTGCAGGTCCTGAGATGCTGGGTGTAATAGGTCTGTCCGCCCTCGAACGCATAGTCGTCGTAAGCCACGCTGATCAGCTCCTCAGACGCATAGCAGACCTTATACTCCACATAATTTGCCAGCATCGGGTACTCTTCTCCAAGAACTCTCTCCTTAATGGACGGATCCGGATCGTCATAGATCCGCGCCACCGTCTCCATCGCACGGTCTTTTAGTATCTCGTTGACCTTCTTCTGTATACCGGAATCCTTAAGCCCGCTGAGCTTTGGATAAGAGACGCTGAACTCGATCATCATGGACTGCTTCTCGTTATCTGAGAATATGTATTCCTCACTTTCAATCTCATAGGGCAGGTTGTCATCGATCATCTCCGGGATTGCCACAACGCCGGAGAGCTCCTCTTCATACTCTTCCCCGCTTCCGTCTCCGTCCCAAAGGCCGCCGCCGTATTCATCCCAGAATTCATCCGGTATACTGCCGCCGTATTCATCCCAGAAGCCGTCCGAAGAATCCCCCGGCTCCTCTAAGCCTTCTTCATAAGGAACACTGTCGTCCTGGACGTCCCATTCGCTGATGATCCTGTGGGTTTTCACGGCAACTCCCATAAAAAGCGCCAGGATGACCACCCCAAAAACACCCAGTGCGATCCACGGCGCCTTGGATTTCTGCCTCACAGGGGTAACCATCGCAAGATTCACATACATCTCCATAGGAATACTTCGGATACCGTCACGTTCCTGCTCCCCTGACACTGCGCGCATTCCCAGACGGCTGTACCGTTCTACTGCCCCGGGCGCTGCATTCACAGTCATCCGGTCTGCCTTAAGCTCATTGGCACAATAATTATAGGCAGTCTGAAACAGCATACGGCCAATCCCTTTTCCCTGGCTCTTCTGCTCCACGAAAAAAAGCGCGATATGTCCGTCCGGCCTTAACGCCAGCGTACCGCAGATCCTTTCATTGTCAAATGCGCCAAAAAACAACAGATCTTTCCGATACCACACCTGACTGATATACTCATATTTTATAAACTTCTGGAAAGACTCCACCCCCTGGGGCGTGCACGCAGGCGCGATCTCCTGCGCAAATACCTCCCATACCAGATGGAGAGCCGGTAAAAGCTCCGGCTCCTTTATCAATCTTATCTCCATTCTAAGCCTCCTGTCTTCTGTCTTTTGCTCCCGTCAGTCACTCCACAGACTGCCCCACACAAGATGCGCCGGCCGCAAACATCAATCACGGATCTTAAGCAGTTCTTCCCGAAGAAGCGTCAGCGCCCTCGCCACGGCAGACTCCCGGTTCTTTGCCCGGTTCCCTGTGAAATGGAACTCCTCTGTGCGGACTGCTCCCTTCACGAAACAGCCGACATACACAAGTCCCACCGGCTTCTCATCCGTACCGCCTCCCGGGCCTGCGATCCCCGTCACTCCGACCGCCGCGTCCGCGCCGGCCGCACGGGCCGCACCCCTTGCCATCTCCTCTGCCGTCTGTGCGCTCACAGCGCCATACTGCATAAGTGTCTCATGGCTCACCCCGAGAAGGCGCTCCTTGGCCTCGTCAGAATAGGTGATATATCCCTCCCGGTAGACATTCGATGCCCCGGCCGCATTCATAAGCCTTCCGGCAAGAAGTCCAGCCGTACAGGACTCCGCCGTCGTCACCGTCATACCCTTCTCTGCCAGAAGACCTGCGACAGCCTCCTCAAGAGTCACACTCTCCTCGATCGTAAAGATTGCATCCCCAAACCTTCGAAACAGCTCCTCTATCACCGGGGTGATCAGCTCACCGGCTTCTTCCTCCCCTGATGCCTTCGCCGTAACACGCAGATGTACCTCTCCGGTCTTCGCATAAGGCGCGATCGTGGGATTGGTCTGCGCATCCATCAGATCCGCGATCATCGTCTCCGCCCGGCTCTCGCCGATGGAACAGATCTTCACCATCTTCGAATATATCCCTTCCGGCAAAAGTCCGTCAAGATAAGGCGCGATATCACGCTCGAACATCGGCCTGATCTCATTCGGCGGCCCGGGAAGCAGGATCGCCGTCTTCCCGTCTTCCTCCATGATAAGCCCGGGCGCCGTCCCATTATGGTTGTCAACTACCTTCGCCCCCTCCGGGACCATGGCCTGCTTCCAGTTGTTTGGCGTCACCTGGTCACTGTGTACCCTGTGAAAATATTCTTCAATGCGTCCTCTGGTGTGCGCATCCTCAATAAGCTCTCTGCCAAATACCTTAGCTGTGACCTCTTTTGTCAGATCGTCCTTCGTAGGCCCTAATCCCCCGCTTAAGATCAGGATATCCGACCTCGAAAGTCCAAGGCGTACCACTTCCTCCAGACGCTTTTCATTGTCTCCGACTACCGTCTGGTAATAGCAGGAAAGCCCCAGCGCGGCACATCGTTCTGCCAGGTACGCCGCATTGGTGTTCACAATATTTCCAAGCAGAAGCTCCGTACCGACAGATATCAGTTCTACCGTCATCTCTTACATGCCTCCTTGCGTCAATACTTGTACGTTCTTTGCCACATAATCAATCAAAGAAACTACTGTCAGTATTAAGGATACCCAGATCAAAGCGATTCCAATCATATCAAATATCCCGCCGAAGTCCGCGATCAGCACGATGATCATCGCCATCTGAGAAACCGTCTTGAACTTTCCCCAATAGCTTGCCGCGATCACGATCCCGTTGTCAGAGGCCACCAGTCGGAAACCGCTGATGATAAACTCTCTTGCGATGATCACTATGACGAACCACGCCTCAAGCTTACCGGACGGGATCAGACAGATCATGGCCGAGCATACCAGAAGCTTGTCCGCCAAAGGATCCATAAACTTCCCGAAATTCGTCACCAGATTCCTTGCGCGGGCAATCTTGCCGTCCAGCATATCCGTCAGGCTCGCCACACAGAACAACACCAGAGCGATCCATTTATTCGCAGCTCCCCCTGCATCCGTCAGCATAAAAAATACAAAAAATGGCACCATGATCACTCTCAGCACCGTTAATTTATTTGGTAAATTCATGATATCAACTCTCCTATCAAATCATATTCTAACGCCCCGGTCACCTTCACTCTTGCGAAATCCCCCGACACCAACTCCTCCTGCGTATGGATGAAGATCAGTCCGTCCACATTCGGCGCGTCCCGATATGTCCGTCCCACATATGCATCCTCGTCTACGACCTTCCCTTCCACCATCACCAGAACCTCTCTTCCGATCATGGCTTCTGCCTGGTCAAAGGCAATCTCCTGCTGAAGCTCCATCAGCTCCTCCCTGCGCTCCTCCTTCGTATCCTCCGGTATCTGGTCCGGCATATCCGCCGCCTTCGTATCCTCCTCCGGTGAATAGGTAAATACACCTAACCTGTCAAATTCCATCTCGTCGACGAATTCCATCAGCTCCTCATGCTGTTCCTTCGTCTCCCCCGGGAAGCCTGTGATCAGCGTGGTCCGAAGTGTGATATCGGGAATCTCCTGCCTAAGCTTTCCGACGATTGACTCCAACTGTCTCCTCGTGGTCCGTCTTCCCATCCTTCTCAGTATCTCATCATTGACATGCTGGATGGGCAGGTCCAGATAATGGCAGATCTTCTTCTCCTCTTGGATCACCTGGATCAGTTCATCGTAGATCTCTTCCGGATAACAGTACAGGATCCGTATCCACCGAAGCCCGCCGATCCGGCACAGCTCCCTCAACAGCTTGTGGAGGGACTTTTCGCCGTAGAGATCCTTCCCGTACATAGTCGTCTCCTGAGCCACCAGGATCAGCTCCTTCACGCCCTGTCCGGCAAGCCTTGCGGCCTCCCGGACAAGACGCTCGATCGGCACGCTTCTAAAGCTTCCCCTAATCTTCGGGATGATGCAGTAGGTACAGTGCTTATCGCATCCTTCCGCAATCTTCAGGTAAGCGTAGTGTCCTCCTGTTGTGACCATCCGCTTTTCATCCGCCGAAGGCAGCGCGTCAATATCGGCAATCCGCATCTGCCCGTTTCCGCCAAGAGCCTCCTCCACAGCCTCCACGATCCTGTCATAGGATGTAGTCCCAAGGATAGCGTCCACCTCCGGTATCTCCTCAAAGATCTCCTGCTGATACCTCTGGGCAAGACATCCGGTGACTACCAGCGCCTTAAGCCTTCCTTCTTTCTTATATTCCGCCATCTCAAGGATGGTCTGGATGCTCTCTTCCTTTGCGTCATGGATGAAACAGCAGGTGTTGACCACGATCACGTCCGCCTCCGTCTCATCGTCTACAATACGATATCCCTTCGCGTCCAGAAGTCCCAGCATGACCTCCGAATCTACCAGATTCTTGTCACATCCAAGAGATATAAATAATAAATTCATTCTCTCCTCCTTATCGTGTATACGGCCGCCTGACGCCGATTTTTGTATAAGCCATGGTAAGAAAGGCAGATACCTCACGGCATCTGCCCACCATTTGCAGTAAAACCTAAGAGCCTACGCCGGTACATCCTCACTTTCACCAGACTCTGCCCCGGACTCTTCCATTGTCTCATCCATCGTCTCTTCCACACTCTCGTCCGCCGTCTCTTTTGTCGTCTCCTGCGGCTTCTCCTGAGACTCATCTTCACCGACCACCTTGATCTTGGCCTGGTTCAGCTCGTCGATCGCAATAGACAGCGGCTTCTCACCGTTCTTGACCGGAACCAGCGGCTCGGCGTCGTCAATGATCTCCCTCGCCCTCTTCGCAGTTGCCATAACGATCGAGTAACGGCTGTTCACTACCTTTGTCTCGCCTTCCTCTACATCCTTATTCACTACCTTCATTAAATCTGTGTAAGATGGGTGCAGCATATACTATTCTCCTTTCAACTCTTCCTGCATACGTTCTATAAATGCCTCATTACGAAAACTTCTTCTGTGTTCTCCCTGAATGATCTGATGCATCTCCTTCACACATTCATCCAGGACATCATTGATGATCAGATAATCATACCGTCCCATGCCCTCTGCCTCTTCCTTCGCACGCTTCATACGAAAGTCAATGACATCCATAGTCTCTGTCCCGCGCCCGACCAGGCGTTCCCTTAACTCTGCGGCCGTCGGGGGCGTCACGAACAGAAGCAGCGTGTCCGGGAACTTCTCCTTGACCTTGAGGGCTCCCTGGATCTCTATCTCCAGAATCACGTCCTTGCCGGCCTTAAGCTGCTCCTCCACATAGGCACGCGGCGTTCCATAGTAATTATCCACGTATCTAGCATACTCTATCAGTTCGTCTTTCGCAATCATTTTTTCAAATTCTTCGGTCGATCTAAAGAAATATTCTCTGCCGTCCTCCTCGCCAGGCCTTGGTTTCCTGGTCGTCGCGGAGACAGACAGCGCATAATTGTCATACCGGTTCATGATCTCCTTCATGATCGTACCCTTGCCTGATCCTGAGAACCCGGATACCACGATCAAAATACCTCTCCCGTCCATGGGCATGTCCTCTCTTTCACCGTCTTTTGTCACTTATCTGCTATTCAATATTCTGGATCTGCTCCCTGACCTTCTCAATCTCCGTCTTCAAGTCGATCCCCGCATTGGAAGTCTCCAGATCATTGGCCTTCGAAAGAATCGTATTGGCCTCGCGGTTCATCTCCTGGGCGATAAAATCAAGCTTCCGGCCGATCCCGTTCTCTTCTGACTTAAGCGTCTCCTTCATATGCACCACATGACTTTTAAGCCTCACGACTTCCTCATCCGTACAGATCTTATCGGCAAATATCACCACCTCCGCGGCGATCCTTCCTTCGTCGATCTGGGTATCCGCAAGCAGCTCGCGCACCTTATTCTCAAGCTTCTCCCGGTACTCTGCAATAATCTTCGGCGAACGCTCCTCGATATATCCCACCAGCGTAAGCATACCGTCAAGCTTCTTCTGCATGTCGTCTCTCAGATGCTCTCCCTCCATCGTCCTCGTCTCGACGAACTGCCGGAGCGCACCCTCCAACGCCTTCTTAAGACCGTTCCACAACTCTTCTTCGTCGATCGCCTGCTCTTCCATAGTCAGGACCTCCGGGCATCGAAGAAGCGTGGATACCCGCACATCATTGCTCAGAGAGAACTTCTCCTCCATCCGCTTGAAATAACCCATATATTCACCGGCAAGCTGTTCGTTATAATTCAGACATGCACGGCTCTCGGACAGATCCTCGTATGTAATGAAGATATCAACCTTTCCCCTCTGGACACTCTGCTTCAATAGATTACGGATCGCAGTCTCAAAAAAATTCAGCTTCTTAGGCATCCGGATATTCACATCCAGATAGCGGTGGTTCACACCCTTCATCTCAACAGTGAATTTCCGGGATCCGTCAGACACCTCACAGCGTCCGAAACCTGTCATACTCTTTATCATGATATGCCCCTCTTCTATAAAAAATATTTGTGTAAAACAATGTTTTATTGCCATCATTCATTATAAGACATTTGGCAAATCGCGTCAACCATGTTATACTATTGCGGAAACATATAAACAGACATTTGACGCCGCCTGCCTTTTGCGGACGGTGACAGAAAGGAATCATATTATGGCTTTTGACGGAATCACGGTTGCAGCTGTCACAGAGGAACTGAGTACTGCGCTGACCGGCGGACGCATCACCAAGATCGCACAGCCGGAGACGGACGAACTGCTGCTTACCATCAAGACAACCGACGGCGCGAACAGGCTCTACATCTCTGCCAGCGCTTCACTGCCTCTGATATATCTGACAGACGAGAACAAACCAAGCCCCATGACCGCCCCCAACTTCTGTATGCTCCTTCGCAAGCATATCGGAAACGGACGTATCATACAGGTCTCACAGCCTGGTTTAGAGCGTATCATCCATATAGATATCGAACATCTTGACGAGCTTGGAGATCTCTGCCGTAAGAAACTGATCGTCGAGATCATGGGAAAGCACAGCAACATCATCTTCTGCGACGATAAGAACAAGATCATCGACAGTATCAAGCACGTCAACGCACAGATGAGCTCTGTCCGCGAGGTACTGCCCGGCCGGGAGTATTTCATACCGGACACCATGGCAAAGCAGGATCCGCTGACCATAGGACAGGAAGCTTTTATAGAAGCTCTGACCGGCAGACCGATGCCTCTTGGCAAGGCCGTCTATACCAGCTTTACAGGGATCAGCCCCGTCGCCGCTGAAGAGATTTTAAGCCTTGCCGGTCTTGAATCCGGCATGACCGCTAAGGATCTGTCCCCGGATACGCTTGCCCACCTGTACAGACAGTTCTCTTATTATATGGAACAGATCGTACACAGGTCCTTTCACCCTGTCATCTATTATGATAAGAATGCTCCAAAGGAATTCTGCGCCCTGCCGCTGTCCCACTATACCCGGTACACTTCCCGGGAGTTTGATTCTATCTCCCAGGTGCTTAAGAATTATTATGCAACGCGCAACACCCTGACCAGGATACGCCAGAAGAGCACCGATCTGCGCCATGTGGTGCAGACTGCGTTAGAACGGAACCGCAAGAAACACGATCTACAGTCAAGACAGCTTAAGGATACCGAGAACCGGGAGAAATATAAGATCTACGGCGAACTTATCAACATCTACGGCTATGGCCTTCCTGCCGGTTCTAAGGAACTGAACGCGCTGAACTACTACACCGACCAGGAGATCACCATTCCCTTAGATCCCACGCTGACGCCGCAGGAGAATTCCCAGAAGTATTTCGCGAAATACAACAAGCAGAAGCGTACCTTCGAAGCGCTCACAGAGCTGATACGGGCCACCGGCGACGATATCCGTTACCTCGAATCCATCAGCAACGCACTGGACATCGCCATGAACGAAGCCGACCTTGCTCAGATCAAGGAAGAATTGATACAGAGCGGATACATCCGGAGAAAATATACGAAGAAGAAGGTGAAGCTCACCAGCAGGCCCATGCATTATATCTCAAGCGACGGTTATCACATGTATGTGGGGAAGAATAACTTGCAGAACGACGAACTGACTTTCTCGTTCGCCTCCGGAAACGACTGGTGGTTCCATGCCAAGAGCGCTCCCGGCTCCCACGTGATCGTGAAGTCAGGCGGGGCGGAACTCCCGGACCGGGTTTTTGAAGAAGCCGGCCGTCTGGCCGCATACTATTCCAAAAGCCGCGGCAGCGACAAGGTTGAGATTGATTATGTGGAGAAGAAACACGTCAAAAAGCCGAACGGCGCGAAACCCGGATTTGTCGTGTATTATACCAATTACTCTCTTGTCATCGATTCCGATATCTCCGCCCTCCAGGCCGTCAGCGAGTGATACTGGTAAGCCGAATAATAAAATGGCTGCCGGAAAATATCCCGGCAGCGCTCTTCGTCATTATTTTTCAAACAGCCTGTCACAAAGACCGGCATATTCCGGCAGCCGTTCCATGTACGGCTTAAGGCGCTTTCTGATCTCGGCCTGCTCAAGCGGATCGGCCTCATACGCAATGTGGTCATTATGCGTCATTTGCAGTACGTCGTCTGCAACCTCGTTAAACAAGATCCAGCAGAGCCTTTCAGCATCCATGATCACCCGGCTCTCCATGATCTCCTGACTCTCCAGAGATATCTGCGTCAGAATATAGCCTAACTTGTCAGACCACAGCCAGTCGATATACGGACTGGCTTTTATGTAATCCGCAAACACCCCGCAGACTCTCTCGATCTTTGCGTCTTTCTTCGCATCTTGGATCATCCCGTTTCCCTCCTCCTGTTCATACATGTATTCTGATATGGGGTACAGAATCATTCTATCATATGACGGAGGGGAAAACAGAATGTAAATAATGGATATTACTATATCAGCGGTTATTCAGCCAGAAGTCCATACGCTCCATGAGCTGCGGGATATCTAACGGCTTGGCAAGATGCCCGTTCATCCCCGCATCTCTTCCGGCGACAATATCCTCCGCAGACACATTGGCTGACAGGGCAATGATCGGTATCTTCGAAGCGTCTGCGCGCGGAAGCTTGCGGATCGCACGCGTAGCCTCAAACCCGTTCATGACAGGCATCTGGATATCCATCAGGATCATATCATAATATCCCTCCGGCATCTCCGCAAAACGCTGTAACCCTTTGCGGCCGTCCTCGGCACATTCTACCATCGCTCCGATCTCTCCGATAAACTCCATGGCAATCTCCTGGTTCAGCTCATTATCCTCCACCAGAAGAATCTTACATCCCCTGAAGGAAATACCGGAAGCATCCCCGTATGCCCCGTCCGTCGGATCTTCGGCGCCCTTCGTCGGATTCTGGAGTCTTAAGATCACCGTCACCATGAACTGTGAACCCTGTCCCGGATGGCTCTTCACGCCGATGGTCCCGCCCATCATGCGCGCTATATTCTGCGCAATGGACAGTCCAAGTCCCACCCCGTCGATATAGCTGTCATTGGGGGCCTTCTCACGGCTGAAAGGCTCGAATATATGCCGGATAAATTCTTCCTCCATACCGATACCGTTATCACTGAACACAAAATCATAAGAACTGCATCCATGCTCTCCCGATTCATTCTCCGTGACGGATACCTCTATCACGCCGCCTGGCGGGGTATATTTTACCGAATTACTCAGGATGTTAAGAAACATCTGCGAAAGCCGCAGGCGGTCGCCCAGGACATTCTCATGGGCAACCTTCACCGGATGGTACTCAAGCTTCAGTCCCTTCCCCTTTACATCCGGAAGGATGAACGCAGCCACCTCCTGCATCAGATCAGGCAGATTAATTGTCTCTGCCTTCAGATCGAAATTGCCAGACTTGATCTGGCTGATATCCAGTATCTCATTCAGCACGGAAAGGAGCTGATGGCTTGACATAGACGCCTTATCCAGACAGTCCTTCACTCTCACAGGATCCTCCACATGGTCTGCCGCGATCTTGATCATGCCCATGATGCCGTTCATCGGTGTACGAACATTATGACTGATACAAGACAGGAATTCCTGCTTGGACGCGTTGGCGCGGTCCGCAGCCTCACAGGCCGCCTCCAGCGCCTGCTGCTCCCGCATCTCCTTGCGCTTGCTCTCCGTGACGTCCTGAGCCGCATAGACGATCGAGCGCACCTTTCCCTCTCTGTCGGCCTGTGACATGACGGCGGTTCCACGGATCCAGCCGTATTCCTGCGGCCTGACATCGCCGTTCTCCGGCAATTTGCGGTACGCCAGCGTTACATAAGGCTGCTTCCTGCTCAGCGTCCGCCTAAGATTCTCTCTGCCTAAGACCTTAAGATATTCCTCTCTGTCGTCCGGATGGATGAAATTCTCTGCATACGTCTTGATCCCAGTGTCATAGGTAACCGTTCCATCCAGCGCCTTCCCCACTTCCTCAAGCTGCGTAACGCTTCGGAACGTATCTTCCTCAAGGTCGGCATAATAAGTCGCAAAAAACATCCCTCCCAGGGTACGGATAATGTCTGCCTGCTCCTTTTCTTCCTTAATCCGCAGCTCTTCCGCAAGCTTCTCTCTGGTAATATCCCGTCCCAGTATATTAATCGACATCCTCGTCCCCCTGCGGGCATAGATCACATGCTGCTCCACCCACTTAAGAGAAGTGCCGGTCACCCGGTACTGACAGATCTCTTCATGATAGTCCCGCGTTCTCGCCGCCTTCTGATACAGGTGCTCAGGGCTCATGACCTTGCGGAATTCCTCCGCATCCTCCGGCCGGATCTCAGTCTCCAGCACCTTCTGGAAGTAACGGTGATAATTCCCGCTGAAGACCTCCTTCATCTCGCTTTCCTCGTTGATGCGGATCTGCTCGCACTGTCCGTTCTCTAAATAGACGGTGGTCATCACACTGTATCTGGACTTCAGGATCGACGCAAGCTGCATGTCTCTTAAGGTGAGCGTGTGCTCCTGCCGTACACGCTTATCCACGTTCTGAAGGGCAAGGATCGCGTAGTTCTTCGTACCGTGCCCCTCGCCGAAATAAGCGATCACCGCCATATACCGGTATTCATGCTCTTCCTCTCCGCGCCACTGGCACAGCATATCCTCCTTCTGTGCAGAAGTGTCCCGCATCTGTCTGAGCCCCTCAAGCGAGAACTTCCTGCACACATTCTCACGGTCCTTGGGATGGACCTGCTTACTGATACGCGACTCCATAATCTCATCCCAGTGAACCGTCCACGACTTCCAGCCGGTATGTGTATGTCCGTTCTCCCGCACAAGATTCGCTTCTCCGGTATCAAGGTCGATGCCGTAGATCCCGAAATTCTGCTCTCCCAGAGTCCGGATCACCTCCTGAACCCGGATACTGGCGTCATCCAGCTCAAGACTTTCCTGCAAGATGTCATGCACATCCTTCACATACAGGAAGATGATCTGATCCTCAGAGGGAACGGCAAAGTCCGGCACCACCTCTATCAGATTCCAGCGGTACTCCTCCCCGGTACGCCTCCGGTAGCAGCAGGTCAGCATCTCCTTGCCGGAATCCAGAGCCTTCTTCATATGCTCCAGATGAGTAAACGATATAAAATTATTCATATCATCCGGGTGGATGCCTCCGTCATAGATAAACTGCCCCATCCAGCTTGAAAACGTATCGTTCCCATAGCCTATGGCCCTGTCCTCCGTCCTCATCTTCACCACTTCATAACGGTCCTTCGTAAGATTGACTCTGAGGATCTTGTGATAAGAATGGGTGATCGCCTGTATATGAGGCGTCACAGTAATGATAAAAGCCGGAACACTGCCTTCCCACAGCGTCTTGACAGCCACAATATCTACGATCTCGCCAAAAGGACTGTTATAACCAAGCGAACGATTCTCCTGTCTGTCCCCGATCGACAGTAGCGGGCAATTGATGCAGGAATGGTTCCCCATCTCATAGCAGGTCATCCCGATATGTACATGCGGCACAATCTCCTGTACCCTCTCGTTATAATATAAGATCTTATGATTATCCTCCCTGATAATAAAGACTCCCGAAGTCGGTATTGCATGTAAAATCTTTTCATAATCTTTTATATCCACGATCTCACCTTCATTTCTTCCTTTGCCAGAATTCCCTGAAACACCGGCGGTCTATTCTAATATCTACATTGTAACATATGAATGCCGAAAACTGCAATCCTTACAAATGATTTCTGGAATAACAAAAATCAGCAAAATAAAAAACCACAGACTCCCTGTCGAATCTGTGGTTCTCTGATATATAAGCTGGAAATCGGACTTGAACCGACGACCCCTTCATTACGAGTGAAGTGCTCTACCGACTGAGCTATTCCAGCGAATGGCTTCTAACTAACAGCCACGAATTATATTATATCAAACTTTTCAAAATATGCAAGAACTTTTTTTAAAATTAAACCATTTTTTGTCATTCTTTTACATGCACCGTCATCTGCGGATACGGAATCTCAATTTCATGCTCGTCAAGCGTCAGCTTGATCGTCTCCAGAAGCCTCCATCTTGTCGGCCAGAATTCATCATTCTTAACCCACGCCCTCGCCCCTAAGACCACCGCGCTCTCCGCCAGATCGTCTACAAACACATTGATCTCCTCGTCCTTCATCACACAGACATCCGACGCCAGGATCTCCTCGATCAGCTTCTTCGCCTTTCTGAGATCCGCCTGATAGGAGATCGACACCTTAAGGTCAAGCCTTCTCTCATCCTTTGCCGTCGCATTGGTCAGACTGCTGTTGGTCAGTATCCCGTTAGGGATCACGATCGTCT
Source organism: uncultured Dorea sp. (assembly GCA_910579015.1). GTDB lineage: Bacteria > Bacillota > Clostridia > Lachnospirales > Lachnospiraceae > Sporofaciens. Next base: position 47,614 of record CAJTRO010000019.1, on the reverse strand, counting down.
TATTATCAATGGTACTCAGCTTCGTATAGAAGATCTGGATCTCCTTGACCGTCCCTTCATTGTGATTCGTATCCTCAGTAATATAATCCCCCACCTCAAAGGGTTTAAGAAGCAGTATCAGGACGCCGCCCGCAAAGTTCGATAAGCTTCCCTGCAATGCCAGACCAATGGCGACACCGCCGGAAGCCAAAAGCGCCGCAACCGAAGCCGTATCCAGCCCGAACTTGGCCGCGATACTGAAGATCAGAAGAGAATACAGTCCAACCTTCAGGAAAGAATCTACAAACTGTTCCACCCCTTTATCCGCACCGGAACGCTCTAACGACCGGCGTACCAGCTTCTGTATCCACCTGATCACAATCCTTCCAAGAAAGAAAACTACAAGCGCGATCAGAACACGTACTCCAAAGCCTGCAAGCTTTGGGATGCTGTCCTGGATATACTGTGCAAGGCGGTTCACTTCTTCCACCGTATCCTGCGTCACTTCCGCCACTTCTACCACGGCCGTCGCCGCCACGTTGCCCGCCGTAGTCTCTGTTCCACTCACCGGTACTGGTACCACTATGCCATACTCCCTTTCTGCTGTCCTGCCCTTATTCTATACTGCTCCTTCATACACTGTCTGCATGATATTTTCCTGCACACCCTTTTTAAGAGTACGCGCACTGTCTCAGCGCAAGAAAAGCGCTCAGATTGCCTCTCTTCGTCCCCGTGCTTCTGTGGGAGAAGAGGATTTTGGGATTACAGTGCGTACACAGGTTCGTAACCGCGATCTGTTCTTTATGCACTCCCGCTTCCATAAGCACGGCCTGGTTCGCCCTCCAGAGATCGAGCTGATATTTCCCGTCCTCTTTCTCATAAAACAGCTCGGGCCACAGACGCCTGTCAAAATTCTCCCGGAACTTCTCGATCACATCCTCGCTGACCTCATAACATTCCCGGCAGATGGACGGGCCTATGGCGGCTGTCACCTGCGAAGGCTCTGTCCCATACCTCTCCTTCATCCGTTCGAGAGTGATCCTGCCGATCTTCCCTGCCGTTCCCCTCCATCCGGAATGGCTAAGCCCGATGGCACGGTGTACCGGATCTACAAAAAACAACGGTACACAATCCGCATAAAAGGTCACAAGACAGATCCCCGGCACATCCGTCACCATTCCGTCCGTGTCCATGAACCGATGTCCCCGGTCTCCTTTCTCCACCACAGCCACATTGGTCGTATGCGTCTGATTCGTATAAGTAAAATCCGAAGGATCCACCCCGATCGCGGACGCAATCCTCCGGCAGTTTTCTTCTACCGCCTCCGGATCGTCCCCTCTTGTCGTGCTGATATTCATCGTCGCGCAGTATCCCGTACTGACGCCTCCAAGCCTTGTAGAAAACCCGTGCTTTACGATACCAGTCTTTTCAAGCATCGGATACGAGAGAAACGGAACTCCATTTACCTCTTTCTCGTCAAATATATGCTCTTCATTCTTATATTTTAACCCCAGACTCATAAACTATCCTCCAATATAATCAAAAGCATCCGGATATACGGTCATCGTATCTCCCTCAAAGCCTATCACGTCAAACCGGCACGGTATATCCATGAGATTGCGGCTTGTAATATAGTACAGGGCGCACTTCGATATACTCTGCTGCTTCTTCCTGTCCACCGCCTCCGCCGGATGTCCGCTTTTTGCATCCGAACGGTACTTTACCTCGCAGAAGACAAGATACTCCCCGTCGCGTGCGATGATATCAACCTCGCCTGTCCGGCAGCGGAAATTATACTCCAGAATCTCATAGCCGTTCTCCTCCAGATAATCTCCGGCTTTCCTCTCATACTCCGTACCCGTTTTTCTTTTATTTTCCTTCATCCAATTCCATCTGCCTCGATATTCTATACAAAATTCCTGATAAAAGAAGCTCTGTGTATCGGCGACGCCCCCAGTTCTCTAAGCTTCTCGATATGCGCCTTCGTGCCATAGCCCTTATGACCTGCAAACCCATAGCCCGGAATCACCTTGTCATATTCCTCCATCAGACGGTCCCTGGTAACCTTGGCAATGATACTTGCCGCCGCGATCGACACGCTCTTTGCGTCTCCTTTGATAATGGGAACCTGCGGGATCCTGACATCCGGGATCGTAACCGCATCATTGAGCAGGATATTCGGCCGGACCTTAAGCTTCCCTATGGCCATACGCATCGCCTCATACGTTGCCTGAAGGATATTGATCTCATCAATCCTTGCCGGGCCTGCCATCCCCACTCCGACGGCCAGCGCCTTCTCCATGATCTCATCATAGAGCATCTCCCGCTTCTTCGCGGATAACTTCTTGGAATCATTCAGCCAGAGAATGGTACAGTCCTCAGGCAGGATCACCGCGCCCGCCACAACCGGCCCCGCAAGCGGACCTCTGCCCGCCTCATCAATCCCGCAGATATACCTGTACATGCCATATTCCTTCTCATACGCACGCATCGCCTCAAGCCGTACCAGTTCCTTTTCAAGCTTCTCCTGCTTCCTGCGAAGCTTCTCTTCCTCCCGCTTATTCATGCCTGATCACTCCAAGCCTGTCGAACGGATAGATGCGAACCCATGCCCTGCCTATCAGATATTCTCTCTTCAATACTCCTACGCTTGGATCGCGGCTGTCCGAGCTGTGATTCCGGTTGTCGCCAAGCACAAAATACTCATCCTCTCCCAAAACAACCGGCTCCGACGCGATCCCGGGCGAATCCATCACCTCCGCGCCGTACACGTCACTGGAAAGAATCTCATTGTCAATGTACACATGTCCGTCAATTACCTGTACCGTCTCTCCCGGAAGACCTATGATCCTCTTGATATAGTAGGTATTCTCCTCATGCTGATAGGGAAATACGATAATATCGAATCTCTTCGGCTCCTTAAAATGATATGTCAGCTTATCCACGATCAGATTATCGCCGTCACTTAATGTTGTCTCCATAGAAGAACCGCTCACCCTGGTTCTCTGTCCTACAAACGTAATAATCAGATAGGTAAGCCCTACGATCACCACTATATATAAGATCCATCCTCCCAGAGTCCTCAAGATTCCCCTTTCTTCTTCATTTCTCCTGTCTCTTTCTGCCATAGCCGCTGTCTCCTTCTAACTCACATCCAATATCCCGGCACGCTTCTACGGATATTCCAGTGTAAGCCTTCCAAGCCTTCCATTACGGAAATCATCCAGCAGAAGGGCCGCCGCCTTCATTGTATCCAGTTCGCTTCCCTTAAGGAGACAATGCCTGCTAAGGGCAATCCGCTTAAGCATCTCATATGCATCCGCATCGTTTTCAATCTGATACTTTTCTTCCAGCACACCCGGATAATGCAGGCCGAGATGCCCGATCAGCTCTGCCGCCAGTTCTTCCGTATTCAGGATCTCATCCTTTATGGAACCGATATACGCCAGCATAAGTCCTACCCGCTGATCCTCGAACTTCGGCCACAGGATCCCGGGGGTATCCAGAAGCTCCACCTGCCTGTTCAGGCGGATCCACTGCTTTCCTTTCGTGACGCCCGGCTTATTGCCGGTCTTCGCACACGCCTTTCCCGCCAGCGAATTGATAAATGTAGACTTTCCCACATTCGGGATCCCGACCACCATCGCCCGAACCGGACGGTTAAGGATTCCCCGTTTCCGGTCCCTTTCTAGCTTCTCCTTACATGCCTCCTGAATTACACTGTTGACAGGCTTCATGCCTTTGTTCTTTCTGGAATCCACCTTCACCGCCAGATATCCCTTCTCCCGGAAATACTCTGCCCATGCGTCATTCCATTTCTCCCCGGCAAGGTCCGCTTTATTCAGCAGGATGAGCCTTGCCTTATTCTTCCCAAGCTCATCAACATCCGGATTCCGGCTGCTCTGCGGGATCCTGGCATCTACAAGCTCGATGACCAGATCGATAAGCTTCATATTCTCCTGCATCATACGCTTTGCTTTCGTCATATGACCTGGATACCATTGAAAATGCATATTCCTGCTCCTTTACTTCTTTATCCATCCAAAATCTTCCCTGGGCGACAGCACGAACCATGCCTTCCCATAGATATACTCTCTCTTTACGTTACCCACATCCGCATTCCGGCTGTCTTCACTGCTTACACGGTTGTCTCCCAGCACAAAATATTCGTCCTCTGCAAGCCGTATCTTCTCGTCCACGATCCCCACGTCGTCAATATCCGTGGTCTTATACTCCTCGTCAAGCTTCACGCCGTCGATATAGATCCGGTTCTCTATGATCTCTATATCCTCTCCCGGCAGGCCGATGATCCTCTTCGTATAATAATGGACATTCTCATTCCCCTTTGGTTTGAACACGATAATATCCCCCCGTCTCGGGGCCATGGCATTATAGATGAGCCGGTCCACCAGGACCACATCGCCATTCTTAAGCACCGGGTTCATGGAATCTCCCACCGTGCTGATCTGCTGTCCAAAATACCATACGAGTACAAAAGCCAGGAAACAGACCGCGCCGATCTTGAAGATCCACACCAACGCCGCCCTCACCCGCTCGAGGTCAATATGGAGCTTGAACTTCTTCTTCCTTGCTTTCTTGAATAAACGTTTTTTCCGTCTGCGTCCCATGCGTCTCCCCCCACCGGACTATCCGAACCCCTGCGCCCCGGCAAAAGCCGTCTCCCGGACAATCCGCCGCAAATAATAAAACGAAAAGGGACAACATACAATAAGATGTACTTGCCCCCTTCATCCTGTCTCTTATTTTACCAGTTCTTTTACCTTTGCCTTCTTGCCCACGCGGTCTCTTAAGTAGTAAAGCTTCGCTCTTCTTACCTTACCTCTTCTTACTACCTCAACCCGCTCAACGTTAGGAGAATGCAGCGGCCATGTCTTCTCAACACCGATTCCGTTGGAGTTCTTTCTTACTGTAAATGTCTCTCTGGATCCGCCGCCCTGCTTCTTGAGGACCGTTCCCTCGAATACCTGAATCCTCTCGCGGTTACCTTCCTTGATCTTACCGTATACCTTTACAGTATCTCCTACATGGAATACCGGTACAGTCTCTTTTAACTGCTCCGCTTCAATGCTCTTGATGATATCGTTCATAATGTGTGACCTCCTTCGTTATTCGGATGTTCTTAATACATTCGTACCAGAGGACCATCTCTTTTCTTCACAACATGCTATAGTTTATCACATTCACTCTGAAATGACAAGATTTTCTTTATAATATTTTTCAACATTTTCTACTGCTTCTTTTGCCAACGCCCTCTCGCGCTCCGTCAGCTGTGCTCTCTCAAGAAGGTCCGGGCGCAGCTTCGCCGTGCGGATTATGGACTGCTCTCTTCTCCACTTCTCTACATTGGCATGATGTCCGGACAGAAGTACCTCCGGCACACGCTTGTCATGCCAGATCTCTGGACGCGAATACTGCGGATACTCCAAGAGATTATCCTGAAAGCTCTCAAACTCTGCCGACACATCATTATGAAGAACTCCGGGGACAAGCCGTGATATCGCGTCCGCCATGATCATGGCCGGAAGCTCGCCGCCAGTCAGCACATAATCCCCAATGGACACATGATCCGTCACAATCTCCTCAAGAACACGCTCGTCAATTCCCTCATAATGCCCGCATAGGAAGACCAGCTCATCCTCCTTCGCAAGCTCTTCTGCCATTCCCTGATTAAAGGTTTTTCCCTGCGGAGAGAGGAAGATAACCCTCGGGCTTCTGTCTGGCATATCCCGCTCTTCTCTGCCCGCCGGCCCCCTCTTTCTGCCGGCATGAATCTTCTCCTCCACGGCCTTATACGCCTGGTACACCGGCTCCGCCTGCATCAGCATCCCGGCCCCTCCTCCGTAAGGATAGTCATCTACACTGTTATGCTTATTAAACGCATAGTCTCTGATATTCACCGCCTCGACAGACAGGATCCCCTTCTGTATCGCTCTTCCGGTGATACTGGTATTGAGTCCCTGCATGACCATCTCCGGAAATAAAGTCATAATATAAAAATGCATCTTCTGCTCCTCTTAAATCAGTCCGTCCATCACATGAATCTTCATCTGTCCGCCCGAAACATCTACGTCCAGAACACATTCCTTGATAGCCGGGATCAGTACCTCTCCCGCCTCTGGATGCTCGATCACATATACGTCATTGGCCCCCGTGGTCATCACATCCTTCAAAACGCCGAATTCCTCTCCCTTGTCAGTAACCACCTTCATACCGATCATATCCGTGATAAAGTATTCGTCTTCCTCAAGCGGCACCGCATGTTCTCGTTCCACCAGAAGAGGACAGCGTTTGTATCTCTCAATATCATTGATGTTATCATAACCCCTGAACTTAAGAATCACAAACTGCTTAAAAAACTTCACACTCTCAATCTCAAGAGACAGCTTCTCCTTCCCCGTATCAAGCAGCACCTGCTTCAATTCCTGAAACCGCGCTGCATCGTCCGTCGTGGGAAATACCTTCACTTCCCCGCGGATCCCGTGCGTCTGAGTGATCACTCCGACCTGTAACAATTCCTCCATAATCAATCTCCATTCTGTCTGCACAGCCCCCGCCGTATGGTCAAAGCTTCTTAAAGACAGCTTTTCTCTGTACGAATTCTGTATAATACCTGAAACCACAGCTCTTAAGCAGATCCGGCACTTTCCGGAAATCATAGGCCGTATGTTCCGGCTTATGAGCGTCCGCCCCGACCGTGATAATCTCTCCGCCAAGCTCTCTATAACGCTTCAGCACATCCGGATGCGGATGTGCATATGGAAGCCCGTATTTGAGCCCCGCCGTATTCAATTCAATCCCTTTCCCATGCTCGATCAGGTACTTAAGGATCTGGTCTATGATATCTGAAAATCTGGAATAAGAATACTCCTTCGCCTGGTTTCTTCCATACCGCGTCACATAATCCAGATGTCCAAGCACATCAAAATCCTCCACATTACGGATATCCTCGTAAGTCTCTAAAAACGTCTCTTCGTAAGCCCCGGCGTCACTGCGCCCTTCAAAAAATTCTTTATAATAAGGATCCCTGGAACCGATCAGATGTACGGAGCCGATCACAAGATCGAACGGCTTCTGCCTGGTATAACTCCGATAATATTCTCCCAGATGCGGTTGAAGACCGATCTCCACTCCGATGCGCACGTCTATCTCCCGGCGGTATTTTTCTCTCAGCTTCGTAAGCCGTGTAAAATACTCATCCACATCAAAGGTCCATTTATTTCCTTCACTTATATAATCCTTGTCTTCATGATCCGTAATACAGACTGCATCCAGTCCCTTTGAAATCCCGCTTCTTATCATCTCTTCCGGATCTGCGTCGGAATCCAGAGAGAACTGCGTATGCATGTGACAATCTGACAACATCTTTCCAACCTCCCTCATTTCAAAATATATGCCGGCACGTCTCAGATGATTGTCCCTCCGCCAAGAACATGATCTTCGTCATACAATACCACTGCCTGTCCGCAAGTTACCGCCCGCTGTGGTTCTTCGAACACACAACGGAGCTCATCCTCCCCTGTCTTCTCCACCGTGCACCATGCGCCCCTGTGGTTGTAACGAATCTTCGCCCATACCCTCTTCTTTCCCGTCAGATCCGCCACGGACATAAAGTTCACACGATCTGCCCTCACCTCATAAGACAGGGATTCCTCATTCGTCCCGACCACGACCTCATTGGTCTCTGGCCGGATCTCAAGAACGAATACCGGATATCCAAGCGCCAGGCCGAGACCTTTGCGCTGGCCTACCGTATAATGTATGATCCCCTTATGCCGGCCGATGACCGTGCCGTCCGTCAGCACGAAATTGCCCGGCGCAATCCTCGGGCAGATCTTATCTTCCGCCCCCTTACCGGAGGCATCCCGGCAGACGCCATCCTTCATACAGCAGACGCAGTTCTGACAGCCCCCGGCCTCTATGCTCCTGATAATATAAGAAGCATAATCCCCGTCCGGGACAAAGCAGATATCCTGGCTGTCCGGCTTATCCGCCACCGAAAGGCCGATCCGCTCTGCCATCCTTCGGATCTCCTCCTTCGTATATTCTCCCACCGGCATCAGCGTATGCTTAAGCTGATCCTGCGTCAGGCTGTAGAGCGCATAGGTCTGATCCTTCGCCCCGGTCTGCGATACCCGCAGGGCATACCTTCCATTCGACAGGAGGTCGATCCTTGCATAATGCCCGGTCGCGATATAGTCCGCCCCGATCTTCATGCTTCTATTAAGGAGCGCCTCCCATTTTACATACCGGTTGCAGGCAATGCAGGGGTTCGGCGTCCTCCCGTTCAGATATTCCTCTACAAAATAGTCCATCACATTCGCCTTGAATTCCCGTTTAAAATTCATCACATAATACGGGATCCCAAGGGCCGCGGCCACTCTTCTGGCATCCTCCACCGCGCTCAGTCCGCAGCAGCCGCCCTGCTCTTCTAGGACAAGCTCGTCCTCATCCTGCCAGATCTGCATGGTAACGCCCATGACATCATAGCCCTGCTCCTTTAACAGCCAGGCTGCCACGGAGGAATCCACTCCGCCGGACATCCCGACCACTACTTTTTTATCAGACATGCTTCTAGTATTCTTCCTCTTCTTCCTCGTCCTCATGGATATCAGACTTCGGCTTTTCAAGCCCTTCGATCTCAATCCCGTTTTTCTGTGCATAATCCCACAGCGCCGCATGGATCGCTTCTTCTGCCAGCAGAGAACAGTGCACCTTCACCGGCGGAAGTCCGTCCAGCGCTTCCATGACCGCCTGATTGGTCACCTTAAGCGCATCGTAGATGGACTTGCCCTTCACAAGCTCGGTCGCCATGCTGCTGGTCGCCACAGCCGCTCCGCACCCAAAGGTCTTAAACTTTACGTCATGGATCATCTGATTCTCATCAATATCCAGATAAATCCTCATGATATCTCCGCACTTCGCATTTCCCACGGTTCCTACGCCGCTGGCGTCCTCTATCTCTCCTACATTCCTTGGATTCTGAAAATGATCCATTACCTTCTCTGTATACATTCTATCGTCCTCCTGTTTTCATATCTTATTCTTTCTATTCTGCTTTCTTAAGGAAATCCTCATAAAGCGGGGACATATTCCTTAACGTTCCCACGATCTCCTTAAGGGACTCGACTACATAATCAATCTCTTCCTTCGTCGTCTCTTCGCCAAGCGTAAGCCTCAGCGATCCATGGGCAATCTCATGGGGAAGCCCGATGGCAAGCAGTACGTGTGAAGGATCCAGGGAACCGGATGTACAGGCGGAACCGCTGGAACCACAGATGCCCTTCCCATCCAGCATGATCAGAAGCGACTCTCCCTCCACAAACCGGAAGCTGAAGTTCGCATTGTTGGGAAGCCTCTCTGTCCGGTGTCCGTTCAGACGGCAGTGGGGAATCTCAGCAATCACCCGGTCAATAAGATAATCCCTAAGCCCGCTCTCCTGCTCCATCCGTTCCTTCATCGAAGCCGCGGCACGCTTCACAGCCGTTCCAAGCCCGACGATCCCGGGAACATTCTCTGTACCTGCACGGCGCTTTCTCTCCTGCGCCCCTCCGTGTACGAAGGAACGTATCTTGACGCCCTTCCGGATATATAAGAATCCGATGCCCTTCGGCCCGTTCAGCTTATGTCCGCTGGCGCTCAGCATGTCAATACCGCACTCATCCACATCAATTGGTATCTGCCCGAACGCCTGGACCGCATCCGTATGGAAGAGGATGCCATTCTCACGGGCAATCCTGCCGATTTCACGGATGGGCTGGATGGTCCCGATCTCGTTATTGGCATACATCACAGAAATCAGGATGGTTGACGGACGGATCGCACTCTTAAGCTCGTCCAGACTGACTCTGCCGTCCTCATCCACATCCAGATAAGTCACCTCAAATCCTCTCTTCTCCAGATATTCTGCCGTATGAAGGATGGCATGATGTTCGATCTTCGTCGTGATAATATGGTTCCCCTTGTCTCCATATGCCTCGGCCGCCGCCTTGAGCGCCCAGTTATCCGACTCCGAGCCTCCCGCCGTAAAATAGATTTCATTGCCCTTCGCACCCAGCACCTCTGCGATCGCATCCCTCTGCCTGCCGATCACATCCTTATTGCCTGATGCAAAGCTGTAGACACTGGACGGGTTGCCGAACTTCTCTGTAAAATAAGGAAGCATCGCCTCCACTACCTCCGGTGCCGTCTTCGTTGTCGCCGCATTATCCAGATATATTAATCTCTCCATCTTTCTTCTCCTTATCCTTTTGCTGTTCTCTGATTCCTCTATTCCTGCCGCCGGCCAAAGCTTATGAATTACACCTTGGATTCTCAAGCTCGCCTTCCGGATTCACCGCCCGGCTCTCCCTGACCAGCTCATCCAGCATCATCTTATCTACTGTCTCATTGATACTGTCGTTGATCTTCTGCCATACATATTTCGTCACGCATCCGTCCGAAGCCATACACCCCTCTTCGGAATAGAATGCCGCACACTTGACTGGTTCGAGACTTCCCTCCAACGCCCGCAGGACATCTCCCACAGAGATCTCTTTGGCGCCTTTGGCCAGCACGTATCCGCCCGTCGCACCGCGTATACTCTGCACAAGCCCCGCCTTCCTCAAAAGCCCGACCAGCTGTTCCAGATACCGTTCCGAGATATCCTGTCTCGATGCAATACTGCTGATGGAGACCGGTTCTTCTTCACTGTATCTGGCAAGGTCTATCATTGCACGAAGTCCATATCTTCCCTTCGTAGAAAGTTTCACTTACTCACCTTCTTTTTATTCTTCTTTCAATTCCTAGCAGTTTGCTAGGATATTTGCCATATGTAGGATAACACTGCTTTTTTGTTCTGTCAAGTCCTCTTTTTGAATATGCTTTAACAATATGACACCGTACAGGAGATTACTATGTCACGAAAACGTGCGATCATCAAGGGTACTTTCATCTTAACACTTACCGGGTTCGCCACCCGGTTCATGGGATTTTTCTATCGGATCTTCCTAAGCCATACCTTCGGAGAAGAAGGCGTCGGTATCTATCAGCTTGTATTTCCCATCTATGCGCTCTGCTTTTCTCTGACCTGCGCCGGCATAGAAACAGCTCTGTCGCGCTGTGTCGCCGCCCGTGCCGCCTGCGGGAAGGATAAGGAAGCAAAAGAACTGTTATATACAAGCCTGTTTTTCACGGTCACAGCTTCGGCGCTGACCACGTTGATCCTGCAAAGATATGCGCTGACCATATCGGAAGCTTTTCTTAAGGAGCAAAGATGCAAAGACCTGCTTATCATCCTCTCCTATGCATTTCCGTTCGCGGCGGTGCACAGCTGTATCTGCGGGTATTATTTCGGTCTGAAACAGACCAAGATCCCTGCACTCTCCCAGTTTATTGAACAGACTGCAAGGATCTTAAGCGTATACCTGCTTTACCTGTACGGCACCAGACACGGGATCCATCTTAATGTGGCGATCGCCGTGCTGGGACTGATCGCAGGAGAAGCCGCCTCGTCCATCTTCTGCCTTAACGCACTGACGAAGGGACGCATCCTTCCTGCCATGTCGCGGTTCCATTTCCGCAGATGCTTAAGACACGGGCGGGAACTGTTGTCTCTGTCTGTCCCCCTGACTGCCAGCCGGGTACTTCTGAACCTGCTTCAGAGTATTGAAGCCGTATCCATCCCCATCCAGCTGCAAAGCCACAATATGGAGCTGTCACAGGCGCTGAGTACCTACGGCGTGCTGACGGGAATGGCGCTGCCCTGCATCCTCTTTCCTTCCGCCATCACCAACTCCGTGTCAACCATGCTCCTTCCGACGGTCGCCGAGATCCAGGCACTTGACGACCGCCGGGAATTGTCAGAACTGATCAGGAAAATCACTTCCTGCTGTATTTTTCTTGGAAGTATCTGCTGTGTGACACTGCTGTGCTTCGGGCAATGGATGGGAAATGTATTATTCCACAGCTCTATGGCCGGAGATTTTATCATCACTCTTGCATGGATGTGCCCGTTTTTATATACCAACAGTACTCTGATCAGTATCATCAACGGGATCGGAAGGACGAAGCTTTCTTTCTGCATCAACTCTGCAAGTCTGGGAATAAGGATCGCAAGCGTATTCATGCTGATCCCGGTCTTCGGGATCGAAGGCTATCTGTGGGGACTTCTGGCAAGCCAGGTAAGCATCTTTATCTTCTGCCTGCTCTACCTTGGCTGCTATCTTCGAAAAGAGATCCGAAAAAATTAAGAAGGATTTCATAGACATCAGGGAAAGAATCTATTAAAATAGGGTACGGACACGATAACAAAAAGGAAAAACTTCCGAACGTTTATATTAAGATACAGGAGGCTTCATGAGAACGACAACAACAGCAAGAAAGAAACAGACATATAAACTGATCTGCCTGCTGATCACACTGGCCATGATCCTTTTTTGCATTTCAGGCTTTTTCTTTTACAGACAGATGAAGGCAGAAGAATCAGCCGTACATTTTGCAAAGCTCACGGAACATCAGCCGCAGGCGGTCTATAGCGGTACAGATTTAAGAGACGATTCAGTCACCTATATCCAATGCAGGCGGGACGGAATGGTGGACGACGGGGTTGTAGAGATCGTAAACCAACAGCTGTCCCTCCTTCCTGATAATATCCATAATCTCTTTACTAACAGCGGATGGAGCGTCTATGTGACAGATAAGAATATCGACGAGACCTATTATCAGGGGAAATACGGAAAGGTCATGGCGACCACGAATTATGAAGAACAGCGGATACTGATCGAGTCAAGAGCAGACGCCGCCTACGAATCTCCGATCCACGAGATCGGGCACTGGTTTGACCTCTTTATGGGGCTTGTGACTAACACCCCTGAATTTGACGCAATCTATGCCGCAGAAGGGAACACGTTCATCCAGGCTTATGGTTCGGACTGCGTAAGAGACAAGATGGAGCTCTTCGCCGAGGGCTTCTGGCAGTATTTCATCAATCCCGGCCGGCTAAAGTCCGTATGCCCCAGCCTCTATCAGTGTATCAAAAACGAATACAGCCGTTTTTGCGTGTGGACCACCTGGTTCCAGTATTACCGATTCTTTGCCGGCCTGTCCTCATAACCGCAGATGAGCTCTGCTCATGAGGCCGGCGGGAAAGCTTCTCATGATCCGCACGCATTTCCTACAGCGTCTTTATGAACAGTTCCATGATGATCGGGTTCACATAACATTCCAGCAGAACCCCGACCGTAATGAACAGTACCATGCTGACCGACTTGGCCATATTCCATTTTGATTCCGGATAAGTATACAGATACCATAACAGCACCATATACCCCGCTATGTAGAAGATGAAATGCGGCGTCAGCGCGATCAGGCACAGGATCAGACCTTTGATCCCCATCTTGAGCACAGCCGACGTCATGATCATCCCGCCTCCGAAGCCTGTCCATGCCAGAAATGCCGCCGTCACCCCCTTGCGGAGCATGGTGCACCCAAGCGCGGCGATCAATATCACCGGTACAGCCCGGATCCGGATCACATACCACATGTACTCCATGGCGTCGATCTCCGCCTGGCTGTACTGATCCAGAAAGAAATCACTGAATATCCCTATGCTTGCGATATAGTCCTTTGACATCAGGTTCGCATATATGATCCCGATCAGAAAGCCCAGCATACAAAACAAGACCAAAAACTTTTTGTTCTCCCGTATCCTCACAAACATTCCTCCCTTTGTCAAGATACTTCATTATATGCCGGGCAATCTATTATATTCGTGTATGTTACATTTTTCTATCTTCTCAATCCTGATTTGTCTAAGGCCTGCCTGCCGGCCTTAGATACTTCGCCTCATACGCCAGTATAGCCGCAATCGTCTTGGAATCCTCGATCCTGCCCGAGAAGATCATCTCCTTTAACTCGTCTAGCGGATATGCCTTCACATCCACAAACTCGTCTTCATCCAGATGCTGATGGGAAGGAATCAGATTCTTTGCCACAAAGATCTCAATCCTCTCATTGCAGAACGCCACCGTGGTCCTAAGCGTCAGAAGCCATTCCAGGTTCTCGGACCTGTAACCGGTCTCCTCCTCCAACTCCCGTGAGGCGCATGTAAGTCCCGGTTCGTCCGGCGCATCCAGCTTCCCTGCGGGGATCTCGAGCGTATCCCTCTCCAGCGCGTTCCGGTACTGCCTGACCATAAGGATCCTTCCGTCGTCCATAACCGGCACCACAGCCGCGGCCCCGTCGTGATGGATGAAATCCCAGTCGACCGTATTGCCGTTGGCAAATTCCATATGGTCCACATAGACGTCCAGAATGGTCCCCTTATATGCCAGCTCTCTGCCTGTTCGTCTTATCTCTTCGCTCATCTTTCCCAAACCGCCCTACTTCATCTTCTCCACACGTTCCTGGATCGTCTTATTGAAATTCTCCACCGTCCGGCTGTAGGTTCCTTCCATATATTTTGAATTCAGCATAAAATCTGCGGTCGCAAGATTATTAGCGATCGGGATATCGTAAACAACCGCAATACGAAGCAGCGCCTTCACATCCGGATCGTGCGGCTGTGCGGCAAGCGGATCCCACAGAAAGATCATGAAATCAATCTGTCCCTCCACGATCTTCGCGCCGATCTGCTGGTCGCCTCCGAGAGGACCGCTGTTATATCCCTTCACCAAAAGCCCGGTCTTCTCTGCAATAAGCCTGGAAGTCGTCCCCGTACCGCACAGGAAATGTCCCTTTAAGATCTCCTTGTTACGGTCGCACCAGTCTACCAGCTCTTTCTTCTTGCCGTCATGCGCCACCAGTGCAATATGCTTCGTCTTTCCAATCTCAAATGTTACAAAATTATCGTTTGCCATGCTCCTTCTCTCCTCTCTTTGCCGCTTTACTGCGCCTCTGTCTCCTCACAGTCACTGCCGTCATCCATCGTCTCTTCATAATACTTCATCAACGCCTGGGTTCCAAGGTTCCCGCAGCCTTCTGCGGCCAGTTCTTCATAATTCGCCAGCACCTGGCTCAGCACGTCCAGACACAGCCCGCTCATATTCGCCTCCGTCAGCGCCAGCGTCATATCCTTGATAAAATGCTTCATGAAGAAGCCCGGCGCGTAATCCTCTGCCAGTATCTTCGGCCCAAAAGTATCAAGCTGTCTGCTGCCCGCCGCTCCGGTGGATACGGAATCAAGAAGCACCTGAAGATCAAGACCTTTGGCCTTCGCGTAGGTCAAAGCCTCACAGACACCCGATAACGCCCCCGCGATCATGATCTGATTCGCCAGCTTGGCGTGCTGTCCGCATCCGGCCTCTCCCTGATAGTTGATATTCGTTCCCATCGCCTCAAACAACGGCATACACGCCTCGTAATCCTCCTTCGCCCCGCCGGCAAGGATGGATAATGTCCCGGCCTTCGCTCCGCCGTCGCCGCCTGTCACCGGCGCATCCAGCACATGGAAGCCCTTTTCGCTTCCCGCCTCAGCTATCTTCTTCGCCAGCATCGGACTGGTGGTTGTCATATCGATAAGATATGCCCCTTCGTCCGCGCTGTCAAGGATATTGCCCGTATCAAAGTATACCTCTTCCACATCCTGCGGGAATCCAACGATCGTGATCACCGCCTCACAGCCGCTTACGCAGTCTTTGATCGACTCATGGAAGACTGCGCCCTCGGCGATCACGTCCTCTGCCTTCTCCTTCGTCCTGGCATAGATATGAAGCTCAAACCCGGACTTCATCAGATTGCGTACCATGGACTTCCCCATGATCCCGACACCTATAAAACCTATCTTATGCATCTTCATGCCCTCCTGTCATCTGACCTTCTGCAAAGAAGCCTCCTGCCTCCGTGCCGTCATCTCCTCTATTCTGTAAGCTTCTCCACAACCTCGCCCTGTCTCTTATAGATACTGCCCGCCGGCACATATCCTCTGACACTGGAAAGCGGATAGATATTGGTATGGCTTCCTACAACGCTTCCCGGATTCAGGACCGTACCGCAGCCGACCTCTACCTCGTCGCCGAGCATCGCTCCGAACTTCTTGATCCCTGTCTCTATATTGCCCTCTGGCGTCTTCACCACAACCAGCTTCTTGTCCGACTTCACATTAGACGTGATCGAACCCGCGCCCATATGCGCCTTGTATCCCAGAATGGAATCACCGACATAGTTATAGTGCGGTACCTGAACCTTGTTGAACAGGATGACGTTCTTAAGCTCCGTCGAGTTACCGACCACGGCGCCCTCGCCTACAATCGCATTCCCGCGGATGAACGCGCACTGCCTTACCTCCGCGTTCTTCCCGATGATCGCGGGCCCGTGGATATATGCGGATTCGAATACATTCGCAGACTTCGCGATCCACACATCCTCCCCCGCCTTATCGTACTCATCCGCCGGAAGCGTCTCACCGAGCTTTAAGATAAATTCACTGATCTTCGGAAGTACCTCCCACGGGTAGGTGACGCCCTCGAAGATATCCTTCGCGATCGTCTCCTCAAGCGTGTACAACTCCTTGACTGTTAATTCCTTCATATCGACTGTCTACCTCTCTTTCTGCTTTCCAAGTATGCCTTCCTTACTATTCTACCATATCTTCTTACAGTATCACACACTTTTTTCTCTCTTTGTCCCGCGCTTCTTATACGCCTCTGCCGCCTTGTTATAGCAGGCCATAAGCTCCCTCTGGTTATAGAGCCCTTTTACGCCCTCCGTCCGGCTTACGATAAAATGATTAAGCTTCTTCATATATTCATCCGGCGTGATCTCGCCGTCAGCCACATAGGTAAGCCCCTTCTCCCAGCTTGCCGTCAGCTCCGGATTCAAAAGTGACTTAATGGAATGCTCCACCACATCGAAGATCATCTCCCCAAGGAGCGTCGGCGTCACGATCTGCGTCTTCTTATTCAGGGCAAGATATTCGATGTTGAAAAGCTTCTTGAGGATCTCTCCCCTCGTGGCGCTGGTCCCGATACCGCTTCCCTTGATCTGCGCCCTCAGCTCCTCATCCTCAATCAGCTGCCCGGCGTTCTCCATGGCAAGGATCATAGAGCCGGAATTATAACGCTTGGGCGGGGACGTCTTACCCTCCCTGATCTCAAGCGCCTGCACCGGAAGTATCATTCCCTTCTTAAGCGCCTGTATCTTCTGGAAAAATGCCGCGTCCGTACTGCGTTCCGCTATAGTCTCCTCTGCGTCTGCCTCCGGATCCTTGCCGCCGACGTCTCCTGCGTTCTCCTTTGCCTGCTTTGCATTCTCCTTAGACGAGCCGTCTTTTTTCTGTCCGGGAATCCCCGCAACCTTAAGATAACCTTCCTCTGCAAGCACCTTGAAGCTCGCAAAGAAGGATTCCTCCTTCATCTTCGTCACGATCCCGATCTTCTGATAGACGGCGGGCGGATAAAAGATACTCAGAAATCTCCTTACGATCACGTCATACACCAGCCCGGAAAGGCGCGGAAGAGAAGCCAGCACATTCAGCCCCTGCCCGGTGGGAATAATGGCGTAATGGTCCGTGATCTGCTTATCATTGACATATCTGGTCTTCTCAAGCCCCTTATGGCTTCCGAATCCCACGATATCCTTAAGATAAGGCACCGCCGCCTCATACTTCATAAGCCCGTTCAGATTCTTATGGATCTCTTTTGCCACCGCCGAAGACAACACTCTCGCATCCGTCCTTGGATAGGTTACAAGCTTCTTCTCATACATCTCCTGCACGATCCGCAGCGTCTCGTCCGGGCTGATCTTGAACCTCTTAGAACATTCATTCTGCAATTCCGCCAGATTGAAGAGAAGAGGCGGATTCTTCTTCTCCTTCTTCTTCTCTATGGAAATGATCTGGCAGGTCATGGGGCGTTCCTCACTCAGATACGCGGTCAGCTCCTCTGCTTTCTCCTTCTCCTTGAATCCATTCTCCTTGTAGAGGTCAAACGACTCGAACCACCGGGAGCCCTTGACGGCTCTCCATTCCCCTTCAAAGGTCTGCCCGGTCTCTCCGTTTATACTCACCACCCGGTAAAAAGGCGTCTCAACAAACTCCCGGATCTCCCGCTCCCTTCTAACCACCATGCCAAGCACACAGGTCATAACCCTTCCCACGGATATGACCGAATACTTTGTATTCAGATAATTCGAGATACTGTTCCCATATTTCAAGGTCAGAAGGCGCGAGAAATTAATCCCCATCAGATAATCCTCCTTCGCCCTGAGATAGGCGGACGCCGACAGATTATCATATTCCTTGAGATCCTTCGCCTCCCGTATCCCTCTTAAGATCTCCTCCTCTGTCTGGGAATCAATCCACACCCTGCGCCGTTCCTTCCCCCGTACACCTGCCTTTTGTTCCACCAGCCGGTAGATATATTCTCCCTCGCGCCCTGAGTCTGTACACACATAGATCCTCTCCACGTCCTTCCGGGTAAGAAGCCCTGAGACGATCTTAAACTGCTTCGCAACAGCCGGGATCACCTCGTACTTAAACTCCTTCGGAATAAAAGGCAGAGTCTCCAAACTCCACCTTTTAAGGCTGGGATCGTACACCTCCGGATAGCTCATGGTCACCAGATGTCCGACACACCAGGTAACGACCGCTTCTTCTGATTCCAGATATCCGTCTCCCCTTCTTGCCTTAATCTTCAGTGCCTTGGCAAATTCCTGTGCCACGCTGGGCTTCTCCGCTATATAAAGTGATTTCCCCATATAAATTACTGCTCTCTCCCATCTATTTTCTGTTTTACGGCTGTCTCTTTATGATCCTCATGAGCCCTTTGAGCCACTCGCCGACAGGCAGCTTCTCTTCTTCTGCTTCCTCTCTCCTTACATGGACTGCCTCATACATGAACGCCGCCTGAGAATCCACCAGCGGTTCTTTGGCATTCCTCTTTACATAAGAGCCGTCGCTCAGAAGCACTCTGGCCTTCACATTGTCATTCAGCATGATCTTCAGATAATGATTGATCTGCCGGCGGATCTTGTCATCCAGGATAGGAGTTGCAACCTCCACCCGTTTCTCGGTATTTCGTGTCATCATGTCCGCCGAACCGATATATACCTTCTGCTGTGCGCCAAGGCCGAAACTGAAGATACGCGCATGTTCCAGATATCTGCCCACGATACTCATCACTCTTACGTTCTCTGTGTATCCCGGTATCCCCGGAAGCAGACAGCAGATCCCCCTGACAATAAGGTCCACTCTCACTCCGGCCCGGGACGCCTCGCAGATCTTGCTGATGAAATCCACATCCGTCAGAGAGTTCATCTTCATTATGATCCTTCCGCTCTTTCCCTTCTTGATCTCTTCATTGATCATGTAGAGGATCTTCTGCTTCAGGCTCGTGGGCGCCACGATCAGCTGTTCATAGCTCCCGTCCAGATTCCCGATAGACATATTCTTGAAAAACTCGGCCGCATCCTTTCCGATCGCCGGATTCGACGTTATCAGAGACAGATCCGTATACATGGCCGCCGTCTTCTCATTGTAATTACCGCTTCCGATCTGGGTGATATACTGTATCTCATTCCGGCTGCGGTATGTGATCAGGCAGATCTTGGAGTGTACCTTATAAGACTCGAAGCCGTAAATCACCCGGCACCCCGCCTCCTCCATCCGCTCGGACCAGTCTATATTATTCTGCTCGTCAAACCTTGCCCTGAGCTCTATCAGAACGGTCACGTCCTTCCCGTTCTCTGCCGCCGCACACAGATATTCCACAAGCCTTGCTTTCTTCGCAAGCCGGTAGATCGTAATCTTGATGGTCATGACATTCGGATCCACCGAAGCCTCCTTGATCATCTTAAGGAACGGATTCATGCTCTCATACGGATAGTAAAGAAGGATATCCTTACGCTTCACCTGGCGCATCACGTTACCGTCCTGTACGTGGGGCGAATTCTGCGGAGTAAAGGGCTGGTAGATCAAAGACCGCTTCATGGATTCCGGTAACTTGTCGCTGATCGCAAATATAAACGCCAGCTTCATAGGTATCTTGGTCCGAAAGATCTGATGGGGTTCGATATTGAACTTCTCGCAGAAAAATGCCTCCATATCCGGCTTAAGCTTCTCCGCGATCTCCAGCCGGACCACCGCCATCTTACGCCTCTTATGCAGTGTCTCCTTCATCAGATAACGGAAATCGTCACTGACCTCCAGCGCCTCGTCGTCCGGCGCGATATCCGCGTTCCTCGTCACACAGATATAGTTGGCGTCCGATACCTCGTATTTCGAAAAAACCAGATCCAGATACTCCATGATCACCTTCTCCATACGGATGTAACGGATATCATGCCCCGGAAGATATAAGACGTCCGACACAAACTGCGGGATCGGAACAATCCCCATCATAGACTTCGAGTTAGACTTCTCCTTGAACCTCAGATTCGCAGTTACATAGACCTCTTTATTAAGCAAATGCGGAAACGGATGATTGGCATCCACAATCTGAGGCGAAAGTACCGGCAGAATCTGGTCCTTAAAAAACTTCTTCACGTATTTCTTCTCATTCTGCTCAAGCTCTTTGAAATTCATCCCGCAGATCCCGTAAGGTCCCAGCTGCTTCTTGATCTCCGCGTAAGCCTTATCCCGCTCCTTATAAAGAGGAGCCGCCGCCTCGAATATCTTATCCAGCTGTTCCTTGGGAGTCATCCCCGACCGGCTGTCCTGCCTGTTCGCATCCGTATGCGCCATATCGAACAGACTTCCAACACGGATCATAAAGAATTCATCCAGATTACTGCTGAAGATCGCGACGAACTTCATGCGTTCCAGAAGAGGCACCGACGCATCCTGAGCCTCCTCCAGTACCCTCTTATTGAATCTGAGCCATGACAATTCCCTGTTCTGAGTATAATTTAGTATCTCTTTATCCATATCTGCCACCTCACGTTCTTAACTTTCCTGCACTTCCTATATTCTGGCGGGCAGAATATAGGAAAACGGGCTCTATTTTGCCTTGATATACCCCTTCGCGGTAAGGGCTTCGGCACATAGTACGGCTCCGCCTGCCGCTCCGCGCACGGTATTGTGGGAAAGGCCGACAAACTTGTAATCATAGATACTGTCTTCTCTCAGACGTCCGATGGAGACGCCCATTCCCTTCTCATAATCCACATCCAGCGTCACCTGCGGGCGGTTATCTTCACTCAGATACCGGATAAACTGCTTCGGCGCGCTTGGAAGCTGCTGCTCCTGAGGATATCCCTTATAGCTTTCCAGCTTCCTGATCAGCTCTTCCTTCTCGGGCTTCTTAGCGAAATTGATAAATACCGCCGCCGTATGGCCGTTCAATACCGGCACACGGATACACTGGCAGGTAATCTTCGGAAGCTGTGCTTTCACGATCCGGCCGTCCTCTATGCGGCCAAGCACGCGCAGCGGTTCCTGCTCGCTTTTCTCTTCTTCTCCTCCGATATACGGGATGATATTCTCCACCATCTCCGGCCAATCCGCAAAGGTCTTGCCCGCTCCTGAGATCGCCTGATAGGTCGTTGCAACTACTTCCGTAGGTTCAAACTCTCTCCATGCCGCCAGACACGGTGCATAACTCTGAATCGAACAGTTGGGCTTCACGGCGATGAATCCCCGCGTCGTCCCGAGACGCTTCTTCTGAGCCTCAATGACCTCAAAATGATCCGAGTTGATCTCCGGCACTACCATCGGTACATCCGGCGTCCAGCGGTGCGCACTGTTATTCGATACTACCGGCGTCTCTGTCTTCGCATATTCCTCTTCGATCGCTTTGATCTCGTCCTTCGTCATATCTACAGCGCTGAACACAAAGTCAACGGCGGCCGCAGCCTTTTCCACTTCATTGACATTCAGCACCTTAAGCTTCTTCACGCCTTCTGGCATCGGCGTCATCATCTTCCAGCGGTCTCCCACAGCCTCCTCATAGGTCTTTCCCGCCGATCTCGGACTTGCGGCCACCATCACAACCTCAAACCATGGGTGGTCCTCAAGCAGTGAGATAAAACGCTGTCCTACCATTCCTGTTGCTCCTAAGATACCTGCTCTTAATTTCTGATCCATGATCCTCTACTCCTTTTCTCCAGTCATTCCCTGTCTATTCTCTGCCTGGTGCACTGTCTGTCAGCCGTCACTGTGCCAGATATCTCCTGCACTCGGCAATCTCCGCCTCCATCGCAGCCCTTCCCGGCGCGCCTGCCGTCACACGCTTATTGACGCAGGTCTCCATGCTGATCGCATCATAGATATCCTCCTTAAACACAGGCGATATCTTCCGGTACTCCTCAAGGGGAAGGTCGTCTAACGCAATCCCCGTCTCAATACACCGAAGCACCAGCTGTCCGACGATCCCATGGGCATCTCTGAACGGAACGCCGTGATTCACCAGATAATCCGCCGCATCCGTCGCGTTGGTAAACCCATGCTTCGCACTGTCCTCCATCCGGTCTTTCCTGAAACGCATCGTCCCAAGCATCCCGGTAAACAGCGCAAGGCACCCCTTCGCCGTGTCGATCGCGTCGAAGGCCCATTCCTTATCCTCCTGCATATCCTTATTATATGCAAGCGGGATCCCCTTCATCGCAACCAGAAGCGCCTGAAGCGCCCCGTATACACGCCCGGTCTTCCCACGCACCAATTCCGCTATATCCGGATTCTTCTTCTGCGGCATGATACTGCTTCCAGTGCTGTAAGCGTCGTCAATCTCCACGAACTGATACTCGTTGGAATTCCAGATGATCACCTCCTCCGAAAACCTGCTTAAGTGCATCATCATGATCGACAGCGCCGACAGAAGCTCCAGAAGGTAATCCCGGTCCGACACTCCGTCCATACTGTTCCTTGTCGGACCTTCAAACCCAAGAAGACTTGCCGTGTAATCCCGGTCAAGAGGATAGGTCGTTCCCGCCAGCGCGCCGCTTCCCAGCGGGCAGGTATCCATCCGTCCATAGATCCCCGCCAGTCTCTCGTGATCCCTTCTGAACATCTCAAAATACGCTCCCATATGATGGGCCAGCGTCACCGGCTGTGCCTTTTGCAGATGGGTAAATCCCGGCATATATGTATCTACATTCTCCTCCATGATCAACAGGACCGCTTTCAGAAGCTCTCTGACAAGCTGCTCTAACCGGTGCACCTCATCTCTTGTATAGAGCTTCATATCAAGCGCCACCTGGTCATTGCGGCTGCGCCCCGTATGAAGCTTCTTCCCCGGCTCTCCGATCCTGTCGATCAGCGTTGCTTCCACAAAGCTGTGGATATCCTCATACTGCTCCGTGATCTCAAGCTCCCCGCTCTCAACGCCGCTTAAGATCTCTTCAAGTCCTTCTATGATCTTCTCCTTCTCTGCATCTGTCAGAATCCCCTGTCTTGCCAGCATCATCACATGCGCAATACTGCCCCTGATATCCTGCGCATAGAATCTTTTGTCAAATGTGATAGACGCATTAAAATCGTATACCAGCTGGTCCGTTTCCTTGGTGAAACGTCCCCCCCATAACTGTGCCATATCTTCTTCATCTCCCTTAAATCAAACTTTTTGTATGTCTCTATGCCCTGCGTGACACCGGTATGGAAAACTCACACCCGCAATAATCCTGCCGGTACAGCCCATACCGCTTTGACAATTCAATGGAACGCTTATATCCATTCTTCTTCTTAAAATCTGACGGCAGATAAGCAACCCCATACTCATCTGCGATCCGCATCCCGATCTCGTTCAACTTGGCCGCATTCTTAAGGGGACTGATGCTCAAAGTAGTCGCAAAATAATCAAATCCACATTTTCCGGCAACCTCTGCCGTCTCCCTGAGTCTCAGCTCATAGCACCTGAAACAACGCTCTCCGCCTTCCCTGACATGCTCTAATCCCCTTGCCATCTCATAGAAACGTTCCTTGTCATAATTGCCTGCCATGAATGAAATCGGATACCGCGTCTTCATCTCCCCGATCAAGGTCTGCTGTTCCAATATCCGCTTGGTATATTCACTCTCCGGATAAATATTCGGATTATAATAAAATACCGTGATCTTAAAATAATTACTCATATATTCCAGCACATAACTGCTGCAAGGTGCACAACAGCTGTGCAGCAAAAGATCCGGCACTTTCTCCTCTTCTCCCAGAGTTTCCACCAGCTTCTCAAGTTCTTTCTGATAATTCATCTGTATTCTTCTCCTCCAAAGACAATACCACGTATACTTTTGCATTATAACTTCTTTCTTCGCTTCTGACAAGGTTAATCCGTCACTAATTCCTGATATTTACATAAAATAATGTAACACTTCAACTTTGGCTGTAAAGAAACTGTATCCCAGTGTCTGAACACTTGATGGCTGAAATGTAACAAAATACAGGAGGTTCCTATGGAACAAGTATTAGAACTCAAACATATCCATTATGCCTACCACACCCTGGAAGGGGAAACACCTGCCCTGACGGACATATCCTTTGCACTGAACAAAGGGGAGTTTGTATCAATCGTGGGGCCTTCAGGCTGCGGCAAATCTACACTGCTCTCACTGATCGCAGGTCTGCTTGAACCAGAGAAGGGCCTGATCAAGATCAACGGAAAGTACTTCAAAGAAAGCACTACGAACGTAGGCTACATGCTCCAGCACGACGAACTCTTTGAATGGCGCACCATCTATAACAACGTCATCCTCGGCCTGGAGATCCAGCATATGCTGACTGCACGGACGCGCCAGAGGGCCCATGATCTTCTGGATCTCTACGGTCTGCGCCAGTTCGAAGCCTCACGCCCCTCAGAGCTGTCCGGAGGTATGCGGCAGCGGGCGGCACTGATACGCACCCTGGTATTAGAGCCCGATCTTCTCCTTCTGGATGAACCATTTTCCGCCCTCGACTATCAGACACGTCTGACCGTAGGCGACGACATCGGCCAGATCATCCGCAAAGAGAAGAAGTCCGCACTCCTGGTGACTCATGACCTGTCAGAAGCCATATCACTGGCAGACCGCGTGATCATTCTCTCCGGACGGCCGGCTTCCATCAGACAGACCATACCTCTGATCTTCGACCTGGATGCAGACACACCGCTGAACCGGCGCAATGCACCGGAATTCAAGACATATTTCAATCTGATATGGAAGGAGTTGAATACAGATGAGTAATCTCTCAACAGGACAACAGAAATACCTGCTGATGCACCGAAAACATAAACGGATTGTCAGGATATCCCGGATACTGATATTGTTAAGCTTCTTATTTATCTGGGAATTCACCGCCAACACAGGGATCATTGATTCTTTTATCTTCAGCAGCCCCTCCAAGATCGCCCTCTGCTTCTTCGGAATGCTCATGGATAAAAGCATCTTCCTCCACTTAGGCGTGACATTATATG
The DNA here is from genome assembly GCA_910579015.1 of uncultured Dorea sp. Classification (GTDB taxonomy): domain Bacteria; phylum Bacillota; class Clostridia; order Lachnospirales; family Lachnospiraceae; genus Sporofaciens. The sequence goes on along the minus strand of CAJTRO010000019.1, from coordinate 22,322 downwards.
AGACCATACTAAGCTTCCTGCTTGTGATTGCCATCAGCATCCTGATGGCAGTCGCCCTTTGGTTCAGCAGCAAACTCTCCGAGATCCTTGATCCTTACCTTGTGGTACTGAACAGCCTGCCCAAATCGGCGCTGGCTCCGCTCCTGATCGTATGGCTTGGCGCGACCAAGACGACCATTATCGTCGCCGGGATGTCGGTCGCAATCTTCGGAAGCATCTTAAGCCTTTACACCAGCTTCACCACCGTCGATCCCGGGAAGATCAAGCTGATCTACACACTGGGCGGAAACCGCTTCCACGCACTGTCGAAGGTGGTGCTGCCAAGCTCTATACCTGCTATCATCAGCAATATGAAGGTTAATATCGGACTGTGCCTGGTGGGCGTCATCATAGGAGAATTCCTGGCGGCAAGAGACGGGCTGGGATATCTGATCATATATTCCAGCCAGGTATTTAGATGGGGAGGCATTCTGATACAATCTGCTTCCATGTCTTCCCGCACAATAAAAGTCACGCCAGTATTTCCCATTCTCCTTTCCCGCCTCTTCCCTTAAACCGGATCCTTCCCGCTTTCTTCAATACACGGATCCTGTAATTTGCCCCGGACAGACTAATTCCCAGTTTACCGGCAATCTCCCGGGCGGTAATCTTTGGATCTGCTCTCATAATCTCAACAATGCCGTCCCGTTCTTCTTTCTTCCTGGCTTTATAATCAAACAGATTCCCATATTCTATTTTCATAGTGTTCTTACAACCGTCTGTCTCTCTGTCCAGATTATCCCTTCCGGTAATACAGGACAGACTGAATACAATCTCCATATGTCCTGGATAGATCCATATCTTTTCCACCTCTTCAAGCATTTCTGCCGACACGGCCTTTTCTACTGCACTCCCTTCCTTCAATGTACGCTCAATCTGAACAAGCCGGTCCTTTCGCGCACAGCCTTTTATCCTCTTCTGTTCCAGTTCTTTCACCCTGTCCTTCACCTCGGCAAGAGCCCTCTCCAGTTCATGCTGTTTCCTCTGATATATCTCATCGGAAATAATACCGTCCAGAAGCTTCTCTATCAATACCTCCATCTGCTCTTGTAATTTCTCCTTCCGTCGGTTCTCCCTGTCAAGCTCCGGCTGATAATCCTTCTCTTTCAGTACATTTTTCAGCACATTTACCATATTTCCAATAATCTCTTCTCTATCTGGCTGATACCGTTTTTCACCTGCTTCCCTCAGAAGCTTATACAGTCTCTCCTCATCCAGATGGACATTACCGCATCCTTCTGCATCCAGATGGACATTACCGCATCCTTCTGCATCCATAAGCTCTCCTCCTCTTATCTGAGGGCGAGGGTATTTAACTGCGTCATCGTTCCTTCCGGTCTCCAGATATTTTTTACATTTCCACTCATAGATAACGGCTTTATCCCTGTACCGTCTCCTTGTCCTCCTATAATACGGACTTTTGCATAATCCACAGAACAGCTTGCCGCTGAGCCTTGATCTGCCGCGATTCCTGCCTCTTTTCTTTTCTCCTTTTGTCCCTTCTTTCTGTATGATCTCCGCTCTCCTTAATATCTCCCGGTTCGCCGCCTCCCACAGCTCTTCTGATACGATAGGCGGTACTTTATTTTCATAAACATACTGCTCATCTTCCGGCATCTTTATAACCCTCTTAGACGCAAAATCATAGTGGAGCCTGTTCATGACGGCCGTTCCTTTATTGAGCGGATTATGTATCATCCTTAGTATTGCCGAGTCTGTAAATGGTTTGCCGTTTCTGGCCGCAATTCCTTCCTTTTTCAGGATAGCGGATATGGTCCGGCTCCCGAAGCCTGCGGCGCATAGTTCGTACATGCGCCGTTTGATCTGTGCCTCCTCCTCTATGATAACCACACTCTTATCCGGCATCTTCCGGTATCCATACGTATTAGATGTAAGGACGACCGGCCCGTTCTGCTTCTGGCGGTTTCGATGGGCATTGTTGATCTTCTTGCTCAGTTCACGGCTGTATTCCTCGGCCAGGATTGCTTTAATCCCGGTAATCAAGGCATCGTCCGTTGTATAGAATTTCCGCTCAATATAGATGTAGAGCTTCTTTTGTTCCGTAAGCAGACGGTCCACGAAGAGATACCAGTCCTTCGTGTTGCGCATCAACCTGTCCTGCGATTTGATTACGATGATATCAAATCTGCCGCTTGACAGATCTTCATATAGACGGTTGTACTCGCTCCTGCCCTTCGTGGTCGTCCCGGAACGGCTTTCTACATAGATATCTGCCAGAATCCAGCCATTTTCACGGACGCAGCTTCTTCCTTCATCTACCTGCTTTCTTAACGCATCCTTCTGGCTTTCTTCTTCCGTACTGCATCTGGCATAAATAACCGCACGTAGTATCATATAGAACCACCCCGTTGTATCATCTGTTTCAGGCGGAACGTTTCCTCTGGCGTGATCAGGTGATCCTGGAGCAGCTGATCGGCTAATTTGAGCATAATCTGTCTATTCTGTTCTATGATGTATGCTTCTTTCTTTGATTCTGCTGATTTCCTGCCGGACATAGACACATAGTCCCTTTCATTTATCCTTAATAACAATCTATGTCCGGATTTCTATTCTTATCTCTCTTTTGAACTCTCTCTTTTGAACTCTCTGGCCAGACTATATATCAAACCTTCTTCTTGTGCTTTGTCCTTGTGATCCCCGTCACAAGATCATAGCTTTCCATAAGCATCCGCTTAATATCCTTATCCGGTATACTCCCATCCAGAATCACCGTATTCCAATGCTCCTTATTCTGATGATACCCGGGGATCACCGACGGATAAGTCTGTCTCCAGAAATCACGCCACTGCGGATCCACCTTGACATTCACACGGACCGTCCCGTCTTCCCACTCATACGTCCATGCAAATGCCTTCTTATTCTTCCTATACCGGACTAACTGCCAGTTCTCATCATGAAATGGCGCATCCTGATAGGTGTCCGGCAAAGCCAGACAATATTTCAGAACAGATTTTCTGTCAGTCATCATTATATTCCTCAACCTCCCATCCAGACAGTCTCATCTGATTATAATCCATCTTCTGCCTTTTGTTAATACATCGTCAATATCTGTATAGAATTTCTCAAAATATGACTTTCATTTATATACCGGATTTTTTATACTGAGTAAGCATGAAAGAAAGAAAACAACAAGGAGGCACAACTATGAATGCATTAAGAACTATGAATGAACTAGACCTTATAAAAGCTTTAAATAATCTGAAAGATTTGAACAATACAGAGCATTTATGCAAAAAAGCCGGCATGACAATCGGAGGCGTCCTTTTGTGCGGCGTAGGCGTAAGTTTCCTGAAGCTTGCGGCATTCGGTGTTGATCCGTTCCAGTCCTTCATGGCCGGACTGAACGCATTCATCCCGATTTCATTCGGAACTCTCCATATCATCGTGAGCATCTGCCTTTTGATGTTCATGCTTGCTTTTGACCGCCGCTATATTGGACTTGGAACCATCATCAATCTCTTCCTGCTTGGATACGTGATCGATCTCTCCACCGGACTGTTGCAGGGACTGTTCCCATCTCCGGTTCTCGTAGTCCGCATTCTGGCATTTTCTATTGGGATCGGCATCATATGTATCAGCTCTTCTTTTTATTTTACTGCGGATATGGGCGTATCCCCTTACGACGCGGTTGCGCTGATCCTGGCAGATAAGTGGCATATCGGCAGGTTCAGATATATGCGGATCTGTACAGATCTGGTCTGCATAACCTTAGGCTGCACCCTGTATCTGGTATCCGGCGGATCCCTGGCAAGCCTCCCGGCAATTGCAGGATTCGGAACGATCATCACAGCGTTCTTCATGGGAAGCCTGATTGAATTCTTTAAGCAGACACTGGCAGAGCCGTTCTTAAATGGACAACTGATATAGAAACCAGCGGTGAATGAGGCAGAAAATGCCGGATTCACCGCTCTTTTATGTTGTTCAACCGATTGCGGTATTCTTCCGCTCTCTTAAGCCCCTCCGCAATCCTGCACGCCTGGTCATAATAATAATCCACAGCGGTCTTTAGGACATTGCTCCTCTTTCCCTCAAGCAGATCCCGGCTAAGCGCCACCTCCCTCTGGTATGGACGCTTCTTTCCATCGAACACAAGATAGTTCTCCTGGCTGTCGAGATCCACGATCAACAGTGGAGAATCTCCGATCAAAAGCAGATTGCCTTCCTGCTGTATTTTTGTCATTTCCATTCCCATAGAACCACCTTACCAATACTTTTCTCTCTTCCAGATCTTCTTACCCTGCTGAAATAATCCCAGGTATCCGATCTTCTGCCGGATCGTATCTGCGATCGCCTTCGCCCGCTTATCCGGCATATCGGTATATTCCTTTAACATGATTTCTGCTTCTGCATGAAAATGCTCAAGCTGCTTTAAGTCCACTGCATCCGGATGCTCCACGTACCGCAGCATGTCTGCTTCCCGCTTACAAAAAGAACTCACCGTAATCTTAAGCAGGCTCTCACCAGACGGGATGATCTCCTGATTATAAAACAATGAATTGCCCGTGTCAAAAACCGGCGCCATTGAAACCAGCCGATGCTGTGACGGACCATACAGAAATCCAAAATTATTAAAATGTCTGTCCGTATTACTCAATATAAAATCCGTCATGATCGTGTACTCCAACTGTCTGCGGACAATCTCCTCTTCCAGACCAAATCGGACCGCCAGCCCGATCACCGCCTCATAATTAGAGACTGTATTGGGTATTTTATAATCCCGGATCATCTGGTATGCCGATACAAACTCACACTCCGGCGAAGTAAACAACGGATTCAGTGAACATGGATACTCTCTTCCTTCCACAACCACCTTATCAAGCCGGCAGGGAACATAATTCACCCAGCCAAGCCTCTCATGCAGCCGGCTGGCTATCAGTTCATTCACCGCCTGCTGTCCGTAATCATTTACATTTACCTTCATCAGATAGCGGGTATCCTCCATCCTCACCCATTTCTTCTTCATCTCGCCGTTGACCGAAGAAGCCGGAGAAAACTTAGAAATATTCATCTCCATATCCACTCTTCCTGAATCCGTCAGAAGATTACCCAGTTCGTCTGAAAAATCATTCTCATAAAAATTCAGATCCCTCCAGTATAATTCTTCTCCTATCGGCTGCATCCAGTAATGGTCTGTCAGCCCCAGCCCATAGGCCGACAGCATCAGCGAAAGGTTCGTCTCCTCGTTCAGGCAATGCAGAACCTGCTGAATGCCTCTGCGTGAATCCGGAACTGCACGGGAAGCCCACCATGCGGCAATATGCTGTACGTCTCCGTCAACACCGACCGGCAGTTCTTCCGGCAGATAGATATCCAATACATACTCTATCTTCCCGGTCGCCATGTCAATCTGAACCATCGCCACATCCATGTCCTTGTGCTTAAGGACATAAAGACCTGACGGCATGACGGCTCCCCTGGTTTTTGCTGTACACCCCTGCTTCATAGACTTCCTCTCCCGTTAAAATTATTATCCTGATATGATTATATACGATTCCACTATCTTTGTACATGAAAAATATTCGACATCCCCCTCGTTATCACACCGTATCAGAATGCCCCCATACCTGTTTAAAATGGATTGGCTCCTGATGAGCATCGTCCTTCTATGCATCATGGCAACCATCCTGTACTCCCTGATCAGCCTTCTGGAAAAATGGTGTACACACCGCTTTTAACCCATAACAAATCAGGAGATGCAAAAGCACCTCCTGGCTACATATCCTTCAACTTCTTACGATACTGACTTGGCGTACAGTTCATCCGTCTGGCAAACGCGGCCGAGAACCGCCCCGGATTCCCGAATCCGACCAGATAAGAGACCTGCATGATCGAATACTGATCCTCCTGAAGAAGCAGGATTCCCTGAGACACCCGGTAATCCTCCAGATACTGGGAAATCGTCTTTCCTGTCATGCTCTTAAAGAACCGGCAGCACCCTTCCTTCGAGACAGCTATCTTTGATGCTAATTCCGTAAGTGATAACTGCTGTGCATAATTCTCATGGATCGCGTCCAGAAGGATCCGAAGCCTTGACAGCGACTCTTCCTTTGCGGCTTTCCCCGGCGACAGCATATATCTCCGCCTGGAAAGCAGGTCATAGAACAGATTACATAACATCCCCTTGATCTTAAGCTCTACTCCAAAGGATGCCTCCTGATACAGGGCATCTATCTCTTTCATCGTCTCCACATCATGTTCCGGAAGGAGTATTCCCGCAAGCTCCGGCGTATTCATGTACGGGCTTAAAAGCTCCTGATAGATCGTGCTGGCTGGTGTCCCATACAGCAGGTATGGTGAAAATATCGTCGTCAATACGACCGGCTCCGCTTCCCCCAGCGCCATAACCGTATGCGGCACCCGTGAATTGATCACAATCCCGTCTCCCGGATTCAGGTTAAAAGAATGATCCTTCACCTGATAACACATATTTCCCTGAAGAATAACAGCTATCTCAAAATCCTCATGCCAGTGACAACAAACATATCTCTCAAAATAATCATTCAGATGGTCATGTTTGATCATCAACGGAAACTGCACCGTCTCATGCTCGAATATTTCCCGCTGATTCTCATCTGTCTGGATCCTGATAGACTGCATGAGATTTCACCTCTCTTTCAATAGAAATTCTCTTCTGCTCACCCTGCCGGCTAAAATACCATTCCGATCAAATTATTCATATATAGTACAACAAAGCCGTTCAAAGTTCAAGCCCTGCATCATGAAGGTTCTGAATGATCTGCCACAATCCTCTCTATCGCCCGCTTTTTGAACGTTATCGTTATAAAATATTCTGCAAAAATCCCCAATATGACCGCCCATATCCCAAGCCTCGTTATCGTACTCCACACCAATGCAATATATACGATATTTGCAGACAGAGCAAGGAAAAAGTTTTGCTTAACAGCTGACATTGCGATAAAAAGCGGATGCATAGGAGCATATGCAAGGGCGCACGCTCTCAACAGCATATAAATAAGCAAGATATACCAATAATCTACATACTCCCGGCTCAATGTAAAATGCATAAATACCACACTCACACCCGTTACCACAAGAACGGAAGGAATAAGGATCACAAGCATTTTCTTTGTCATTTTCATCATATATTCATAACTTTCTCTTATCTTTCCCTTTGCAATAAGCTCAGAAAAAATCGGCATGACCGCCTGTTTCAACGGGGTAGTCAATTTCGACAATGCCTGCCCAATCTGCTTATACACCTTGAATACAGCCACAACCTCATAAGAAATCATCGACAAAAATATAACATCCATCTGCTGCACCGGTATATCTGCACTAGATGTAAGGCTTGTCCAACAAGTAAATGAAAAGATTCTCTTCCAATATTTTTTTACATCAGCTTCCATGATTCCAGTGACAGAAATATCATCTCTAAGCCGTATTACATGAAGAAACATGATAAAAAGAAAAATGTATCCGAGCACATACCCCAACGCATACGACAAAGCCGCACCGTACAATCCTTTCTTCATTACACCACAAAAAATAATCACAAAAGTAAATCTGAGTATCTCAGTTACTATCCTGAAGATTGAATAATATTTAAATTTATCAAAAAGTCTTATGATCCCAACAGACGTCCCGGTAAAATTAAACAATATCATAAATGAAAGCATATAAATACACTGCGTAATTTCATCGTTCCACAACATGACCGTAGAAAAAAAACGAGCAGTTACCAATGCGATCACTGTGCCAAGAATTGCCGTGCCAAAATCGATTACCGATCCAATCTTGATCAAGGACTCCATAAATTCCGAATCTTTCTTCTCCTCCGCCTGAGCTCCAAATGCCACCATAGCGTGCCACGATTGAAAATTTACTAATGTATCTACAATAATAATGAAAGAATTAGCAACCATCAGAATCCCATATTTAGTACTTCCAATAAGACGGATCAGTATGATTGTAGTGATAAAGGTAATTACAGCCGCACCTCCTTCACCCGCAAAGGATACGACAGCATTTTTCAGAAGTCTCGATGCAAATCTATTCCTGATAAATTTATTACAATATACTGTAATAATATTCTTTAACCTATACATGTCTTTTCCTCTTCATCACATTACACAGCCCAAATACTGCCGCAAATGCCATCCACATTCCCAAATCAAGAAAATAAGAAATAAAAATATCATAATTCCATCTGGGCGCCTTAATAAAGCTCTCTACCATTGCGAACCCTATAGCTATTGTCCAGACATTCGGTCTGTATGTACTGTTCCATATCTTGTTTATAATCTTCATCATTATCCCATATACCATGCTTCCAAGCACAACCCCAAAATATCCAAAATCATGATGCAGCTCTGCAATATAACATGAACCTACCCCCTGCCCGGTCAGATAATTTATTTTACCCAGAGCGGCATAGCTCAATGCATTTGCCAAGGAGTTACCTTTAAGAGCATAATCAATACTATTACCCACATAAGAAAAATCGTACTGAGGATTAAAAATAATTTTCAAAATCGAGTTCGTTCTAAAATATTTAACAATCCCGAAAAATGAATAAAAGGCATCCTCACGAATATATCCTTCATAATATCGTTCCAACCGAAGAAGGCTTGAGCTAAAACCTTGCTGCTGAAAAAAACCGAACAGCAATTCTACAATAGATTGTCCAGATGCAGATTCTCCTGCACGGATAAATTGAATCATCTGCAATATAATGACAAGTATAGGACCTGCAATAACTGCTGTGACGATATATTTTCTTTTTATCCAGGCTTCCTCCTCATTTCTATAATATCGATATATGAAATAGAGCATAATAAACAGAATCATTACCATAAAAAAACTCCGTCTGCCTGTGAACAATGACACAAACGCATATACTAAATATAATGTAATCGGTAATTTACACTCCTTCTTAGCCGGCAATGTCGCAAGAAAAAGATAGAAAAAATAAGGAGTCATAGCCGCAATCGCTTTAACTGTATACGGTGCAGACGATTCATACTCAACATAGGACGAATAATAGGAGCTTGAGAAAACAAATGAAACCCTTCCCATAATCGTATAGATCCAGAACGGATATGTTATGTAAAACAACAGTTTACTATACTGTCTTACATTCTTAGTCGAATAATTTCTCCGACTCATACTATCTCTTTCAGCTGTGTTTGTGTTCCGTTTAAACCTTTTCTCAAGCTTCGCTTTTCCTGCAAATATGTATCCTGCCAAAACAGCCGCCAGACTGAGAAACAGGCAGAGATTCGAATGAAAATAGAAACTTTCTCCAAAATAATAATTGACGGACATTCCAAAATATTCATAACAGAAATGTCCTCCCAGCAGGAAAACAAAAAAAGAGATTAAAAAGACAAAATATAATGCTCTCTGCCGAAGATTACTCACTGTATAAATCATAGAAAGAAACCACAGGAAGAGTGCCAAAGAATACATCACATCCACTCCTGCCGCTATAGATACGGCAGAAAAGAAAAAAGCACAGAATAACAGCAAAAGCTGTTTCTGTGACACATAAGAGCTTTTTTTTGCCATAATACCTCTATTGAAATCACCCATTCAACATACACTTCCTTTCCCCATAAATGCATATCTTTCCATGATACTGCTTACTCATACAGCTCCTCAAACAACCTTACATTATCTTGCAGTTCGTACCCATTTCTCCTGACTGTCTCTGACATATCTTTACGATTTGAAAAATGCTCTATATCTCTGATTATCTGTACTGCTATGTCCCTATGCCCCTTTTTTAAACTGAATGAACGATACAAATCCGAAATATTGACTTCATCAGGAACTGTATCAGAAACGTAACATGGAAGCCCTGCACATTGTGCCTCCAAAGACACAATTGAAAACCCTTCATATAGAGAAGGCATTACAAACACATCCATCGCCCAGTAATATTTGTGCGTATCTTTTCTCTGACCAGTAAAGATCACATCATTATAAATCCCAAGCCCGTCTGCCTTCGCCTCAATCTCACTTCGAAGCTGTCCGTCTCCGACCAGAAGCAGCTTTGTATGCGGCATCTTCTTTTTTATTTCACTGAAAATATCCAGCAGAAAGGCATGATTCTTGGCGTCAACGAATCGTCCGACGTGTCCGATCACCAATTCATCACCAATCCCTAATTCCATCCTGATTTCTTTTCGGACTAATGGATTAAACTTAAACTTCTCACTCTCTATTGCATTACGGACTATTTTGTACTTCTCATTTTGTATAACACGTTTTGAGAAAAGATTCTCTGCTGCCTTTTTCGAACATGCGCAATAATCTGTTGCAAAAATTGTCAGAAGAGGCTTGCACATGTCTGCCATAAAACGCTTTTTGGGGGAATAGATGCCCGTACTATGTGAGTGCGCAACTATTATCCTCGCACCGCCAATTCTAGACGCAGCCGCACAGAACAATACAGGAAAAAACGAACCTATATTGATATGAACCGCATCATACCTCTGTCTTCTCACAAATATGCTTAACCGCCATATCAACCGCACCATTCGCTTTAGTCCATTTTCCTGAAGATCGAGACAATATAGATTCCAGCCATTCGCTTCTAATTCGTCTCTATACTGTTCAAAACACTGATTCTTCAACGCCAGAAAATCAAATGTCAATTTCTCTTTATCCGCCTTGGCACAATAATTACTCAGCATGGCGGCCACTCCACCGCTCAACGGCATTCCATTTATATTTTCCCGGAACCCCCCGGCGATTTCCAATACCTTTTTTCTTTCTGCTTTCATCTGGTTACACTCCATGCAATTCTACGCTTGCAATTCTTGGTTCAAAACAACAGCATGGTCTCATACAGACAATACGTACTCCCGATGCCCGCTGTGGACCTACTTTCATAAAAGTGGCAAGAACAGTAGTATTCCCTCCAAGCCCCAGCGCACCTATATTTGCTTCATTAACTCTTTGCGTAATCTCCTGCTCTGTCTCAGACTGTTTATCGTATGTCCCGTCTATCATAGACTGCATCATTAATGCTGCGGCTTCATAATGAGAACGTCCGATTCCGACAGCCAGTGTGCATGGAGAACATCCAAGCTTCCTCGTGGACTCCTTTGCCCATTCTATAATCTGGTTTTTCACTTCTTCAACCGTATGCTTATGAAATACCCTGTGTGTATGCCCCTGGATCGCAGGCCCGCCGCCAAACATCACTACATGGATCCTGAGCACATCCTTGTTAATACTCCGAATCAGGATCGGCGCCATATTAAGCATCCCAGGATCTTCATACATTCCCTGAGACTGTGCAATCCTCTCAAGATCATTTCCCTTCACTGCCATCGGTCTGCCAGGCAGCCCCTTAAGCCCTTTTCGAACCCCTTCCCGTATGGAATCAAGAACAGTACCGGTAACAGAAATATCAGGGCCGGCCTCCACGAGGATATGGGGGATACCCGTATCGTCACACAGCGGACTCCTGTTCTTTTCAGCCGTTTCTGCATTTTCCAATATAGTCTCCATTACCCATCTGGACTGCGTATTTGTTTCTTTTGCTATCGCTCTTTTATATGCTTCCTTCTTATCCGGAAGAAATGTGGAACCTGCCCGTATAAGCGTATCACAGACTTGCTCCACAACTTCTCTGTTATATTCCATTATGCCCTCCATCAGTAAATACTGTTATTATGAGCCGCCGCAATGATCGCCGGATAATCTCTGACTTTCAGCTCATAAAGTGCTTCCATGCCAAGTTCCGGAAACGCAGCAAGACGCTGTTCCAGTATATTATTCCCAAGAAGCGCCGTCACAGGCGGGATAATTGCATATACCGAATTCTTCTCCTTTAGCATCTTCACCGTTTCACTCTTAATCGCTCCTTTTCCCAAGTGAAGCTTTACTCCCGCCTGAGACAGAATTTCAAAACTGCCTTCAATCTCCATCTTACCGCTTGTGGTCGGGCCCACTCCTGCCGGGCTCACTGCCGTGTGGAAGATCACACTCCCGCGCAGGTGGATATCGGTGTGTTCAATTTCGCCAGACTCCACTAAGGAACATACTCTTGGCAGCACAGCATCTCGTCCGCAGTATATATACCCGCTGATCAGCACCTGATCCCCAACATTCAAATCTCTGATCTCATCCTCGCCAAGCGGCGTATTCAATGTCTTCATGATCTCCCTCCCACAAAACTTAAGTTTAATCTGTGCCAAACAATTCCAGATAGCTCTGCTTATTCTCAATCACACCGTAAGCCCTTGCTCTTGCCGCCAGTTTTTTCGCCCAGAGATGATGCGGCCCGATTTCGTTCATCTTATTAGACATACTGCTTTTAATAACTCCGCCTGATGTATCAAGTACCTGCATGGCATCCTCATATTCTTCTCTTGTCACAGCCAAAATCCCGTTCACATAATTGATATGGCTGGGATGAATGATCGTTTTACCGATAAATCCATTCGCCTTGTCAAGAATCAACTCTCTCATCAGTCCATCCGCCTCCGGACTGACTAACGGTTCACGGCGCAAAAGCGACTCCTGTATATTGATCTTGGGCAGTTCCAAAAAGCGCATACTCCTCTTCGCCTTAAAATATTCCCACACTGGACCAGACACCACATATTCCCCTTCCCAGGTGAATATATTCAATATATCTGAAAGAATATCCCTGACTGTGACAATATCATAAATTGTATATTCTACATCTCGTCTCGCTCCAAAGCAGGAAGAAAAATCTGTTGCACCCACACGGACATTTAACACAAGCTCTCTGTACTGATCCAAAATAGCTTTGATCCCCGCCAGTTCGTTTACTCTGGTTTCCTTATAGGCCGCAATCTTATCCTCAATGATAGGCATACCATAGAGAACCTCACCAAATTTTTCATTCAATTCCAGAAGATATGTATAATATTCCTCTCCATTTCTGGTGTTGAATTTGGGAAAATTGAACCCTGCAAGGACCTTCACATGCTCCGGCCGCAGCATAGTCGTGAAATGTCTGAACTGCTCCATATTACGAACCCGAAAAAATAACAAGGGAAGTTCTGCATAGGTAATTTCGCCCTTATCTAATTTTTCAGACAACACATCCAGAGTATGTATACTGTTTTCCTCTGCTCTTTTAACATCCTCTGCCGCACAGGCATCTTCAAAACACATGATCATTGCCGTCAGTCCCGGATATTTATGCGTTAAGATTGCTTCTGTAAAATCCCGGTGTCCCGGCATATACATAGTAGCCCCCAGACAATACTGGAGTACCTCCCTGTCTGTATATTTGTTAAACTCCTCCGGCGGTTTCACAAACTGAAAATCCGGATTATATAAATGGTGTCTCATTTGTATCCTCTCTCCCTTCACACTCTATGTAAGCTGCTGACCATTTTATTTACAATTCCCTCTCGGTGACCAGACAGCTTCCGGATAATACTCATCTATCATTCTTTTGACCAACAAGCACTGCTTCGCGCGCTTTCTCGCATCATCCTCCGTACTGTCCCAGCTGTGAGTAACCGCCACAGAGCCTCCGGTCTTCAAATAGATCGGCGCCGCCACACGAATCATTTCCGGCACCTCATAGTGGCGGATAAATCCACCCGTAGACTTCGGATTTTCCGTATGGATATCAATCGGGCAGTCTACAGCCTGTCTCATGGCCGAAAGCATCTGAAGCTGGATATCGCGGACCGGATTGATCGAATCGGCTCCGATACTTTCCAACAGCTTCGCCGAACAAGGATTCCCATGCCCGGCATGTGCGCTTACCTTGAAATGACATTCAGAAGGAATCTCCCCTGCTTTACGCATCTGATCCAACAGCCACAAGCACCCTTCATCATATACCAAGAATCCGGTACATCCCAATCTTGTAGCCCTTTTTACATCCTCAACAGCCCTTACGATCTGCTCCTGCCCCCGCAGACGGTATCCCATGCGCACCCCTTCCTCAGTATGGACAGACGCACTCGTATCGGTAGTTGCCCTGGGGCCGATTGCAAGCATCAGATCTGTCTTCCATTCCTTTGCCAATTCCACCATCTTACTTATCTCGTCATCCGTCAGCCGCATGATTCCCTGTGTCTGTGTGACACGGTGCAGATACAGCCCGTAATGGTCCATTGCTTCTAATAATGCTCTCATCACCTTTGGACCTTGGATACCGGGAACCTCAAACCGGTATTGCCCTCCGTCACAGAAACGTTTATTGGATGTGGGAAGAGAATACAAATCTCCCTCCGGCATCCCGATTGATCTTAAAAATGTTCTTGTCTCGTTCATTTTGATTTCCTTCCTGCTGTTAATTAAGTAATCTAAACAATCTCTCAGTTGATATCACATCTTGAGAAAACATTCTCAAAACTTCATTTCCTGCCTTACCCTGTCCTGCCCATTTCATTAAATGGATAAATTTTTCTTCTATCTCTTCTTTTAACAAAGGATTTTCAGGTTCGCCCTTAGCATAATCTACCCTGTGACAATACGTATGATCCTGCGTCACCACATGTACTTCCGAAATCCTCTTGTCAGGGCTTGCCGCCGTAAATTCTTCAAACGGAATAACATGGACCTTATCCGTCATAGCCAGTATATCTTTGTCATTTATTTCTTCAATTCCAAAAATCTCTAATCCACCGCTTTTTCTGACAAATGCAGCCGCAACGCTATAGGGGAGACTCAGCTTTGCCGATGTCACGCCGCGTATCTTTTTGTGGTCATGTCCTTTTACAGCCAGTTCATACGTATATACGTCTATTCTCTTCACTTCCTTTGGTAAAACAGAACAGCTTTCCGCAATTGAAATTGCCCCTTCTATTGCCGAATGACAATGCCTGCACGCGGCATAAGGTTTGACATATATTCTTTCAATCTCATATAACTCAGACCTGTGTATTAATTTTTCTTTGGAAAAGAAGTCACTTAATATACGGAGTGCTCCCCGCTTTCCGCCAAGCATATCGTCCGGCGGAACAAATCTACACTTTCCAATCCGCGCAGCCATCACGCCGGACATCGACGCATGTGCGATATTATACGGCTTCAGCTGGGACGAATCTTCCTGGATCTCTAACAATCCGGCCGCACTTGTTGCCGCCGCCGAAATCGTACTTTTCACTTCCTCACGGTCATACCCCAATGCAAACGCCGCACCAATCGCAGCACCCGCTGTGCCGCATGTGCCCGATGTATGAAATCCCCTTTTTTTATGTCCCGGCTGAACAGAAACTGCCATACGGACAGCCGCCTCATACCCGATGGCTATACCAGACAGAATTCTTCTGAATTCAATTTTCTCTATTTCTCCAACCGCCAAAACAGCCGAGATGATCGACGCACCCAAATGGATCATTCCAAATCGGTGTCCGTCATCCATCTCAACTGTGTGTGCATTGTATCCATTTATGAAAGAAGCCGTCAATTCATCTGTCTTAATTGGACAGCCAAAAACGGTACATTTCCCTTCCTGCATATTTTGAAGCTGGTCGAAAGCCGTTCTGTTTACACTGGCTCCTGCATAAACAGCTCCCAGGTAATCCATGACGCACTGCTTTGCTTTATCAATCACCCGTTCGGGTATAGATGTATTCATTTCGAATAAATATTCTACAAAAGCATCTGTCGAATTCATTCTTCCCCTTGCTTGAGACGATACTGTTCAATCTCCGGCAGTCTCCCTTCCTCAAAAAACTTAATATTACGCACGGCATCATGCATCATACGATAGAACGCATCATATGTAACCCCTGCAATATGAGGAGTTAATATGACATTTTTTAACTCTGTCAGTTTGGAATGCCTGAGAGGTTCGTTCTCAAAGACATCCAATCCAGCAAAACCAACCTTACCGGTACTCAGCGCATGGATCAGATCTTCCTCACAGATAATCCTCCCTCTCGCCGTGTTGACAATGATCACTCCGTCCTTCATCCTGCTGATCGTCTTTCTGCAAATCAGATGTTTTGTATCTTCCATTACGGGACAATGCAATGAAATGATATCAGACTGTTCCAAGATATCCGGCAACGCCAAATAGCTGATATTTAATTCCTCCTCTTCCTCGGGGCTGAGCCTGTGCCTGTTATAGTAAAATACCGCTGCTCCAAACGGACGCAGCAGCCTGGCTGCCGCCTTCCCGATATTACCCATACCTATGATGCCGACATTTCTTCCTTTCAAAGTACGAGTTAATGTCCCTTGGTTCTGCTTTTCCCATACGCATCTTTTTACATTTGAGTCAATCACAGGAAGTCTTCTTAATCCGGCCAGCATGAGCATCACCGTATGCTCTGCAACGCTGTCGGCATTCACTCCTGCATTTACATAAACCGGAATCTTTCTTTTCGCAATCTCGTCCAGAGACATGGAATCCAGGCCAACCCCTGTACGTTGTATCATCTTCAGGGACGCCATCCTGTCAAGCACAAAAGCGTCTATTTTCAACCGGCCGCTCACAAGTAGATATTCCGCCTGAGAACTCTTCTCTATCAGATCTTCCTGTGTAACCTGATCCAGCATGATCAATGTATAATCAGATGGAAGAATTGATTCCAGAATTTCCAACGGCTTCTGTGTATATCTTGTTGTTAAAAGAATCTTTGGCATCTTATCTCTCCTGCATTTGATCACAGACAGCACTTTTTCAATCTTTCACACTGACGGAAATAAGCGCCTTGTATCAAATCTTCTATAGATCAGATCTCTTCCGTCTCCGTCTGTTACGTTCAGACAGCTTTGATAATACTCCATCTTCTCTGCCGCTTCTTCATAGGAATCAACAACAAACCGTATCCGGCAAAAAAGCTGCATCAAAGTACCTGTTTGTTCCTGTGTCATTTCATCCCCTTCATGATAATATTGAAGAACATCAATGACCGGCTCATCCTTTTTGATCTTTTCAATACCTTCTATCCTTCTAATCACCCCGGGAAGTAAAGGGATACTCAGATTTCCGACTACCTTACCATAAAAATGAGGCTCTATTTTTAGAAGTTCATCCTCCGACGCCATAGGTTCTCCCAATGCGAAACGAATCATCATCTTCATATCACTGAATCCATAGATTGTCTTATAGATTGGATACAGCTGGCCGCCGCTGAGTCGGAATCCCATATCATGGAAATATATATTTCCAGTCTCCCCATCAACTCTTGCCTGAATAAAAAAGGCGCCATTTTCAATCCCAATACCTCTTGCCATATTTACAATCTTCGGATGGATATTGGTGATAAATTCATCAATCCGCCTCGAAGGAAAAAGGGATGCGGCCGTAATCATTATCTCTCCATTACTTGTATCTGCCGTATAATTGTCATTTACGGCGAGCAGGTAAATACGGCCTTGAATGGCTATATATCTACAGACGATGCCATAATCTCCGACAATGTATTTCTCTACAATGACCTTTTTCAAAGCAGAATACTGTAATGCAAAATCATATGCTTCTTTTAACTCATCAAGATTCCGGCAGACTCTTACACCTTTAGAGCTGCACCCATCTACAGGCTTTACGATCACCGGATACTCGACCGAAATACCTTCTTTGCTGTCTGCTTCTCCTGACAATCCATACTCTGGTGCACATGGGATTCCATATTTTTTGCATAACTTTCTAAAGCTTATTTTATTCGAACATTGTTCCCACTGTTGTTCTGAAGCATAGAAAGGCAGATCTGCGGCCTCACATAATCTCATGACATTCATAAGATTGAATTCTGTCGGACCGCAAAAAACACCGTCAATTCCTTTTTCTTTCACCAGAGCAGCTAATTCCTCTGTATTTGTTGTGCTGATCTCTACGGCTTCATCCGCCATTTCCTTTGCAGGTCCTGTTTTCCTGTCATCTGCAACGATAATGTATACACCGCCAAGCTCTCTGGCCTCTCTCACAACTCCCTCAGATGCCGAAGTCCCGCCCAGAATCAGAAGCCTCTTTCTAACACTATGCATCTTAATTATCCTCCCGACAAAGTTCTATTCATTTGAATGGATGTTTTTTTGCAGCACAACTGATTTTATTGTCCAGACTATTATCTTTAGATCCAGCATAAAACTGACATGATCCACATAATAGCAGTCCCATTTAAGCTTCTCTTCCATACTGATAGAGTTACGGAATTTTGCCTGCGAATATCCACTGATTCCCGGCCTGACACTCAGCCGTTTCCTCTTTTCCTCACTTAAGTCTTCCCATTTATGTCCTTCTATCGGAATTGGCGCCCTTGGACCTATTACACTCATATCACCTTTTATGATGTTAAATATCTGCGGCAGTTCATCAATCGACGTCTTTCTCAGGAACCCTCCTATCCTTGTTACTCTTGGATCACTGGAAGAATTGAATGTAGAATTATCCTCATTTCTTAAGTCTGGCGCATTCATCTTCATAGAACGCAGCTTGTACATATCAAACACTTTTCCGTTCAAACCGCGCCTTTTCGCCTTATAGAAAACTGTCCCTCTGTCTTCCAGATAAATAACCGGAGCAAACAATAGTATAATCAGGCAGACGAAAGGCATGGCGGTCAGAGCCGCAAGAAGATCCAGTACATGTTTCACATACTGCTTATATATCATGCTCCTTTTCTTCCTTTCCCGCTGCTACGTTAATTTTTATAAGTTTCAATGCATTTTCACAGATTCTTACAGCTTCTTCTGAGGTCTCCGCCTGCGCTATTACGTATCCGATCCTGCCTGTTCCATTCTCAAGTTCCTTAAGCTCCTGTCCAGACGTACACTGTACCCTGGCAGCCTTCACTCCCGGAACCGCACCGGCTTCATCCACACCCGAAATAGAGATCACTCTGCCCGTCATCGGCCTGATGAAACGGATCGCCGAACCTTTATCAAATTTTCTTTCAATATCCGGCCTTTCTCCTAATGCGATCTTAATCATTTCCTTCGTCATATTAATTCCCGTTGAAAACGGAACCAGGTGTGTTGTAATACAGTCACCGCCCATCCTTGCTCCAATCTCAACCATCTTAGGACCATCGTCTGTGAGGATCACTTCCGCATGGGCTGTTCCGTTTTTTATGCCCACTGCCCTCGCCGCCCTTCCTGCCAAATCCGCTATCTTCTCCTTGACATGATATGGAAGTCCTGACGGTTCTGAATGCCCTAATTCTACAAAATGCGGCGGACCACTCGTCAGTTTATCGGTAATCTGAATGACATGTGCAATACCGTCCATGACAATCATCTCAACACTGACCTCCGGACCTCTCATATACTCTTCTATGATAATGTCTCCATTCCGTCCATTCATTGAACTATACTGTATCGCATAAGAAAGCTGTTCTCTATTTTCTACAAGCATAATTCCTCTGCTTCCGGAATTGTCTGTCGGCTTGGTGATAAGAGGATACTTTAACTTTTCTTCTATTTGTGTGATTATCTTTCCGGTATGTCCATTCCTGTAATCTTCTGCCTCCGATATGACCATGTATCCCGGATGCTCCACATCATTCTTCTCAAATGCACGGATCATCGCTCCCTTATCTGTAGATCGTATTGCTGATTCATAGTCTAATCCAACCAGTCCCATCTCTTCACATACATAAGCAAGGGCTCTTACAGGCATATCTGTACACAATGTGATAATCCCTTCGGCCCGAAACTCTTTCGCGGCTTCCAACACACCCTTCTCATCTATTGTACTTACACGAAAGAATTCATCTGCATAAGGTATCCCTGCCGCCTGTGGATTTATATCGGCTGCGCCTACATAAATTCCCATTTTTTTTGCTTCCAGAATAGCCGGCAGTTGAAAGTCCGAGGCTCCAAGGATCAAAAGTCTTCTCTGTCTATAATATTCATTTTTTTTATTCAGGCTGCTCAATGTCCTTCCCATAACTTCTTTAATTTCTCATCCTTATGAATTCCTTGCATCACGGTACTATATCTTCTACGTTTTTGCTGAAGCTTTTCAAACTCTCCAATCACTTTTGCCGGAACTCCGCCCACGATCTTCCCTTCCGGAACATCTTCAGTCACCACCGCTCCGGCGGCAACTATGACATTTGGTCCTATCGTAACTCCCGCAAGAATTGTACTGTTAGCTCCTACAAATACATTATCCCTTATATCAATCACATCATAGAATGTCGAATATTCAATTTCTGCCATGTCCACACTCTCTGAATCACATATATGATTCAAGACATGATGAATCACATCATGACATATAAAACTCACTCCAGATGCAATAACCACATTGTTTCCAAGCTTTATAAATTTACTGTCTGCCGGAAGATTCCATGGTTGAAAAAAGCAGTTCTCTCCTATACTGTAAAAACAGTTATGCTTCTTTAAATACTCGGCATGATCATATCCATCTCGTCTCATGAGACATCGAATCAGATATCTGCCTCTTAACCAATCATTCTTTTTCATCAATTCTTCCCAATTTCTCTCTTATCAAACTTTTATATTTAACCGCATTTTAACAGCGCTTAACTATATTCCTAAAATTTTCACACACATACTCGACCTCTTCATCTGACAGCTTTGTATGAAGCGGCAATGTTATCAGATTATGATAATAGTCGTATGCGTTGGGAAAATCCTTGATATCCCATCCCAACTCCTTATAAGCCGTCATCATGGGAAGCGGCTTATAATGAACATTTGCGGCTATGCCGCATCTCGCCATCTCAGAGATAATCCTGTCTCTCTGATTCGAATTAATCCCGGATATTCTTGTCAGATACAAATGTCCGGATGACATATGATCTGTTCCATAGTGATTGAGATGCTCCACTCCCAGCTCGTCACAGATTTCATCATATCGTGTTATGATCTCTCTTCGACGTTCCAGCATCCGCGGATATCGTTCTAACTGTTTCAACCCAATCGCAGCCATGATATCAGTCATGTTACACTTGTACCATGGGCCTAAAATATCGTATTCCCACGCACCGGCTTTGGTCTTTGCAAGCGCATCCTTAGATTGTCCATGAAGACTATATAATTGATACTGACGATAAAGCATTCCATCGGTTATCCCCGGTATCTTTCTCCATGTTGACGCTCCTCCTTCCGCAGTTACGATATTCTTCACTGCATGAAAACTATAACTGGAGAAATCAGCTATCTCCCCTGCCATTTTTCCCTTCCTGCACGCTCCCAGAGAATGAGCGCAATCGGCCGTCACTGCAACACGGCCGAGAGCTGACTGCACCTCGCTGTCCGGCCTGAACAGATGTTTTTTTCTTTCCACAGCCTCAAAAATTCTGTCGTAATTACAAACAATCCCTCCCAGGTCGACTGCAATAACCGCCTTCGTCTTGTCCGTAATCTTTGCTTCCATTGCTTCATAGTCCATCTCCGGCAAATGTGTTACTGCATCTCCATCCTTCTGGCTGTCGACAAAGACAACCTTTGCCCCGACATGGATAACCGCAGAAGCCGATGCTGTATATGTGTATGCAGGAACGATCACTTCGTCTCCAGGACCTATCCCCAGAATTCTCAGGTTCAGTTCTTCTGCCGCCGTTGCTGAATTAAGACATACTACACGATTATTATATTTTTTTTCATTTTCATCATAGGGAAGATCTACACGGCCGGTTTCTATATAAGCCGCAAGCCGTTTTTCGAACTCCTTGACACGAGGCCCCGTTGTAATCCATCCCGACCGCAATGCCTCTGCCACCTCGCTGATTTCTGCTTCACTTATATCGGGAGGACTAAACGGTATACTGCGTTTTACTTCCTGTTTGCTTATCACGCCATCCATAATTCTGCGCTCCTTTATACGGATATTTTGCTGTATATCTACCCCGGATCACCCTCAACACGAATTCCAAACAGAACATTCTCTACTCTGTTAAACAACTGTACCTCAGCCGTCACATACCGATGTCTCAATCTTTGCCTGGTAATCCTTCCTATATAAGGCTTTAATGCACCTGCGGCGCTCTTCACCTTACCCTCTCTATCTACACTTACAGTTGAAAGACGCATGTCATTTGCCAGTTTCGTACCGCAGACATTCTCAAGAAACAGAAAATCCTCTGGTTCTATCGGCACGAG